>DATHRZ010000022.1:0-46772 GCA_035464655.1 Gemmatimonadota bacterium
ACCACCCGGTGCTCGCCGAGGGTGAGCGTCCCCGTCTTGTCGAAGATCACGACGTCGACGTTTCTGGCGTCCTCGAGCCCCCGCCGGTCGCGCACGAGCAGCCCGTTGCGCGCGCCGAGGGTGGTCGAGATCGCGACGACGAGCGGCACGGCGAGCCCGAGCGCGTGCGGGCAGGCGATGACCAGCACCGTCACCACGCGCACGATGGAGAAATCGATCTCGGCCCCGGCGAGCTGCCAGGCGACGAAGGTGATCACCGCCGCCGCGATCGCCACGCCGGTCAGAGCCCGGGCCGCGCGGTCGGCCAGGTTCTGCGCCCGCGACTTCGATTCCTGCGCCTCGGACACCAGCCGCATGATGCCCGACAGCTTCGTCTCGTCCCCCGTGCCCGTAATCTCGACGCGCAGCGAGCCCTCGCCGTTGATCGTCGCGGCGATCACCTCGTCGCCCTCGCCCTTGCTCACCGGGCGCGACTCGCCGGTGAGCATCGACTCGTCGACCTTGCTGTCGCCCTTCTTCACGACGCCGTCGGCGGGGATGCTCTCGCCGGGGCGGACCAGCACGACGTCACCGTTGCGCAGCTCGTCGACCGGCACCTTCTCCTCGCCGTCGTCCGTGACACGGGTCGCGGTGTCGGGCAGGAGCTTCGCGAGCTCGTTCAGCGCCCCACGCGCCTGCGAGATCGAGCGCATCTCGATCCAGTGCCCGAGCAGCATGATCGTGACCAGCGTGGCGAGTTCCCACCACAGCGCCCCGGCGTCGAGCAACCCGAGCTGCACGATCCACGAGAACCCGAACGCGACGACGATCGCCAGCGAGATCAGGGTCATCATCCCCGGCAGGCGGTCCTTCAACTCGCGCCACGCACCCTTGAGGAAGACGAGGCCGCCGTACAGGAAGACCACCGTGCCGAGCACGGGTGGGATCCAGCTCGATCCGGGGAACGTCGGGGCCTCGTAGCCGAGCAGCTCCTGGACGTGGCCCGACCAGAACACCACCGGCAGCGTCAGCGCGAGCGACAGCCAGAACTTGTCGCGGAACATCCGTGGGCTATGGCCGGCGTGCTCGTCGTGGCCGGCGTGCTCGTCGTGGCCGGCATGCTCGTCGTGGCCGGCGTTCCCTTCATGTTGGTGTTCCATGGGGTTCAAGATACAGCATTCCGGACGCGCGGAACCCCGTGACGAGAATTCGCTACCATTTTCATGGCTTTCGCGCGTTCCGAGCGAAAGGGGTCCGACTATCCTGACAATCACGCCTGGAGCCATCCATGAAACGGCGTGATCTCCGTGAGATGCTCGCTGATCTGGACCCGGATCTCGAGGTACTGTGCTATATCGAGGATCCCTCGCTCGTGCAGCCGGACCGAACCTTTCTCGTCCTGGACATCCGGGCGGTCAGCACGCCCCACGCGGAACGCACCCGAACCGGCGACGGAGGCCTGCAGTTCGGTAGGAGCTCGAATTCGGAGCGATTCGTCATGTTCGAGTTGCGGCCGACGAGGGACTGAATCGTGGAGGAAACCCTGAGAGAACCCGAGCCGCCGACTTTTCGTTCCGGTCGTCGATTTGGGCCGGCGGCGGACCCCACGGCAGCGATCGAGCTGCCTCCCATTGGTGAGGCGGCGATCGACCAGCTACATTCCCGGCGGCTAAATTCCGTGCCTCGCCCGAAAGCCTTCCGTCGGCCGGGGCGTCAAACAGGCACTCCGTGCCGAACCAGTGCAGGAGCCACACGATGAGTCCCTTCTCACCCCGCAGTGCGGTGACGCAGCACGCGCGCCTGGCGGTCCTTCCGATCGCCCTGCTTCTCTCGGTCTTCGTTCACGACGCCGCGCAGTCACAGGAGATGGTCGCGACGACGCTTCCGACGGCGGCAGACCTCGCCGACAGGGCAACCCAGTTGGACGCGGCGGTCCCGGCCCTGCGGGAGGCGACCGCACGTTTCAAGGACGTCGAAGTGGCCCTGGCCGAGGGCTACGTTCGGGATCCGATGAACCTCTGCGTCACCGCGCCCCTCGAGGGGTATCCGGAGCAACTCGGGACGATGGGAGTCCACTTCTTCCGGCCGGATCTCCTGGGCCTGACGGCGACCGAGCCGCGGGTGAATGGCGTCGGTGTCCACATGGACTTCACCCAGCCCGCCGTCCTCATCTATGTTCCGGATGAGAACGGAAACCTGCGCCTCGGGGCGATCGAGAGCCTCGTGTTCAAGAAGGCCTGGTACGAAGCGGGCAATTCGAGTCTTCCCGAGTTCCACGGCCAACAGTTCTGGCACATGGTGGATAACCCCGCGACGGGAGACGTGGACGAAGCCCACGGCTTCGAGCCCCACTACGAGCTCCACCTCTGGGTCCACGAGGAGAATCCGCTCGGCGTCGCCTTCCCGTTCAACCCGAACGCGAGCTGCGCGGGCCACGACGGCCCGACGACGCACGCCGAGGGCGTCGAATGGATGAAGGCGCACGCACCGCCCCCGCCGTCGGACGGCCGATAGCCGACGTTCAGGGGTTCGTCTCAGCCGTCCCGGCGGCGACCACCGCCGCCGGGACGTAGACCGGCGCGCCGTCTGAGACGTTTCGGACCGAGATCTCGTAACGCATGTTGCCACAGATGGTTAAGTGGGTGCCCCTACGCCCCCATACCCTCGATCGCCGCGATCTCCTCGTCGGACAGCTCGAAGTCGTAGACCTCGAGGGCCTGCTCCATGTGGCGGGGGTCCTTCGTGCCGGTTAGGGGGATCATCCCGAGCTGCAGCGCGAAGCGGAAGATCAACTGCGGGCGGGTGCGCTCATGGCGCTCGGCCATGTCGGCCAGCGCGGGACGGCCGAGCACCTCGGGGTTGGCGGTGAGCAGCGAGAAGCCCTGGTAGACGATCGAGCGCTCGTCGCAGACGCGGCGCACCTCCGCGTCCCAGCCCATGCGGGCGAAGCAGCGGTTCTGGACGAAGGCCGGCGGGACCTCGGCGAACTCGCACAGTAGCTCGAGCTGGTCGGGCCGCACGTTGCTCACCCCGATCAGCCGGGCTCTTCCGTCCTCGTGCAGCGCCTCCATCGCGCGCCACGCCTCGCGATCGGCGTCGCCCAGGCCGCTCGACACGGTAGGGCCGTGCAGCACGTAGCTGTCGATGCGCTCCACGCCCAGGTGCTCGAGCGAGCTTTCGAACGACTGCTCCACCTGCTCGGCTACGCTCGCGTGCCGATCGTAGGGGATCCGGTGATCCTGGCCGGCCGGGAAGGTGAACTTCGTCTGCACGAACAGCTCGTCGCGCCTCAGGGCGCCCCGCTCGAAGGACCGGGTGAGCGCGACCCCGACACCCGCCTCGTGGTAGTGCTTCCGTTGGTTGGCGGTGTCGATGCCCCGGAAGCCCGCGTGGAGGGAACGGGCCACCAGGGGGCCCGTCAGCTCCTCTTTCCAGGCCGTCCCGTAGATGAAGGTGGGGACGGGGACGCCACGGACGGTGCGGGTGCAGTCCACCATGAGCGACAATGTGTCATTCCGGCCCGGGATTCACCAACTCGAAAACCCGCATCCGCCCGACTGTGCCCGGTTGTCCGCGGTCAGGGCGCTCAGCCGAAGCGGATCATCGTGACGGCGGGCAGGAGATCGATCAGGGCGTGCACGAGGATTACCGCCACCAGGTTGCCCCTCGCTCCGACGAATACGAGGCCGAGGACGAGTCCGCCGAGCGTGCCGTCGATCGACGCCAGCCGAATGGCCTCTCCGAGGTCTCCGTGGCTCGGCCAGTGAGGGCTCAGGTACGCGTAGGGCACGTGATATGTCGCGAAGACGACCGTCGCGCCGACCACGGCGAGCATCTTCGCCCGCCATCCCGAAAGGCCCGATTTCGTCCCGAGCCAGTTCTCGAGTCGTCCCTGGACTATACCACGAAAGAAGAACTCCTCCGTGAACGCCGCCGTGGCCAGCAAGAAGACGAAGGCGAGCGGCAGTGCCCATAGAATCTGCGTGGTCTCCAGCATCTCGAGGAATCGAGCTCCACTGCGCGAGAACCAGAGCGTGGCCGTGGACAGCAAGAGACCGAACGGAACCACCCATGCGAGCCCGTCGGTGAGGTGGCCGCGACGAAGCCCGACGCTGGCCAAGGTCCGTTTGAACGGATGCTCGACCGCCGATCGTCGATGCAGCAGGTAAAGCCCGAGGAACGGCAGCAGGACGAGAGTAAGCCAGTGGGCCCATTCAGTCTCGGGGCCGAAGGCGAACTGGTACGCGACAAAGGCGATGAAGTAGACGATCACGCCGATGATTTCCATGCCTCTACCTACGGCGAATGCAGAGAGCGAGTTTCAGCGTTTCACTCACGCGTCGTGCCCC
The DNA here is from genome assembly GCA_035464655.1 of Gemmatimonadota bacterium. GTDB lineage: Bacteria > Gemmatimonadota > Gemmatimonadetes > Palauibacterales > Palauibacteraceae > JARFPW01. Next base: position 4,329 of record DATHRZ010000022.1, read on the forward strand.
CGCCTCCGCCGTCACCACCCGCCGGCCCACCGCGCCCCCGTTCAGATCGACGCCGCGTGCAGAAACATCGGCCAGAGCAGCGAGCCCGATCCCACGTAGAGCAGGCTCACGCCCATGCAGGTGAAGGAGGCGAGACGGTTGCTCACCGACCCGCTACAGCATCCGCTGGAACAGCATCATCCCGACCAGGGTGAGCGTCGCCACCATCGCGACCGGGGCGCGGCGTCCCTCGAGAAACGCCTCGGGCAGGAGCTCGACGAGCACCATGAAGATCATCGCGCCCGCCGCGAAGCCGAGGCCCCAGGGCAGCGCGGGCCGGAACGCCTCGACGAACAGGAACGCGGGCACGGCCATCAGCGGCTGCGGGAGCGAGGAAACGACGCTCCAGCCGGCGCAGCGCGGCACGCTGACGCCGCGCGGCCTGAGGACGGCCGTGATCGCGATGCCCTCGGGTACGTTGTGCACGGCGATGGCGATCGTGATGACGGCGGCCAGCGTGACGCCGCCGCCGAACGACACGCCTACCGCGACCCCTTCCGAAAACGAATGGACGGTCATCACGATCATCATCAGCATCATCCGCCGGGCGCTTTCGCCGCGCACCGCGCCGAACATCAGCTCCTCCTCGTCGTAGCCGGCCAGGAAGCGCTGCGTGCCGAGGATGAACAGCACGCCGAGCAGCGCCCCGCCCAGCGTCTCGAGACGGCCGTGCACGGTGCCCTCCGAGACGAGCCCGAAGCTCGCCCCAAGCATCAGGCCGGCGGCGATCGCGTGCGAGTAGGCTACGAAGCGGTCGGATACGTTGCGGACGAACAGGAACGGGAGCGCCCCGAGGCCGGTGGCGAGCGCCGTGGCCAGCGCGTACAGGAAGACGAGCAGCGTCTCGTTGGCCGCCAGCGTCTCGATCACTGGATCGGCGCCCCGCCCCCGAGTGCGACCACGATCCCCATCGCGATCAGCGTGACGAGTGCGATGCTCGTGTGTCCGGCCTCGCGGTAGGATTCCGGCAGCAACTCGGCCAGCGTCAGGTAGATAAGGGCGCCGACCGCGAACCCGACAACCCATGGCAGCAGGACGGGAAGCGCGCCGACGACGGCGAAGGTGACGATGGCCAGCAACACCTGGCTGACGTTCGTCGCGACGGCGAGGGCCGCTGCGTGGGAAAGCGAAACACCGCGGCCCGCGACGATCGCCGTGAGGATCATCGCCTCGGGAATATTGTGGATCGCGAGTGCCGCGGCCATCGAAATCCCGAACGACAGCGAGACCAGCATCGCCACCCCGATCGCCACGCCCTCATACGCCGAGTGCAGCGTGTTCACCAGCACGACCTGGTAGCCGTAGGCGGGATCGAGTTCGTCGAGCTGGTTCAGGTCGAGGTCCGTCGTGCCCGTGCCGGCGTGCACGAGGCGCACGAACAGCACCCCGAGCAACGCGCCGGCCGCGCCGCCGAACAGTCCGGCGGAGAACTCGACGGCGAACAGCGAATATGCGACCCCCAGCATGAGCCCCGAGGCCAGGGCATTCGACCAGCCGAGCACCGGGAGCGGGAGGCGCCCGGCCACGGCGTGCGGAACCACGCCCAGCGCCGCGGCCAACGCAGCGAGGGACGCATACAGCAGGACGATGAGAATGGGATCGAGGCTGGACACGCCCGAAAGCTATGGACGGGGTCGGACGGCGTCCATTCGGGCGCATACATTTGCGGGAGCCGGTCCCTACCCGGGCGCGGTCGCCTCGAGGGCCCGGAACAGGACCTCGTCGGGGATGTCGCGCTGGCGGTGCCAGCGGGCGGGCGCGGTGTCGGCGTCGGGATCGGCGCCACGTGCCCGGTTCCGTCGGACGAGCGCCTCGACGGCGTCCGGCAGCGACGGCCGCGGAGGCCGGAGGCTGCCGTGGGCCTGGCCGCGCGGGTCGATGAACACGGGGTGCCGGTCCCGGCCCCACCACTCGACCCTCCAGCGTCCCTCGTGGACGAGGCGATGGTGCACGCGGCAGAGCAGCATGGTGTTGCGGAGGCTCGTCTCGCCGCCGTCGGCCCAGTGGACGAGGTGGTGGCCGTCGGTGAACCGGAGCCCACAGCCGGGGAACCGGCAGCCGCGGTCGCGCACTTCGAGCGCGCGGCGCAGGGCGGACGGGAGGCTGCGGGACTTGCGGCCGATGTTCAGCACCTCGCCGCCCGGGCCGCGCTCGACCCGAACGAGTCCGCAGTCGCAGGCGAGGCGGCGGGCCGTCTCGGCGGCGAGCCGCGTGCCGTCTTCGAGCTCGGAGCGGCCGGGCTCGCCCTCGGCGGCCAGCGTGGCGGGCTCGACGTGCAGCATGACCTGGAAGCGCTCGGCCCGCGTTCCGCTGATCGGGTCGTCCCGATCGTCGTCGGAGTCGTCGTCCTTGCCGGAATTGGAGCGGTAGGCGAGCGCCCATTCGGCCATGAGGCCGGCGGCGTCGGCCCGGTGGCGAGAGATCTCGGCCGGGTCGTCGCTCCACTCGGCCTCGCCGCGGTTGCGGTACAGGGCGAAGCGGGCCCGGTCGAGGGCCTTGCCGAACGTTGCCGCCTCCTCGGGCATGAGGAGCGCGTCGAGCCGGTACATCCCGTCGCCGTTCGGATACAGGGCGAGGCGGCGCGAGTCGTGAAGGGCGCGCTCGCGCTCGGCCTCGTCCTTCCGGCCGAGCGTCTTCCAGGCCCGGCACTCGCGCTCGAGGACGGCCGTGCTGGCGCCCTCGGCGAGCTCCAGCAGGTCGGTTTCGGTATCGGGGGTCGCGACGCGCGTCAGCGCCCGGACCTGGCAGAGCGACAGGGCGCCGCGGCCCATCGAGGCGCCCGTCTCGGGGAGATCTTCGAGCGCGCGGGCCACGCGGACGTACTCACGCGCCACCCGCAGGGCGACGCCGGTGTTCAGCGACAGCCAGTTCTCGCAGCCGCGGTGCCCGCCCGGCTTCCAGCCGCCGGCGGCGTCGAACCGCGCGATCAGGCCGAGGAGCTCGCGGGTCCCGGCGTGCAGGTGCGCCGCAAGGACGCGGATCTCGTCGGCCAGCTCGTCGAGCGCGTCGGGGTCGAGGGCGGGAGCGTCGGCCGGGTCCGCGACGCCGTACGGCGCCGGCGCGCACTCACGCACCCTTCGCGCCCACGCGTTCCGCGGAACCAGCCCGACCTCCGGTAGCGCACAGCCCATGTCGCTCTCCTCGATATCCCGACGATATTCAGATGCAGCCTCGTAGTCTGCTTCCAGTATACCCGACGACATCAAGCTTATATCAAGAAACACGCGGTCTTCGACCCATTCTCGGAAGCGGGCTGCGGACGCGATTTGACGAGCCGTTGATCGACGGCACACGGGAGCCGGAACGTTGGCCGGGAGCGCCCCTGGCATCGCCTCTATTGATCGGATCCAACCGAGGATCCAACATTCGGGCATCCCGCACTTCAACGACCCCGTCCGAGGAGGTCCCATGGCGAAGAAGCTGGCAGCGGAGGCGATCGGTACGTTTTTTCTGGTGTTCACCGTCGGACAGACGGTGTTCGATCCGGGGGCGGGTCAGTTCGCGCCGCTCGCCATCGGCCTCGCGCTGGCCGTCATGGTCTACGCGACCGGGCACGTGTCGGGCGGTCACCTGAACCCGGCGGTTACCCTCGGAGTGTACCTGCGCGGTCGGGCCAGCGCCGCCGATCTCGCCGGCTACTGGGTGGCCCAGCTCCTGGCCGGAGGCGCCGCCGCGTTCGTAGTGCTCTACCTGAAGGGCGGCGCGCCCACGCCGGCGGCCCTGCCCGTGATGCCCGCGCTCGTGGCCGAGTTTCTGTTCACGTTCGCGTTGGTGTTCGTGGTGCTGAACACGGCCACCACCCGAGGTACCGAGGGGAACTCGTACTACGGCCTCGCCATCGGCGGCACGGTGCTGGTCGGCGCGTATGCCGTGGGCGGGATTTCGGGGGCGGCGTTCAACCCGGCCGTCGCGGTGGGCGCCGTACTGCTGGGGCTCGCGGCGGTGGGCGACCTGTGGATCTTCCTGGTCGCGAACCTGGTGGGCGGCGCGGCGGCAGCGCTCGTATTCAACGCGTTCGACCTCGGCGCCGACAAGCCGACGACGGCGACGCCGGCCGATCAGGCGGGGCTGGAACCGGCGGGGGCGCCACAATAGCCCTGCTCGGCCCTGGGGTGGTGCGCCGCCTGGTTTCGGCCATCGGTCTCGCGCCGCGCTCACCTCTCCGACGACAGAACGACGCATAGGTGCCCGCCTGGCTCGGCGGGACGCTATTCGATGTGTGGCGGGTCCACAACCTGGTCGGAAACGCCGCGCGGGATTCGACACGGCGCGACATTAGACGGCCCTGGCGCTCCCCCAGTAATTGAAGCTCGCCGGACGCCAGCCGGGTATGTACATGGATTCCAGATCGGTGATCTCGAAGCCGCCGGACCGGATGAGGGTCGGAATGTCGCGGTTGAGCCGGCAGCCTCCGCCGACGCGCCGCCAGATCGGATTCAGCCAGTCCTGCCAGCGGCGCACGCCGGGGTCCGGTGCCGCGCCGTGCTCGCAGAACAGGAGGGCCCCGCCGGGCCTGAGGACGCGCGCCATCTCGCGCAGCGCCGGCTCGACGTCGGCGATCGAGCAGAGCGTGTACGTCAGAAGGACCGTGTCGAAGCTGTCGGCGTCGAGCGGGATTTCTTCGGCTCCCGCCTCGACGAACTCGACGCCGAACGGAACACTCCGCGCTGAATCGCGGGCCCGGTCGATCATCTCGGGGGAAGGATCGAGTCCCCAGATTCCGCCGACGTTGGCGGGATCGTAGAACGGCAGATTCAGCCCCGTGCCGACGCCGACCTCCAGTACTCGTCCCCGAGCAAGGGGCACCAGCTTCTGCCGCTGTCGCATGGCCGGCCTGGCCTTGCACGCGATGTGGACCAGGCGGGGGAGAACGAATCTGCCGTACAATCCCATCTTCAACCTTTCGCCTCGATAAACGCGGTCACCACGCCCCGGCTCGAAGCGGTCACCTGCCCTGCACAGAGGCAGACGATGACTTCAGCGCCGGGCGCGCAGCGCCACTCCGTGGCTGGCGAGCCCGGCCGATTCTCCATCTTCGGCGACGGGAAGTTCCCCGTCCTGCCACGCGAGGCGACCGTTCACCCACACGGCCCACATCCCCCCGGCCCACAGGTGCGGCCGCTCGAAGTCGGCACGGTCCTCGATATCGGCCGGGTCGAACGCGACGAGGTCGGCCGCCCAGCCCTCGCGAACCTGCCCGCGCTGCACGGCGACGAGCGCCGGGTCGTCGAACCCGAACACCGAGGCCGTGAGCCCCGACATCTTCCGCACCGCCTCCTCGAGCCCGAGCGTACCCTCCTCGACAACGTAGCGCCGGATCACCTTTGCGAACGAACCGTAGCCCCGCGGATGGAGCATGGTCGGGCTGCCGTCCGACGACACGGCGACGTGCGGATCGCGGAGCAGCCAGCTCATTACGTTCTCGTCCATCACGAAGTAGGCGGCCGACGCGCCTTCGGGCCCGAGATCGATCAGTACGTCCTCGTACGGCACGCCGCGCCTTTCGGCCACTTCGGCCAGCGTGCGGCCCGCGAGGTTGCCCGTGCCGAACCGGGTGGCTTCGGGGCCGTTCCGGCTCTCGACCCGCTCGCGAAGGTGGGCGGCGAGCTCGTCGCGACGCTCGGCCAGCACGCTGTCGTAGTCGTTGGGCGGCTTCGCCCAGTCGGGGAACAGGAGGCCGATACCCGTATAGCTGGCCGTGTACGGGTAGACGTCGGCCGTGACCTCGACGCCTTCCGCACGGGCGCGGGCCATCTGGTCGAGCAGCGCCGCAGCGCGCACCGTGTCGCTGCCGAGCACGATCTTCAAGTGCGAAGCGTGCACCCGGGCGCCCGAGCGTCGGCCCTGTTCGATCAGCTCGTCGAGCGACTCCTCGACGCGATCGGCGTCCTCGCTGCGCAGGTGGCTCGACACGACGCCGCCGACTTCCGCCACCGGTCGGGCGACGGCCACCAGTTCGTCGACCCCCGCCCGCGAGCCCGGATCGTACTCGAGCCCGGTCGACAGGCCGAACGCACCCGCTGCGAGGCCCTGCGCCACGAGCTCGGTCATCCGCACGAGGCCTTCGGTACCCGGATCGCCGAACTCGACGCCCGATTCACGGCGCACGGTGTTGTGGCCGACCAGATAGGCGACGTTGACGCCGGGGCGGGCGTCGGCCACCGAATCGAGGTGGGCGGCGAGCTCGGCGGCTCGCGGGCTGCCTCCGTCCTGGCCGAGCACGATCGTCGTCACCCCCTGGGCGAGGAAGTTCTCGAATCGATTCGTCTCGGGATCGGTCGGGTCGCCGTGAGCGTGCGCGTCGATGAACCCGGGCGCGACGACGAGGCCGGTGGCGTCAAACGTCTCGCGGATGCCCGCGTCCAGAGTGTCGGGGTCGACCGCGCCGACATAGGCGATTTTCCCGCCGCGCACGAGCACGTCGGCGCGTCGGGCGGGCGCACCCGTCCCGTCGACCACGTTACCTCCGGCGATCAAGACTTCGTAGGCGCCGGAAGCGTCCGAAGCCGGATCACCGGCCGAATCCCCCGGCGCGCAGGCAGGCAGGAGAAGGAGCGTGAGCCATGCGGCGCTGCGGTTGATCATGCGCGTCTCGGTGGCAGAGGAAGCAGGATTCCGGTTGCGGTTCCGGTGATCTCTATGGGTACCATGAACACGGCGCCGTCATCTCGTTGATTTCTCTGGGTCCAGGTCGACCTCCGGGTCAGAACGCACCGTCCGTCGACGCGAGCTCCCGCGCGGCGCCCCTGCTGATCCATCCCGCGACCAGCCCGACGACGGACCCGTAGACCGTGAAAAAGATGACCTGGCCGACGAAGACGAAGATTTCGTCGTTGGGGAACACTGCTCTCACGACGGGACGCAGCAGCGGGCCGAGCACGGTGAGGAGCGCGGCAGCCGCGATGACGCCGGCGACGAGACCGGCGATCCAACGGCCGAGCCAGCGGCCCACCGCGATTCCCTCGCGACGCAGGTACGCCCACTGTAGCAGGCCGGCGAGACTGCCGCCGCCCGCGGCGATGAGGATTGGCTCGACGGGCGCCGGATGCCCCCCGGCCACGAGACCCGGCCGGATCGCTTCCAGGAGCAGCAGCGAGGCGAAGGCGAGCGCCGACAGGCCGGCCCACACGCGGCGCGAGCGTCCGAGGGTCGACGCCTGCAGGGCCCCCAGCAGCCCGCCGAAGCCGGCGAGATGCACCAGGTGGTAGCCGAGATTGATCCGGTAGATCCGGCGGTAGAGTACCTGGTCGATCGAATTGGGCAGCGCGGCCGGATCGATCGACCAGAAATCCGACATGGACGGCCAGGAAGCGGGCCAGAACAGCCTCGCCAGCAGGCCCGTCACCAGGAAGGCGGAGAAGAGAAGGAAGTAGCCCAGCCAGCAGGCCTTGATCCATCCCTGGAGCGATCGCTCGTGCGTGGTCGGCATCGTCTCGTCCTTTCTTCGGCGTCAGCTACGTCGGCACCGCATGCGGTGCCCTCTCGTCAGATCGTGCGCGACAAGCCGGCTTCTGGATGCAATCGCCCCAATGTCTTCGCGTAAGTCCGCCGTATCCAGGGAGTCGAAAGGATTCCCGCTCTAGAAAGGCAGGTCTTCGTCCCCTTCCTGTGGCTCCGGAAAGTCGCCGGGAGGAGGCCCGAGTGCGCCGGGGCCACCGGGGCCGCCGCCCTGCGCCTGCTCCCGCTCCACGCGCCACGCTTTGACGTCGGTGTACCAGCGGCCCTGGTACTCGCGGCTCTTGATGTCGATGTGAGCGGTGAGCTGCTCGCCCTCGCGCACGCCGAACTTCTCGATGTCGTCGCCCCACTGCGTGATGCAGACCTTGGCCGGATACTCACCCGGCGTCTCGAGGATGAAGTCCTGCTTTCGCCACGGGCCGTTGCGACCCTCGCCGGACTGCTCTTCGAGAATCTCGACGACCTGCCCCGATATCTTCAGATCCAACGCCGCTCTCCTTCATGAGTCATGAGTGCTTCCCGAGGCCCCAAGCTAGTGCATCGGGACGACGCTGTGCAGGGACCGCCGACGGACGATCATCGGCTATCCTGCCGCGCCGACGCCCGACGAGCCCCGGGGGCGCAGACCTGTTGACATATTCCGATCTCGGAATATATTGTCCTCATGGCACGAGCCACCGCCGCATCCGACGTCTACAACGCGATCGCCGAACCGCGACGGCGCGAGATCTTCGAGCTGGTGTGTGTCGGAGAACGAGCCGTCGGCGACGTGGCCGACACCCTCGGCATGGATCAGCCGTCGGTCTCGAAACACCTCAAGGTGCTACGCGAGGTCGAACTGGTGAAGGTGCGGCGAGACGGACGGCGGAGGCTGTATTCGGCCGACCCGAGCGCCCTCGAGCCGGTCGAGGCCTGGGTCGCGAAGTGCGAGCGTCTGTGGACTCGCCACCTCGACGCGATCGAGGAGCGCGCGGAGCGGATGGCGCGGCAGCGTGCCGACAGGACCGGAGGTCGAACGACGTAGACAAGCCGGAACTCTCAACATCCAGGAGACGAATGATGACCCGTGCGGTCCCCGCGGAACTCGAGTTCCGCATCGAGCTGGAACGACGGATCGAGGCCCCGATCGAAGATGTCTGGGAGGCCATGCTCATCGAGGTCGGGCCCGAGTTCGGCGGCGAGGACGGCGCCTCGATGCACCTCAAGGTCGAGCCCTTTCCCGGCGGGCGCTGGTACCGTGATCTCGGCGACGGGATCGGGCACTTCTGGGGGCACGTGCAGGCGATCAAACCGCCGACCCTGTTCGAGCTGACGGGACCGCTGTTCATGTCGGCGCCAGTCAGCAACAACGTGCAGTACCGGCTGGCTCACGAGAATGGCGTCACGACCCTGCGGTTCGTGCACACGGCCTTCGGTCCGCTCCCCGACGACATGCGGGACCGCATGACCGAGGCCTGGACCGATCACATGGATCGCATCGAGCGGCGCGCTACGGCCTGAGGCCGGACCGCTCGACGCAGGACTCGCTGCGGCTGGGCGGAGGGGCTACTCCCCTCCGCCGCCCGGCGGCAAGTTCGAGTTCCAGCTGTTCTCGAGTACTTTCTCTCCTTCGTGGACGGAGGTACTTCGGGCGAATGTCCGCGAGGCGCCCGATCAGCGCCCGTCAGTTCCCGGCAGCTGCGAGCGCTCACTGGATGCCCCGCTCCTGCCTGGTGCCCTTCCCGGCGAGCCCGAAACGCTCGATCGGCGCCTCCGTACCGAGCAGCAGCCCCGCGACGTGCGCGCCGACCGCCGGCCCGTGCTTGAAGCCGTGGCCGGAGCCCGCACCGACGAGCCACACGTTCTCGAGACCCGGATGCCGGTCGATCACGAAGTCGCCGTTCGAGCTGTTGGCGTACTGGCAGACGCGGGTCTCGCTCACCGGGCGACCGGACAGCGAAGGGAAGCGGCGCGCGATCAGATCGCGGGCGCGGTCGACGGTCTCGGCGCCGACCAGCCGGTCGATCCCGGCCGGGTCGGCCGGCGGGCCGTGCGTGTCGTCGGCCACCTTGAAGCCCCGCCCTTCGAGGGATGGGAAGCCGTAGAACGGCAGGTCGAACCACACGGGCAGCATGCCCGTCGCGGCGCGGCCGGCACTGAAATAGACGACCTCTTGTCGGGTCGCGAACAGCCGGCCCGCCAGCGCGTCGGGACACACGTGGTCGAGCCGCGAACCGCAGGCGAACAGGAAGGCCTCGGCCACGAGTGTCTCACCCTCCACGGTCCGGACGGAAGGCAGCGCCCCGGCAACGCCGTCGGAGGTCCGCACCGGCTGGGCCGCAGCCTGCACGAGCTCGACGCCCCCAGCGACCAGCTCGGCCGCGAGCGTCTGCACGGCCCGCCGCGCCATTAGCGCTCCGCCCCGTGGCTCGAACAGCGCCGCCTCGTCGTCGGAGAGCCGGAGGACCGGGTAGCGGGCGCGCAGCTCGCGGGCCGCGAGGCGTTCGTGCGGGACGTCGTGGCGAGCGAGGGTGCGCGCCGTGGCGTCGACGAACGGGTCGCCGTCGGGGTGAATCCACAGCACGCCGGTTTCGTGGAACAGGGGCAGGCCGCCACGTTCGGACAGGTCGCGCCACTCGGTCATCGACCGGTCCGCCCATTCGGTGTACAGGTCCTCGGCCCCGTAACCACACCGCGTCACCCGACTCTCGCCGCCGGAAGAGGCACCGCTGTGGGCGGGGCCCGTGTCGTCGATGATCGTGACGCGCTTTCCGGCGCGGTGGAGGTGCACGGCCGTCCAGATCCCGAACACCCCGGCTCCGACGACGAGGACGTCTCGTGGCGATTTCGCCATCAGGCGAGCTCCACGGTCGCGCCTGCCGTGCCGGCCCCCGCCGTCCGGACGACGGCGACGAGGCGGGGCGCGGCGCCGAGGCGCACGGTCACGTCACGGCAGCCGAGCGTCGCCAGCGCACGGCGCACTCCGTCGGGCGCCGGATGCTCGATGCGCAGCTCGATCAGCCGGCCTGCCCGCGGAGCCGCCTCTGCCGGGTGCGGCGTCTCCCCCCAGTCGATGAGGAACGGGAGGACGCCGTCCATCCGCTCGGCGTAGGGATCGGTCAGCCGCCAGCGCAGGACCGTCCCGTCAGCTCGCTCCCGGCTCCCGTCCTCCACCGGGCCAAGCCCCGCGCGCTCGGCCGCCGTTTCGATCTCTCGAGACCGCATCGCCCACGTCAGGAGCCGCGGTGACGTGGTTCCCTCGATTCCGAAGCCGAGCCCGCGATCGGGCGTCGGGAGCCCCGGGTCGGGAGAGATCACCTCGAGGTAGCACGCCGGCCCGAGTGAAAGGAGCGCGTTGCGCGTACCATAGGCCGGGTGCCGCCCGCCGGGAACGGGCCGGGCGCCGAGCAGGCGCTCGACCGCGTCCATCCCGATCTCGAGGTCGGGCGCACCGTAGAGCAGGTGGTCGATGACGTCTCCGGCGAAGGGCTCACGCATGGCCCTGCGACCTGCCGCTCACGCGACGGGCTACTCGGCCGTCGCCGGAAGGTCGGGCACCGGCCTGGCGTCCGCCTCCGCCCGCGTGGTAGCCGGCCCGTTCTCCCGGATGTCCGCGATCAGCCACTCCATCTCGCGAATCTCCCGACGCTGCGCTTCGATGATTTTGCCGGCGAGCTCGCGCACGCGCCGGTCTTCGATCCGGGCGCGCTCGCTGGTGAGGATCGCGATCGAATGGTGCGGGATCATGCCCTCCATGTAGTCGACGCCGCTCACCGTCACCTGGCTCCGGACGAGTCCGACGGCGGCCAGGACCAGGAGCGCGCCGCCCGCGAAGATCGCCGCGTTCGCCGTGCGGTTCTCGTACATGTTCAGCATGAAGCCCAGCATGACGATCATCATCGCGCCGCCCATGATCAGCGCCATGAACGCGCGCGTCTCGCTGAACCAGGCGTGGTCGAGAATCTGGTAGGAGTTGAGGTACATCAGGCAGAACATCACGACCACCGACGTCGCGATCATCGCGAAAAAGCGCTTGTAGCTCATATGGGGTCTCGCGTCGAACGTACTCGCTCACGGCAGATGACGGTTCCAAAATAGGGCCTCGTCGATGGACGCGTCCTGTCGGCACGCGAACTCAACGCGCCCCGCGTCGGCCGGGAAGAACTCGCTCGCCACGCAGAGAACGCGGTCGACCCCGTCGGCGATGCAGGCGGCGCGCGCCAGACGGAGCTCGTGCTGGACCGTTCCCGGAGCAGATGCCCGGCCGCTTCGGCTGCCAGCCCGAACGCGATCTCCTCCTCGGCCACGTAGACTCGGTCGAACCCGAACTCGCGGAGGAGCTCGGGGGAAGGCGAACTAGACTTCCGATATGCCGGGCGTCGCTCGCGGGCCGCTCACGGTGCATCCTCGACGCAGAGAACCGACAGGATCCAGCCGGGCCAGGGAACGAGGATCAGGCACCGGGCGGCTGTCGGACGCCCGAGCAGGCGCACCCCGCGCACGTGGCCGCGTCGGGTGAACACGATTTCCAGGTCGTGAAACGGCACCGACACGTCGCAATCAAAGGCCTTCCAGGCCGCTTCCTTGAGCGTCCAGAGGACGGTAGGCTCGGCGAACGGGCAGCGCGCCCGCTCGGCGGGTGTAGTGAAGTAGCGGGCGAAGTCGGGGTTCACGGCGCCGCTCGGCTCGAGATCGATGCCCACGCGGCGGTCGGGGTCCCGATGGACTACGGCCGCGCCCCGCCCCCCGGAATGGGCCACGGACCGCGGAGGAAACGGCGACCGCGCCCCCGAAACAGACGCCGGCGCGCCGGCGGCACGGAGCGCCGAGTCCATCGCCGCTTCACCGGCCTGCCGGTCGAGGTCACGGTCGTCGCGGGTGCTCAGCGCGCATTCGCCGGTCGATGCAGACGCCGCATCCGCGTGTCCTGCATTCAGTGGCCGCGCGCATCCCAGCCACGCGGTGTCTTTCCAGACCGGCTGCGTGTCGATCGCGAAGTACGTGACGGGCCCGGGCAGCCGGTTCGAACGTTGCGGCGCGCGCGGAATCATGGTCGTCCCTCCTTCGTGTCTGCCAATGCGGCACCCCTCGATCAGGGGCCGAGAGCATCCACGGACAGCTTCGGGGGGAGCGGTCAAGCGGGAGACAAGCGTCCGGGCGAAGGCCGGGGGTTCATCCCGCGCCGACCAGGATGAACCAGTCCATGCTGGTCCCGACGGTCCAGTGGATCAGCGCGACGTACCAGATCGACCCGGTGCTCAGGCTGATCCAGCCGAACAGGAACCCGCCGGGTATGGCGGCGAACGTCTCGGTCATGGGTCGGCCGAAGTGCGCCAGAACGGAGAGGCCGGTCTGGCCGGTGTTGGCGCCGCCCGCCCCGATCACGCCGCGGAGGCCGAAGAGCAGGACACCCCGAAACAGGACTTCCCAGGCGCCGAAATAGAGACCGTTGCGCAGGGCATGGGGAACGAAGGAGGCCGGCGACGCGATGACCGCCGGGTCCAGCGGATAGACGGCCTGCATCGCCGGGGATCCGGCGGCAATCCATCCGGCGAGGACGGCGCCGGGTAGCCCGATCGCCAGCCACCGCAGTCCGGCGCCGACGTCACCGAACCCGAGCCCGAGCTCGTGTGGCGAGAGGGCGCATACGTATCGCGCAATCCCGACGGGCAGCGCGCCGAGCAGCAGGGCCGCGGCGAGAAAGTGCAGCAGCGGCGATCGGGCCGGGGCGCTCACCACCAGCCAGACACCGGCCGGGTCGATGCCCCGCGAGCCGACGAGATCGGCCCGCGCCACGTAGTAGAACGCGAACAGGGCGACGGTGGCGGTGCCGAGAAGGACCTCTGCCCGCCGTGTCCGTACCCGGCGTAGGGCCGAGAGGGCAAGCGTGGTCATGGTGCCTCCCCGACGCCGTCGGCGTCGCGCATCCCGTCCCCCCGCCTGGCCAGCCAGTCGATCGTCTGCCGCAGCCCGCGGTCCAGCGAACGCGGAACGTAGCCGAGATCCCGGCGTGCCGGTCCGATGTCGATCGGTAGATCGCGGAGGAACACGTCGACCCAGCCCCGGGTGAGCGAGGTCTCGCCGGAGAGCCGTCCCCACCACTCGCCCGCGAGGCCGATCCCCCGCGCCACCGATACCGGTACCGCCACGGTCCGCCGGCGTCGTCCTTTCAGCTCGCCCACGCGGTCGAGGAACGCTCCGAGCGACAGGTTCGCGTCGCCCCCGAGGGCGTAGTGGCGCCCGGAGCGCCCCCGCTCGGCGGCGAGGCGGATCCCGCGGGCGACGTCAGCGGCATGAACGTAGTTCGCCCGCGCTCCGCCGTCGGCGATGCGGAGCCGAAACCGACCTCGCAGGTAGAGTTCGATCATCCTCGTGACGCCGTTCGCGTCGTTCAGCGGTCCCGGCCCGTAGACGCGCGTCGGGTGGACGATGACCGCGTCTCCATGTTCCCGCGCGTAGGCCTCCACCAGTCGCTCGCCGGCGAACTTCGAGCGCTCGTAGGGGGTCGCGCCGGCCGGCGGGCCTCCCTCGGCACGTCCGAGAGTGAGTGCGGTCGAGACGTGGACGAGCCGACGGATTCCGTGCCGTCGGGCCGCGTCGAGGAGCTTCGCCACGGCGCGCTCGTTCGTTTCCGTGAACGCAGACGGGTCGTTCGACCACGCCTTCGCCAGGGCGGCCAGGTGCAGGACCGTATCGGCGTCGCGCAGCGCCACGTCGAGGCTGCCCTGGTCGCGAATGTCGCCGGTGACCACCTCGATCCGCCCGCGCGCCGCAGGGTCGAGCTTCCCCGGGGAGCGCAACAGCACCCGCACGCAGGCACCGTCGGCGAGAAGCTGGCGCACGAGCAGGGTCCCGATGAATCCGGTCGCTCCCGTAACCACGATTCGGCGGTTCACGAGACACCGTCCATGATCGCCGGAGCTGCCCGGGGCGGCATCGGCAGGGGCGGAGTCGGCAGCGGCGTCACCGGAACCGGCGGAGTGATCGACGGTCGCGGGTACGGGGCAGGCGCGCGTCGCCCGAGCCGCTCCAGCGTCGGAACGAGTCGGGCCTGGATCGCGAGGGCGAACGCGACGCCGACGAGCGAATCGATGGCGTAGTGGTTCTGGGTGTAGACGGTGGACATTACCACGCCGAGCGCCTGGATCGTCAGCAAAGCCGCGACCCCGCGCCCGAACCACCGCCATCCCAGCCAGGCCACCGTCACGGCACCCGCCACGTGTGAGCTCGGAAACGCGGCTCCGAAGACGTTGCCCGTCTCGTGCGCTCGCGTCACGAGCCCGAAGAAGGTGCCGCCGGACGCCGACGCGTGAAACGGCAACCCGAAGACCTTGGGCCCCGCGGTCGGCATCAGGATGTAGACGACGAAGCAGCCCAGGTAGGTGGCGAGCAGTCGCAGGGTCACGTCGCGAAACCCATCCGGGTTTCGCCGTAACGCCATTGCGACGGGCGGAAGGAAGATCAGGGGCAGATAGACCCAGTACGAGAAATACATCAGCTCGCTGAACCAGCGCTGCGGCATCGCACGGATCCACACCCGGTCGAGGTGGATTCCAAACACGAGCCGGTCGAGCGCCATGATCACTCCGTCCCAGGTGTCGACGTGCAACGTCCGGATCAACGGATCCAGCTCGAGCCAGCCGAGCGGCACGAAGAGGAGCGGATACGCCTCCCGCAGCAGGCGTACCGGCAGCCGCGGCCGAGCGGGGAGGCGAGCGATCGCCCACGGCAGGCCGACCGCCCCGGCATGAGCCAGGGCAAGCAGGAGTGCGTGGCGCGGCTCGATCTCGAACCCGAGGGCCGGGAGGGAAGACGGCGGGTCGCCGATGGCGAAGACGACGGCCCACACGGCCGAGAGCAGTGCATTGTAGCCGGCGAGCAGCCAGTCGACCGGACCGACGATGTCGGCACGTGCCGCGGCGCTCACAGCCATGCCTCCTTCCGATACCACGACACCGTCTCGGCGGCGCCCCGGTCGAGCGGCCAGGCCGGTGCGAAGCCGATCTCGTCGATCGCTCGGGATGGGTCGCAGACCCAGCTCTGCTGCGACAACTCCCGCACGCGATCGCGATTCAACACGGCCGCTCGGCGCGCGACGCGGGCCGCCAGCTCGCACGCGAGCGCAATCGGCCGGGCCGCAGCCGACGGGAGGCTGAGAAGGACGGGAGATCGCCCGATGGCCCGGCCCCCCGCATCGGCGAACTCGGCCCACGTCACCGGATCGGGATGCGCCAGGCAGTACGTGCGCCCGACGGCCGCGTCGCACCGTGCGGCCGCGAGCAGCCCCTGCACGACGTCCTTCACATAGATCAGGCTTACCGGGCGCTCCCAGCCACCGATCGTCAGCGCGATCCCGCGTTTGATCATCCGGAACAGCGTGAGCACGGATCTCTCCCGCGGTCCGTAGGCGGACGGGAGCCGGATGATCGTCGTCCGCACTCGATCTTCGTACGCGTGCATCATCGCTTCGGCGAGCAGCTTCGAGTTGCCGTAGTGCGAAAGCGGGAACGGTACGCTGTCCGGCGACAGTGGATCTCCGTTGCGGCACGGACCCGAGGCTGCGAGCGACGACATCAGGATCACCCGCGGCGCTGACCCGTTGAACGCGGCCGCGGCACGCAGCACCTGCGCCGTGCCCTCCGTATTCACCTGGTACAGGTCGCTGGGCCGCGCGGCTTCGGTCAGCCCCGCGAGGTGGAACACCACGTCGACCCCCTCGAACACCCCTTGCAGGGCGGCAACGTCGTCGAGGCCGATCGGCTCGAACGCGACCGGCAGGTGCCGGATCCAGCCCGGAGTGCCGCCCTGGCGTTCCACGCACGTGACCTCGTGACCCTCCTCCAGGAGTCCCTCGATGAGATGGCTGCCGATGAACCCGGCGCCTCCCGTGACGATCGCTTTCATGATGCGTCCTCCGTCGGTGTTCTCCGTCCGCGGCGTGCCGCGTTGCTTCCGGAGTGCATGCTCTCGGGAGGCGGTCAAGTCCGGGTCAAGAACGCTCCGGCATGGCGATCGCTTGACCGAAGCTTGACCGGGAGGCGCAACGGTGGGGCAAAAGGGAGGATCGGATGGACATGTACGAGTGGATGCGTTCGCAGGCCCCGGTCGCCATGCTGTTTCTCGGACTCGCGGGAGCGCTACCCCCGGCTGGGCTGGCCCAGATGGCGCCGGAGGCCGTGGCGACGGAAGCGGCGTTCTTTCCGGTCGGGGAGCGCCTGGAATACGCGATCAACCTCGGTCGGATCCGCCTCGGCCACGCGACGATGCGTGTCGAGGCGGAGGAAATGGTCGACGGCGTCCGCACCTTCCGCACGTCCCTCCGCATCGAGATCGGAGCGGCGCTGCTCGACTTCGAGGACCGATTGGTAAGCTGGATCGAGCCCGCGCCTTTCCGTTCCCGCGCCTTCTTGCGTCGTGACCCCGACGCCGACGACGACAGAGTCCGGTACTACCGCTTCGATCCGGAGGGACCACGGGCCACCGCCGAGCAGCGGACGGCGGACGGCCGGATCATCGCCGCCCTCGTGCCGCCGGAATCCATCCCGGTCGACGTGCTCGACGAGTTGGCCGCCCTCTACTTTCTGCGCTCGATCTCGCTCGAGCAGGGAGAAACACGCACGATCGATCGGTACTTCGATCCGTCGATCGCTCCGATGGAGCTGACGGTACTCGAGACGATCCGAATGCGAGTACCGGCCGGACGTTTCGAGGCCACCGTGTTTCGCACGGTGATGCCGGCGCTCCCGGCATTCCAGGCGGAAAACGATCCGCGAATCTACGTGAGCAGGGGCGAGGACCGACTCATCGTCCAGATCGAGACCGACACGAAGGTTGGACGCCTGCGCATGTACCTGACCGACTACGAGATTCTCGACGGGGCGGGTCGACCCGAATAGATTCGACGCAGCATCCCCCGACTCGAGCCGTGGTAGACTATGGAGAACCTCCTGCAGCGCGTGCGAGCCGCGCTCGCCGGGCGCTACGAGGTGGCGTCCGAGGCCGGCCGGGGCGCGATGGCGGTCGTGTACCGGGCCGTCGATCGACGCCACGACCGGACGGTCGCCGTAAAGGTACTCCAGCCTCAACTCGCGTCGGCCGTCGGCGAAGAACGTTTTCTGCACGAGATCCGTCTCGCCGCCGGGCTGGCACACCCGTACATCCTTCCCGTGCTCGACTCCGACGAAAGCGACGGCCTGCTCTACTACGTGATGCCGTTCATCACGGGAGAAACCCTCGCCGCCCGGCTGGCGCGAGAGGGCGAGCTGCCGGTCGGCGACGCGGTGAAGATCGCCTCAGAAATTGCCGAAGCACTCGGTCACGCCCACGCCGCCGGCGTTCTGCACCGCGACGTGAAGCCGTCGAACATCCTGCTCACCGAGTCCCACGCGCTGCTGGCAGACTTCGGAATCGCCCGCGCCCTCGCCCGTGCCGGCGGGGAGCGACTCACCGCTACGGGCCTGTCGGTCGGTTCGCCGGCCTATATGAGCCCGCAGCAGGCAGATCCCGAGGCACCGCCCGATCCGCGGGACGACCAGTATTCCCTCGCCTGCGTCCTGTATCAGATGCTCGCCGGTGCGCCCCCATTCGCCGGCGGATCGGCGACCTCGGTGATGCGGCGTCACGCGGCGGATGCCGTACCGCCCGTGCGAACCGTGCGTCCGGCCGTCCCGACGGAAGTCGAGGCCGCCATCGAGCGCGCGATGGCAAAGTCGCCGGCGGACCGGTTCGGTTCGATGGAGGAGTTCGCGGGGGCGCTGGCCGGAGAGGGTGGCCCGGTGCGGGCTCCGCGAAAGCGAGCGTGGGTCGGGCTCGGCGCCCTGGTCCTCGCCGGACTCGCAGCGTTCGTCGGGCTGGAGGGCATCCGTAGCCGGGTGGCGTCCGTTGGTGCCGATACGGCCCTCCACGAATTCGCCGTGCTCCCGTGCAGGGCGGCGGCCCAGAGCGACTCCACCTACGCGCGCAATCTCGCAAGCAGCACCGGCTACATGCTTCGAGCAGTCGACCCGCGGTACTCCGACTGGTGGGTTTACACGAGCGGCTGGAACGCACTCCCCTCGACCCCCGACTTCGTCTCGACCAGACGGTTGGATTCGCTCCACGCTCGCCTGCTGGTCGACTGCGCCATCGGCCCGTGGCGAAATGATACGGCGCAGGTCGCCGTTTCGGTCGTCGGCCCCGAAGGCATCGTCCACGACTTCTCGTTCGAGATCGGCCGTCGGGACGAGCTCGTGGGTTCGATCCGGCTCGCCGAGGAACTGCTCGACTTCCGGGGCGGGACCCTCGGCTCGCCCGCCTCGAAGTGGACGACTGACGGGCTCGCATGGAGCGATTTCCTGTCGGGCGACGCTCGATTCCTCAATTACGACCTCGCCGAGGCGGACAGCCTGTACGCGTCGGCGCTCGAGCGGGACCCGCACTTCGGTCTCGTGCTGTGGCGCCTGGACCAGGTCCACCGCTGGCAGTGGGTCCTGGACACGAGAGATCTCAACCTCGACAGCCTGCTGGAAGCCGACCACGATCGCTTCGATCCGCGCGATCTCGAACTACTCCAGGCCGCGGTGGAAGACTGGGGGCCGAGGAAAGTCGCGATGTTCGACGCGATGATCGAGGCGCGTCCCCGCGACCACTACACGTTGCTCGTCTACGGCGACGAACTCATGCACCGCGGGGTGCTCGCGGAGATGGGCCTGCATCCGGAGCGGGCGGCCGACGTCTTCGCTCGCGTGCTCGAGGTGAACCCGGCGTGGATCGCCGGGTGGGATCACCTCACCACGGTCAACGTGTTGCTTGGCGACAGCGAAGCCGCCGAAGCCTCTCTCGATGCCCTGTGCCAGCGCCGGCCGGGCACGCCGGGGGCATTCGACCCCTGCCCGATCTGGACTTTGGGAGTGCTGGAGCGGTTCCACCCGGGCTCACCGGAACTCGCGGCCGTGCGTGCCGCGCTTGCCGGTCAACCCGATGGGATCGTGCACCGAGCTGCCAGGGGCGCGCGCTACGCGAATCTCTACGATGCCCAGCTACATCTCGGAAAGGAGCTGATCGGCCGCGCCGCTAGCCCCGATTCGGTTCGACGCTCGGGAGTGAATTCCGTCGGGATCGCGCTCGCGGCGCTCGGACTTCCCGGGAGATCGATCGAGACGTTCACGAACGGGGCGAACGACCCGGAGTCGCGGTTGTTTGCCGACATGTGGGCGGTCGTGCCCGCAAGCCTCGGGCTCGAAGGGTTCGACGGATCCGAACGGCCAGCGGCCGCCCGACTCGCACAGGTCGTGGATGACCCGGCGGCGGACTCTCTGCGGCGAGCGCGGGCTGCCTGGGCGCTTGCGCTGCGGGCCGCCGGCGCCCGGGACGACGAGGCGTTCGACCGGCGATTGGGCAACGTCGAGGCCCTATCCCCGGCGGATCGGATGGGCGCGGATCGCCTGGCGACACTGCTCCATGGCGTCGAGGCCGCCCTGCGTGGTGACCAGGACGGAGCGCTGAAGATCACAGAGCCGCTGCTCGCCGACGATTCGATCGGTAGCACGCAGCGGCCGTTCGGTCGCTCCGCGACTTACCTGCTACGCGGCACATGGCACCGCGAGGCCGGGAATCCCGCCAAGGCGCTGGACGCCTGGCTGTGGCACTGGAATACGGCCACAGAGGCCGCCCCGGTCGCGGTACAGGCCGTGGAGGTCGACGGCGCCCTCGCCGGTTGGGCGCATCTGCGTAGCGCGCGGCTGGCGCGTTCACTGGCGGCGGGCGACCCGGCCCACGCCGCTCGCGCCTGCCGCGAGGCGAGCGACGCCCTCTACTTCTGGGGCGGACGCGACATCTGGATGGACCGCCCCGCCGTCGAGCCCGCGATCGCCGAGCTCGTCGCCGAACTGAATGAAATTCTCGCCTCGGATCTCTGCCCCGCACCGGACGCCTCCCAATGATCCGCCTCGCCCTGCTCGGGCCCACCGAGCTGACGATCGACGGCGAGCCGCCGCCGCGGGAACTGACCTGGCGCAAGAACCTGGGACTGCTCGCCTATCTGGCACGGTCCCCGCGCGGCCAGCGGTCCCGCGACCATCTGATCGAGGCCTTCTGGCCGGACGGGAACGAGAAGGACGGCCGCCACTCGCTGAACGAGGCGCTCCGGGTCATTCGGAAACACTTGCCGGACGGGGCGCTGGCGACTGGTGGCGAGCAGGTCAGACTCGACGCCGCGGCGATCGAGACGGACCTCGACGCCTTCGAGGCGGCGCTCGAGGAGGACCGGCTCGAAGACGCGGCGGGGCTCGTTCGCGGGCCTTTCATGGCAGGCTTCGCGATCCCCGAATCGAACACCTTCGAGGACTGGCTGTCGGCCGAGCGCCGCTCCTGGGCACGGCACGCCGTGGATGCCCTCGTGTCGCTCGGCGAGGCGCGGCTGGAGGCGGGGGACCTTGCGGCGGCGCGCCATCCGGCCGACCGGGCCCGGATCATCGATCCGGTAGCCGACGCTCCGGTCGCGCTCCTCCTGCAGTGCGATGCCCTGGCGGGGAGTCCGTCGGCCGCGCTCGCGACGTTCCGGTCGTTCGCCGAGCGGCTCGACGCTGAGCTGGGTCTGGAGCCGCCGGCCACCCTCACGGTCCTCGCCGACCGGATCGCGGAGCAGCGAGAGCTGGCGGACGAAAAGATCCGCGGCGAAGAAGCAGGGCTCAGTCGGCGGTTGCCGCTGACGGGCCGGGGCGAGGAGTTGAAGGTCGCCATGCAGGTGATCCGGCGCTGCCGGCGCGAGTCCAAGCCGTCGCTTCTCCTGCTGACCGGGCCGTCCGGCACCGGCAAGACGCGGTTCGGCGAAGAACTCACCCTGCGAGCCGAGCTCGAGGGTTTTCGCGTGGCGCACGTCCGCTGCGACGCGGCGGATCGCGACCGGCCGCACGAGGCGCTCCGGCTGCTACTGGCGGCCGACGGGCTCGACGGCGGAGACCAGGCTCCCGACGACTTCCATGCGCGGGTCGGCGCGGCCGCCGGACGAGCCCCCGTGCTCCTGTGGATCGACGACGCGCAGCATCTCGACCCCGATTCGGTCGTCCGACTCGCGCCGACCGAGCGCCATTTCGGGGCCGCCAGGGTGCTCGTGCTGATCTCCGCCACGACCGAACCGCCGATGGCCCACCTGGACGAGCTGGCGGAACGGGTCGGGCGCTCCTTCCCGGGCGAGGTCGTGGCCCTCGATCCGTTGACGCCCGCCGACCTGCAGCAACTGGCGCGGCGTGCTCTGCCGGCCTGGGAGGACGATGCCGTCCAACGCCTGACCCGTCGCCTCCACCGCGACACCGGGGGGTTGCCGCTCCTGGCCGTCGACCTGCTCCATGCGCTGCGGCTTGGTCTCGAACCGCGGGATGACGCCGCCGCCCCATGGCCCGAACCGTCGCATACGATGGACCAGACATTCCCGGCCGAGATACCGGCGCCCCTGGTGGCCGCGATCCGCGTCGGCTTCCGGCGCCTGAGCCCCGCGGCGCAGGACGTCCTCAAGGCAGGGGCGATCCTGGAACGGCGGTTCACGGCCGACGAGCTCGCTCCGGGGGTCGACCTCTCGCGCGAAGAGACACTCGCCGCCCTCGACGAGGCGGAGTGGCGGCGGTGGCTTCTGGCCGATCCCCGAGGCTACACGTTCGTCGCACACCTGCATCGCGAGGTCATCGCGCAGGACATGATGACCAGGGGTCAGCGCCAGCGACTGCAGGAGCGCTTGACCCGGGCTTGACTCCGTCGTGCGACATGTCGTCACGAGGCCCGCACAACGCGGGACGAAGATTCTCTCGCGACGAGGTGGAACATGAGGTACACGAGAAGCCGGGTTCTTCCGATCATGGTACTGGCGGCGCTGGCCGCCTGCGGAGACGGCATCACCGGTCCGGGCGAGAGCCATGACATCGGCGGCCTGGCGGCGGCCGAGACGGAGTTGAGCGACGAGGCCGCAGCCGTGCAACTCACGGTCATGACGCGCAATCTGTTCGTCGGCACCGACGTGGATCAGCTGATCGGCATCACGAACCCGAATCTGGTTCCGATCGTCGTCGCCGAACTGTGGGAGCTGCTGCTCGCCAACCAGGCGGAGACCCGCATGGCCGCCATCGCGCGCGAGATCGCTGCGTACCGGCCGCACCTGGTCGGTCTCCAGGAGGCCTCGACCTTCCGGACGCAGACGCCCGCAGACTTCCAGCTGAACGCGCAGGACGTCGTCATCGACTTCGTTCCGACCCTGCTGGCCGAGCTCGCGGCACTGGGCCTTAACTACCGCGTCGTGGCGGAGGTGCGGAACATGGACGTCGAGCTTCCGAGGCTGAATCCCGATTTCAGTCTCACGGACGTCCGGGTCACCGACTACGACGTGATCCTCGCGCGCGCCGACGTCGAGACGGCGAACGCGATCGCCTTGAACTATGCGGCGAGCTGGTTTCTCCAGCCCGGGGTCGAGATCCCGCGCGGGGTCACGGCAGTCGACGCCGTCGTGGGCGGGCAGAAGTTCCGGTTCGTCAACACACACCCCGAGCCCGTCGAGACCTCCGGCGGGTCGATCCAGGCCCAACAAGCGACCGAGCTCGTGGATCTCCTCGCATCGGAGACGGCGCCGACGATCCTGCTCGGTGACCTCAACACCGAGGCCGGCAGCGGCGACACCTACCAACTGCTCGTAGCCGAAGGATTCATCGACACCTTCGACTACCGCCGCACGGGTACGGGAGGGGAGCTGACCTGCTGTCACTCCGTCGATCTCTCCTCCGACGCCGTGCCGCTGGTGAAGCGCATCGACCACGTGCTGGTTCGCGACTTCGACGATCTCTGGCCGCGGCCCGGTTCACCACCGATCGAAGTGACGGTGCTCGGAGACATGACGAACGAGAAGGCGGACGGGGGCCTGTGGCCGTCCGACCACGCCGGTATCGTCGCGCGGTTCGTACTCCCGCGCCCGGGTCGCTGACTGGCAACTACGGGGAGGAGCCTTGGAGACTCACGAACGGATCCCAGGTCGGACGACTTCGCGCTCGGTGAAGTTTGCGCTGGCGATCCTCGTTGTGTTCGGCGGCGCCTGCGCCGGCAACCCCGAGCCCGAACCGCTGCCGGACGACCTGATCGGTGAGCGGGCACGCGTCGTCACCGATCGAGCCGACCTGACCGAGCCCGCCGAGCTGATCGACCCCCCGGTCGGCCTCGTGTCGCTGCTGACGGCGGACTCCGTTGTGCTCAAGACCGCCGACGGCGTCTGGCAACCCTTCAGGCTAGGGCCTAATGCCCGACTGGAGATCAGCCGAGGGGTCACGTCCAGGGCGGGTCGTGGCGCGGCAATCGGAGCCATCGTTGGCGGCATCGGCGTCGCGATCGCCGGAGCGAGCGAGTGCGCCCGTCAGAACGACGGATCCTTCGTCGTGGTGACGCCGGCGCAATGCGCCCTGGCGGGCGCGTTGGTCGGGGCTGGTACTGGAGCATTGGTCGGGATGGTAATCGGCTCGTTCTCGAAGACCGAGCAGTGGGTCGAAGTCCCGGCAGGGGCGCGGCGCTGATCGGCAGCGGCCTTCCCACGGTACGGGACCTCGTCTCACGCCAGCTGTAGACGGCGCCCATCCAGGCCCACAGCACGGCCAGTCCGGATTACCGACGCGCTGCGCGAGGCGGAGTTCCTCGCCCGGGCCGTGCTCGAGGGGACCGATGAGGCGGCAGAGCAGCTCGACGATTCCGCCAGCAACTGATCCGAACTCCCCTCCAACCGCTCGAGTTCGGCGCCGCGCTGGGCGAGCTTGATCGTTCCGAAGGCGGTTGCGGCGCCGAGTCCGCCCGTGACGAGGTCGCCACCGAGCGCGAAGCGCGCCGGACTGACGTCCTCCACCCGACGGCGCCGGAAGTTCGTCGCGTCGGTTATTGGGGATTCAGTTCGCGCGTGTACAGGTGAACGTCGTCGCCGTCGGGGTGCTCGACCGGTCCCCGCGAGCGGAAGCCGAGCCCCTCGAGCAGGCGGATCGACGCCGTATTCCCGGGCGACACGATGGCTGTGAGGCGCTCGAGACCGAGTTCTTCGCAGGCGAACACGATCGTCGCTTCTGCCGCCTCCCGGGCGTAACCGCGGCGCCGATGCTCCGGCAGGAAGGCGAATCCGAGATCGACGTCCTCGAGGAAGTCGCGGCTCAGGAGGCCGCACACGCCGACCTCCTCCCCACCGTCCTTCGACTCGACGAGATACAGGCCGAACCCGTTCGCCGCATAGGACGCGACGGCGCCGTCCCGAATGTAGGACTCCGCGTCCTCAAGCGTGCGGACGCCGCGATCTCCGATGAAGCGCAGGAAGTCCGCGTCGTTCAGGAGCCGCAGGATGAAGGGCGCGTCACTCGCGTTCTGCCGGCGCAGGAACAGTCGCCTGGTCTCGATGACGACAGTCATGCGTACCGTGGCCTGGCGTCAGTCGCCCGGCGGCGGATCGACGATGGCGCCGAGGAAAAAGATCGTGCCGGAAAGGCGCTCGCGGATCGCCAGCAGGAAGGGTCGGTCGACGACGACGGGAATCGGCGCCGAGGTGACGCCGACACCGACGCTCGTCGCGGCGGCGGCTTCCGTGCCCTCCTCGTTCACCGCCAGGAAGCTCTTCTGCTTCACGCGCGTGATGTGAAGGTCGGTGCCGGGCACCACGGGGTCGAAGTCGTCGGTCAGCATGCCGCCGAAGTCCGCGCGCCCAGCCACGAACGCGATCCCCATGCCGAGCCTCTCGAGCGCGTCCTTCAGCTCCTTCTCCCACTCGAGAGTGAACCTGGGCAGGTGAACGGGAACGTCGTCCTCGTCGAGCCCCGCCATCCACGTGTTCCAGCGGGCGGCGTCGAGGTCCGCCACCAGGTCGGCCAGGGAACCGCCCTCGGGCGGCAGGACGACGGTGAACCGAAACGCGCCGCCGCCGTAGGGCAGGTCGGCCACGAGGGCGTCGGGACCGCGATGGACCTCGAGCTCGCCCTCGGAGCGGACCATCATCCGCACGGTCTTCGTGCTTCCGTCGGGGAGGGTGAAGGGGGCGTCGCGCGTGTCGTCGGGATCGAACTGGTCGGTCCACTGTCCCTTGAAGTAGATCGCGTTGAGCAGCATCAGGACCTCGCCCGGGTCCAGGCTCTCGACCATCTCGGGGATGCGGCCCGCCGTGGCCTCGCTAACCCAGTCGTTGATCTCGCCGGGCAGCGCAGGATCCGTGAAGTCGACGGCCTCGATGCGCGCGTCGAACGCCTCGGCCACGCCATCCACCCAGGCGTCGCGGAACGGAAAGCCCGCGTCCATCCACACCGCGTTCCCGATCGCCAGTTCGACCCGGGGGTCGAGATCGAGCAGTAGATCCGACAGGCCGGCGTACGACTCGCGGATCGCCTCGACGGACGGTGCGTCATCGCCATCGCCGAAGCCGAGCGTCGCGCGCATTGCGTCGAGCGTCGAATCGCGAGCCCCGGTCAGCGCCATCGACAGAGCGGCGTGTGCGCTCAGCGGAGACGTGAACAGATTCGCCCCGGGCTCGGTACCGTACAGATCGGAGACCATGGCGAACCCGAACCGGTTCGACGCCTCGATCACGGCCTGTTCGTCGGCGGTCAGGGCGCGCGGAAGCTGCTCGATCGGCCCGGCCTGGCGGTCGGGGTCGGTGGCCCCGTGGCAGGCGGTCAGCAGGAGGACAGCGACGACCAGGGCTCCGGTGAGCCTGCCTGGCTGTCGCGCATTCGAGGAGCGTTGCGCTTGCCGCATCCTTCTACTCCACCCGAGCGGATTCTGGTGTTGGACGGCCGGCGAGACGGCTCATACCCCGGCGACGCGGCAAGTTTCAGCCGACCTCCCGTCGGTCACTCGTTCTCCGGCCACACGCCGCCCAGCGCCCTGAACACCGCCACCAGCGCCGGAGCGAAGCGGGCGGGACGCCTCAGGGTCTTCCGCGCGCAATGAGCGAGATGATCGCCACGAACACCGTCGCCCCGATGATCGACCAGACGACGGGGAAGCTGGTGCCCCCTACTTCCAGCACGAACAGGTCGCCGGCCCCGAGCTGACGGCCGAGCCACGCCCCGAGCAGCGCCCCGATGAAGCCGACGCCGATCGACACGAGGCAGCCCCCCCGCTCGAATCCTGCGATCGCCTGGCCGATCGAACCGATGATGCCGGCCACCAGCAAGAGAAGCAGCAAGTCGACGAGTGTCATAGTTCACTCCTCCGTTTCCATGGACCCGTGATCGCGAGTGTCAGTCCGTCGTCCTGGATGTTCATGAACAGCGTGGAGCCGTCGGGGGAAAAGGTAGCGCCGGCGAGCTCCGAGTCGCTCAGCGCGTTACGGCCGAACCGGTAGGTCTCGCCCCGGGGCGTCACCCCGATGAGGAATTGTTCGCCCCGGCCGTCCTCGCACACGAACAGGTCGCCCCACGACGCGACGGTGAGGTTGTCGGCGTTCTCGAGCACGGAGACGCTGTCGGATTCGAGGAACAGTTCGAGCGTGCCGGGCTCGTCGTCCTCACCCGGCGTCCCCTCCACGCGCGACGGCGTGTACTTCCAGATCTGGCCGAGACGAGCCGAGCCCCCGTTCGTGCACGCGAAATATACGCTCTCGTTTCCGTACCACATCCCCTCTCCCCTCGCGAAGCGGGCCGCGCCTTTCTCGAACCCGCGGTGCCGCAGATCGTCCACGGGGGAGTCGACGTCCTCGAGGTCGACCCACGCGACGGGCATCGGGCTGCCGACGTCGACGCGGCCGGCACCCCAATTTCGAGTGTCGAGACCGGATCGCTCCCGCGCCACGAGGGCCTGCTGCCTTCCGCCGGCGTGCAAGTCTCCGGGCACGTCGGGAACGAACCGATACAACAGCCCGTCGTCCCGATCTTCGGTTTGATAGACGACGCCCGAGGCCGGATCGACGGCCACGGCCTCGCGGTAGAACCGTCCCATATCTTCGATCGGACGGGGCGGCGCGAGCAGGGGCTCGGCGCTCGCCGGTACTTCGAACGCCCAGCCGTGCGCGCGCTCGAAGGCGTCGGTCGGACCGACGACCGACTCTTCACAACTGATCCAGCTGTTCCAGGGTGTCGGCCCGCCGGCGCAGTTGCGCAGCGTTCCGGCCAGGCTGAGGAAGCGGCGCACGACCTGGCCGGTGGCGGGGTCGTAGACGATGTTCGTCGTGCCGCCGCCAGCCGGGTTGAAACCCCGCCCGGGGTCGAAGAACGACGCACGATCGAGCGTGCGGGCACGCTCGAAGTCCGGGCCGAAGGCCCCCTCGGTGCGCTCCCGGCCGTCACTCACCTCGTGATTGCACACGACGACCACCGTGCCGTCCGGGCCGGGGAACGCCGCCATGCCGTCGGGCCGGTGCGGCACGAGCAGGCCGTCGTCCATCACGTCGCCGAACCGTGAGATGACCCTGTAGCTGAAGCCCTCGGGCAGGTCGAACACACCCGCCGGATCGGGCACCAGCGGCCCGAAGCCCTCGACGCGGGATTCCCGCGGGGGCCGTGGACCGGTGCAGCCGCCGAGCACGAAGATCCGGAGTCCGCCGAATCCGGCCGAGACGGCGGCGGCTTGTCTGAGGAAGTGTCGGCGCGAAATTGTCAATGGACTGCACTTTCCGGGGCTGAATTGAAATGGCCTCGGGCGTCGGGACGGTGTATCGCTTCCTAGAATCTAAGGCATCGGATGGCTCTGACGGAATCAGGGGATCAATGACGGCGCCCGCACCGAACGTGGTCGTCGCGACGGGTGTCCGGGTGTACGTGCTCGACACCTCGGATCGCGCGCTCCGCGAAGGGACCGGATTCACCGCACGGCGTCCCTCGTGCCTGGCGGCGGATCCGCGCCCGGGCGGGACGGTGTGGTGCGGGTCGGAGGACGACGGCCTGTTTCGGAGCGACGACGGGGGCGGGTCGTGGACGGCTGCCGGCCTGCCCGACGAACACGTGACGGCGATCGCCGTCACGCCGGCCCGCCCCGACCGCGTCTGGGCCGGGACTGAGCCGAGCGCCGTGTGGCGCAGCGACGACGCCGGCCGGAGCTGGGAGCGCTGCGAGGGGTTGCTCGAGCTGCCGTCGTCGTCGGATTGGTCGTTCCCGCCGAGGCCCGAGACCCACCACGTGCGCTGGATCGCCTG
Organism: Gemmatimonadota bacterium; assembly: GCA_035464655.1. Taxonomy (GTDB): domain Bacteria; phylum Gemmatimonadota; class Gemmatimonadetes; order Palauibacterales; family Palauibacteraceae; genus JARFPW01. The sequence continues at coordinate 32,905 of DATHRZ010000022.1, forward strand.
CCACCCGGAGGATGCCGACACGGCCTGGTTCGCCATCGAAGCGGGCGCGCTGGTGTCGACCCGCGACGGCGGCCGTACATGGGCCGACCGGGTCGCGGGCGGACCGTACGACACGCACGAGCTCGCGATCCATCCCGACGAACCCGACCGGCTGCGGGTCGCGGCCGGCGACGGGTACTTCGAGAGCCGGGACGGCGGCCACTCGTGGACCTCGCCCGAGGCCGGCCTCGAGGTGACCTATCTGCGCAGCGTGGCCGTCGACCCGGGCGACCCGTCGGTGGTCGTGGCGTCGGCGTCCTCGGGCCCGCGCACCGCCTACGTGGCGGGTCGAGCCGATGGCCGCCTGTACCGCCGCGAAGGCGACGGCCCCTGGGAGCGGATCAGCGCCGGCTGGCCGAGGGAGCCCTCGACGATCGCGCCGCTGCTGGTGGCGGATCCCCCGGCCGGCAGGTTGCTGGCCGCCGACGAGCGTGGCGTGCACGAATCACGCGACGGCGGTCGGCGCTGGAAACCGATCGCGACCTGGCACTCCCCACCCGACTCGTTGCGCGGTCTCGCCTCCATAGGCGTCTGACCATCCCGGGGAGGAGAGGAGGAGGCATGAAGTACTACGCCGTGATCGAGGAAGGCCGCATGCGCTCGGCCTGGTGGTCGAAGGAGTTCACGGCGCGTCGACCCTAGCCGAATGCAGGAAAGCCTCCTGCACCTGGGAGAGCAGGTGAGCCGGGCGCTCGACACCGGGCGGCCCATCCTCCTGGGCCATCGGCCGGTATCCAGCTGATGGCCTTCGTGATGGGCGGCGCGATGGGGCGATGATAAACGCGCGGCGCCGGGATCGCGACGGCCGGCGCTTCAGCTCGCTCCGGTCCCCATCCGCGCCGCTTCGTCGTAGAACCGGGCCACCGTCTCGATGCCCTGGTGATAGGTGGCCAGGTCGATCCACTCGTTGGGGGCGTGCAGGTTCGAGCCGGGAAGGCCGAAGCCGAGTAGCAGCACGGGGGCGCCGAAAGTTCGCTCGAACAGCGGGATGATCGGTATCGAGCCGCCTTCGCGCACGTAGACCGGATCGCGCCCGAAGGTCTCGCGCAACGCGGCCGCCGCCGCCTCGAACGCGGGGTGCGTCGGATCAACCGCCCACGGGTGGCCGCCGTGGTGCTGACGGATCGTCACGGTCACGCCCTCGGGCGCGATCGACCGCACATGCTCGGTGAACAACCGCTCGATCTCCTTCGGATCCTGGTCGGCCACCAGCCGCATCGAGATCTTCGCCATCGCCTTCGCCGGAAGCACGGTCTTGGCGCCCTCGCCGGTGTAGCCGCTGAGCAGGCCGTTCACGTCGAGCGTCGGACGGAAGCCGATGCGCTCGAGGCTCGAGTACCCCTTTTCGCCGCCGAGCGCCGGGGCCCCGGTCTCGGCCAGCAACTCGTCGTCGGAGTGCGGCAGGGCGGCGAGGCGCTCGCGGTCGGACGCGGTGACGGGACGGACGTCGTCGTAAAAGCCCGGGATCGCCACCCTCCCGTCCTCGTCCTTGAGCGCGGCGATGATCCCGGCCAGTGCGTTGGCCGGGTTGACGACGGCACCGCCGTACTCACCGGAATGCAGGTCGCCCTTCGGACCCTGCACGTGAACCTCGAGGTAGGCGATTCCGCGCAGGCCCGTGGCGATCGTCGGCACGCTGGGCGCCATCATCCCGGTGTCGCTCACCACGACGATGTCGCAGGCGAGACGTTCGGCGTTCGCCGCCAGAAAGTCGGCCAGGTTCGGGCTGCCGACCTCTTCCTCCCCTTCGATCACGAGCTTCACGTTGACTGGCAGACCGACGCCCGATCGCAGTCTGGCTTCGAGCGCCTTGATGTGCAGGTGCACCTGCCCCTTGTCGTCGACCGCGCCGCGTGCGTACAGGCGGCCGTCTCGCTCGGTCGGCTCGAACGGCGGCGAGTCCCACAGCTCGACCGGGTCGGCCGGCTGTACGTCGTAGTGCCCGTACACGAGCAGCGTGGGGGCGTCCGGATCGACGACGTGCGACGCGACGACGATCGGATAGCCCGCCGTGGCGACGACTTCGACGTCGTCGACCCCGATCGCGCGCAGGTCCGTCGCCACGCGCTCGGCGCACGCGGCGACCCGGTCCGCGTACGCCGGGTCGGTGCTGATGCTCTCGATGCGGAGCAGCGCCTTCAGCTCGTCCTCGAACCGCGAACGGTGTTCAAGCAGCCAGGCGAGCAGGGCGTCGTCGGATGCGGGCGGAGTCGTCATAGATTCCACATTTCTGTCAGCAGGAATGTCGTGCCGGTATCATAGCGTACGCCGCGGCAGCTCGAGGATGCTCGGTTCTCGCGGCTCCCAGCCGAGCCGGTCGCCTCAGCCGCGGTCGAGCGCCAGGTCGAGCGCCCCGGCCAGCAGACCGCGCTCGGCGCTGCCGGCGCGGCGCACCGCCTCGTCGATTCCCTCGCCGACCGTATGACGGATCGCGCGGAATATCGTCTCGGGATGAAGCGACGTGTCGCTCGCGCTCGCGCAAGCGAACGCGCGCGCAGTGCCGCAACTCGCGATCACGTCCGCCGCGATCGCGAAGCGCTCGTCGGCATCGCGCTCCGTGCGTGTGTCGCCGGGGTGCGCGGCGGCGAACGGGTGATTCGCGCCGCACACGATCGTCTCGACCCCCGCCGCCTCGAGACGGTGGAGCCGCTCAGCGTCGATCGTCCCGGAAGCGGCGGCGGCCACGAACAGGTCGGCCGGCACGTCCCAGAACGCCTCGCGTCGATCCTCCGCCCCGAACTCCTCGTTCAGGGTTTCGGGCAACCGGTTGCCGCGACGGCTGCGCAACAGCTTCTCGATACCGTCCCGTCCGAGCCCCTCGGGCGCGATCAGGGCGTCGTGCGCATCCACGATGCCGACGATGGTCAGGCCGGCGCGGGCGAGATAGAGCGCCGCCGCTCCGCCGACGGCACCGAAGCCCTGCAGGAGTACTCGCGTGCCCGGGGCCGACCGGCCCTGGCGTTCGAGCAGGCGCAGCGCCGACTGTGCGACGCTGTAGCCGGTGACCAGGCCGAACACGCGGGCCTCCTTCCCCTCGAGGCCGTACTCCGGCGGCACCGTCATGTCGAGGCCCTCGCGCATCATCCGACAACGTTCGGTCAGGGCATCCCCGGCGAGCCCGAAGTGCCCCCTCAGCACGCCACGCTGCGGATGCGCGATACCGACCTCGTGGCACAGCGGGATCACTTCGTCGGATTCGCTGACGTTGAGGTCGCCGGCCGTGCCGTAGCGCGCCTCGAGCTCGGTGCGGATCGCCCCGAACCAGCGGCGCAGAACATCGGGCTTTCGGGGATCGGACGGATCGAAGTCGATGCCCGACTTCGCCCCACCGATCGGCGGGCCGGCGAGCGCGAACTTGAGCTCCATCGCCTTGGCGAGAAAGGTGACCTCGTCGCGGGTCAGGCCGGCTCGCATGCGGGTGCCGCCACCGGCCGCTCCGCCCTTGAGGCTGTTGATGATCAGCCACCCGCGGGCCGGCGTGAGCGGGTCATTCCATTCGAAGGCGATCTCGGGAGGCGCGCGGAAGAAGCCTTCCACGCGCTCCCAGATCGCCGTCCGGTCGGCAGCGACTGCCTCCATTCGGCGGATCTCCTAGTCGCCCTGGCGCTCCCAGGTGTTGTTCGTGCGATCGACGTCGGGATACCAGGCGTCGGGATCGATCGCTACGCTCGTGACCTCGCCGTCGACGTCGATCGTGCGGGTGACCTCGCGCGTGCCGGCCCAGACGTTCACCGGCCAGACGTGGGTGGACGCCGACCCGTCGTCGAGCTCGACCCGGAGCTCGACCGGCATCACCGCGTCGCGCGCGTTGCGAACGGTGACCTCGAAGCCGCCGTCTACCGGCTGCCCCGACACGATCTGCTGATCGAGCGTGGCCGTGTCGTAGAACCACGCCTGCCAGAACCAGTCCAGGTCCGCCCCGGCCGCCTCTTCCATCATCGCGAAGAAGTCCCACGGCATCGGATGCTTGTAAGACCACGTCTCGACGTAGTCGCGATACGCCTCGTCGAACGAATCCTCGCCCATCATGTGCCGCAACGTGTGCATCAGCATGCCGGGCTTCGAGTAGGCGGCGACGCCGCGGCCGCCCGGGTGCTCGGCGTAGTCGGTGTGCCGCATGATCGGCACCTCGACGTCGGCCTGGACGGCATTCAAGTAGCCGCGCATCGAGCCGCGCCTGCCGCGCGCCTCGGGCATGTCGTCACCGTAATAATCCTCCATGGCGAGCGCCGTGTTGAACGTGGTGAGGCCCTCGTCCATCCAGGCGAACGCCGCCTCGCGCGTCCCGACGATCATCGGCACCCAGAAGTGGCTGAGCTCGTGGGTCGTCACGCCGTTCAGCGACACCGGATCGTCACGATCGTTGATGAACGTGATCATCGGATACTCCATGCCGCCCACCTGCGGCGGCCCGAAGGCGGCCGTTGCGTGCGGGTACGGGTACGGAATCATCTGCTCGCTGAAGAACTCGATCGCCGCCTTCGCCATCGCGGTCGACTGCGCCCACACCTCCGACTCGGGCGGATAGACGCCCTGGATGAGGGCGCGCCCGCTCTCATGGCCGGTCTCGGCGCCGGTGACGCTCCACACGTAGCGGTTCGAAGCGGCCCATGCGAAGTCGCGCACGTTCTCGGCCCGGAACTCCCAGGTGAGCCGGCCGGAATCGGAGGAGCGGGTCATCCGCGAGGCACCCGCCGCAACGTCGTCGGGGCTCACCACGTAGACCACCGTGTCGAGCGCCGGCGCCGACGCGAGCGTCTCGACCTGCTCGTCACGCAGCACGTCGGACGGGTTCAGCAGCTCGCCCGTTCCGAGAACGACCCAGCCCGCCGGCACGTCAACCGACACGTCGAAGGTTCCGTAGTTCACGTAGAACTCGCCGTTGCCGAGATACGGGTCGATATCGATGCCGTACACGTCGTCGAACGGGGCGATCTGCGGATACCACTGCGCGAGGTTGAAGATCTCGTTGTCGAGGTGCCCGTGCCGGAAGCCTCCACCCCCGGAGACGTCGAACGACCAGTCGATCTCGACCTCGGTGGTCGAGCCCGGGGCGGGTGGCGACGGCAGGGTGATCACCATCCGCGTGTCGATGACCCGGTAGCCCGGATCCTGCCGCCCGGCTTCGGGATCGGCGGCGATATCGGTCAGCTCGGTGCCGTTCACCGCCACCCGCTCGATCGTCATCCCGCCGGTCAACTGCACGTTTCGGTTTCGAATCACCCCTTCCGAGAACACGTTCTGGTACAGCCGAACGAGGATGACGGGGGCGACGACGGGTCCATTGTTGTGGATCGTCGCGGTCTCGCTACCCGTGATCCGCGCGGCGGCGGGGTCGAGGCTGACGTCGATCGAATAGTCCACCCCCTGCTGCCAGTAGTTCGGCCCGGGCCGCCCGTCGGCCGAGCGCGTGCCGGCCTCGAGGGCTCGCTCGTAGCCCGCCGGCGGCTGAACCGGCTGGAACACCGGTACCTCGGCAATCAGCTCGTCGCCGGCGACCGGCGACGCTTCCTGGGCCGACAGGCCCGCGGGAAGCGTCGTGACGAGCAGGGCGGCGGCCGCCAGGGTCGTCGCTCTCTTCGTGTGCCGCGCAATTCGTTGCCTCGAACGCATGTTCATCAGATCGGTAATCCTCGTTCGCGTCGTCAGTCTAGCTTCGCGGTTTCCAGATCGGTCCAGCGGACGAGCGGCAGGAGCTGCATCCGGCCGTCGTGCCGCCAGTCCGCGGGGGGCCAGGCCATGGCTCCCGGGGGGGTTACCCGGCTCGCGCCGAGTCCGATCGCCAGCTCCTCGGCCTGGCGGCGGTCGGAGTCCGACAGTCCCGCCAGGCCCAGCGCCTGCAGTCGGCCTTCCAGTACGCCGCGCAGGCGGTCCAGTTCCTCGAGTGCCGCGATGCCGTACACCCACAGCACCCGGGGAAGCGGCTCGCTGAAGGCGGCGGCTCGCGACTGGAACAACACCGTCCACGCGAGATCGGCGGGACCGAGGGTGCGCGCACCGTCGCTCGCATCGAACTGGTAGCGTGCCCGCGCCGCGCGGATGTCGACGGCTTCTTCGTCGGTCGTGAAGACGGGCGCCAGGCGGGCCGTCTCGGTACCAAGCGCTTCACCTAAGCGGTCGAGTAACGCGCCGGTTTCGCCCTCGGACCGCATCCCAAGCAAATACACCAAGCGTGGCGACACGCAGCCAGCCTGGTCGTACGAGCAGGTATCGCGGGCGAGCCCTTGGAGCTCGGCGTCCGTCGTCTCGGGCCCGAGAATCACGGCACCGACACGCGGACCGTACTCGACGAGGGGGATGGCGGGTGGTGTCCGCGCCCGCATCGCGCGGACGGCATCCGGTCCCCCGTACACGATTACTTTACCTGATCGCTTGGTCCATTCATGGGCGATCGGACCGGGAACATCGGCGGGCCACCACGTGGCCGCCATCGTCGCGGCGAGGGCCGGGTCGTCTTCGTGCAGGGCGCGGGCGAACAGGCCGACCAGCCAGGGCTCAGAGGACGGAAGTTTGCAAAGCACGCCGGAACGGACGATGAGCGAGCGAATCACGGCGGTGACGGCGACGCCGGGTACGTTGCCGGCCAGGACGAGGTGCACGACCGGGGGGCCGACGGCGCGGCGGCGCCGGCCGGGCTGCCCTGGATCGGGCCGCGGCTCGTCGAGAATGGCCAGCTCGCCGAACTCGGAGCGGATGAGCGCACTCAGCACGGGGGCGGTCCAGCCTGCGGCGCTTCTTTCGAGCAACTCGGCGGCGGCGGCTCGCGAGCACTTCGTTCCCGCCTCGAGCGCGTCGAGCGCCGCCCCGCCGTAGAAGTCACCCGGGTCGGCCAGACGGCCCGCCGCCCGAGCTACGGCAACGACGACGTCGGCGGTTCGATGCGTGCGCCGCGCGGCGAGAGCGGCTGTCCGTGCTGCTTCTGCGACCATGACCGATTCCGCGTCAGTGAGCTGCGGAACCCAATATGTTGCGCCGGCAACGGTACGACCGTCGAGCCGATTCTCCGGGTCGAAGTCGGCCGGGAGCCCGGGGAGCCATTCGGGGCCGGGGAGCGCGCGGGCGTCGATCACCCCTGTGCCTCGAGCAGCTCGGCGGTGGCCAGGGAACAGCCTCGCGGCGTGGCGCCGGGTGTGCGCCCCAGCCATTCGACGGCATCGCCCACGGCGCGCCCGCGGTCCGCGGTGAGGACGGCGACCACGCTGCCGACGTTTGCGAGGTCGTAGTGGCACACGATGCCCTCCTCGCCCTCGGGCCGCTCTTCGAGGCTGACCGGATCGAGGACGCGCGTGCGCAGCCACGGCGGCCCGCGCAGGGCGAGACGACCGAGGCCGACCGCATAGCGCTGCGAGAGAAGCTCGGTCATACCGAACTCGTTGACGGCCGCCTCCCCGGGCAAGTCGAGGCGGTCGAGCAGACCACGAATCGCGACGTCGCGCTCGAGGCCCTCACGCCCCTTCGCGCCGCCGGTGTCCATCACGCGCGAACCGCGCGGCAGTTCGATCCGCACGTCCGCGGACGACAGACGGTCGAGCCAGTCGGCGAGCGCCAGCGTCGTGCCGAGAATGGCCAGTGGCTCGGCGGCCTCGGCCGCGGCTTCGAGCTCCTCGACGCCCGCCGGCGCCGCTCCGGCCCCATCCGCCTCGCCGGCGGAAAGATCGAGGCGCGCCGAACCCGGGGCCCCGAGCTCGTCGAGCACCGTGTCGAACATCCAGGCGAGCGACGATTCACGCGACGGCGCGAAGGGCGGATGTAGCAGAAGGATCCGACCTCGCCGCCGACCATCGAGCACGGCATGGCGGAACGGGCCGAGCAGCGCCGCCCGGTACGTCTCGGGGCGACGGACGAGGTGCGTGCCCCGGGCGGCGGCCCCCGCGGTCGTACCGCTCGTGCGAAAGCGCAGCACCGCGTCCGACGGATCGCCGACGATCAGCTCGACGGCACGGAACGCGGCGGTCGGCGCCGGCGGGATGTCGCGCCAGCTCGTGACGTCGTCGGGGGTGCGGCCTACGGCGCGGCAGTAGCGATGGTAGGGACGGTTCGCCTCGAACTGCAGGGCGAACGCTTCGAGGGCTCGTGCCTCGAACACGTCGTCGGGCCAGGCCCTGGGGTCGGCGTCCCAGTCCGCGAACGCCGCCTCGAACCGCGCGGCGAGCGCTGCGTGAGCCTCGGAAACCGGTATCCGGCGCGTCTCGTCCATCCGCGAAAAGTGCGGTGTCGCGCCGCCGCAGGAAAGGCGACTCAGCGCAGCCCCAGGTTTCCGCGCAGCTCTTGTCCTTTACGATTCCACTTTACTTCCGGTTCGTCGCCGGCGGCGAGGCGCTCGCCGATCAGGCGACGGAAGGTCGTGACGTCGGGCGTTTCCCTTCCACCGACCTCGACGATGACGTCGCCGCCCCGCAGTCCGAGTCGATCGGCCGGTGTTTCATGGATCACGCGCAGCACGAGCACTCCCGTGTCGACCTCGAAGTAGTCGGCCAGCTCGGCGGTCAGCGACTGAAACTCGGCGCCCGCCAGGCGAAACGTGGCGCTCGCCGGCGCGGCAGGCGCCGGGTGAACACGGCGCTCGCCCCGAGCGTGAAGAATCGAGTCGATGCGGGTTCGGGCGGCCACTAGCGACTGCCGGTGCACCGATTCGAGCCGCCGGGCCAGGGGGGCGTCCTCGAGAATCAGCCGCCGGGGAGGGCTCCCTTCAACCGACGGCGGCGCTTCGACCTCGACGGCGACCTCGATCCCGCCGCCCTCGGGCGCGCGCTGGAACAGCCGCGCGACGCCGAATTCTTGCGCCGCCCGGTCTCCCGCCTCGCGGACCCGCCGTTCGAGCTCGGGCAGCTCGACGCGGCGACCCTCACGCGTGAACACCTGCACGTCGGGACGTCCGAATCCCATGCTGAACTTGCCGCCTTCGTCCGCCTCGAACACGACGTAGCCCTCGGCGCTTCCGGGGGGGTCGGCACTCGCCGGACGATCGGGACGCCCTGGCAGATCGGGAGCAGGCGCGAAGTGAATCTCCGAAACGACGCCATCCTCATCGCGGAGGCGGAACACCTGGACGTTCGACGGCGCCGCCGAGGTCCACGAAGGGCCGCTGAGCACGAACAGGCCCGTCGTCGGACGAGCCGTCGGCGTAACGCTCAGCTCACGCCTCCCGGTAGCGCGGCCGATGCGCAACGTCACGGGCTCGCCGGCGCGCAGGGCCCCCAGCGACCGGCGACCCGCTTCCGAGGCGAGGGACACGCCGTCGAGCGCGAGGAGCGTATCGCCCGGCTGGACGCCCGCCTCGGCGGCCGGAGCGCCGTCGACCAGGCGCGCCACGATCGGCGGCGCGTCGCATGTGGCTTCGGGTGTGGGCTCGACGCGGCAGCCCGACTGCAGGTACACGCCGAGGCGGGCCCGGCTGTCGCCCTCGACATGTTGGGTCACGTAACCGGCGAATGGCGGACGCGGCTCGGCCATGCCGGCCTCCTGCGCCGGGGCCGGCCGGGCCACGAAGATCAGCGCCAGGGCGCCGAGCAGGCCCGCGAACGAGTGCCCGGCAACCCCCGATCGACCACGTGTCGTGCGAGTCGGCATGCTCAATACTCCATCGAGGCCTGGCGAATCGTTCGGCCGAGCTGGCCCGCTACCGAGGCCCGCTCGTCCACCACGTCGAACAGGAAGTCGTTCAGGGCCGGGTCGGCCGGCGCCTCGCGCAGCGCCTCGCGAGACGCTTCGATCAGCGCGTCGAGATGGGTCAACCGCACGGCCGCCAGGGCCGGATCGCCCGCGATCTGCTCGAGGCTCGGGCCGCCCTGCCGCAACTCCTGGAGGTCGGCCACGTTTCGGAGATAGTCGGGGTCCTCGGCCTCGACGAGGGTGGGCGAGGCAGCCGTCGCGCCGGCCGGGTCCTCCGCGACCTCACCGGCCGCTCCTGGCGCGCCCGGTGCCAGCATCCGCCCGACGCCCAGGCCACCCAGGAACAGCGTGAGGATCGCCGCGGCCGTGAGCACCGGCCCCCAGCGCTCCTGCACGTTCCACCAGGTCACGGGCGCCCCGCGAGTCGGCGCGGCGTCCGCCCCCGACAGCCTCGCCCTGATGACCTCCCAATCGCCCTCGGGGGCCTGCAGATCGGCCATCCCCGACAGCGCCATCCGGGTTCGGCTCATCGCCTCGAACTCACCCGCGCACTCTGCACACACGTCCAGGTGCGGGCGGCCCCCGGCCGCCGCGTCCGACTCGTCCAGCAGAGCCGCGATCTGTTCACGTGTCAGATGCTCAACCATGATTCTCCGCGTCCTCCGTCGTCGCGCGCCCGGCCGTGAGCAATTCTCGCATCCGGGCGCGCGCTTTGTGCAACTGTGACTTCGATGTTCCGGCAGCAATCCCCAATCTGGTCCCGATTTCCTCGTGCGTCAGTCCCTCCACGTCGTGCAGCACCAGCACCGTGCGATACCCGTCGGGCAGCGCGTCGAGCGCCCGTGCGAGCTGCCGTTGGTGCAGCACCGACTCGTCGGGCTCCTGGACGGGCAACTTGAGCTCCGGCGCCGTCTCGAGCTTCGAGCGCCGGCCCTGCGAGCGCAGTCGGTTCACGGCCTGGTTCACCGCCAGGCGGTGCATCCAGGTCGAAAATGCCGCCTCGCCACGAAACTGGTGCAGCTTCTCGAACGCGCGCACCCAGGCGTCCTGCGACACGTCCTCCGCCAGGTGGTCGTCGCCGACCACCCGGCGCACGACCGAGTAGACCCTGTCCGCGTGCGACGCGTACAGGGCACCCATCGCATGCTGGTCGCCGGCGCGCGCCGCCTCGATCAACTGAGCTTCGGACACCTGGTGCCTTTCGTGTTCGTCGATGATGAGACGGCTGGGGCATGCGGAGGGTTGCCCGCGGAGCAAAGTACGATCGGGAGCCCGGGAGGATCCCTTGGCGTCATTACCCGCTTCGCACGCGCTCTGCCAGTGCCACGGTTTGCGCCATCGGCTCCGCCTCGAGCTCCTCCCGCAGACGGCGGGCGAAGTTCTCGTAGGCGTTCAGGGCGCCCGCCCGGTCGCCGAGCCGCAGGTGGAGCTCGAGGAGACGTCGCAGCAGCGACTCGTCGAATGGGGCGAGGTCGGCGGCACGCCGGCCCCAGTGCAGCGCGGCGGCCCCGTCTCCAGCCTTCTCGCGCCGGGACGCCAGCGTCCAGGCGGCCTCGGTCGCCAGCCGCTCGAGCCGGTTCCGCTCGTTGTCCAGCCAGTGCTCGAAGTCGATCACGTCGTTCAGGTAGAAGCCGGGTAGAAGCTGGCCGCGGTAGAGCTCCATCGCGACGTCCGGCCGGTCGGTGGCGATCGCGCGCTCGAACGCGACGACATCGCTCCAGAACAGGTCGGGGTCGATCCCGATCTCGTCGTCCCCACGCCCGATGATCGTCTCCGAGCCGAGGGAGCCGCGCAGGACGTAGAGCGCCTGGCGGAGGGCGTGGCGGCCCGCATCCTCGTCGTGCTCCGGCCAGAAGATCGAGGCGATGCGTTCGCGCCGCTTGTAGGGCTCGTCGGCGCCGACGGCCAGATAGGTGAGGAGCGCCACGCGCTTGGGCTGGGCGACGATCGACAGCACCCGGCCGTCCTCTTCGAGGTTGAAGAGGTCGAGCCCGCCGAGCGCATCGTAGCGGAAGCGGTGGCCGCGTGCGGGGTTCAGCAGGCCGGGAGCGGGGGCCTGAGGCGGCGGCGCGGGCGTCGATGCCGAGAGTGCGGCCGGCGCGGGGGACGCGGCCGGCGGCGCCGACCCGGTCGGTGCGGAGCCCGCGGCGGCAGCCCGGGGCCGCGCAGCCTCGGCACGCCCGCACAGGGACGCGATCGCCTGTTCGAAGTCGACGGCGTTCGGCCGGTGATCAGGGTTCTTGGCCAAACAGCGAAGCAGCAACTCGTCGACCCGCGAATCCGTTCCCGGCCGTAGCCGGGACAGTGGCGGCGGCTCCTCGTTCAGGTGCGCCTCGGTCCAGCCGCGGTTCGTGTCCGCCTCGAACGGGCCGCGACCCGCGAGGAGTTCGTAGCCGAGCAGGCCGAGATTGTAGACGTCGCTGCGCTCGTCGGGCAGCTCGCCCAGCAATCGCTCCGGGCTCATGTACTGCGGATCGCCGACGATGTGGCCGGCCGTGGTGATACGCTCGGGCTCTTCCTCCCCCGAGACGAGGATCGCGGCGATGCCGAAGTCGACGACCACGACGTCGCCTGTCGTACCGTCGATCAGAACGTTCGCGGGCTTCACGTCGCGGTGCACGACGTGGCGGCGGTGGCCGGCGGCGACGGCCGAGGCGACGGCACCCAGGATCTCGCAGGCCCGCCCCCGATCGAACGGACCCTCGGCCCGCAGCAGGTCGCCGAGACCCCGACCTTTGACGTACCGCATCACGAGGTAGGGGAGGCCGTCGGACAGGCGCCCGACCCGGTACACCGTCACTACGTTCGGGTGCGCGATCCGGGCGGCCGACTGCGCCTCGCGCTCGAAGCGCAACACGGCCTTCCGGTCATTCGCCAGGCCGGGCGCGAGCACCTTCACGGCGACGAGGCGCCGCAGTTCGCGCTCGCGAGCGAGGAACACCTCGGCGACCGCGCTCCGGCCGAGCGGCCGGATGACCGTGAGCTCGGGTTCCAGTTCCTCCCGCACCCGGTCGATGAACTCCCGCTTCGATTCGGCGGCCGTGTCGGCCATGCGGTCGTCTTGCACCCTGGTGTCCTTTCGGACGGCGGCTCTCTGCGAAGCCATGGTTTCCTGCCTCCGTACAAGCTAGGCGAATGAACCGGCGGATTCCACCATCCGCCCGGTGACCGCCGCCGGTTCCGTCGGGCGGCCACCGGGAATCGCGGGCGCTCATCGGATCGGCGGCAGGGCGGGCAGCTCTGGCCGCTCGAGCTCGGGAACGTCGATCGAAGGCCCGGCCAGGTCCTCGAATGTCGCCACGTCGGGGGCGACGATCTCGATGTCGTTCGTGGGCGCCGCCATCACGCCGTCACCCAGCCAGGCGCGCGCCGAAGCACGGATGGCTTCGACGTCGACCGGGGGCGGCGGCGGGAGCTCGAGCCTCGGACGGTTCAGCACGGGGACGACGAACTCGACGTCGTCGTACAGGTCGGGGATGTCCAGGTCGGGAGCGATCACCGACGTGATGGGCGATGGCGCGGCGGGGATCGGCGCGAACTCGGCGAACTCGGCGGCCTCCGACTCGGTGATCTTGTGAACGACCAGCAGGTTCGCGGCTAGCACTGCAGTTCCGGCCACGATGCCGCTGAACACGCGCCCATATGTGTTGTTGAGATTCCTCATGACTCCTCCTCGTGGTTTCGGCGAATCCGGCCCCTCGGCCGGCCGGTTCCGGGTCGATGTGGCCCGGCGCTCGGTTCGCTCTCGATGGGGAGTATCTGTGAAGGGAGTCAGGGCGCCGTCGGGACGCCGTCATTCGAGCGTGACGGCGGGTGCGGCACCGACCTTCAGGCCGGGGTGCCTGACCAGGAAAATCGACACCTACACCCGTTCTGATTATGTTGTCGCGCTACTTGACGTCTCCCCCGATGGCAAACTCGGGACGGGCCGGCTGTATCGGTGCCGTCCCTGTTGGAGCACCGAGCACCCCGGTCGTCAGTGTGGACCGGGCAAACACGCTTGGCCGGGCTCGGCAGCGATGCCACCCGGCCGGAGAGGTGGTGTACGTGCCCGCTGTGGGGGACAGGGGCGATCACGCCCTCGGCTGGACGACGGACCTGCCGGACCGCTACGAGATCGTGCGCGAGCACGGCCGGGGCGGCATGGCCACGGTCTATCTCGCCACCGACCGCAAGCACGACCGCCCGGTCGCGCTCAAGGTGCTCGCCCCCGAGCT
>DATHRZ010000023.1:0-18208 GCA_035464655.1 Gemmatimonadota bacterium
GGCGGCCGGGTACCGGCGGAGCGGGGCCGCAGTTCCCGGGAAGCGCCACACGTACCCCGAGATGGCGGCGGCGGGCCTGTGGACGACCGCCTCGGATCTCGCTCGCTTCGCGATCGCGATCCAGAGATCCCTGCGCGGCGAGCCGGGTGGCATCCTCGAGCCGGAGACGGCCCGCGCGATGGTCACGCCCGTGCGAGACGCGGCGGGTCTCGGGTTCTTCATGCAGAACGTCGATGGACCCGTTTACTTCGGACACGACGGTGCCGACGAAGGGTTCCAGGCGATGCTCGTCGCGAGCCGCGACGGCGGCTACGGCGCTGCCGTGATGGTCAACTCCGATAACGGCACCGCCCTCGCGCAGGAAATCCTCCGTGCGATCGCCCGGGAATACGGCTGGGAGGGCTACGTCGACCCGCCCGTGACGGCGGTCGATCTGACCGCCGACGAGCTCGCGGGTTACACGGGCCGGTTCGCGATCGGCCCGCACCAGGTGGCGATCCTGTTCGTGCGGGATGGTGGGCTGTGGGTCCACCCGACGCTCGACGAGACGGCGCGGATGATTCCGCTCGGCGACGACCGGTTCCTGTACGAGAGCCGCGGCTGGATACTGCGGATCACACGCGACGCGGATGGGTCGGCAACGGGCATCGAAACCGTCGAGGCGCCGTTCGAGGCCACGTTCCCGCGGATTGCCGACGAGGCGCCACGACCGGTCGAGTTGCTCGATGCCGGACGCGCGGCGGACGCGATCGCGGCCCTCGAGGCGGACGGTGTCTCCGAGGCGGACGCGAATCAGCTTGGCTACGCGCTTCTCGAGGCGGGACGGTTCGAGGACGCAGTCACCTTGTTCACCTGGAACGCCGAGCGCCATCCGACGCATGCGAACCCATGGGACAGCCTGGCCGACGCCTACGTGGCGATGGCGGACACGGCCCGGGCAGTAGAGGCCTGGCGCATGGTGCTCGAACTGATCCCGCGCGACGAAGACGCGGATCCCAACGCCCTGGCGGGCCTCGAGCGGCGCGCACGTTCGGGACTGGTGGCGTTCGGAGGGAACTGAGTCGACGGGGTCCTGCGTCAGCCGCCGCGCGCCAGACGGACCGCGATGATCACCACGATGAGGCCGAGGACGGCGTTGCCGCGCGCCAGGAGCGCCGCCCGCCGCCGCGCCCGCAGCGCCCCCGGGGTGCCGGGTTCGAGCCGGGCGGCTCGCGGCCCGAGGACGAAATCGTGCAGTGCGCTCACGAGCAGCATCGCCGTCACGCCGACGAGTTTCCAGGCCAGGGCGCGGCCATAGGGCGAGAGCCAGAAGCCGGGGTCCGCGAGCACGTCGAACCGGAGCAGGCCGCTGAACCACAGGTTCGTCGTGCCGGTCGCCAGCAGGACTCCGATGGCGATCCATCCGGCGCCGCGGAATCGTTCTCCGAGCTGGCGGAACAGGTCGGCCCGCAGGCCGGGCGATTCGATCCGGCGCAACGCCGGAGCGCCGACCAGCGCGAAAAAGAACATCCCCCCGATCCAGAACAGCGCGGCGAGAACGTGGATCGTCACGTTCGCGAGGTAGAGTTCGCGCATCAGAACCTCTCGCCTTTCGCCTCGCGAAGTTGGCTGCCCGAGGGACGGATCCGCGTCCACATCGTCCAGAAGTAGACGGCGAGACCGGCCACCTGGCCGGTCGCGCCGATCACCACGATCCAGCCGAGAACCGACGCCACCGACCCGGCACGGGCGGCTTCGGCCACGAAGCGGCTGACGGTACCGACCAGCAGCAGCCAGTACGCGAGTTCGGCCAGGACCGGCCGATACCGCTCATCGTCGCGCGCCGCCCGCGGGAACATCCAGAGCGCGACTCCGAGGATGAGGAACATCACGAACCCGACGAGCACCACGTGGGCGTGGGCCGACACCAGGTAGGGGTTCGGCCATACGCCGAACAGCTCGCGGCGCACGAGCATCCACAGCCCGAGGACGAGGCCGAGGAACAGGAACGCGATGCCCGTCTTGATGAACCGGCGGACGAGAGTGTACACGATCGGTTCGCGTCAGCTGCCGGCTTCGTCGGCCGCGGGCGAGGACGGCTCGTTTCGTACCGAGAGCCGGTAGCTCGTATGGCACGCGACACAGTGGTTGGTCACCTGGTGGAGTGCCGCCAGTACCGAGTCCGCCCCGAGGTCCGTCTCTGCCGCTTCCGCCACGGCGTCGAACGCCTGGTGGGTGGCCATGCCGAGCTGCACGAACTCCGCCGGCAGGGCGTCGGCGAGGGCGGGGTCCATGTCGACGGCGATCGCCGTCCCTCCCGAGCGCGCGGCTTCGGCCACGCCGTCGGCGTCATCGGCGGCGGCGGATCCCAGCGCACGATCGAGCGCACCGAGCATCTGTCGCATCTCCGCGCGCACCGACTGGCGCACGGCGACGGGTACCGCGATCTCCTCGCGCGTGTCGTCCCCGGCGTGCTGCTCCGCCATGGACTGGCCCGTGACCTGGTCGCCGTCGTCGCGCGGCTGATCGCAGGCGACGGCCGCGGCGAGCGCCACGAGTCCGACGGCTGTCCGCAGCGATCTCATCCGGAATCTCATCTCGCACCCTCCATTCGATAAGAGCAAGAAGCGTCTCCCGCCGGAATATAAGACTCTCGCACCAGGTCTTCGCCGAGCAGCTCGCGGACGAATCCGATCTCGACCCGGCACGGCATCTTCGTCGCCTCGACCAGCCCACGGAGCGGGCAGTGACATAGACGCAGGCTGGGTCCGCCCGCCGCCGAGTTCTCGACGACCGCCATGAACCCGAGCTCCGACAGGAGCGACGCGACTTCCTCGATCCGCTCCCGTCCCTCGAGCCCATCGACCCGGGCCAGCGCTTCGAGTCGCCTCTCGGCGATCCATTCGTCGAAAAACTCGTCGAGCAGCGACGGGTGGTCGCTCCTCCGAAGGAACTCCGCCAGGCGTTTGAGAACGTCGGCCTCGCGACGCGGGAACAGGCGTTCGGCGTCGGCCGTCAGCCCGAACACGATCTCGGGCCGACCCGGTCCGTCGCGGATCGCGTCCTCGCGCCGGACGAGGCCGTCGCGCACCAGGCCGTTCACGTGGCCCCGAACCGTCTCGACGTTCAGCGCCAGGGCGTTCGCGAGCCGGGGCACGGTCAGGTTGCCGCGCTGCTTGAGCAGATCGAGGATCGCTCGCTGGCTGCCGTTGAGCTCCGGTGTCTCCATGCGACCGAGTCTGCCGCCGGCCCGTCCTATTGTCAAGGTAGACGCCTTGATTATATGTTGGTCCCGCAGGACCGAGACCGTCCGACCACACGAGAGGAGCCGTACGATGAATATCAGCACCGAAACCCCGATCGGCCGAATCGCCGCCGATCATCCGCTTACGACCCGCGTGTTCGCGCGTCACCGCCTCGACTATTGCTGCGGCGGCGACCGGCCGCTCGCGGCCGCCTGCGAGGCGAAGGGCCTCGATCCGGACGATGTGCTGCTCGAGGTCGAGCGCGAAATTGCGGGTGCTCGGGGCGCGGACGACGCCGACGCGATCCGCTGGGAGGACGCGAGCGACCGTCAGATCATCGACCACATCGTCGCCGTCTACCACGAACCACTACGCGAGGAACTGCCGCGGCTCGCCGCGATGGCGCGCAAAGTGGCGGCCGTTCACGGAGAGCTGCGACCCGCCACGCTCCCCGCCCTCGCAACGACCGTTGCGGCCCTTCGGGCCGAGCTCGAGCGTCACATGGCCGACGAGGAGCGTGACGTGTTTCCGCGCATCCTCGGCGGCGCCAACGGCGACACGGCCGATCGGCTTGCCGATCTCGAGCACGACCACGAGGAAGCGGGCGCGGCGCTCGAGCGGATCCGTGAATTGACGGGCGACTACGAGATGCCGGCCGAAGCGTGCGGTACGTGGGTTGCCCTGTGGCACGGTCTCGAGGACCTCGAACGTACGATGCACGAACACGTCCACCTCGAGAACAACGTGCTGTTTCCCCGGGTGCAGAAGGCGTGAACCCGATCGAGGTGGTCATAGCGGCGGCGCCCGACGGGTCGGCGTGGTACGTGAGTCTCACGCGCGCCGGCGTCGGCGTATAGCGAGGCGTCGGATCGTCGTGCTCATCCTTCACCTCCTGTCCCATTGAAATGGGGAGCCGAAGAAGGCTGTCACGGCACCGGTTGGCAGGAAAATGGGGCCGCCGTCGAACGCCGCACCTCGGTATGTGCTGTTTGGGCGGAAAGCCAGCGTACCCTCGCCGAACAAGTCCATCGGGCCGAACGCCAGATGAATTCCGCCGAGGACACCGGGGATCCAGCCGTTGAAGCTGTCCGCAGGCACCAGGCGATCGTCGTAGTCTTCCCGCACTATCCGTGGGCCGGCGTAGACACTGAATCGGGCGGATTCCGACGCGTCGGTGAGCAGGTACTCGGTCGGAATTGCGACGTCCCAGGTCACCAATCTCTCGTCCTGCGTCGGCTCGAGAGTCCCGTTCCCAACCGTGCGCTCGACCTGGGAGCGGGAGACATGCACGGCGGTACTCGACCTTCTTCCGAAGAGGGAACCGACACGGAACTTGCCCGCGAAGACGGAAATTGCCGGTTCGTCGTCATCGTCGTGACCACCGTAGAAGCCGTAGGTGAGGTTGAATACGTCGGCGATACCGGCGGTCAGGCTGAATGCCAACAGCTCCTTGCGGAGCAGCTCCTGGCCCTGCAGGCCGTCGCTGATGGCCAGCGTCGCGCCGAGTCCCTTGCCGGGCACGGGAGTGCCGCCCCCTGTCAGAGGCAGCGGAGCGGCCAGCGGGATACGCTCGGGAACCGCACAGGCGCCGGCCGTAGCGAGCACCAGGACGAAAGCCGAGAGACGCGAGCGGGATCGTCGAATACACATATCCGCATCCTCCTTTGAGGGTCTCCCGCATCTTGCGTCCGGGCAGACAAGTCCGAGTCAAGCGTGGTCGGGTAGCCTACAACGGCCAGACCCAGATGATGAGCGGCGGGGCGACGAGGGCCACGATGAGCGTGACAGGCAGGCCGAGGTACAGATAGTCGCTGAACCGATAGCCGCCCGGCCCCATGACGAGGGTGTTCGACTGATGGCCGATGGGCGTGAGGAAGGCGCAGGAGGCCCCAACGCCCACGGCCATCAGGAAGGGATCGAGCGAGGCTCCGAGGCCCGCCGCCAGCGCCACGCCGATCGGAGCCACGAGAACGGCGGCGGCGGCGTTGTTGATCACGTTCGACAGCAGCATCGTCACGACCAGGAGGGCGACGAGGGCGCCCTCGGGGGGCAGCCAGGTGCCCGTGTCGAGGAGCAGGTTGGCGATCGTGGCTGCGCCTCCCGTGGTTTCGAGGGCCTCTCCTACGGGCAGCATCGCCCCGAGCAGCACGATCACCGGCCATTCGACGCTCGAATACGCGACGCGCAGCGACAGCAGGCCGGTCGCTACCATCATCAACGCGGCACCCGTGAGCGACACCTGCACGGGCAGGATGCCCGCCACCGTCAGCCCTACCCCGCCCGCGAAGATGCCGAGGGCCAGGACGAGCTTGCGCCGCCTCCCGATCTCGAAGCCGCGCTCGGCCAACGGAAGGCCGCCCATCGCGGACAGCGTCTCGTGGATGGCGTCGAGCGCCCCCTGGAGCAGCAGCACGTCACCGGGCTCAAGGGTGATGTCGGCGACCCGGCCGCCGACTCGCCGTCCCTGCCGGGCCACGCCGAGCACGTTGACCCCGTGGGCCGCGCGAAGCTCGAGGCCGCGGGCGGATCTGCCCGCGAACCGGCCGTCGGGCTGGACGACGGCTTCCGTCACCACGACGTCTTCGTCGCTTTCGAAGAACCGCTCCTTGAGCTCACGGCTCCCCGCCGGCTCGACATCGCCACCCCTCAGCAGCGTCTTCAGCTCCTCGGGGTCGGACTCGACCACGAGGACATCGTCGGCTCTCAACCTCACGTCCCGTGACGGCACCAGCTGACGTTCGTCGCGAAACAGGCCGACCACATTCACGTCGGCCTTCAGCTCCGGCATGATGTCGGGGATGGTTCGGCCGATCCAGCTGCTCACCGCAGGAAGGCGCACTTCCGTCAGGTAGTCCTCGATCTCGAACAGCTCGTCGGGCCGGGCCTCTCCGCGCCTCTCCGGGAGGAGTCGCCAGCCGAGCAGCGAGATGAACACGATGCCGACGAGCGCGACGCCGACGCCGACGGGTGCGAAGTCGAACATGCCGAAGGCGGTTCCCGCCTCCTGGGCGCGCCTCGTGGCGATGATGATATTCGGCGGGGTGCCGATGAGAGTCGTGAGGCCACCGAGCAGCGACCCGAACGCCAGCGGCATCAGCAGCACGGAGGCCGGGCGGTCGTTCTCGCGCGCCAGCCGGATTGCCACGGGCATGAACAACGCCAGGGCGCCGACGTTGTTGATAAAGGCCGAGGCGGTCGCAACGACCAGGGTCAGGGCGGCCACCTGGAGCACGGGATTCGACCCGGCGCGGCCGATCCAGCGCGCCAGCAGATCCACGACACCCGCTCGCTCCAGTGCCGCACTGATGACGAGGACCGCCGCGACCGTGACCACGGCGGGATGTCCGAATCCCAGAAAAGCTTCAGCGCCGTCTATGATCCCCGCAACGACCAGGACCAGGAGGGTGGACAGCGCGACCAAATCGTACCGCCAGCGTCCCCACACGAACAGGACGAGGGCCGCGACGAGGACGATGAAGACGAATGCCTGATCCATAGATCAGCCCGGTGGCCGGTTGCAGGGTCGCTGGTGTCGAGTGCAGGTATCCGCGCGCAACGCCGGCCAAGGAACGGGTGTCCTCGACCGGCGCCTGTCGCGACTTGCTTCCAGGGGCGCGCGGGTCGCTTACTCCTCGACCGCCTCTTCCTCGACCGCCTCGCCCTCATCGGCCATTTCGGTGTCGGCCGCCGTGGTGTCGGTCATGGTGGTGTCTTCCATCGTTTCGTCCATCATGCCGTCATCCGATTCCTGCATGGCGGGCTCTTCGACCGGCATCTCGTCCATGGCGCCTTCGTCGGCGGCCTCGCAGCCGATCACGGCCAGGCCGACGAACAGAACGGCTAGCGAGCTCAGTGTCCTGATGCGCATATCAACTCCTGATCAACGGTGAGTAGCGAGTCCCGGATGATCCGATCATCCGCCGGAGGGGAACTTGATTCTCGCCGAGTATACACACTTCTCGGCATGAATGGGGAGTCCGCCGCCGTCGTACGCCCGGGGCACGACGACGTCGCCGCACGTGGATCGGGCTATCGGGACCCTCTGGCCGTACACATGTACAACCAGAGGGACGGTCGTGCATGGTTACCGGCCCGGCCAGAAGATGAGGCACGATATCTGCCGCACTTCGGGTGGCAGAACGACCAATCCGAGCCTGTGCGGCACCGTGCCCGATCGGGGGCTGGCAAACAACCGGCCGTGAATGCAGATCACGAGGATGCGAAAAGGAGCGAGATGCCGTCGGCACGTGCTACCCTATTGGCGCTGGTCCTGCCGGTTGCCGTCGGCATGGCGGTCGGCCCGGCGCTCGCCCAGTCCGCTTCCCCCGCGGTTCGCGACGCCGCGCGCCACGTCGTCATGCTCCGCGGGTTCGATGCCGAGGGGCGGGTTACGGCGCAGGGGAGCGGTTTCTACTTCGGGCCGGGACGTATTGCCACCAACTACCACGTGATCGAGGGGGCCACGACGGTCCGGATCATGGGGGCGGGCGGAGATACGCTTGCGGCAACCAGCTTCGCGGAGATCGTCGACGCCGACCTCGACCTCGCGATCCTTCCCGCTCCGGAGGGACACTCAGGGGGGCTGTGGCTCGAGACGCTCTACCCCAACGTCGGCGACCGGGTCTGGGCGTACGGCTCTCCGAAGGGACTCGCGGGCACGATGACCGACGGCATCGTCTCCGCCATTCGCGAGCGGGGCGGCCGCAAGGTGCTCCAGATCAGCGCCCCGATCTCCCCCGGGTCGTCCGGCGGGCCCGTGCTCGACGCCCAGGGCAGGGTTGTGGGCATTACCGTGTCGTCGGTTCGCGGCGGACAGAACCTGAATTTCGCCGTACCCGGGCGTGAGCTGGCGCGACTGGCCGCGCGGCGGGGCACCAGGGTGGACTTCCCGATCGGCGCGCCGAGCCGCGTCTCACGGAGCGAGGACGTCGTCGGCCCGCGTCACGAGCTTCCCGAGCGGTGGCAGTTTCTGGCGCGAAATGTTTCGGATGTGGAGCTTTACTACGACCGCGTCTCACTGGCGGAGCGCGACGATCGCCTGCGCGTGTGGGTGTACAGCAGGTTTCCGGAAACCCTGATGGCGGGCGAGGCCGCGTTCGACGCGTCCCAGGCCCTGTTCGAGTTCCGGTGCGACCGGCAGGAGTTCCGGCTCAACCAGTATCTGCTCCTGCGCGGTGAGGAGGTCATCGGTTCGAACGGCTCGGTGTCGAGCGGGAGCTGGTCGGCCGTCGCGCCCGACTCCATCGCCGAGCGTCTCGTGACGAGGCTATGCAGCGAAGCCCGGGAGTCGGAGTTCGACGCTTCGGCCGATGCGGGTCAGGCCGAGGGCGACTCGTCCGGTGACGATTTGTCGGACGATTTGTCGGACGGCGGCTCGAGCGGTGTCTCGGGGACCGAATCAGGCACCGAATCGGACTGAGGCGCGTCCGCTCCGTCCGCTGCCGACTCCTCCTCCGCGCGCTCCGCCAGCTCGAAGCGCACCTGCCCCGATGGGGCGTCCGCCGTCCGTTCGGCTTCGTCCGGTAGCTCAGCGTCATGCGCCACGGCCCGTAACCTGTCGGCGTCGGCGCCGGCCGCGACCAGGGCGTCGACGACGACGCGCGCGCGCCGGCCGGCGAGCGCCGTATCGGGCGCTCCGGCGGCGTCCGGGTAGCCCGCGACCGCGATCACCGTGCCGTCGGGGACGCGCTCGATCGCTTCGGCGGCTCCCTGGATGAACCCGGCCGCGTCGGCGGGCAGATCGGCGCCACCCGGCGCGAAATCGAGGATCGCCAGGTTCAGCGCCGCCACGACACCGTCGGGGTCGGCGGGCTCGGCGTACAATCGCGCGAGCTCGTCCACGGCCGCCTGGCGCGCGTCGCGCGCCGCCGCCCCTCGCCGCGCGCTGTCGCCGGTGCTTCCGGCCCCGGCCGTATCCTCCGTGTGTGCCTCTGGCGAGTTCAAGGCTTCGACGATGCGGGCCCGGGCGACCGCATCCCGGACCCGGCCGCTGTAGACGATCGTGTCGCCCGCCTGGTTCACGGTGCGGATCGGCTCGAGCCGATCTTCGGCGGGCCGCACGAGCAGCCATACGACGAGCGCCACGAGCCCGAACACCGTGAATCCCGCAACCGGCAGCGCGATGCGGATCCACCAGGCGCGCGATTCTCTACCCGTATCTCGATCCGACATCCCGCTCCGTTTCTCGAACCATCGGCTCGACCAGTCGTCACTCGGCCGGCGCGATCCTCCACAACTCGCCGGCGGTCTCGTCGGTCACCACGTAGAGCGCGCCGTCGGGGCCCTGGCGTACGTCGCGCACCCGCTGGCGGCGGTTGGCCAGCAGATGCTCCTCGGCCGTCACGCGGGCGCGCGCCGCCTCCATCGGAAGCGACCCGTCGTCCGCCGCGAGCAGCTCGACCTCCAGCCGCACGAGCCGCTGCTGCCTCAGCGCACCCACGAACAGGCTGCCCTGCCACTCCGGAAACGCGTCACCCGTGTACCACTGCGCGCCCGCCGGGGCGATGACCGGATCCCAGTAATAGACGGGCTGACGCATGCCCTCGCGCTGCGTACGCGAATTCGGGATCGGCTGGCCCGAATACTGCTCCCCGTACGACATTACGGGCCAGCCGTAGTTTACGCCCGGCTCGATCAGGTTGAGCTCGTCGCCGCCCTGCGGGCCGTGCTCGATCGCCCACAGCCTCCCCTCGGGATCGAGCGTCGCCGCCTGGATGTTCCGATGGCCGAACGACCAGATTTCCGGATAGGCGTCGTCTCGCCCGACGAACGGGTTGTCTTCGGGCACCGAGCCGTCGGGATGGATGCGAAGGATCTTCCCGAGATGGCTGTCGAGGGCCTGTGCCTGGTCGCGGATCGGGCGACGCGAGCGCTCGCCGAGCGTGACGAAAAGGTGTCCGTCGGACGTGAACAGCAGCCGCGAACCGAAGTGGTGCCCGCCGTCGTAGGCCGGTCGCGTCCGCAGGATCACCTTGACCTCGTCCACGCTTCGGCCGTCGGACGACAGGACGCCGCGCGCGACGCTCGTCGCGTTCTCGCCCTCGCCCCGGGGCTCCGTGTAGCTCCAGTAGATCATCCCGGTCGAGGCAAAATCGGGGGCCAGCGCGACGTCGAGCAGGCCGCCCTGGTTCCGCGCGTCCACCGCGGGTACGCCCGAAATCGGCGGGCCGACCGTGCCGTCGGCCGCAACGATGCGCATGTCTCCGGGCAATTCGGTAACCAGAAAATCGCCGTTCGGCAGCGGTTCGACGGCCCACGGGTGATCGAGACCTGCCGCGATCACCGTCACGTCGAAGGCCACGTCCGAGGTCACCGCGCAGGCGCGGGTCTGTCCCTCGAACGCGGGCTCCTGACCGGCGGCGTTGGGGGGTCGGGTTTCGAGCGGATCACACTCCTGCGTGGCGGACTGGTTCGGCGCCTCGCCGCTGCCCTGGGCGCAGGCCAGGGGGGCGACGGACAGCAGCAACATCCCGGTGAACAGCGCACTGATCGGGCGCATGGGGGTACCTTCCAGCAGTTCGAACGGATACCGACGGACACATGGGAGTACCAGAACGAGACCGCCGAGTGCCACCGGCCACGTTCGCAATCCAGGAGACGCGCACTTTGCCAGGATCGACCACGAGCATGCAGCAGCCGGATCCCGACACGAGCCCCGACCGGGCGATCTCCAGTCTGCTCGAGAGCCACGGCGACCGGATCTACTCCCTCGGCCTGAGCCTGTGCGACAACCCCGACAACGCGCAGGACCTCGTGCAGGAAACCTTCCTCCAGGCGCTCGAGTCGTGGGAGGACTTCGAGGGCCGCTCGCAGCCGTCGACCTGGCTGCACACGATCGCCGTTCGCACGTGCCTCCGGATGCAGCGTCGGCGGGCCGGAGAGCCGCGGCACATGGAACCGCTCGCGCGCGTGCTCCCGTCGGGCGACGAGGGTGTGATCCAGATCCCGTCCGACGACGATCCCGAGGCAGACGCCGTGCGCCAAGAGGCGACCGACGCCGTGTTGCGGGCCGTCGCCCACCTGCCCCTCGACTTTCGTCTGCCGTTCGTGCTCAAGGAGATGGCGGACCTGTCGATCGCCGAGATCGCGGAGGCGCTCGACGTGAATCCGGCGACGGTGAAGACCCGGCTTCACCGGGCGCGTCTGCGTGTGCGCAAGGAGCTCGCGGAGACGATCCCGACGCATGACGCCCCGCCTCCGAATCATGCGCGCGAAGAATGCCTCGCCCTATTGCGCGCGAAGCAGGAGTCGCTGGACCACGATACGGTGTTCCCGATTCCCGACGACGAGCTGTGCGACCGTTGCCGCGCCGTGTTCGCCACCCTGGAGTACGGCCGCAACATCTGCCGGACTCTGGCCTGTGGCGAGATGCCCGCCGGAGTCCGGCAGTCACTCGCCCGGGCCCTCGAGATGGCGGACTGACCCGCCCGACCCGCCCGAATCGACTTGCGGACCGCGGGGAACCCCCCGCCCTCGATCTGTCACATAGAAGGCGGCCCGGAGATCGAGGCCTGTGAGGGGCCTGACCCCCGGCCACGACTTCATGATTCGGAGGCGGAGATGTTGAGCAAAGGACTTCCCGCGCTGGCCATGGCTGCACTGCTCGTCGGCGCCGTGCCCATACAGGCACAGCAGATGAGCCGTCCCCCCCAGAGGCCGGCAACCCAGCAGCAACCCTCGCAGCAGACGCTGAGGCTCCAGCAGCAGATGACCCGGATGCAGCAGCACATGCAACAGCTGCGTGGGCGAATCCAGGTCGTCGATCAGGACCTGGCAAGATCGATGGATCGCATGAAGGCTCGCGACCAGGCGCGTGATCAGGGTCGACTCCGCGAGCACCAGGCCCTTCGGGAGATGTGCACCGATCTCGGGGCGATGACGCGCCAGATGGAGCAGAGCGCGAATCGGCTTCAGCAGAACGTGCAGAATCGACTCTTTCAGGAGGACGACCAGCTTCGGCGCGAAGCCGATCGCCTGCGCGAGAGATATCGTGACATGGCGCACGAGATGGAGCTCAGTGTCCAGGCGCTGGAGCGTATGCAAAAGCGCCTCGGACAGGTTGCGGCAGACGGCTCGTGAGGGAATCGTCGCTCGGCTTGCTGTTCGGGGCGGTCCTCCTCGGGGTCGCCGCGTCGACCGCCTCCGCCCAGGAGATCGCCTGGGCGGGCAGCCTCGATGTGACGAACGGCGACTACTACTTCAGCGAGCGAACTACGGCGCTCTGGCTGACGAACGGAGTCGTCGCGCGCTCGGGCGCGTTCTGGTTCGACGCCAGCCTGCCCGTGCTCCTCCAGAACAGTGACGCCGTGACACGGGTGGGCGGCCTGTCCGTGCCGACCGGTGGATCCCGCCGCGGCGGAGGCGTCGGCGACGGGATGGGTTCCGACCGGCAGCGCCTGCTCGAGATCGAGGACCCGGGATCGCTCGAACTCGACGTGGCGGATCCGCTGATGGGATTCGGCGTCGATCTACCGCTCGGTGGAGGCGCACTGCGCTCCGTTCGAGTCGGCGTTTCCGCCAAAGCACCCATGCGAAGCGTCGATTCGGGAATCGGCACGGGTCAATGGGACTTCGGCGTCGGCGCCGGGACTTCGGTCTCCGCCGGATCGCTGGTAATCCTGCTCGACGGCACCTGGTGGATGCCGGGCGACATGCCGGATCTCGAGCTGAACGACGTTCTCGAGTACGGTGGCATGGTCGGTGGCTGGTTCGGCGACGGATCACTCGGCTGGTCGCTGGTGGTTTCGGGGTCGACGTCGATGATCGATGACGTCGCGGGTCCGGTATCGACAGGCGGAGACCTGTTGTTCTGGTCGGACACGGGGAGCTCGCTCCGGGCCGGGCTGCGGTTCGGACTTACCGAGTCGGCCGCCGATGTCGCCGTCACGCTCGGATGGGCAGTCCCGCTCACTGGCTGAACCGGCTGCGTGCGGGAACCCATCGTCCCGGTTCTGTAACTCAACTGATGTGGGGACCTCGTCCCGGACCCTGGGGGTGCGGGCGGTACCCCTTCCGTCCAACCCGGGAGCAACGATGAGAATAGATATGGCTTTGCTCGGTTTCGTCGCTGGCGCGGCCGTCGCCCTGACTCCGACGCATGTGTTCGCGCAGCAGATGCAGATGCAGGGGCAGATGCAGGGGCAGATGCAGGATCTGACAGAGCGCGAGCGCCTCGAGCAGATGCGAGAGCACATGGTCGATGGCATGCGGCGCATGGCCTTCCGCATGGACGCCGTCCAGAAGCGTATCGCCGCAATCGATCGCGGCGAGCCGGATGCCGCGCCCCTCCCCGAAGGCATGGGGATGGGCCAGGGAATGATGGGGCAGGGCCAGGGCCACGCGATGGGCCAGGGGATGATGGGCCAGGGCCAGGGGATGAGGGCCCGTGACGGATCCGGCCCCGACTGCCCGAACATGCAGCCGGCAGAGGACGCAGCCGCCGCGGAACAGGGAGACGGCAGATGAGCGACGCGGAGAAGGGATTCGACGTTTCGCTGGATCTCGTAGACGAGTTCGTGTTCGACGTCGACTTCGGCCTGCCGGGCGTGCCCGGACTGCGGATGGACGAGCCCGAGCCTCTGGGAGGGGGCGACGGCCCGAACGCCGCCCGGCTACTGGCCGCCGCGGTGGGCAACTGTCTGAGCTCGAGCGCCCTGTTCTGCCTGCGCAAGGCGCGCGTGTCGGTGACCGGCATGCGCACGGAGGTGCGTACGACGCTCACCCGCAACGAGGCGGGTCGGTTGCGGATCGGGAAGATCGAAGTCGACCTGCACCCGATCGTGGCCGACGAAGACCAGGCGCGGATGGCGCGCTGTCTAGACCTGTTCGAGGACTTCTGCCTCGTTACGGAGAGCGTCAGGGGCGGAATCGACGTGGGCGTCGAGGTCGAGGTCGAGAGTCCGGCCCCCGAGGGGGCAGCATGAACGTCGATCGGGCGAAGCTGACACGAATCCTGAAGTTCGCCGGGCTGGCCCTCATCGTACTCCTGATGGCCGCCCAGTTCGTGCCGGTCGACCGGACGAATCCGCCCGTGGGGGAGGAGATCGTGGCACCGGCCGAGGTGCTGACCGTGCTCGAGCGCGCGTGTTACGACTGTCACTCCAACGAGACCGTGTGGCCGGTGTACAGCCGGGTCGCGCCGGTCTCGTGGCTGGTCGCGCGCGACGTGCACGAAGGCCGCGAGGCGCTGAACTACTCGACCTGGGGCCGCTATTCGGCCGAAGAACGCTCCGAGCTCCTCGAAGAAAGCTGGGAGGAGGTCGCGGAGGGGGAGATGCCGATGAAGCCGTATGTCCTGCTTCACCCGGCGGCCAGGCTGACGGCCGAGGACGAGGAAGTGCTTCGAGCGTGGTCGCTGGCCTCCGGCGGCCGCTCCGACGACGGGCCCGCAAGCTCCGACGACTAGCCCTTCGCCTCCACGAGATCGAGCAGTCCGACGGCGTCCTCGAGCTGGCGCCAGCGCTGCTCGAGGCTGCCCGTGTAGCCGACCGACATCCGTACCAGGCCCGGGCGGATGCCGGCCGCCTCCTGCTCATCCGCCGTCAGCTCGCTCGACGTCGTCTGCGCAGGGGCCGACATGAGCGTGTCGAAGTAGCCCAGGCTGACCGCCATGAATCCGAATCGGTCCTCGTTCTGGAGCACCTCCATGAAGCGCTCGGCGTTCTTCCGGCTTCCAACGTCGACGGCGAGAATCCCGCCGAAGCCGAACTCCTCGTTGCGCAGGCGCCGGATGACGTCGTGATCGGGATGCTCCGGCAGCCCGGGATAGGTGACGTCGAGGCCGAGCGCGGCGAGACGCTCGGCGAACACGAGGGCGCGGCGACTGTGTTCCGTCATCCGCAGGCCGAGGTGTGGCAGGCGCAGACTGATGTCGAACGCGACCCGGGGGTCCATCGTCGGACCGAGGAGCATGAGGGCGCCCATGTGCAGGTCCATCATCTCCATGATGAACTCCTGGGGCCCGCAGATCGCGCCGGCGATGTGATCCGACGCGCCCCCGATATACTTCGTCACGCTGTGGATCACGATGTCCGCTCCGTGCTGGATCGGCGAAAGGATCAGGGGGCTGAACGTGTTGTCGACCACGAGCCTGGCCCCGTGGGAATGCGCGATGTCCGCGAGGGCCGGGATGTCAGCCACGCGCAGGGTCGGATTGGCGATCGATTCGACGTAAAGGATGCGCGTCTCCGGCGTGAACGCGGCTTCGACCGCACCGAGGTCGTTCGTGTCGACAAAGCTCACGTCGAGCCCGGCCCGGGCCGGGAGAAACTCGTTGAGCAGCGCGAAGGTCCCGCCATACACGGTATGGCTCGCCACGACATGGTCCCCCGGGCCGCACGTCTGGAGAAGCACGCTGGAGATCGCGCCCATGCCACTGGCCGTGCAGTAGCCGCCCTCGGCGCCCTCGAGCGCCGCGATCTGCCGGCCGAGCACGTAGACCGTGGGGTTGAAGTGGCGGCCGTACAGGAAGCAGCCGCCTTCGTCGGGTCCCACGACGCCGCGAAACATGTTCGGCAGCGTCTCGGCCTGCATCACGGTGAACGTGGTGCTGGTCTCGATGGACATGTTCACGCCACCGTGCTCGCCGAACTCGTGGCGCAGCTCCGCGAGCGCTTCCATCGGGTCAAAGTCGGTCATTCGGGTGCTCCCACCGGCCTCGGCTCTCGGTTGCGTCACGATCGCTTCACGATCGCGCCACGGAATCGGATCGCCAACGATAGCGGGCGGGGCGATCGACGGGAAGGAATCGCGCCTCGGACCCCGGGCTCGGGACCATGTGTGCGGGGCCCTGTGAAAATCCATTTACACATGGTATACACATGGTCGTTCGGGGTACCTTCGGCTCGCGTCCCCGCGTCCTTCAGTCGTCGGCGCTTGCTCGCCCGACGGGCGCCGGCCGAAGTTCCCGAATGAATCGGATCGATCGAGGGTCCGGGCGTAGTGTCGTTGGCGGGGCTCTCGCGGCAGCAGCAGCCGCGGCGCTCGGGCTCGCGGTGCTCGCGATCCTGGTCGCGGCCCGCGAGCCTTCCCTCGAGCGGACGTGGGATGATGACGTCGCGGTGCTTGCCGGCGTCGAGCTGCAGCCCGACGGTGCCGTGCGCCTGAGCGACGTCCGCGACTGGCAATACACGCGTGACTCCGTCGTCTCGCAGCGGTACTTCGATGCGCGCTACGACCCGGCGGACATCGTCGGCCTGTGGCTATACGAGCAGGAGCTGGGCCTCGGGGGCCGCGTCGCGCACACCTTCCTCGTGTTCGAGTTCGGCCCGGGCGCCATCCCCGAACCCGAGCGCTGGCTCGGGCTGTCGGTCGAGACGCGGCGCGAGGCCGGCGAAAAGTACTCGATCGTCCGCGGCATGCTGCGCGAGTTCGAGGTCACGCACATCTGGGCCACGGAACGCGATCTGGTGACGCGCCGGGTCGAGTATCTCGACTATCCGCTCACCCGCTACCGCGTCGACGTGCCCGACGAGTACCTGGGACGGATCTTCCTGAAGTTTCTGCGCGAGACGGACGCGCTCGCCACGACGCCGCGCTGGTACAATACGCTCACCACGAACTGCACGAGCTCGCTGATCGAGTACGTGAACCAGGTCGAACCGGGGGCGATTCCGCGGCACTTCAGCTCGGTGCTGACCGGCCGTGCCGACGATCACCTGAGACGGCTGGGGTACCTGGATCCTGACTACGCGCTTCCGATCACGCGGGATTGGCTGGCGGCGAACACGATTCGGTAGGAATCGGGCCGTGCGATGCGCGTTGCGTCCCGTCCCGCCGCCGCCGATCTTCCGCGCATGCCAACCAACCCATCGTCCCTCCAGGCGCTGTTCGCCGAGCTGAAGCGGCGGCGCGTGTTCAAGGTGATGGCCGTGTACGGGGCCGTCGCCTTCGTCCTCCTGCAGATTGCCGACATCGCGTTCGAGCCGCTGGGGCTGCCGGAGTGGACGATGACCCTGGTCCTGTTCCTCGCGATGCTGGGCTTCCCGCTGGCAATCGTACTCGCCTGGGCGTTCGAGTCGACGCCCGACGGCGTGCGGCGGACGGCGCCCGCGCCCGAGGAGGAGATCCGCCAGATGGTCGCCGAGCCGCGCTCGCGGCGCTGGCCAGCCGGCATGCTGGCACTCGCCAGCATGATCCTGCTGTTCGGCACGGGCTGGTACATGGGTGGGGGCGGACAGGGCGACGAGCGCGCGCTCAACCTCGTGTCGACAGCGCAGGCGTCGGACCTTCGCGCCATCGCGGCGCTGCCGTTCGATGACGTGAACGGGACGGACGAGAACCGGTTGATCGCCGTCGGCATCCACGACGATCTGCTCACCCGCCTGTCCCGCATCGGCGACCTGCGGGTCACGTCCCGGACGTCCGTGCGTGACTACGAGGGCACGGACGCGACCCTTCGCGACATCGCCGACCAGCTCGGGGTCGAGTACATCCTCGAGGGCTCCGTGCGGAGCTCCGGCAACCAGGTTCGGGTCAACGTCAGCCTGATAGACTTGAGCGGCGGCGCGGCGGACGAGCAGCTCCTGTGGTCCGACCAGTACGACCACGAGGTCACGCCCGAAACGCTGTTCGACATCCAGACCGAGATCGCCGAGGCCGTGGTCGGCGCGCTCGAGGCACAGCTCACGCCGGAAGAGGCCGAGGTGCTGGACGCGATGCGTCCCGCCGGCAACTCGGTCGCGCAGCAATGGTACTACCGCGGCATCGAGGCGTGGACGGAAGGGAACGAGTCCATCGTGGAGGCGCGCGACGCGATGCTTCGCGCCGTGGAGCTGGACTCGACGTACGCGGCGGCGTGGTCGCAGCTGGCGAAGTTCGAGAGCCGCCTGGCCTGGCTGGGGGAGGACCGGTCGGCGCAGGCGGAAGCTGCTATGGCTAACACCGAGCGGCTCGCGCCGGGCTCAGTGGAGGCGCACCTCGCACGCGGCTTCTTCGAATACTATGGCCGGCAGAACTTCGACGCCGCCCTGTCCGCTTTCCGGGCC
>DATHRZ010000024.1:0-119086 GCA_035464655.1 Gemmatimonadota bacterium
GCTCCTCTGCCGCCGGCATCACCGGCGCTTCCACGAGGGCGGGTGGACGATGAAGCTCGGCGAGGACGGCGAGGCGCGCTTCTACCGGCCCGACGGGAGCCCGATGCCGGACGTGCCCGAGCCGCCGGCGCCGCCCGC
The DNA here is from genome assembly GCA_035464655.1 of Gemmatimonadota bacterium. Taxonomy (GTDB): domain Bacteria; phylum Gemmatimonadota; class Gemmatimonadetes; order Palauibacterales; family Palauibacteraceae; genus JARFPW01. The sequence goes on from DATHRZ010000024.1 coordinate 139, forward strand.
CGAACCGGCCGCGGCGCTCGCGGGCCGGCATGACGCGCTCGGCATCCCCATCGACCCCTGGACCGCGACCCCCGCCTGGGAGGGCGACCGGCTCGACACGGACTGGGCCCTGTTCACCCTCCGGTAGCGGGCCAGGGCTGGGACCCGGCCCTACGCGACAGGCGACAGGCGACGCGACGTCTCCGCGGAGATGCCGGACGGCTGCGGCCATGTTGCCCCTGCCGCGGCGAGCGAAACGCCGGCTCTCAGGGGAGCCAGATCGGCGCCCCGGCTTCCGCATCGTAACCGTTCGGCACACCGAGACCGCGAACCATGGCCACGAAGCGGGGATCGTCACGCAGTGGATCGTACTCGGGGTCCATGCCAATCCTATACAGGGAACCGGACTCGACCAGCTGCTCCCCTTGCAGGTAGCGGATCGCAGCTTCGTGATCGCCGAGGCCCAGTTCCAGCTTGTGCCGGGTGAAGTCGGAAAGGTTCTGGCGGGACGCAAGGAACGCGAATGCCGCCGGGCGTTCCGATGGCTCGACCATGGCTCGGCCGACGAGACGCCAGGCCGCGGGGTCGTCGAATCCTTCGACCGTCGCCCAGCGCTCGGCCGCCTCGGCGGCTTCCTCCGGGCTGAAGCCGAGCTGGGCGGCGCGCCAGACGAGGTCGCGCGCCACCGTCTGCGGGCTGATTTCCGCCGCACGTCGCCAGTGTTCTGCCGCCGCCGCGGTATCTCCGCGGAGCAACAGTCCGAGAGCGTAGCCGCTGTGGATCAGCGCGGACAGCGGATCCAGCCGGACGGCCGCCTCGAGATGAACGAGGGCCTCGTCCACCTTTCCCGTGTTGCGCAGAAGGCCGCCGAGTTGCTGCTGCGCATGCGCGTACGAGGGCTTGAGTTCGACCGCCCGCCGCAGCGCGTGCTCTCCGATCACGAAGTCGCGAGCGAACTCTGCTTCGATCACGCCGAGCGAGGCCCAGGCCTCGGCCAGCTCGGGCTCGAGCACGAGGGCGCGCATCGCCGCCGCTCGGCCCTCGGGAACCAGGTCGAGGGCGGCCGACTCCCGCCACGCCAGGGCGTCGATCGCATCGGCCAGACCGCTCCACCCGAGCGCGAAGTCGGAATCCCGCGCGACCGCGAAGCGAAAGTGCTCCACCGCCTCCCGCAGGAGCGGGATCTCACGAGTATGCCACTTCTGTCGACCCACGAGGTAGGAGTCGTACGCTTCGACATCCATCGTACCGCCGACCACGTGCGCCTCGTTCGCGCCGCGAAGTCGCGGGAGGAGAGCGCTCATCACCGCCCCGGCAATGTCGTCCTGCAAGGCCAGCAGGTCGTCCAGCGGCCGGTCGTACTGCTCCGACCAGACGTGGAAGCCCCCCTCGGCCTCGATCAGCTGCAACGTGACCCGAACTCGATCGGACGAGCGACGCACGCTGCCCTCGAGCACCGTCTCCACACCAAGGGAGTCAGCGATCGCGCGGACGTCGACGTCTTTCCCCTTGAACGCGAACGAGGAAGTTCGCGCCGCCACGCGAAGGCTGTCGACGCCGGCGAGCGCGTTGAGCAGCTCCTCGGCGAGGCCGTCGGCGAAGAAGTCGAACTCGGCACTGTCGCTGAGATTCGCGAGCGGCAACACGGCGATCGACCTGTAGGAGCGTCCCTCGCCGATCTGTCCGTTGACCAGCCACCAGCCCGTGAGCGAGATCAGCCCGATCCCTACGAGGGCGGCGAGACCAATCGGCCAGCGTCGCGAGGCCTTCTCCGCGGCGATCGCCTCCAGCTCGCCCGGCTTTGCCTCGTCCGTGCGGCGGACGCCTTCGGGCGTCAACTCGAACGCCCATGCGATCACGAGTGCGATGGGAAAACCGAGAATCACGAGTAGAGCGATCGCTGTCGTCAACGCCGCGGGCAGTCGGAGAGCCGGAACGAAGACGTCCGCCGCCTCGACCACTACGAAGCCCGCCGCGCCGTACATCGCCGCGATCTTGAACACCTGGCGCCGCTTCAGGTCGGCAAGGAACCGTTTCATTCCCATTCCGGGGCTCGTTTCGTGCGCATGGCGTGGATCATAGCGCGGGAGTGCGACCTGGCGCACCAGCCTGCCCCGCGCAGCCACCCATTCGGAACCCTCCCCCCCTGCCGCTACGTTCTGCATCCATGTTCGACTTCCAGACGCTCGGCGACTCGCTCCAGCACGATCCGCTCCTCGCGGTCGTGTTCCTGTTCGCCGCCGGTGTGCTCACCAGCCTGACACCGTGCGTCTATCCGATGATCCCGATCACGGCGGGAATCATCGGCGGGAGCGCGGGCCCGGGTGCCGGCCGCGGCCGCGTCGTGGCGCTGACGGCCGCCTACGTCACCGGGCTGGCGACGCTCTACGCGACGGCCGGGTTGATCGCGGGACTCACGGGCAGCCTGTTCGGGACGATCTCCGCCAGCTGGTGGAGCCGTGGGCTGATCGCGCTGCTGCTGACCGCGTTCGGGCTCGCGATGCTCGACGTCGTCCCGGTGCCGATGCCCCGCCGGCTGCTCGACCGGGTCGCGGGGATGAAGGGAGGCTCGATCCCGGCCGTCTTCCTGCTGGGCGCCTCGTCGGGTCTCGTCGCCGCGCCGTGCGGCGCCCCGGCGTTTGCCGCCGTCCTCACCTGGGTCTCTACCACGGGCAGCGGAACTCTAGGCTTCCTGTACCTGTTCGTGTTTTCGCTGGGCATGACCGCCTTGCTCGCCGCCGTCGGCATCTTCGCGGGCCTCGCCGGCCGGCTTCCGAAGCCGGGACCCTGGACGCTCCGGGTGAAACGCGTGGGTGGCGTGATCCTGCTGGCGATGGCGGCGTACTACGTCTGGCTGGCGTGGCAGGTCTGGTAATGGGTCTGGTAAACGGGATAACGAGGAAGGCAGTCGACGAGATGACGGAGTCCGTGCTGAACTTCGGCCGCGTCGCGGCCCGAGGGGCCCTCGCGGGCCTGGTGGCGTTGGCCGCGCCCGCCGGCTTGACCGCGCAGACGCAGCTCGGGATCGAGCTGGGCGCCGAGCCGGCGCCGCTGGCGCTCGACCTGATCGCGGGTCCGGGCGAGGCCGCCGGGCGGATCGACCTGGGCGATTCGTTCGGCGAGCGCCCGGTCGTCCTCCAGTTCTGGGCGACGTGGTGTCCGCTATGCGAGGCGCTCGAGCCGAAGATGGTTGCGGCGCACGAGGAGTTCGGCGATCGGGTCGACTTCTACGCCGTTGCCGTTGCCGTCGGCCAGAACCCGAAGCGAATTGCTCGGCACCTCGAAGACCACCCGCTCCCCTTCCCGATGCTGTGGGACGAGAACGGCGAGGCGACGCGCCGCTTCCAGGCACCGACCACGTCCTACGTCGTGATCCTCGACGCTGACGGACGCGTGGCCTATACCGGTGTCGACTCCGACCAGGACATCCGCGGCGCTCTGACGTCGATCGTCGGGACGGCGCCGACCGGCGGTTGACGTCTCCGCGGAGATGTCAGTCCGCCTCCACGCCTCCCCCATCCTGTCCGCCACCCTCAACCGGCGGATCGCGCCCCTCGACCACGGCGTCGACCGCCGCCGCGAGTTCCTCGTAGGCGGTCGGGTCTATCTCGCGGAACGGCGCCGCAACGTAGCGGATCACACCCTCCGGATCGATCACGAACACCGTCCGGTTGTCCACGTATCGCCCGTCGTCCATTCGGCGAAACGCGCCGAAAAGTTGTCCAACTTCGCCTCCGGGATCGCTGGCGAACAGGAACGGGAACTCGGCTTCTTCGGCCCAATCGTGCAGCACCTCGGCATCGTCGGTGCTGATCCCGATCAGGGTGACGTCTTCTCCGTCGTTGAACAGGCTGGCGTACTGATCACGGTACGCTTCCATTTGCACCGTTCAGCCGCTGGACCGGGCCCGGAAGAAGAACGCGATGACGAGCGTCTGTCCGCGGAAGTCGGTGGGCCGAATCGAGTCGCCGAGAACGCTGTCGGCGGAGGCGCCCACGAGGGCGAAATCGGGCGCCGGCGTGCCGACGGGGAGGGGCGTGCCGGTCTCCTGCGCGGACACCGACGGGACGATCGCCGCGAGCAATGCGGCCAGGCCGAGAACGGCGCGCGACATGAAAGGTGACATCGAGACTCCTCTTCCGTTCGACGGATCCCCCCGCCCCCGCGAGGGTTCGGACCATAGACAGTATACGCCATGAGCATCGTGAGGGGGAACGTGAGCGGGAGGCCGTCGGTTCCGGGACGCAGAGGGGCGCCGGCCGCGGCGATTCTCGCACTTGCGACCTTCTCCGTAGCGTCCCTCGCCCTCCCGGCCCCCGCCGTCGCCCAGGTTCCGGCCGGGCCTGAAGCGCGTCTGCACGAACTGGTCAACCGCCACCGCGAATACGTCGGCTGCCTGCCGCTCCGCTGGCACGCGACGGCGGCCTCGGTAGCCGAGGCCCGCTCGGCCGACATGATCGCCCGGCGCTACTTCGACCACGTCACGCCCGACGGTCGCGACGTGTTCGACGAACTCGCCGCCGCCGGGGTCGAGGCCTGGGGCAGCACGGCCGAGAACATCGCGCTGACGCAGGCAGGTGCACCCTCCGCCCTCGAGATGTGGCGCGACAGTCCGTCGCATCGGCGCAGTCTCGACAATTGCTCCTACACGCATCATGGCCTGGGGGAGCGCGGCGGCGTCTGGACGCAGATCCTGCTGGCGCACCCGAAGCGCCCGGTGCCGGACAGCAGTCTCAGTCGTTCGGAACCGGCCAGTCCTCGCCGCTCAGGACCGCGCTGAAGAACGCGATCTCGTAGCGCACCACGCGCTCGAACATCTCCGCCATTTTCGCCCGGATACCCGGGCCCGCCTCATCAGCCAGCTTGTCGAGTTCGGTGCCCAGGTAGCCGAGATAGAATCCGAACTCACGGCCTGCCCAGTTCTTCACGAACGGTCCGACCGGCGAATCCGCCGCCAGCCCCGACTTCACGAAGCGGAACGACTCGTGAGTGGCGCGGTGGGCGGCGTACAGGACGGTGAACGCCTCCTCATAGCTCGCGCTCTGTGCGGTAGCCATCAGAAACTCATTGTAGGCGTGCACCGTGCTCGACGGCACGGCGTCGCGCAGCCCCACGCCCAGGGCCTTCGCCTGGTCTTCGAACAGCCGGATCTCGCGCTCGAGCGCTCCGACGGCGCGTGCGAGAGGTTGCCAGTGGCTGGCGGGCCCGCGGGGAATCAGCGCGGCGAGAAACGGAATGGCCGCGGAGACGAACAGGTAGTCCTGCCGCATCCAGCGGACGAACGCGTCGTCGTCGATCGTTCCGTTGCGCATCCGCGCGAGCAGGGGGTGGGCGAGCATCTCGTTCCAGAGGGATTCGAGTCGCTCGATCTGCTCGTCGCTAAAGCCGCGGGGCCTCATTCGGTACCGGAGTCCGACGGGTCGCCGTCGACGTCCGCCCCCGCCTCCACGTCCGCCTCCGCCGGGCGGTACAGGACGACACGCGCCCGCTCGAGCGTGATCAGGCCGCCGCCGATCATCTCGTCGAGGAGCGGCAGCACGTCCTGAACGACCGCTTCCTCGTCGACGACCTCGATCACGATCGGAAGGTCGAGCGACAGCCGGAGGATCTTGCCCGTATGGATGACGGCGGAGGCCCCGTAGCCCGCGATGGCCCGCAAGACGGTGGCCCCGGCCACACCGCGCTCCCGAAGCGTGAGCAGGATGGCTTCGTACAGGGGCTTACCCGCGTGCATACCCGAGGCGCAGCGATCGGATTCGCCGATGAACACGCGCATCAGCGTGCGTTCGCCCTCGATCCTGCGTCCCCCCATGGTCAGGCCCTCCACTGGAGCAGCACCGTGCCCAGCCAGAATCCGGCGAACACGGCCGCCAGTCCGAGACCGACGCTGCCAAACGTGTAGGTCGCCGCGCGCGCCCATTGCTGATCCTGGACGAGTGCCACGGCCTCGAAGGAAAAAGTGCTGAAGGTCGTGAAGCCTCCCAGGAGACCGACGGCCACGAACGCTCGCGCCTCGGGGGCCGCGATCGACGCTTGCAGGATGGGCATCACCAGGCCCAGGGCGAAGCAACCGGCGACGTTCACCGCAAACGTTCCCCAGGGAAACCCGGCGCCCGTCACGCCGTGAACCCAGCCCCCGACACCGTAGCGCGCCACGGCCCCCAGCGCGCCGCCGAGCGCGACGAAGGCTACGAGCTTCAGCCCGTCCTCCGCTTGCCCACGAGCGCCGCCAGGTAGTCGCGGTTGAGAAGCGCGATGTTCTCGATGCTGATGCCCTTCGGACAGGCGATCTCGCACGCCCCGTGGTTCGTGCAATTGCCGAACTTCTCGGCCTCCATTTGAAGGACCATGTCGAGCACGCGCTCGTAGCGCTCGGGCTGGCCCTGAGGCAGCAAGTTGAGATGCGCCGCCTTGGCGGCGGTGAACAGCATGGCCGAAGCGTTGGGACAGGCTGCCACGCAGGCGCCGCAACCGATGCATTCGGCGGCGTCCATCGCGCGATCGGCCGCCTCTTTCGGGACCGGTATCGCGTTGGCATCCGGCGGGCTCGCCGTACGCACCGAGATGTAGCCGCCCGCCGCGATGATCCGGTCGAACGACGATCGGTCGACGACGAGGTCCTTCACGACTGGAAACGCCACGGCGCGCCACGGCTCGATCCAGATCTCGTCGCCGTCCTCGTAGGCCCGCATGTGGAGCTGGCACACGGTCGTGTCGTCCCACGGCCCGTGCGGCCGCCCGTTGACGACCATCCCGCAGCTCCCGCAGATCCCCTCGCGGCAATCGTGGTCGAATGCGATCGGTTCCTCGCCGCGTTCGATGAGATCCTCGTTCACGACGTCGAGCATCTCGAGAAACGACATGTGCCGATCGACGCCTGTCGCCTCGTAGGTCACGAAGCGGCCATCCTGCTCGAGCGACGGCTGGCGCCAGACGTGCAGGGTCAGGTTCATTATTTGTAGCTCCGCTGAGACGGAGGAACGTACTCGAACTCCAGTTGCTCGCGGTTCTCGATGGGCGCGGCGTCCTCACCCGCGTACTCCCAGACCGTTACGTGCGAGAAGTTCGCGTCGTCACGCTCGGCCTCGCCTTCCGGCGTCTGGTGCTCGCTCCGGAAGTGGCCGCCGCACGATTCCTCGCGCGCCAGCGCGTCGCGGCACATCAACTCGGCCAGCTCGAGAAAATCGGCGATCCGGCCCGCGCGCTCGAGCACCTGGTTCGTGCCCGTTGCCTCGCCCACGAGCTTTCCGTTCGCCCAGAACTCGCGCCGGAGCTCGGGAATCTTCTCGAGCGCCGCGCGCAGCCCCTCGGCGCTGCGCTCCATGCCGCAGTGGTCCCACATCAGGCGGCCGAGCTCACGGTGGATCGAGTCCACCGTCCGCGTCCCGTCGAGCGCCAGCAGCCGGCCGATCCGCGCCTCGACGGCCTCGACCGTGCCGCGCACGTCTGGATGGTCGTCGGGCGGCTCGGCGGCCCCGTGGCGGGCGATGTAGTCGCCGATCGTATACGGCAGGATGAAGTAGCCGTCGGCCAGGCCCTGCATGAGGGCACTCGCCCCGAGCCGATTCGCGCCGTGATCCGAGAAGTTCGCCTCGCCGATCACGTGCAGGCCGGGCAGCGTGCTCATCAGGTTGTAGTCGACCCACAGCCCGCCCATCGTGTAGTGCGGCGCCGGGTAGATCCGCATCGGAACCTCGTACGGATTCTCGCCCGTGATCCGCTGGTACATCTCGAACAGGTTCCCGTAGCGCTCGCGGATCGCGTCCTCGCCCATGCGCTCGATGGCGGACGCGAAGTCGAGGTAGACGCCGCGCCCCGTCTCGCCCACCCCGTAGCCCCGGTCGCACATGTCCTTGGCGCGGCGCGACGCTAGGTCGCGCGGCACGAGGTTCCCGAAGCTCGGATACATCCGCTCGAGGTAGTAGTCGCGTTCGGATTCGGGGATTCGGTCGGGGGAGCGCTCGTCGTCGGGGTCCTTCGGCACCCAGATGCGCCCGTCGTTGCGCAGCGACTCGCTCATGAGGGTGAGCTTCGACTGGTAGTCGCCGCTCTCGGGGATGCAGGTCGGGTGGATCTGCGTGAAGCACGGATTGGCGAATCCCGCGCCGCGGCGGTAGGCGCGCCAGTCGGCCGTCACGTTGCACTTCATCGCGTTCGTCGACAGGAAGAACACGTTCGAGTACCCGCCCGTGGCGAGCACCACGGCGTCGGCCGTCCACGACTCGACGGCGCCGGTCCGCAGGTCGCGCGTCACGATGCCGCGCGCGTGGCCGTCCACCACCACGATGTCGTGCAACTCCTTGAGGTTCAGCATCCGCACGGTGCCGGCGCGCACCTGGCGCATCAGCGCCTGGTAGGCGCCGAGCAGGAGCTGCTGCCCGGTCTGGCCGCGCGCGTAGAAGGTGCGCGACACCTGGGCGCCGCCGAACGAGCGGTTGGCGAGCAGGCCGCCATATTCGCGGGCGAACGGCACGCCCTGGGCGACGGCCTGGTCGATGATGTTGAGGCTGAGTTGCGCGAGCCGGTAGACGTTCGCCTCGCGCGAGCGGAAGTCGCCGCCCTTCACCGTGTCGTAGAACAGCCGGAAGACGCTGTCGCCGTCGCCCTGGTAGTTCTTCGCCGCGTTGATGCCGCCCTGCGCCGCGATCGAGTGCGCCCGCCGCGGGCTGTCGTGGTAGGTGAAGCAGTCGACCTCGTACCCGAGCTCGCCCAGCGTGGCCGCCGCCGATGCGCCGGCCAGCCCCGAGCCGACGACGATCACCCGGTGCTTCCGCTTGTTCGCCGGGTTGACCAGCTTCATTTCGAACCGGTGCTTGTCCCACAGGTCCTCGATCGGGCCGTCCGGGATGCGCGCGTTCAGTTCCATGCGTCCCCCTACGACACGATGCCGGTCAGAACCGCGACCGGGAAGGAGAGATTACCGAGCGCCACGACGAGGGCGACGGCGAGCGCGAGCCGGCGATGCCACCGGCGCCCGTGGTCCTGGCCGTCACCGAGCCCGAGCGTCTGGAAGGCGCTCCACGTGCCGTGGTAGAGATGGAGCCCGAGCGCGACCATCGCGACCACGTAGATCGCCGCCACGTACCAGAGCTGGAAACCGGCGACGAGGTTATGGTAGGCGTCGCCGTGCACGAAGTCGTAGTGAAGCGTCCCGGTCGTGAAGTGCAGGATGTGGTAGACGATGAACGCCAGGAGCGCGACCCCGCCCCAGCGCATCGTCCGGGAGGCGCGGCTGAACTCGATCGCCTCGCGCCTGCGGTACTTCACGTCGCGGGCGGCGTGGCTACGCCGGCTCAGCGTCCACGCCGACCAGACGTGCAGTACGAGGGCGACGATCAGGACGATCCGCGCGATCCACAGTGCCTGCCCGCGACCGAGGAACGGGTCGCCGAACACGCGCAGGCCTTCGGCGTAGTGATTGAAGGCGTCGGCGCCCTGATACACTTTCAGATTGCCCAGCATGTGGCCGATCACGAAGCCGACCCACACGATGCCGCTGAGCGCCATCGTGATCTTCAGGCTGATCGTCGTGCGGAAGAGCGCCCTGCCCCGTTCCATGCCGGCTCCCGTATACTGGTGACTGGTTTGAGGTTGGGCATTCTAGCCCGGCGACGGCAGCGCTACAACCGCCTCCAGCCCTTCAACGCCGGAAGGCTGGCACCCGTTTCGCAGCACGGAAAGACCATGAGCGACGACGAACGACACTCCGACGGACGGAAGGGCCGGCGCTCACAGGCACTGGCCCTGCGGATTCCTTCGCCCGCGATGAGCGCCGAGGAATCGCGGCGCGCCTACAAGGCCATCGAAACATCGCTGCGCGAACTGTGGAGCGTGGTCGACGACCTGTCCATGCTGCTCCCTCCGCGCCCTACCTACTATCGGGTCGCGATCTTCGGCTCCTCGCGCATGCACGAGGGTGACGTGCTCTACGCCGAGGTCCGTCGCCTCGCCGAGCGGCTGTCCTACATGGGCATCGACATCATCACGGGGGGTGGCCCCGGTCTCATGCAGGCGGCCAACGAGGGCGAACGGCGGGGTGACGTGGGCGACAACACCTACTCGATCGGCCTCAACGTCGACCTGCCCCACGAGCAGGCGTCGAATCCTTACGTCGAGAAGCTGTACCAGCACGGTACCTTCTTCTCGCGACTCCACCACTTCGTGCACCTGTCGAGCGCCTTCGTGGTCATGCCGGGCGGGATCGGCACGACGCTCGAAGCGCTGCTCGTCTGGCAGCTCGCCCAGGTGGGTCACCTCGAGAACCGCCCGCTGATCTTCATCGGCGACATGTGGCACGACCTCGTCGAGTGGGGTCGCCAGAGCTGGGTGAACGGCAAGCGGCATCTGGCCGATCCGGACGACGTCACCATTCCCGTCTGCGTCGACACGGTCGACGAGGCCGTCGAGGTGATCGAGGACAACCTGAGGTGGTGGGAGGATCAAGGCGGTCTCGACCCGGTGGAACCGCCCGCCTAGAGCGAAAACCTGCGGCCGCGTTCGGGCGCCTCGACGCCCTTCGCGCCGCGCGCGGCGAGCGCCTGTTTGAGTTTCGCCTGCGCCGCCGGCTCGCCGTGCACGACGAACCAGCGCTCGACCTCGCCGCGCTCACGAACGGCATCGGCCCAGTCGAGCAGGCCCGTCCGATCGGCGTGGGCGCTGTAGGCATCGGCGCGCCGTACCGTAGCCCTGATCTCGACCGGCTGCCCGTAGATCGGCACCGGGCTCTGTCCCTCGAGAATCCTGCGCCCGAGGGTGTGCTCCGCCTGGTACCCGACGAACAGTACCAGACTCGACGGCTTCGTCGCGTGGTGCTTCAGATGGTGCAGGATGCGCCCGCCCTCGCACATCCCCGAGGCGGCGATGATCACCCCGGGACCCCGCCGCGAGTTGAGCGCGATCGATTCCTCGACGCCGCGCGTGTAGGTGAGCGAGTCGAACCCGAGCGGATCCCCGTCGGCGTCGCTCCGCAAGGTCCGCAGCATCTCGGCGTCATAGCATTCGGGATGATCGCGGAACACTTCGGTCACGTTCGTGGCCAGTGGACTGTCCACCCAGATCGGCAGGCGGCGGAACCGGCCCTCCTGCCAGAGCTGGTTCAGCCGGTACACGAGCTCCTGGGTGCGCCCGAGCGCGAAGGCGGGCACGATCAGCATGCCCTCGCGTTCGATCACGTACTCGGCGCAGTCGGCGAGAACCCGTTTCGCCCGGTCGGCCGGCTCGTGCTCGCGATCGCCGTACGTGCTCTCCATGATCACGATCTCGGCGCCTTCGGGCCGCACCGGATCGCGGAGGATCGGCAGGCCGCGGCGCCCGATGTCGCCGCTGAACACGAGACGTCGGCGCCGGCCGCCCGACGCGAGGTCGAGCACGACCGACGCCGAGCCGAGGATATGCCCCGCGTCGACGAGCCGAGCCGTCACGCCGTCGGCCGGCTCGAATACCTCGTCGTAGTCGACGCTGCGGAAACGCTCGAGCGTCGCCTCGACATCGTCGGGCGTATACAGCGGCTCGAACGGTCGCCGGCCCTGCCGGGCCCGCCGCCGGTTCACGCGCTCGACGTCGTTGACCTGGATGTGCGCGGAGTCCATCAGCATGTGGCCGCACAGATCCGCCGTCGCGTGGGTCGTCCAGATCCGGCCGCGGAAGCCCGAGCGCACGAGCGACGGGAGGTTGCCGGCGTGGTCGAGGTGGGCGTGGCTGAGTACGACCGCGTCGATCGACGCCGCATCGAACGGCAGATTCCGGTTGCGCTCGAACGCGTTCTTGCGATGGCCCTGGAACAGACCGCAGTCGAGCAGTACCCGACTACCATCGGTGTCGACCAGGTGCGTGGAGCCGGTGACCTCGCCCGCGGCACCCCAGAATTCGATGTGCATGCAGCCCAACGTCCCCTCTTCCGGAAGCGCCGGCAAGCGGCGGCGCGCGCGATTGCCCGCCCTCACCCGCCGGGCGTAGGATTCGCCTCGAGCCGAGGTACCGCAGCCAGGTCGGGTCAACGGGAGTGCGTCCATGTCCATCAGAGAGTTCATCAAGCACCACTATCGCCATTTCAATGCGGCCACGGTGGTCGACGCGGTGGAGGCGTACGAAGCGCAGCTCGCGGGCGGCGGGAAGATGATGGTCACGCTGGCGGGCGCGATGAGCACGGCGGAGCTCGGCCTGTCTCTGGCCGAGATGATCCGGCAGGACAAGGTGCACGCCATCACCTGCACGGGCGCGAACCTCGAGGAGGACGTGTTCAACCTCGTGGCGCACGACCATTACGAGCGCATCCCGAACTGGCGGAACCTCACCCCGCAGCAGGAGAAGGACCTCGAGAGTCGGGGCCTGAACCGGGTGACCGACACCTGCATTCCCGAGGAGCGGGCGTTCCGAAAGCTCGAGGAGCCGATGGTCGAGCAGTGGTCGGCGGCGGCCGACATGGGCGAACGCTTCTTTCCGCACGAGTACTTCTACCGCCTGCTCCTGTCGGGCGATCTCGAGGACGACTACCAGATCGACCCGAAGTATTCCTGGCTCCTGGCGGCGGCCGAGAAGGATCTACCCCTGTTCGTGCCCGGCTGGGAGGATTCGACCATGGGCAACGTATTCGTAGCGAACGTGATCCGCGGCACGGTGCCGAACATCGGCGTCGTGCGGAGCGGGCTCGAATACATGCAGGCGCTGGCCGACTGGTACGTGACGGTCACGCTCGGCCGGCCGATCGCCGACATCCACGCCGACCACGGCGACGGGATGCGGACGGGAGAGCACGGCGCCGCGATACCCGCCGAAGAGGCCGAATCGACGGTCGGCTTCTACCAGATCGGCGGCGGGATCGCGGGCGACTTCCCGATCTGCGTCGTCCCGATGATCCACCAGGACCTCGAGCTCCCCTGCCCGTACTGGAACTACTTCTGCCAGATCAGCGACTCGACGACGAGCTACGGCTCCTACTCGGGCGCCGCGCCGACGGAGAAGATCACCTGGGGCAAGCTCGACATCACGACGCCGATGTTCGTGATCGAATCCGACGCGACCATCGTCGCGCCCCTCATGTTCGCGGCGCTGCTGGGCTGGTAGCGAGGCTCGCTACACGCGCCGCCCCTGGATGAGATTGTAGATGATTACGATGACGGCGATGACCAGGAGGACGTGAACGAGGTTGCCCACGGCGCCGGTGAGGAACCCCAGGAGCCAGAGCACGAACAAAATAACGACGATAGTCCAGAGCATCGTATTCCTCCTTGCAGGAAACCGTCTACCAGCGCGCGTACCGCACGACCCTCCCTATCAACTTAGCGATGGCGGGTCCTGCGTGAAGCCATCGGGGGCGCCTCAGGCCGACCGCTCGACGCAGGGAAGATCAACGGATCCGTCCAGGTGGACGAGCGGCCCCGCCGGGGCCACGGCGTTCCCCTGCGCGTAGGCCACCCCCAGTTCGCGGAGTCTCTCCAGCGTTTCCTCGTCGTCCACCTGATCGGCCATGACCGTGATGTCCATGTGCCGCCCGATCTCGTTGACGGCGCCGACGAGGGTACGGTAAACGGGATCGGCGGAAAGGCTTGAAACGTAGTGGCCTCCGATCTTCACGTAGTCGACCAGGAGCGCTTTGAGGTGCGAGAACGAAGAGAGTCCGCTTCCGAACTCCTCCAGCCCGACCCCGCAGCCTACCGTCCGGAGCTCGGAGATGAGCCGCACGAGCTGGGCGAAGTTCCCGAGCGCGGCTTCACCCAGCTCGAAGTTGAGCGATTCCGCTGGAAGCTTGTACTCCGCCAGGTACTCCTGCAGGGCCGGCACCAGGTCCCGATCGCCGAGCGAGGGGACGCTCAGATTGATCGAGCAGATGGGAATTTCACAGTTCGGGTGGGCCTCGTGCCACGCGGCCAGGCGCACGATCGTCTGCTTCATCACCCAGCGGTCGATCGCCGGTACGAGGCGGTAGCGTACGGCGTGCGGCAGAAAAACCTCCGGCGTCTCCATGCCGCCACGCTCGTCGGGCAGACGCAGGAGAATTTCGCAGCGGGGAAGGATCCGAGTGTCGGACCCCAGGAACATCAGGGGCTGGACGAGCAGCTCGAAACGGCCTTCTTCCAGCGCGCGGGTCAGTCGCTGGGCCCGCCTGTCTTCCGACACCTGCGCCGTCCCGGTGGCCGTTTCTTTCCCGACCCGGACCTGGCTGCCACCCGCCTCCTTGGCCGCGTAGCAGGCGGCGTCGGCGGCACGCAGGAGGTCGGCCGTGCGACCGCTCGCGTCCGTGATCGGCACGACGCCGACGCTGGCGCCGATCGGGTAGGACTGCTCCTCCCACGTGAAGTCGAGGTCCTCGATGCCTTGCTGGAGATCGGTGGCGATCTCCACCGCCTTCTCCAGCGCGCAATGCTCGAGGAGGACCCCGAACTCGTCGCCACCGAGCCGCGCGACCGTGTCGCGGCTCCGGATACGATCGTTCGCGCGCCGGCTGATCGCCTTCAGAAGCGCGTCGCCGGCTTCGTGGCCGGCCGAATCGTTGACCAGCTTGAACCCGTCGAGGTCGAAGTAGCACAGGGCGTGCTCCTCCCCCTCCCCCGTCGAAGCCCGTACCTTCGCGACACACCGCTCGAATTCCGACCGGTTGATCAGGCCGGTGAGCGAGTCGTGGCTCGCCTCGTGCGTAAGCGTGTGAATCGTCCGGCGCCTCTCCGTCACGTCATGGAAGACCATGACGACGCCCATCGTGGCACCGTTGCGGTCGCGGAGAGGTGCCGCCGAGTCGCCGATCGGCACTTCCGTTCCATCGCGCCGCACTAGAAGCACGCCGCCGACGAGGTCCACCGTACGGTCTTCACGCAGACAGCGGTTCGGGATGTCTTCGATGGGCTGTCGGGTCGTCTCGGAAACCAGGGGGAGAACCGTGCTCAGGGGTTGCCCCAGCGATTCGGTGGTCCGCCAGCCGGAGAGCCGCTCCGCCGTCGGATTCATGTAGGTGACCGTTCCCGCGCGGTCCGTCGTGATGATCCCGTCCGCGATCGACGACAGGGTGACGAAGGCCTGTTCCTTCTCCCGGTACAGCGCTTCCTGGGCCCTTCGCCACCGCGTGAGGTCGCGAACCGTGACCAGCGTGAGAGCGTCCCGGCCGGTCTCCATGCGGTTCTGGTTGTACTCGATCGGAAACTCGGTCCCGTCGCGCCGCAGGGCGAACAGGGTGACCGGATCGGGATCCTTGTCGCCTTCGACTTGCGGCGATCGGACGAGCTGCCGGAAGCGCGGAGGAATCAGGCGGTGCAGTGGCTCGTCGGCCAGCTCCGCCTCGGTGAACCCGAAGATTCGCTCGGCCTCCGGATTCACGACGACTACATCCCCCCGCCCGTCGATGACGAGCATGGCATCGGCGGCCGCGTCGAGAAGCTGACGAAATCCGTCTTTCAGCGCTGAATGCGGCATCGACCCTCACGCCTCTCTCAGGAAACAGCCTCCTTTAAGATACTCGACGGCCCCCCCGAAGGAAAACTATGGGAGGACGTCTTCCGCCCGGAATCCCGACCGATATTCGCGGCGCCCGCCGTGGGCTCATCGCGCGCCCAACGTCTCCGCCAGCACCCGATACACCAGCTTCGCGGCGAGGAAATCGCTGGCGTGGTGGCCGGGCTGCGGGAGGAGCTCTACGACGTCGAAGCCGACGAGGCGGCGGCGCGCGGCGAGGCGGCGGACGAGTTCGTTGACCTCGTACCATTCCAGCCCGCCGGGCTCGGGGGTTCCCGTGGCGGGCACGACGGACGGGTCGAAGGCGTCGAGATCGATCGTCAGGTAGACGTCGTCGACCAGGCCGTCGATCGCCCGGTCCATCCACCCGGTGTCGGCCCGAGCGCGGGCCGCCGCGATCTCGTGCGCCCAGATCACCCGCTCCTCGTCGAGGCCGGCACGCTCGGAGGCGTCGATCGCCCGGATCCCGACCTGGACGATGGGCCCATGCTCGCGGGCCCGGGCCATCACGCAGGCGTGGTTGTAGCGCGATCCGTGATACGACTCGCGCGTGTCGGCGTGGGCGTCGATCTGAAGCACCGAGAAGGCGCGTCCCGCGTCCTCGCAGTCGGCGGCCGCCGCATCGACGGCGCCGATCGTGACGGAGTGCTCGCCGCCCAGAACGACAGGTAGCGCCCCGCGTTCGAGGATCTCCGCCACACGCCGATGCACGAGCCGGGCGAGCTCCTCGGGCGGCTCGTCGCACTCGACGGGCGCCGCCGTCTCGATGCCGTGCAGCCAGGGCTCGGAATCGGTCTCGATGTCATACAACTCGACGTAGGCCGACGCTTCGAGCAGGGCGCGCGGGCCGCGGTCGGCCCCCTTCATCCAGCTACTCGACAGGTCGTATGGCACGGGCAGGATTATGGCGGCGGGGTTGTCACGCTCGGGGCCCGGCACGCTGCCGGCTCCCTTCCCTTCTCCCGCCCATACCTCGTCGCCCAGGAATGCCGGCCAGGCGCTCTCGCTCGTCGCGTCGCTCACCGGTCGCTCTCCAGGTAGGTGTAGCCGTTCAGCGCATCTTCGTAGAACTTGGTCAGCACGCGGCTTTCGGCTACCGTCATTCGACCGGCGCGTACGGCCACCTCGCAGTCGCGCACGATGCGGGGCACGAGCCTGTCGACGTCGTACTGCATGTAGCCGAGGACGGCTCGCGCGGTGTCGCCCTTCACCGTTTCCTCGATCCACCAGCCGCCCTCTTCGTGCAGCCGGACGTGCACGACGTTCGTGTCGCCGAACAGGTTGTGCAGATCGCCCAGCGTCTCCTGGTAGGCGCCGACCAGGAACACGGCCAGGTAGTAGTCCTCACCGTTTCGCAGCTCGTGCACCTCGAGGGTCCGACGGACGTCCTCGAGGTCGACGAACCGGTCGATCTTCCCGTCGGAGTCGCAGGTCATGTCGGCCAGCACGGCGCGTTGGGTCGGTCGTTCGTCGAGCCGCGCGATCGGCATGATCGGAAACAGCTGGTCGATCGCCCACGAATCGGGCAGCGACTGAAACAGCGAGAAGTTGCAGAAGTAGGTCTCGCTGAGAATCTCCTCCAGCGAGGCCAGCTCTTCAGGGACGCGATCGAGCCCCGCGGCGAGATCCTGTACCCGGGCGCAGATCGCCCAGAACAGGCGCTCGGCCATGCCGCGGTGCTCGAGGCTGAGATACCCGAGCTTGAACAGGTTGATCGCCTCGTCGCGCGCCTGCACGGCGTCGTGGTACGCCTCGACGAGGTTCTCGCCCGTGAGCCCCTCGTGGGCGTAGGCGAGGTCGCGCAGCGGAGGCGGTACGTCGTCGTCGGCCCCGAGATCCTCGGGAGCCGCATGGGTGGTCCGGGGTCCGGCGGCTCCCAGCACGTTGATCACCAGCACGCTCTGATAGGCGGTCATCGCCCGCCCCGACTCGCTGATGATCGTCGGATGTGGAACCTCGCGCTCGTCGCACACGCTGCCGATCCGGTACACGACCTCGGCGGCGTATTCCTCCATCGTATAATTCATCGACGACTCCGACGTCGTGCGGCTGCCGTCGTAGTCGACACCGAGCCCGCCACCCACGTCGACATAGTCGAGCGGCACTCCGAGCTTCACGAGCTCCGCGTATACGTGCCCGAGCTCGCCGATCGCCTCCTTCAGCCGTCGGATGTCCTGGATCTGACTTCCCGGATGGCAGTGGATGAGCTTCAGGCAGTCGAGCATGTCGTGCGCGGCGAGCAGCTCGACCATGTCGAGGATCTCGCTCACGAACAGGCCGAACTTCGAGCGCTCCCCGGCCGAGTCGCGCCAGCGGCCGGCGCCCTGGCTCGCGAGCTTCACGCGCACGCCGATCTTCGGCCGCACGTCGTACGCGGCGGCATGCTTGAGAATCAGCTTCAGCTCGCTGAACTTCTCGACGATCGGAATGATGTTGCGGCCCAGCTTCGTCGACAGGATGACGGCCTCGATGTACTCGTCGTCCTTGAAGCCGTTGCACACGATGAGGCGCTCTTCCGCCTCGTCGGTCATCGCCATCACGGCGAGCAGCTCGGGCTTGGAGCCGACCTCGAGCCCGAAGTCGAACTCGCGGCCGTAGCGGTATACTTCCTCCACGACCGGCCGCTGCTGGTTGACCTTGATCGGGTAGACCGCGACGTAGCGCCCGCCGTACTCGTGTTCCGCGATCGCCGCGTCGAACGCGTCGTGCAGGGACCGGAGGCGGTCTGCGAGGATGTCGGAGAACCTGATCAGAACCGGGGCGTGAAGCTCGCGCTCGGCCAGGCCCGCGACCACCTCGGGCAGGTCGATCTCGCGCTCGGCGGTTCGGTCGGGCCGCACTTTCACGCGGCCATCGGCTCCGACGACGAAGTAGCCCTGGCTCCACAGGTCCACCTGGTAGAGTCGGGCCGCGGCGTCGGTCGTCCATTCGGCGGTCGGCATGGCCGCCAAGATACGGGCCGCGGCGACGCGGCGGCTACCGGGTGTCAACCATCGACGGGCCTCGGGCATCTCAGTAGCCGGATGTCCAGCCCTGACCGAACTCGACCCTTCCACGGAGGACGAACCGTTGAATCCCCTGGCCGATTTCCGCCTTTCGAAGCCCCGGCGTGCCCTCGCGGTCGCCGGTCTCGCGGTACTGGCCCTCGCCGGCGACAGCCCGGCACAGAGCGAGACCGTTCGCCTGTCGGGCTCGACCGTCGCCGTTTACAACCTGGCCGGCAGTGTCTCTATCGGAGCCGGCTCGGGCTCTGACGTCACCGTGACGGTACGTCGCGCGGGTCCCGACGCCGACCGGCTGGAGCTGCGCACCGGCGCCGTCGACCTGCGGCGCGGCGACTGGGGGCAGGTCGAAGCGCTGCGGATCGTGTATCCGGACGACAGGGTGCGCTACGACGGAATGTGGGGCACGACCCAGCTCCGCGTGCGGGACGACGGGACGTTCTGGGGCGACGGGGGGAACGGGCGCGAGGGGCGCCGCGTCGAGATCAGCAACCGGGGCGGCGGACTCGAGGCGAGCGCCGACCTCGAGATCTCCGTGCCGCGCGGCAGACGGATCCTCGTCGCGCTGGCCGCAGGTACGATCGACGCCCGCAACGTCGACGGCGACCTCTACCTCGACACGGGCTCCGGCGATATCACGGTCGGCGGAACATCGGGAATCCTCAATCTCGACACCGGGTCGGGCAACGTGGCGGTCGAGAATGCCGACGGCGACGTCTCGGTCGACACGGGCTCCGGCAACGTGGAGGCCCGGTCGATCCGCGGCCCGGCGCTGAGCATCGATACCGGGTCCGGCGATGTCACGGTCTCTGGTGCCGAGGCCGGCGAGGTCGAGGTAGACACGGGCTCGGGCGGCGTGACGCTGCTCGGCCTGCGCACGGGCCGAGTCGGCGTCGACACCGGCTCCGGGGACGTGACCGTCCGGACGGCGGCCGGCAGCGCTACCATAGAGGTCGACACCGGCTCGGGGGACGTCACCGTTTCGGTGCCGGCCGACTACGCGGGCGACGTGCGCCTCGAGACGAGCTCCGGACGCATGGTGACCGAACTACCGATCACCCTCCTGCGCCGAAGCGACGACGAGATCGCCGGGCGCATCGGCGAGGGGGGCAGCGCCCACATCGAGGTCGACACGGGCAGCGGTGACATCCGGATCCACCGCTCCTGAGCTCGATCCTCAGGCGGCGGGGGCGGTTCGCTCGTGCAGGCGGGCGATCCGCTCCCGTGCCTCGGGTGTCTCCCGAACGACGACCGTTCCGGCCAGCCGGTCCTCGAGGGCCTGTCGGTTCGGATCCCAGAAGATGCGCGCGAACCCCTCGAGACCGGTGAACAGCGACGCCGCATAGCCGCCGTACCGCTCGAACGAGACCCAGTACCCCAGCGAGCGGCCGTCGAGACGCACCACGCGGATGCCGAGCAGACGCTTGCCCGGCGTGCGTCCTTTCCACCAGCCGAGGAAGAAGGTGAAGTAGAGGCCGGCCCAGCCGAGGCTCAGGCCCACGTCGTCGAGGAGGCCATAGACGCTCGCCAGAATCCCGCGGTCGCGCTCCTCCTCGAGCTCATCTTCGGTATCGTCGAGGTCGTCCTCGAGGCGCTCGAGTCGGCCTTCGAGGCGCCGGATCTCCGATTCCCGTTCATCGAGCTCCTCGGCCGCCAGTTCGGCGCCGAGCACCGGTCCGAACCGGGCCATGCCCGCGCTGTCGCCCGCCGCACGGGCGGCCGCCCAGCGGGCGAGCAGGCTGTCGACGGCCAGGGTGTCGGCGTCGACGGCATCCACCGGATCGATGCCGGCAATCGCCCGATCGAGTTCCGCGAGCGCCCGGTCGGCACCGTCTCCTCCCTCGCCGCGGATCTCGTCGACCAGCCCGCGCATCTCCTCCGGGGGGACGCCCTCGTCCCGAAGGCGTTCGACCATGCGTCCGGCCGCCGCCGCGACCTCGGCCGAGTCGCCCCCGCGCGCCAGGCGGATCAGATCGGAGACGGCCGCCACCGACACGGGAATGTCGCGCCCGGCGACGTTCTCGAGCTCGGCGATCGTCGTGTCGGCGTCGCCGAACAGCACCGCGGAGATCGCCAGTGCCGCGACCATCAGCGTGACCGCCCCCAGGCAGCCGAACGTCGTTCGCACGACGCGGCCGCCCGTCGAAGCCCGTGCCTCGGCGCGGCGGTCCCGAACCGAGAGCCAGAACACGAACAGGCCCGCCGCGAAGGCGAAGAACACGGCGGACGCGTTCGCGAGAATCGCCACGAGCACCAGGTCGAGCAGGATCGCCGCGGCGCGGCGCCAGGGGTGGGCAAGCGGCAGATTCAACAGTTCCGGCGCCACCGAAAAGGCGTCGGGGGTAATGATCGTGCGCGGATCGGTCCGGCCGGGGGCCTGATTCATACCGCCAAATTGAGGAATCGGGCGACGCCTGTGAAGGGCGTCGCCCGGCCGGGCTCAGGTGCGTACGGAGTTGTCCGTCCGCGGGCGTGGCTCCGGGAAGGCGAAATCCAGCTCCGGCAGCGGGGGCATCTCGAACTCGACGCTCCCCACCTCCGGGGCGAAGAAGTAGGCGTTGCCGGACCGCAACTCCCGCACGCCTTCCGGTCGCTCGGGCAGGGTCGCCCGAATCGTCCGCTCCTGTCGGTCGCGGAGAATCCGCAACTCGATCTCTCCTGCTTCGGAACCAGCGATCTCGCGCATCAGGTCGCCCGGATCCTCCACCTTCTCGTCGTCCACCCGAAGGATCACGTCACCGGCCCGCAGCCCGGCGTCCGCGGCCGGTGAGTCCTCGCGAACCGAGGTCACGAGTACGCCGCCGTCGTCGGCGCCGAAATACTCCGCCAGCTGATCGCCCAGATTCTGGACGCCGACCCCGAGCCGTCCCCCCTGCGTGAACATCTGGAAGGCGCCGTGACCGTCTCGCAGTTCCCGGAGCCTAACCCGGACGGCGGTATCCAGCCCGGCCCGGGGCGACCAGCGGGTCACCGCGGACGAGCGGTCGGCCAACTCGATCGCAGCCGTTCTCTGGCCGCCGTCACGAACGTAACCGAGATCGACGGAGCGTCCCGCCGGCGTCTCGCCCACGAGGCGTCGGAGCTGCGCCGCACTCTCGACGCGGGCGCCGTTCCACGACACGATCACGTCGTCGGCCTGCAAGCCGACCTCGGCAGCCGGACCTTCGTCGGGTACGTCCGTCACCAGGGCGCCCCGCTCTTCGCGCAAATCGAGCCGTTCCACGTCCTCGTCCGTCACTTCCCGAATGTAGACGCCGAGGTACGACCCCGAGCTCGCCATCCGCAGCGACATCAGCGCCGGCGGGGCCGGGGCCGCCCTGACGGCCGGCGGGGGCGGCTCGCCGGGCACGTCACGCTCCTGCGCGTCCACTCCCTCTACCACGAGCGCGAGCGTGACGATTCCGAGCATCGGAATCAGTACCCTCAGTCCCCTGATCCATCGTCTCATCGGTCCTCTCCTCCATGTGGGGGCGCGTGGCGCGAGCCCCGCGCCCACTGCGTCGTTCGTCGGATGACTGCTTCAATGACTTCGACGCCTGGCTCTGCGCCACGGTTGCCCGCGGCGCGAAAGCTCACGGGAGCAGGAGGGGAAACGCGCCGGGTATGACCTCGAACACGGCGGATCCGGCCGTCCACGTTTCTCCGTCGAGGTTCATCCAGAAATCGGCGCCGGCCCCGATTTCGATACGCCGCCCGGTGAGCGTCAGCACGTTGTCGGATCCGGTATGGCGGCCACGCAGGACGCGTAGCACGGTGGATGGGAGGAGGATGCCCGGGGTCTCGAGGATCACCACGACATCGAGCCGACCGTCGAACGGGTCCGCGTGTGGAACGAGCGGAATCCCGCCACCGGCGTAGCGCCCCCCTGCGACCACGACCATCAGGGCCTCGACCTCGTATTCCCGCTCGTCGACGACCAGGCGAATCGGGTGTGCCCGCAGCCGGCCGAGCTCGTCGACCACGGCACGAAGATAGGCGAGTCGACCCCAGCGCCGGCGGCGCCGATCGTCGAGCGCGTCGCCGACGCGTCCGCCGAACCCACCGACGACCGCGTTGAGCGCCCGGCCCGACAGGTCGGGCCCGGTGCGCGAGGCGCAGCGAATCAGGTCGGTAGCGCGCGATCGCCCGGCGACCGCCGAAGCCAGCGCGGCGCGCAACGCCTTCAGCGGATCACCCGGGACGCCGATGTGGCGCGCGAAGTCGTTGCCCGTACCGATGGGGAGAATCGCCAGCGACGCTCCCGTGGCCGCTCGATGCAGGCCCGCGGCGACGGCACCGACTGTTCCGTCGCCGCCCGCCGCGGCCACCACCTCGTACCCCTCTTCCGCGGCCGACCGGGCAAGATCGACAATCTCGCGGGAGTCGACGACGCGGCGCACGTCGACCGCCGGATCTCGATCGAGCCCGGCGGCGAGCGACGCCACGTCCCCCGACCCGGCGACCGGATTGAGAATGACGCAGACGCGCGGGGTCCGCGGGCTCAGGACGGTCGAACCCGGTCCAGCGATTCGAGAAAGCGCACGAGGCGCGACGTGTCTAGCGCGCCTCCCCGCCGCACGCCGGAGCACACCTCGACGGCGTACGGATGCACCCGCCGAATCGCATCGGCCACGTTCCGCTCCGTGAGGCCGCCGGAGAGGATCACGGGTACGTGAACCGCCTCGACGATCCGGCGGCTGATCTCCCAGTCGTGCGTCCGGCCGTGGGGATCCGTCCACCGGAAGGGCGGTTCGGGATTCGTGGATGAGAGCACGAGCGCGTCGGCGACGACCGCCAGCTCGCGCGCATCGTCGATGGCCTTTTCATCGATGACGTGGATCGACTGCGCGATCGACACGCCCGGCAGTCCTCGACGGAGCTTTCGATAGGCCGACCGGGGCAGTCGGTCCCATAGCTGAACCGTGTTGACGCCGCACCGCCGGGCTTTTTCGACGATCTCGTCCGGATCATCGAGTGCCGTGAGCAGGAAGGTCCCGATCTCGTCATCCACCGCCGCGGCGATCCCGGCGATCTCCTCGTCGGTCAGCTCCTGGGTCGACGTCGGCAGTCCCGATGCCACGCCGATCGCCGCCACACCGAACGATACGACCTGTCGCGCCTCCTCGGCGGAGCGCAGACAGCTCACCTTGACCCTGACCGGCGGGATGACATCCATCGTGCCCCATTCTGGCGGACGATCCCCGTCCGGGCCAGAGCACGCCCGGCAGTTGCCGGCTTCGCTACGCGGGCGCAGCTTGTCGGAAACGGCCCGCGATGGGGCGAGAACGTCCGACGGAAGGCTTGCAACTGATGATTCACCCGATTTCGGGCGCGACGTGGCGCGCCGCCCTGTTCGTTACGCTGTGTGTGGGCGCGAGCGGTTGCGGCTCCGACGACACGGGGGGCGCGAACGGAACGCCGGCGAACGGGAGCGCCACCGACGATCCGGCGGCGCCGCTCATGGACACGGAGTTCGCCGACGATCTCGACATCGATCTCGACCAGATGACGCGCACCGAATCCGGTCTCTACTATGAGGAGCTGGAACCGGGCAGCGGCCTCGCCGCGCGCGACGGGCACGTTCTCGACACCCACTATACCGGCTGGCTCACGACAGGTCAGGAATTCGGGACCAGCCGGGACGGTAACCCGTACTCCTTCCAGCTCGGTCGCCAGCAAGTGCCGCGCGGCATCGAAGAAGGCGTGACCGGCATGCGCATCGGCGGCGTTCGCCGGCTCGTCGTTCCCCCGTCGCTCGGCTACGGCCCGCGCGGACAACCGCCCGCGATCCCGCCCGGCGCCACCCTCGTCTACGAAATCGAACTGCTGGACATCAAGCTCTGATCGTCCTGCTGGCAGCCTGCGGGTTCGCCGCGGCTCTCGTCGGTGGCCTGCTCGGAATTGGCGGCGGCATCGTGCTGATCCCGATGCTCACCGCCTGGGCGAATCTCGACCAGCATTCGGCGCACGGCACCGGAATCGTAGCCGTGATGACGACTGCGCTGGTCGGCGTGCTCGTGTACGGGAGAGGCTCCGCCGTCGACCTGACGTCGGCCATTCAGATCGCGGTCGTGATGCTCCCGGCGACCATCATCTCGGCGCGTTTCTCCAAACGCGTTTCGGCGGCACACCTGCGTCGCTACTTCGGTGCCTTCGTCGTCCTCGCCGCGTTGATTCTGCCGTTTCGCGACCTCGTGGGGGACGGAGGTCTGATTCTCGGCGGCGGGCTTCCCGCGATGTTCGCCATCGGGCTCGGCGGCGGGATCGTGTCGGGGCTGCTCGGCGTGGGAGGCGGAAGCGTCGTCGTTCCGTGCCTGGTACTCGTCACCGGGTTCTCGCAGCAGCTCGCCCAGGGGACGTCTCTCGCGGTCATCCTGCCGTCGAGCGCCGCCGGCGCGGCGGAGCATGCCCGGATCGGTCATGTCCGGGGGCGCGTCCTGCCCCCCGTGCTCCTTGGCACGCTGTTCGGGTCCTGGGTGGGCGGCGAAGCGGCCCTCGCCCTCCCCGGTCAGACGCTGCGGATCATCTTCTCCGTCGTGCTGCTCGCGATGGGCACCCGGTTCATCGTGCGGAGCTTCAACGAGGATCGTTGAACTCGGCCGTCCAGCGAACCTCCACGGCGCCGGACAGCGTCGCCGCCGTCGGGCACTTCGACTGGTGCCGCTCGAGCGCGCGCTCGACGAGCTCGCGCGACGCCTCGGGAACCGTCAGCCGATAACTGATCTCGATTCGGGTGAGTACGGGCAGCCGGTCTCGAATCTCGTTGAAACCCTCGACCTCCGCCACGATCGCACCCGCAGGAAGCTTCACCTCGCGTGCCTCCAGCACGCCGTTCAAGGTTCCAAGCATTCAGCCGGCGGTGGCCGCTACGATGTAGTCGACCGGGAGCGGTAGATCCTTCGCGTCGAGTCGGTAGTGCTCCTTGATCGGCCCGTGGACGCCCATGTCGAACTCGGTGTCGGCGGCGATCGATGCGCGACGATGCAATCCTTCGATTCGCACGACCCGACCGCGGGCCACGTAGAACGCTTCACTCACATCCGTCTCCGTGTCGGGGAACCGTGTTCCATGCTGCAACGTTAACGTACGTTCTCACCGATGGCGACGGTCCCGCAGCGCAGGAGAGTGAAATGGAGCAGGCGAAGCGTTCCGACGAGGAGTGGCGCGAGATTCTGAGCCCCGAGGTGTATCGGGTCACGCGCCGTCAGGGTACGGAAGCGCCGTTCAGCGGCGACCTGTGCGGCCTGTACGAACCAGGCGTGTACCGTTGTGCATGCTGCGGCGCCGAACTCTTCCGTTCCGAGACGAAGTACGACTCGGGCTCCGGCTGGCCGAGCTTCTTCGAACCCGCTTCGGACGGCGCCGTCGAGCTTCTGGAGGATCGCAGCCACGGCATGGTGCGCACCGAGGTGCGGTGCTCCCGCTGCGAGGCCCACCTCGGCCACGCGTTCTCCGACGGACCCGAACCCACGGGCCTGCGCTACTGCATCAACTCGGTTGCACTCGAACACCAACCGGAGGAATGAACACGGATGATTTCCCAAGCCGGCTACTGGTACATGCACATCTTCGGAATCGGCCTTCTGATGCTGGCGATCGGCGGGGTTTCGCTGCACGCCATGAGCGGTGGAACGAAGGAGACGAGCGGCGGACGGCGGCTGATCGCGGCGAGCCATGGGCTCGGCCTGCTGCTGATCCTGACGGCGGGCTTCGGCATGCTCGCGCGACTGGGTGCCATGCAAGGCAGCCTGCCGGGCTGGGTCTGGGCGAAGTTGGCGATCTGGGCGGTCATCGGTGGTCTGTTCATGGTGCCTTACCGCAAGCCGAAGCTCGCGGCTCCGGTCTGGGTCGCTGCCGCCGTGCTCATGCTGTGCGCCGCCTGGCTGGCTCACGCGAAGCCGATCTGACCCCGTGCCCGACTCCATTCACCGCGTGGCGGCTCTGTTTCGTTATCCGCTGAAGTCCGCGGCGGGTGTGAGCTGTCGCGAAATCGAACTCGACCGCTTCGGTGTTCGCGACGACCGTCGCTGGATGATGATCGATCCGGCGGGCATCCCCGTCACGCAGCGCGAGGCGCCGCGCCTGGCCCTGCTTCGCGCGCGAAGCTCGCCGGAGGGACTCCACCTCGAATGGAGAAACGGTGAGGGAGAGGGAAGCGGCGACGCTCATACGACGGTCGAACGGCCGGGGCGAGACGCACCGCGCGTCCCGGTGACGATCTGGGGCGATGCGCTGCGGCTTCCCCTTGCCGCCGAAGCCGCGAACGTCTGGCTCACGGGACGCCTCGGCCTGGAAGCTCGCCTCGCCTGGATGCCCGACGACGTCGACCGCCCCGTGAATCCGCGGTACGCCACGCCCGCCGACCGTACGAGCCTGACGGACGGCTATCCGCTTCACGTCATCGGGTCGGGATCCATGGCCGACCTGAACGGCCGGCTCGAGCACCCCGTCGGCGTGGAGCGTTTCCGACCGAACGTCTACGTCGAGGGACCGTCGGCGTTCGACGAGGACTCATGGGCGAAGGTGAGAATCGGCGGGTCGATCCTGCGGGTCGTGAAACCATGTCCCCGCTGCGCCGTGACGACCGTCGACCCCGCGACCGGATCTCGCGGGAAGGAGCCGCTGCGCACGCTGTCGGCGTATCGCAAGCGTGAAGGCGGCGTGATGTTCGGCCAGAACGCGCTGCACGAGGGGACGGGTACGCTGCGGATCGGCGATGCCGTCGAAGTGCTCAGTCGCAGGGATGCTCCGGCAGCGTGACCGGACGGAGCGTGTAGTTCCGGTCGAGCAACGTCGCTCCCGTCGCCTCGAAGTACTCGTCCCAGAATGCCTTGACACGCTGCCCGAGGTCCGTGTCGACCCGGGCGCCGATGACGACCACGCACAGACCGCTCAAGTCCGGCAAGGTCCCCTTCGCCTGCTCCGTCTCGACCCAGTCGGACGGCGGCATTCTCGCCAGCCCCTCCATGTTCATCTGGCGATTTGCCTGCAGCATGTCGGAGAACAGGTACAGCGTGGCCGAACGTCCCCCCGCGGCCCGCACGTCGGCCCCCACGTCATGCAGGGTCGACAGGATATCGGTTCCGCCGATGTCTTCACGCGCCGTCGAGTCGGTGTAGGAGATCAGGTAGTCCTGCGCGTCCTGGAGGAACCGGGCGCGCGACACCGAATCGCTGGCCATCGCCCGGTCCGTGAACTCGCGGGCCGGTATGGTCTCCGACCAGCGCTGCGGCGCCTCGTCGAGCGACATCTGCAGGAGCTGGTGTGCCGCGATGCGGTCACCGTGATCGAGCTTGCGGATTCGCTCGTTGGTGAGCTGACGCGCGATCTCGAGCTGCGTGCCCGAGATGCTCGTAGAACGATCGTAGACGAACACGACCAGCTCGGGTGGCGTCCGAGTCAGCTCCGTGCCCCCCTCGCCACCGGCCGAAGAGGCTTCCGGCGTCCCACAGGCGGCAAGGAGCGCCAGCCCGAGGCCCGTCAGTGCGGACCGTGGGCCCGCACCGAATCCAACCGTGTCGTCAGCGCTCACCAGGATGTGGCCTCCTCCGTGAACTTCGCGCGCACCTTCTCGAAACGTTCCTGAACCCGCGTGCGCTCTGCATCATAATACCCGGGATCCTGCACGCGCATGTCGACGACATGGGTCGCGTCGACGGCCAGCTCGAGCGCTACCGGTTCCGAGAAGGCCGGCACCTCACGCGGATCGATCCCCCGCAGGCGTCCGTTCTCGGCCCGATAGGCGACGACGGTCGCCTCGAGCTGGTGCGCCAGAGCAGGCGCCTCGTTGAGTGGCCGCTCCGTCAGCATCCCGCGGTACTCGCCGATCGTCTGGACGGCTCGGCCCATCGCGCCCGCGACTCGCTCTTGCACCGTATCGCCGAAGCTGATGAGCTCACGACGCTGACGTTCCCAGGGGAGCTCGTTGAACCGGTCCTTGCGCGGGTCCCGCATGTGGAAGTAGGCGGCCGTGATCGCCACGAGCACGAGCGTCGTGTTCAGCAGCAGGATCGGGAAGCTCAAGCCGCTCATAGACTCCGCATACTCCCGCTGCTCCTTCGCCATCGCCTCGAGATCGTCGGCCTGGTTCGTCTGCTCGTTGGCCGCTACGAGATTTCCGTCGACGCGCAACCAGCTCGCGTTTCGTCGCAGCTCTTCGACCTTGGAGCTATCCTGCGCGAACCGGTCGATCGCCACCTCGCCGAGCGTCACGCGCGCTTCGAACAGCACCCCCAAAACGAGCGCGAGGCCGAGACCCGAAATCACCATCGGAACCACGTACTCGACCGGCGAGCGACTTCCCACCGTATCGCCGGACTGCTTCGTCGAGCGCTGGAACAGCAGGGAGCGCAGCGAATGCCCGAAGAAATGCGCGAGCACGCAGAGGAAGGTGACGACACCCGCAGCCAGCAACGCGGCATCGGGCCTGAGGACGAACTGCGAAGCTACTCGCATGAGCCCCGCCAGCCAGCCTTCGCTCGTCTCCGAGACGAAGCGAATCTGCTGCTCCGTCAGCGGGTCACGCGGAAGTAGCGCGCCGAACACCGGGGCATTGGCGAGGAACTCGACGATGCCGAGAAACGCGAGCGCGGCGGCGTACCAGCGCGTCGCGAAGGCGCGACCGCTCGATTCGCCCTCGCTGTCCTTGTCTTCGTCCCTGGCGTCCGCCGGCAGTTCACGGCCCTCGACGGCCGACGCATGGCGCTTTTCGATCGTGGCTTCGACCTGCGAGCGATTGATTTCGAGACGACGCTGAAGCCGGAACAGCTCCGACGTGACGCGCTCGAACCTGTCGACCTGAAGCGATACGTCGCCAAGCGCTTCGGTCACGCGACCTTCCTGGACCGCCACCTTGTTGTTCAACCGCTCGCGCTCGCGGGCGCTCCAGTCCTCGAACAGGGAATGACAGCGATCGCGCAGCTCCTGTTCCGACTCCGAACGACCCGAGGCGTCGAGCGCCGGGAGTCCCGCGTCGGCGTCGCGGCGGGCCATATCGAGCGCCGCCCTGCGCAGACCCGCCACCGATAGACCGACACTCGTCTCGAACGACGGTCCCGGCTGCTGCTCCGGGATGCCGCTCACGAGGTCGCCGAGGTCGACGGTCGGGTTCACGTTCCAGGCGCGCTCTCCGGGTTCGGGCGCCCGCTCGGGTCGAGCCGGCGCCTCGGCGACATCCTGGCCGGCAGCCGTGTCGGCAGGGGCGCGGCGGAACGCGGGCTCGTTGGATCGCATATCCCGTTCTCCGGTGGTCGGGGCTCGGTGTTCCTGCGAGGGACGTTCCGTCTCGGCCGGCGACTCGGAACGCGCGGAAGGCGGGGCCGCATCGGGCTCGGCTCCGGCATCGGCGATCTCGTCCGTCGGAGAGGCCGACCAGAAGGATCCGTCGTCGGGATCCCTACCATCCTCCGACTCGTCGCGGCCATCCTTCACCCGCTCGAGCCATGAAGGCGCGAGATCGCCCTGGTTCTGTTCGGAGTCGGCCCTGCCGGAGCCGCGCGAACCCTTCGCCGTCTTCCCACGTTGTTTCATCTTACTGACCGCCTTGAATCGATCGAGTTCGCATCAGACCGCAACAACCACTGGAGCCACCGCCGGAGTCGCCCGGGATCGGACGACAGCCAGTCTTATATGCGCAAAATGGCTGCCAGCCCGGAGTCGCATCCGGCTGCTCGCACAAACGACGCTGCCACAGCTAGTTACGCTCCCCCGGGGGGGGCGACCATCTCGCGACCGCGGCGAACTCGATGCCGTGGACGCGAAAAATGCCTCAATACGCCGTGAACATAGGGTCGGAACCGAGCACCGTCGAATGGCTCAGCGAGCGCGCTCGCGGTGGATCTCCCGGGCCATGGCGTGGGCCGCCTCGGTGAGCGCTTCCTCCACCAGCACCAGAGCCTGCTCCAGCACCTGATCGACGTGCTGCTCCGACTCGAGCGTCATCGCCGCGTACTCGGCTTCGTCGACGATTTCATCGACCCGGCATCTCACGTCCTGCTTGATCGCCTGTAGCAGGGCATCCGTCGTCGCGCTGTAGTACATCTCCACCCTCCTTCGTGCGGCCTGGGCCGTGTCGATCCGGCTGGACATCGCGCGACAGGTTATCGGGCAAGCTGATTGCCAGCCCGCGGAGGTTCATCGCCAGTGAACCCTCAAGTAGCTGGAGACCATCGAGTTGCAGCATCGTGGCATATAGCTCACTCGCCCCCCGGGCTCGGAAAGTCCCGCGCATGGCGTCGCAAAACACTTGGCCGAGTGTGAAAACGCGGATCGGTGCGGCGCCGGCGACCGTAGTTGACGTCGGATTGATCGGCCGGCCGATCTTCGCGCCATGAACGAACCCGGTACCTCGATCGATCGACGCCCCGAGGAGGGGGCGGTCCTTCCGCTCGTGCTGGTGGGACTGATGGCGGCGGGCATCCTGGCCCTGGCGGGATACGACGCAGCGCGCTTCGCCGTGTCGGCGGCCCGACACCAGGCGGCCGCCACCGCGGCCCTGCACGCTGCCGACTCGGGGCTCGACCTCTTCCTGGCCGGCGTCGGTCCGTCGACGGGTCCCCTGGCCGTCGACGCGCCACCCGCGAGCGCCGTGGTATCGGTCGTCGGACTCGTCGAACTGGAGGACGCGTCACGCATCGTGGCCGTGATCTCCGAAGGCCGGATGCGAGCGGGTCTCGCTCCCCCGGTCGTGCGCCAGACCTCCCTGCTCGCCCGCATCGCCGTCGACGGGCAGCGCTCCCGGGTACGGGGAAGCTGGCGCGAGCGGTTCTAGGTATCGCGCGCCCGGCCCGACGCCGGGAGCCGCGGCAGGTGGCCCGCGATGAGTTCCAGCAGTCCGTCCGGGTTGTCGGTGTGCAGCCAGTGTCCACCTTCGAGCTCGTGGAGCGTGACCGGCTCGCCCCTCGCCGCCAGGCGTTGAATCCGCTCGGCGTCGTCGGGCGCCAGGATCGAGCCACTCGTCGCCCGTACGAAGTGGATCGAAGCGTCCGGCGGCGCCGACTCGACAGTCTCCCACATTTCCGTGGCGATGAAGTCGGTGAGCAGCTCACGCAGGGCGTCCGCGTCCAGGCCCCATGCCCAACCATCGCCGCGACGCTCGAGGTTCGTCGCCACCCAACGAGCCGTCGCCTGATCGAAACCGCCCTCCCCGATCCAGGCG
Source organism: Gemmatimonadota bacterium (assembly GCA_035464655.1). Taxonomy (GTDB): domain Bacteria; phylum Gemmatimonadota; class Gemmatimonadetes; order Palauibacterales; family Palauibacteraceae; genus JARFPW01. The sequence goes on from DATHRZ010000024.1 coordinate 31,696, forward strand.
ACGGCTTCCTCACGACCGGTGAACGACGAAGGCGACACCTCCAGTCGTCCAAGCAACCGGTCCGCGCCACTACCCTCGCCGCCCGCGGCCGGCGTGCTGTCGATGATCCACGTCTGGACCGGCGTCGGGGACAGTTCCCGGGTCGCCGCCAGGGCCACCTTGCCCCCGAAGCTGTGCCCCAGCACCGCCGTCGGCCCGTCAGGGCTGAGTGTGGCCACCAGCTCGACCAGATCGCCGGCCGCCGCCACCACGCTGTGCGGTCCCGCGATATCCTGCGAGGCGCCGTGCAGACGCAGGTCGACGAGCACGACGCGCCAGTCGGAGCGCAGCTCGACGAGACGGCGCGCGAACAATGACCAGTTTCGTCCCGCGCCGAGAAACCCGTGCAGAATAAACAGCGCGGGCAGACCGGTCGGGCCCTCCGTGCCGACGGTTTCGTGCGCCAGGTCGCTCACGCGGCACTCGCCGTAACGGCGCGATACGCGCGCAGCGTGGCCACGACCATCGCGGCGGCCGTGAAGCGTACCGCGCCCCGCCGCGCCGCCTCTCCCGCACGCTCCCGGGCGCTCCGATCGGCAAGCAGGGGTTCGAGCTCGACGGCCAGTGCCGCGGGATCGGCAGGCACGACGGGCCGGAAGGCGCCGTCGACGGCCAGCTCGCCGAGCCCGCCGGCGCTCGTCGCGACCACGGGCCGCGCGGCGTGCATCGCCTCGATGCACGCCGTGCCCAGTCCTTCCTCCTTCGACGGCATCACGAAGATGTCGATGCCGTCGAGAGCCTGTGCAGCATCGGCAAACCGGCCCGGAAGGCTGAAGACTCGGTCGAGCCCGTGCTCGCGAACCAGGCGCTCGAGCTTCGGGCGCTCCGGGCCTTCACCGAACACGGCAAACCGGGCCTCGGGGTAGCGAGGGGCGAGGAGCGCAGCGGCACGGACGAACGTCGCGTGGTCCTTGTGCCCCACCAGGGCCCCGACCGCCGCGACCAGGACCTGCTCGTCCCCGACGGAGCCCGCCGCGCGTAACTCGCGGGCGGCGTCGTGGCCCGGCGGCGGCACGACGTCATGCGGATCGATGCCGCTATAGACGACCTCGACCCGTCGCCGGTCGATGCCCTGCCCCACGAGCACCTCCCGAATCCGGCGCGAAACCGCGAGCACGAGGTCCGCCCGCTGCCACACGAACATCCGGCGGACCGGGAAGTCGACGCGCCGGGCCGCCACCACGGGAGACACGCTTCCGATCAGCGCCCGCGCCATGAGCACCGATTGCACGGCATGGCCGTCGTGCGCGTGGACGACGTCCCAGCCGTCGCGGAGGCGGCTGGAAAGCTCGAGCAGGGCGCTGTGGTCGACGGCTCCGCGCCAGGGAGTCGGATAGACGCGAACACCGAGATCGGCCGCCTCGCGGGCCAGCCGCGACTCCGCCCGCGCGACCAGCGCCTGCCGGATGTCGCCCCGTCCGGTGAGCCCCGCCATCAGCAGACGCGCCTGGTTCTGGCCTCCGCGGTACTCACGGGCGCTGTCGACGTGCAGGACGGTCCGCGGCGAAGGGATCATTCGAGGAAGCTAACGTCCGACCGGGCGCCCGCCGACCCCGGACCCACTTGAGCGAGACTCCCGGTTAGGAGGGGCCCCGGACTCCTCGAAGACGGCGGGCCCAGCTGCGGTCTTTCCGTCTCGCAGGGGACGTCGTCGTCGAGCGCATGGAGTGGGACGTGCCGCGCGTCGGCGATGTGACGTCGTTCGGCGAGGACGCGGGCCGTGAACTGTACATGCCGACCGAGGTGCCGCCGTATCGGATCGAGCAGGCTCCCACTCCCCGAGCGCATCCGGCCGCCGGTAGACTCCGCCGGCTTTACAGGATGCATCGTGCCGGGTCTATTGTACCGGGTTCGAAAGTACCGGGTTCGAACCCACCGTCTTCGTCTGGAGGCCGTCTGTGACCATTCTCCTCGTCGTCATCCTGCTGCTCGCCGTGGGCGTCGGCATCATATACAACCGCCTCGTGAAACTCCGGAACCAGGCGGAAGGCGCGTGGGCCGACATCGACGTGCAGCTCAAGCGCCGTTACGACCTGATTCCGAATCTGGTCGAGACGGTCAAGGGCTACGCGTCCCACGAGCGCGAGACGCTGGAAGCCGTGATCGAAGCCCGCAACCGGGCGATGAGTGCCAGCGGGCCCGCCGAGCAGGCGAAGGCCGAGAACATGCTGACGGGTGCGCTGAAGTCGCTGTTCGCCCTGGCGGAAGCGTACCCCGAGCTGCGGGCGGTAGAGGGATTCACGAAGCTGCAGGGCACCCTGGAGGCCATCGAGCGTGACGTGCAAAACGCCCGCCGCTACTACAACGCCGTGGTCAGGGACCTGAACACGTCGATCGAGCAGTTTCCGTCGAACCTCGTGGCCAACGCCTTCCGGTTCCACAAGCACGAGTATTTCGAGCTGACCGACGAGGCGGAACGCGAGGCTCCGCAAGTCCAGTTCTGACAGTGAGCGGCCCGCTCCTCGTCCTCTTTCTCGCCCTGTCGGCCGTCGGCGGGGCGGCGGGCCCCGGCGACGCGGTCCCGGCAGCCCCGGGCGCCCCTCCGGCCGTCGTGCGGTCGTGGTATATCGAGGACTTTCACGCCGACGTCCGCGTCGAAGCCACGGGGCGGGTCCACGTCACCGAGCGCGTCCGCGTCCGATTCGAGGGCTCCTACGAGGGCATCTACCGCGACATCCCGATCGAGTATCGCCAGGCGCTGGGCTACAACTACACGCTGCGCCTGCGCGACATCGAGGTCACCGACACCGGCGGCAACGAGTTGCGGTTCGAAACGAGCCGCGAGCGGCACTACCGGCGCGTCAAGATCTGGGTACCCGACGCGCGCGACGCGGCACGCACCGTGGTCATCCGTTACACGGTGGAAAACGGCCTGCGCTGGTTCGAGGAGGACGATCGGGCATGGACCGAGTTCTACTGGAACGTGACCGGCGACGAGTGGCCGGTGCCCATCGACGCGGCCTCGGCCCGCGTGACCCTGCCCCGCTCCGCGACCGGCGTTCGGGCACGCGCGTTCACCGGCGCGTTCGGGTCTACGGCTAGCGACGCCGAGATCCGCGTCGACGGCCCGATTATCGAGGTCGCCTCGCGCGGCGGCCTCGGCATCAAGGAAGGACTCACCGTCACGGTCGCCCTCGATACGCGGGTGAACGGCGAGCCCGACGGCGATTACGTGATCGCGCCGCCCACCCTGGCCGAGGAGGTCGGGGCGTGGCTCTACAGCAACTGGCCGATCTTCCTCCCGTTCCTGGTATTCGCCGTGATGTACATGATCTGGTCGCGGTACGGCCGCGACCCGAAGCGGCGGCCACTGACGACGCGCTACGAGCCACCGGAGGGACTCACGGTGTCGGAAGCGGGCGCGCTGATCGACAACCGCGTCGACATGCGCGACGTGACGTCGATGATCGTCGATCTCGCGGTGCGCGGATTCCTCAAAATCCGCAAAGAAGAGGGCCCTACCTTTCTCGGCTTCAACGTGGGAGGAGACACGTTCGAGTTCGAACGACTCCGAGATCGGCGGGAGTGGGACGGGCTGACGACCCACGAGGTCCAACTCCTCGACGCCCTGTTCGATGACGGCGCGAAGCACGTCGTTTCTACCTCCGACCTCAAGAACCGGTTCTACAAGGATCTTCCCGGGATCAAGAACGCCCTGTGGGACTCGCTGGTCGAGCACGGTATGTATCGGTCACGACCCGATCACGTGCAGGCCGTCTGGCTGGTGATCGCGGCGGTGGTCGGTATCGGGGGCGCGTTCGTCGGCGCGGCGGTCGCGGGGGCCGTCGGGATGTCGACCGTCACGACCGTGACGGCGGCCGCGCTGTCGGGGATCATCGTGGCCGCCTTCGGCCTGCTGATGCCCGCCCGCACGCGCCGGGGCGCCCGGGCCCAGGAGGAGGCACTCGGCTTCGAGGACTTTCTCGATCACGTCGAGTCCGACCGCTACCGGCGGATGATCACGGGCCCGGAGATGTTCGAGCGGTTTTTGCCGTTCGCGATGGCGTTCGGCGTCGAGGAAAAGTGGGCGGCGGCCTTCGCCGATCTCTACCGGGACCAGCAGCCGTCGTGGTACGTCGGCCCGTCCGGCTCCCGGTTTCACGCCACGGCCCTCACGTCGGATCTCTCGAACATGGCCACGAACACGGCAGCCGTCATGCAGAGCGCTCCGCGCAGCTCGGGCGGTTCGGGCTTCTCGGGAGGTGGCGGCGGGTTCTCCGGGGGAGGATTCGGAGGCGGCGGCGGTGGCGCGTTCTGACCCCGTCCTATCTCCATACTACCTTAGACAACACAGTTCAACTAGCTAATTTACAAAAGGATATATGATGTCTACACACAGTGCACGCATCGCCGCACTCTGCCTGTTCGTCGGGGCCTGCATCGCTACGGAAGCGTGCGCCGGCGGCGCCGAGCCTACGACCGACGCCGCGAGCGCGGAAAGCGACGCCGTCGAGCGCTACGCGTCGGGCATCGCATGGCTGGCCGCCGACGCGCGCGAGGGTCGAGGCCTCGGAACCGAAGGGCTCGCGGAAGCCGGCGCATGGATCGCGAAGCGGTTCGAAGAGATCGGCCTCCGGCCCGCGGGAAGCGAAGGGCACGGCTACCGGCAGCCCTTCCCGACCACGATCCCCGACCCCGCGAACCCGCACGCCGAAGGCACGCCGGTGGAGGCGTTCAACGTCGTAGGCCGCCTCGAGGGCGCCGCGCCGAATCCGCTTTCGGGGGTGATCGTCGTCGGAGCGCACTACGACCATCTCGGCCATGGGGGTCCCGGGTCGCTGGACCCCGACAGCGATGCCGTCCACAATGGCGCCGACGACAACGCGTCGGGCACGATGGCGCTGATCGAAGCGGCACGCTCGCTCGCGTCCCGCCGCGATCGGCTGCGCCGCGACGTCGTGTTCGTCGCCTTCTCCGCCGAGGAGCGCGGACTCATCGGCTCCAGCATGTTCGTCCACGCTCCGCCCGACGACGTGCGAACATCCGACATCGTCGCGATGCTGAACATGGACATGGTCGGACGGCTGGGCGACGACGCGCTCCAGGTGCTGGGCGGCGGCTCGGCGGAAGAGTGGCCCGACATCGTGGGACCGGCGTGCGAGCAGCGCGCGCTCGCCTGCACCATCGGTGGGGACGGCTTCGGATCGTCCGATCATTCGTCGTTCTTCGCCGCGGACATTCCCGTTCTCCATTTTTTCACGGGCGCTCATTCGGAATATCACCGGCCGACCGACGACGCCGATCTGGTCGATACCGCCGGCGCGGTCCGAATCGTGCAACTGATCGTGTCGGTCACGGAGGAGCTGACGCGTCGGGAAGCCCCTCTGTCACTGGTGCGCTCGAGTGAACCGCCGGCACGGCAGATGCTGACCGGAGGAGCAAGACTCGGCACCATACCGGATTATGCCGGACCCGCCGACGGCAGGCCGGGCTTGCTCCTGTCCGCCGTGCGGACGGACGGGCCGGCCGAACGCGCAGGACTCCGGCGCGGCGATCTGATCGTCGGGATCGACGATCGCGAGATCGGCGACATCAACGACTTCATGGCGGTGCTGTCGGAGGCGACGCCGGGCGAACGCGCGACCGTGAAGGTCGAGCGCGACGGCGAACTCATGGAATTCGAGGTGATTTACGGTGGCCAAAGATGACAGCGCGAGGCCGCGTGGCCGACTCGCCGGCGTACCCGGCGGCGAGATCGTCGCGCTGTCCGCCCTGTACGAAAGTACGCGGGCGATCGGAATTCGACCGAGCCTCGACGACTTGCTTCATGAGGTCCTGAGCCAGGCCGAGCGACTCATCGGCTTCGAGCACGCCGCGCTCATGCTGTTCGAGGAGGCGACCGGAACGCTCCGTGTCGCCCGACTCCGCGGCTACGGCGACCGAAGCGACGACCTGATGCGCTCCGTCCTGTCGAGCGGCGAGGGCCTGAGCGGATGGGCCGTCCAGCACCGCCGCTCCGTGCGGGTCGGCGACGTCCGCGTCGACCCACGCTACCGGGCGGGGTTGCCCGAGGCCCGCTCCAACATGGCGGTGCCGCTCATCGTGGGGCGGCAGGTCGCCGGCGTGATCAACGTCGAGTCGGAGCGCAAGGACGCGTTCACCGAGGAGCATGAGAAGATGCTCACGGTGCTCGGCGCGCAGGCGGCCCTGGCGATCATCGCGTTTCGAACCCAGGACGACTTGCGTGCCCGCGTCGCCCAACTGGAGGCACTGCATCGCGTGAGCCGTCTCGCGAGCGAAGCGGGCTCGCTGGGCGTGACGCTCAACCAGATGCTCGAGATCGCCCAGGAGATCGTTCCCGAGGCCCACTGCGCCATCCTCCTCCTCGACGACGAGACCGGCCTGCTCCGCCTCGCCGCCGGACAGGGCTACCAGGCGGCGGCCCGCTACCTGGAGATTCCCGTCGGCCGCGGCGTCACGGGCCGCTGCGCCGAGACGCGCCAAACGCAGCTGGTGCGTGACCTGCTCGAACCCGACGCGCAACACTACATTCCGGGGATCCCGGGGGCGCGCAGCGAGCTTGCCCTGCCGATGGTCGTCGAAGGCAAGACCGTCGGAGTGTTGAACGCCGAGTCCGTCGAACCCGACGCGTTCGACGAGGCCTCGATCCAGACGCTGAAGCTGATCGCCCACCAGGCGGCCGCCGTGATCCGCGGCGGCCAGCTGCTGGACGAGACCCGCCGGCTGGCGATCACCGACGGCCTGACCGGTTTGCACAACCGCCGTCACTTCATGCGCCAGCTCGACGAGGCCGTCCGGCGCGCGGGGCGCTACCAGGAGACGATGGCGCTCATCATGCTCGACCTCGACCTGTTCAAGGACGTGAACGACAGGTTCGGACACCAGGTCGGCGACAGGGTGCTCGAGTTGCTGGCCACCGCGCTGCGAGACTCCGTGCGCGAGAGCGACCAGGCGGCGAGACTCGGCGGCGAGGAATTCGCCCTGCTGCTCCTGCGCTGTGACCGCGACCTGGCGATCGCGATCGCCGACCGCGTCCGCGAGCGCATCCGGCACCTGGCGCTCGAGGGAATTCCCGAGTCGGACATCGACCTGTCGGCTTCGGTGGGGATCGCATTCTTTCCCGAAGATGGCCAAGATCCAAAGACCCTGATGCGTGCAGCCGACGATGCGCTGTACGCCGCCAAGCGTAGTGGGCGCGATCGGGTCGTCCTCGCCGAAGCCGTCCCGGACATCGAGACGGAGACGGTCGAAGAGCCGGCCTGATCGCGCTCCGAAGCCGAGAGGAGCGATGCGGATGAGCGATCTGGCCGAACAGAGCTGCGTGCCCTGCAAGGGCGGAGTTCCCCCCATGGAGGCCGAGGAAGCCGAGCGGTTTCTCGCACGCCTCGACGACGGTTGGGACGTCGCCGAAACCCACCATCTCGAACGCACCTACGAGTTTCTCGACTTCGCCGAGGCGCTCGCGTTCGTGAACGCGATCGGCGCGATCGCCGAGGAACAGGGGCATCATCCCGACATCCACCTCGCATGGGGTCAGGTCGGCGTCGAGATCTGGACGCACAAGATCGACGGCCTGACCGAAAGCGACTTCGTGCTGGCCGCCAAGTTCGACCGGGCCTACGAGGGCTGACCCCGCGGTTCGCGCCACGTGAACATCGTATTTCTCGATTCGTGGCTGCGCGACCGCGCCTCCGGCAGCGGGTCGGCCGTGGCGATCGCCGGACTCCAGCGTGGGCTCGAGCGGCTCGGACACCACGTGGACGTCCTTCGGCCGCGGCAAGGCATGCCTTTCCTCGACCTCACGCGGATCGTTTACAACCTCTCGTTGGCGAGGCGGATCGAGCGGGTGGCCGGCTGCTACGATCTCGCCGTCGGCTTCGACATCGACGGCTGGGCCCTGCCCGTCGATCCGGGCGCACGGTTCGTCGTCGCGCTGAAGGGCGTGGCGGCCGAGGAGGGAAGGTTCGAAACCGGCCTCAACCGGATTCGGTTCGCGGTGTATTCCCACCTCGAAGGGCGCAACGCACGCTCCGCCGAACGCGTGTTCGTGACGAGCCGGTACGCGGCGCGCGCCGCCGTCGACGCCTACGGGCTGGATCCGCGAAGCGTGCGCATCGCTCCCGAGGCGATCGACGAAGATGTGCTCCGCCGGGCCGCCGTGGCGGGTGACGAGGAACCCGTCCCCACCGATCGAGCCCCGGTAATCCTGTCCGTCGCCCGACAGTACCGCCGCAAGGACACGCCGACGCTGCTCCGGGCCTTCGCACAGGTTCTGGACGAGTTTCCGGCAGCGCGCCTGCGCATCGTCGGCGACGGTCCGCGGCTGCCCGCCGCCCGGTGGCTGGCGGGCCGGCTCGGCCTGGCGAACACCGTGACCTTCACGGGCGCACTCGCCTCCACCGCCGAGCTCGACCGGGAGTACCGACGGGCCCGCGTGTTCTGCCTGCCGAGTCGCCAGGAGGGATTCGGGATCGTATACCTCGAGGCCATGGCATACGGCCTGCCGATCGCCGCCGCCGAAGCGGGTGCCGTCCCCGAGGTGGCGCCGCCGAACCGAACCTCCCTGCTCGTCCCGCCCGGCGACGCGGGGGCGCTCGCCGCCGCCCTGGTCCGGTTGCTCGGCGAGCGTGAGCTGGCTGCACGCCTCGGTTCCGCGGGTCCGGCGCGCGCCCGCGAGTTCGACTGGACATCTACCGCACAGGCGTTCCTCGACGGCCTCGCCAACTGACCCGACCGAGCCCTCGCTTGCCCTTTTTTCGCGCGCCCCCCGATATTGGGCGCGAACATTCAGCCCCGCGGTGCCTCACCGCGCGGGGAAATGGAGCACTGCCCGCGAGAGGAACGCATGGAACACCAGGGTCCGGGTCCCGCCGCCGCCACATCCGCTCCGTCCGACCTGCAATGGTTCGGTCACCCTCGCGGCCTTTCGACGCTGTTCTTCACCGAGATGTGGGAGCGTTTCAGCTACTACGGAATGCGCGCCCTGCTCATCCTGTTCATGACGACGGCCGTGGTGGAGGGGAACCCCGGTCTCGGCTTCGACGAGGCGACGGCCGGCGCCGTGTACGGACTCTATACCTCGATGGTCTACCTGCTGACCCTCCCGGGCGGCTGGATCGCCGATAAGCTCTGGGGGCAGCGCCGGGCGGTATTCGTCGGCGGATGCATCATCGCGCTCGGGCACTTCACCCTGGCCGCTCCGCTCGTCGGCCTGCCCGATGTCCCGTCGTTCTTTCTCGGACTGCTGTTCATCGTCATCGGAACCGGCCTGCTGAAGCCCAACGTCAGCACGATGGTCGGCGATCTGTATCCGGAACCCGAGGATGCCGCTACGGATTCCCAGCGCGAGCAGTGGGGAGCGCGTCGCGACGCGGCGTTTTCGCTGTTCTACATGGGCATCAACATCGGAGCCGTACTCGGCCCGCTCATCTGTAGCCTGCTGGGCGAGAAGGTGAGCTGGCACCTGGGATTCTCGGCCGCCGGTTTCGGCATGGTCCTCGGACTCATTCAGTATCGTCTGGGCGACAAGTACCTGGGCGAAGCCGGGCGCTTCCGGAGCGACGATCCTCCACAGGTCGTGAGCCGACGAAGCCGTAATTTCTTCCTGTCGACAGCCGTGGCCGGCGCCGTCGTCGCCTTGATCGTCTGGCTGCTCGTCTCGGGGGCGCTCGGCCTCAGCCTCCAAGTCTTCGCCACTTGGGTCGGTTACGGGATCCTTCTCGTTTCGATTCTATTCTTCGCCTACCTGATCTTTGGCGTCGGGTTGGCTACCGCGCTCGGCCTGCTGTTCGTCGGCCTGTCCGCTGTGATCCCCTCGCTTCAGCCGGGCATGACGGCCGTGGCCGGCGGCCAGTGGGCCATCCTGATCACGCTCGGACTGTTCGTCCTCGCCAACCTGGGTCTCCTGGTCGCGAAGCGCGGCGGCGAAGGCGTCAGCATCGAGAAGCAGCGCCTGATGGTCATCTTCTGGCTGTTTCTCCTGGCCGCGATTTTCTGGTCGGGATTCGAGCAGGCGGGCTCGTCGCTCAACCTGTTCGCGCGCGACCTCACCGACCGTTCCGTGTTCGGCTGGGAGATGCCCGCCGGCTGGCTGCAGCAGGTGAACCCATTCTTCATCATCGTGCTCGCCCCGGTGTTCGGCGTGCTCTGGACCTGGCTGGCCCACCGCAACCAGAACCCCTCGATTCCGATGAAATTCGCGCTCGGTCTGCTGGGTCTCAGCGCCGGGTTCTTCGTCATCATGTGGGGGGCGACGGGGGCGACGCCCGACAGCCCGGTATCCATGGGCTGGCTGATCGCCACTTACTTCCTGTTCACGTGCGGCGAGCTCGCGCTCTCGCCGGTCGGCCTGTCCTCGATGACCAAGCTGGCGCCCCCGGGACGGCTGGGGCAGATGATGGGCGTGTGGTTCATCGCCGCGGCCCTCGGCAACCTGTTCGCCGGACTCGTGGCGGGCCGGCTCGAGACCTTGCCGGCATCCACCCTGTACCTGAACGTGGCGCTGTTCGTCGGGGCGGCGGGCATCGTTGCCCTGCTGCTCAGTCCGTTCGTCAAGCGCCTGACGGGCGGAATCCGCTAGCCGCCTGCCCGGAGGCTCCCGCCTCCGATCCCGCCGCCCGACGAGCGCGCCACCGGCCGGCCTCGACCCCTGCGAGGCCGGTCGGCAGTGGCACGCACGTTGCTCACGTGTTGTCTGGATCTCTATCACCAAAGTCATCAGACAGGCAGGGGAATCGTGAACCTCGCCACGGGCATCGGCCCGCTCGACGAACGGATCGCGGGCTTTCGGCCCGGTGGAACGTACCTGCTCTCGGGTGGGGCTGACACCGCGAAGCTCGCGTTTCTGCTTCAATTTCTCGACGCCGGCCTGCGGTCCGGCGAGCGCGTGGCTCTGCTGTGCGGCGCCGCGCCGCAGGACGTGCTCGAGCAGGCGGAGTACTTCGGCCTGAACATGGTAAGTGCTTGGCACGACGGACGTTGCGTGCTTCTCGGATTCAAGGGGGACTATCCCCGTCGCGTCCTGCACGCACCCGACCCGACCGAGGCGTTCGAGGAGCTCGACCGCCTGATCGGCGGTCCCGTGGATCGGATCGGTATCGATCCTGGCTCCTTCCTCTGGTCGACCCGTGCGGGCACCGCGATGGCCCAGGGCTTCGCGGACTGGGCAGACCGATCGGGCGCCACTGTCGTGGCGTCGGTTGCCGCCGGTCTCGATGATCGGCCGGATCCGTCCACCGAGTGGGTCCTGCAGCGAGCCGCCGGCGTGCTCCATTTCGCCCGACTTTCCAGCGGCCTGCACGAATTGGAGGTCCGACGCCTTACCCCCCCCGTAGAGTCGCCGGGACCGATCACCCTGGAGTTGACGGCGGGCCACGGGCTCGTCGCACCCACCGGCCGTATCGACCGACGAAGCTCCGATCGGCAGGCCGATGATGAAGGGCCGGTCCTGCTGCTCGAGCTCGGTGCCACCGTGCCGGCCGACCTGGCGAACTGGCTGGGCCGTGATCGGGAGGTCGAGCGGTTTGACGACGCGATGGCCCTGTTGCGCCGGCTCCAGGCCGGCGCTGCCGGTCTCGTATGCCTGTACGGCGAGCGCAGCCGGACGGACGACGCAGTGGACGTGATCCGCACCGCCCGCCCTCTGACCGCCGCCCCGCTCTTGCTGCTGTCCGATCACGATCTGCGCTCGGGGGACCGGGCCGCTGCACTCGACGCCGGCGCCGACGACGTGCTCAGCGACGGCATCGACCTGAAGGAGCTCGACGCCCGCATCCGGAGGGCGCGAGAGAGCCATCGCCGACAGCCGACCGCCGATTCGGACGGCCGGCCGGTTCCGGTCGACGGTCTGCTCGACTCCGACGAGTTCCATCGGCTGCTCGTCGAGCGCCTCGACAGCGACGATGCCCTGTTCAGCCTCCTGCGCTTCGAGGCGCAGGAAGTGCCCGATCTGGGTACGGTGCTCATCGACAGCGTCCGGGCCGAGAGCGGTGACCTGGTGGCGGCCCTCGATGGCGGGTTCGGGGTGCTGCTGCACGACGCCCGTACGCAGCAGGCCGAAGCTTTCCTGCACCGCGTGCAGGCGGCTCTCCATCAGCGCGGCCGACCGGCGGCCGTCGAGGCCGAGATCCTGTCGAGCCAGGATCAGGCAGGGCGAATCCGCTCCCTGCTCGGAGCCTGAGGCGACGCGTGACGCGTTCGGACGAGCCCCGGAAGAGAGAACCGCGCGACGCCGAGCGTCGGCGCGTTCCGTACGCCCTCGGCTACGGACTCACCGCCGGGGTGTTGCTCGCCGTCACGGTGGCCCTTGTCGTCATCGTGCTTCCGTCGCGCTACGCCCTCATCGCCGACCTCCGGGAGTCCGGGATCTCCTTCCCGACATCCGTCGACGCGGTCGGGTTCCAGACACCGGGCCGCGAACCGCTCATCGAGCCCCCACCGCCGCCCCCCGAACCGGAGCTCGGACCCGCCGAGGCCATGTGGATCGAGGTCGATTCCCTGCTCGCGGCCGGCGCGTACCAGCCGGCGGTCGCGCGCATGGAAGCTTACCTCGAGGAGCACCCGTACGACTTCTCGGTGCATCGGGCGCGCGCTCACGCGCTCGCCGCCGCGGGACGACCGGCCGCCGCGCGAGCGGCGTTCGAGGAACTCGCTCGCATGAGCGGCGCACCAGACGATCGACTCGCCCTCGCGCGCCTCCTGCGCGACGCCGGCGAAGTCGAATCGGCCATCGAGCAGTACCGCGTCCTGATCGCCGCACGCCCTGACGATCTCGAGCTGCGCCACGAGCTCGCGCGGCTCTACATGTGGCGGGAGCGCCACTCCGAGGCGATCGCAGAACTCCGACGACTCGTGGCAATGGCACCGGAGGTCGGCCGTTACCGCCTCGATCTCGCCCGCGCCCTCTACTGGAATGACCGGCTCGAGGAAGCGCGCGCCGTGCTCGCCGGGATGCCCGCCTCGGCACCGGAGACGACGGCGGCCGCGGAGCTCGACGACGAACTCGCTCGCCTGCTGACGCCGCCGCCCGAGCCCGAGCCCGAACCGCTGACGCTCGTGGAGCAGGCGCGCGCCGCAGCGGCCGCGGACGACTTCGGCACGGCACGCGAGCTATACGATCGCGCCCGCGCAGAAGCCCCCGCCGACAGCGCCGTCGCCCGAGAACGCATCGACTTCCTGCAATACCGCCAGGCCGATCTCGAGGCCGCCATCTCGGCCCTCGAGGCCTACGAGGAGCGGTTCGGGCTCGATGCCGACAGCCGCTATCGGCTCGGGGAGCTCTACGTGTGGACCGACCGGCAGGACGACGCTCGCCGGCACCTCGAGGCGCTGGTGCGCGACGAACCCGACCGCGCCGATGCCTGGGGCCTGCTGGGGGACGTTTACCGCTATGCCGACGAGCGCGGCGCCGCCCGCGACGCCTACGAACGAGCTCTGGTCCTCGAGCCCGAAGAGGCCCACTCGATGGCCGGGATTCCAGAACTCGACCGTCTGAGGTCGGAGACGATCGCGTCGCGTGAGCAGGCGGGCCTCGGTCCGAGCCTGTCGCTGTTCTCCGACTCCGACGACTTTCTGCGGTTGGATCTCGGGGCCGGGGCCCGCTGGACGGGCTCGACATACGTCGTCGGCCTCGACGCCGGCTGGCGGCGCCTCGAGGGCCGCGACCTGCTCGGCCAGCTCGCCGAGGACGAGGGCGCCTTCGCCACGCTCGAAGTCGCCCGATGGTGGTCGGAAGCCTCCGTGAGGACCGCACTGTGGCTCGGCGCCGACCATCTCGACGCCGCCGGCACCGAACCGATGTTCGGCCTGTCGGTCGAGCGCTTCGGACGCACGGGCGCGGCCTTCGGCCTGCGCTACGAGCACGGACCCGGCTACCCGCTGACCTACACGCTCGAAAGCGCGTCCGCGCAAATCGTCGCCGACCGGCTCGAAGTCTCGGCCTCGGCGCCCGTCGGCGCCGACTGGTCGGTGTCGGCCGCCGCCGACCTCGCACGACTCTCGGGTGACGAGCCGACGAACACCCGATGGGGCGGCGGCGTGACCGTCGCCCGGCGACTCGGCCCCTGGCTGACGGCGGACGTGGGCAGCCGCCTGCTCGGGTTCACCGATCCCGCGCCCGCGCCCGGACGGCGGCTGTACTGGGATCCGTCCCTGTTCTGGTCGAATACGCTCGGGGTATCGCTCGGGCAGACTCCGCAGACGGGCCTCGGCTACCGATTTCGCCTGAGCGGAGGCGCCGCGTGGGCTGACGAGCGCGACGTGGCCGAGGCGGGCTGGATCCCGCAGTACGGGGCCGAGGCCGGCCTGACCTGGCGGTCCGACCGGACGACCCTGGACCTCGGAACCTTCTATCGGAGCGGCCGCGAAGACGAATACAACTCGTTCGGCGGCGAGCTCACGCTGCGGATCCGTCCATGACGCCGACGCACCGCCGTTCGCTCGGTCCCCTGCTCCTGGTCCTGCTCGTGACGGGCGGAACTCTCGGGGTCATTTACTGGGCCGTGAACTCGCCCGACCAGGTGCGGGTGGTCCTCGTGCGCCTCGTCCTGATCAGCCTGGTGATATTCCTCGGCATCCTGCTCATCCGGTACTTCACGCTGCTGTGGTTCGGATTCATGCAGCACACGGAGCGCGACATCGGCGAGCGGAGCGACGCGGACCTTCCCCCGGTCTCGATCATCGTACCGGCCTTCAACGAGGGTGCCGTCATCGGGGCCGCGATCGAGAGCCTGCTGGCGCTCGACTATCCGACCTACGAAGTCATCGTCATCGACGACGGCTCGAGCGACGACACCCTCGCGGCGGCGACGCGCTGGGAGGACCAGGCGAGCGTCCCGGTTCGCGTGTTCAGCAAGTCGAACGCCGGCAAGGCCACGGCCCTCAACCTGGGAATCGCCAACGCGCGCTATCCCTTCCTGTTCTGCATGGACTCCGACTCCACCGTCGAGCCGGAGTGCCTGCGCCGGGCCATCGTCCACATGGAAGACGAGACGGTGGGCGCCGTCGCGGGCAACGTGAAGGTCGTGAACCGCGACTCGCTTCTGACCCGCCTCCAGGCCCTGGAGTACATCGAGGGCCTCAACATGCCGCGCCGCGCCCAGGGCTTCGTCGCGGCCGTCAACATCGTGCCGGGACCAGTCGGACTGTTCCGCCGCGAGGCGCTCGAGGACGTCGGGTTCTACGACACCGACACGTTCGCCGAGGACGCCGACCTCACGCTCAAGCTTATCACCTCGGGCTGGAAGGTCGCATACGAAGACCAGGCGATCGCGTGGACCCAGGCCCCCGACCGTTGGCTCGACCTGATTCAGCAGCGCTACCGGTGGACGCGCGGAATCCTGCAAGCCCTGCGCAAGCGGAAGCGCACGTACCTGAGCCCGTTCCCCGACTTCCCGCTGTGGCTGTCGGCGCTCGAGATGGCCTTCGAGGCCGTGCTGTGGCCGATGATGAACGTGTTCGCTCACCTGTTCTTCGCGATCGTCGCCCTGCTGTTCGGGATGGGCGAACTGCTTCTCTACTGGTGGCTGCTGCTCACCCTGCTCGACCTGGCGGCCGCCCTGGTGACCGTCTCGATGGAGGAGGAAGAGCTCAGCCTCGTCCCGCTCGCCGTCATCTATCGATTCTTCTTCATTCTGTTCCTCGACGTCACGAAGAGCTTCGCGGCCATCGAGGAGTTGTTCCGCTTCGGCATGGGCTGGGAGAAGCTCGGCCGAACGCCCGTACTCTCCGCGGAAGAAGGTGCCTGATGAATATTCTGGATATCCTGATCACGATCATCGTCGTGACGATCCTCGTTACGATCGTCCTCGGGGTGGTCACCTATGTCGCTTACAAGCTGCGTCTAGCGCGGCGCCCGACGGTGCGCGACGAACCGGGCGGAACCTGGTACTTCGAGCGGCACGAGCCCGGCGACGCCATCGCAGAGGAAGGCTGAGCCGGTGCCTCCGAGAGACAATCCCGTGCCCCGGGCGAAGGCGGCTCTGAACTGGCTCGGCGGCCTCCTCGTGCTGGGCGTGGTGGCCGGGCTGCTGATCGCCGCTGCCGCCGCCCTGTGGCAGAACGTCGACATCAACAGCTTGGCCCGGAAAGCCGCCGCGGTCAGCGACGCGCCACCGCCCCTGCCGGTCGAACAAAAGGGGCCGGTCGCCGTTCTCGACCGTCCGGTCGAGGTCGTACTGTACGTCAACGAGGCGACGCGCGGGTACTTCGACGACCCGAACCACCTGCCGGCGGCCGTCGCGGAATGGCGGCGCACGCTCGGCGCGCTCGGCTGGACGGTCGACGAGATCGGTTCGGCCGCCGAACTCGATGCCCTGCCGCCCGAGACCCTGGTGATCGCTCCGGAGGCGCTTTGCCTGGCGAACGGCGAGATCGAGGCCGTATTCCGGCACCTGCGACGCGGAGGAGGAGCCGTCGCGAACTGGGCGTTCGCCACGCGCGACGGCCAGTGCCGCTGGCGTGGCTGGGAGACGCTTCGCGACTTCGGAGGCGCCCTGGACGTGATCGAGTACCAGGCCGGCCCCGGGCTGTTCGTGACGGTACCCGCCGGGCTGCCCGTGTCCGTCGGCATGGCTCCCGGTTCGCGCATCGAGTTCTACGCCGATAGCCACCTCGGACTGCTGACCGGCGGGCCGCACGTATACTGGTCCGACTGGGCCCTGAACTCCCTGTCGACCGGGGGCGAATCGGCCGCCGACGCCGCCCTCACCCTCAACACGACGTCGGGTGGCGGCCGCGCCGTGTGGCTCGGCTTCCGGCCGCGTCAGGCGGTCGGCCCGCTCGATCAGAGCCGGGTCGACCGGCTGGTGCGGAACGGGCTGCGGTGGGCGGCCGGACTGCCGACGGTCGGCGTTTCGCCGTGGCCGGAAGGCCGGCGGGCCGGTCTGCTGATCGCCGAGGACACCGAGAACGGCTTCGCGAACGCGGCCTCGCTGGCGCGGCTTCTGCGGGAGGCCGGACTCCCGGGAACGTTCTACGCCGTGTCGCAGATGGCCCTCGAGCACCCGGAGATCGCCGACTCGCTGACCGGCGTCGAGATCGGCAGCCACACGGCCGACCACGTATCGCCGGTCGGCCTGCCGCTCGCCGAACAGCAGCTCCGGCTCGACCGGAGCCGGCGCGAGCTCGAGGCGTGGTCCGACCAGGAGGTGCTCGGCCTGCGTCCGCCCGAGGAGCGGTTCGACGACGCGACCCTGCGCGCCTGGCTCCGGCTGGTCCCATCGGATCGCGGCGTTCCTTACCTGGCCGCCGTGAACGGCGCCCGCTCGGCCTCCCCCGAGATCTACCGGTATCCCGAGGGGCCGATCGTCATGCTTCCTCGCCTGCTGAAGGACGACTACAACGTGGTCGTGCAGGACGGGACACGCCGCCCCGAGCGTATGCTCGCCGCGTACCTCGAGGGCATGAACAAGATGGGAGCCCTCGGGGGCTTCGCGTTCGTGAGCCTCCACACGCAGATCGGCGGCACACCGGGCCAGATCGGCGTCGTGGGCGCCGTCCTCGATACCGTCCTCGCCCAGCGCGAGCTGTGGTGGACCGCCACGGGAGCGGACATCGCTCGCTGGTGGCTCGATCGCGACGCGATGCGTCTGACGATGAACCGCGTGCCGGAGACCGACGAGATCGTCGTCGAGGTTCAGGCGCCGCGCGGCACCGGTGCTCGAGAGATCTGGCTCGACGTCAGCCTGCCGCTCGAGGACATGGTTCCCATGGACGGAGACCGGCAGTTGCCGTACGCCCGCTCTGATCACGGAATCCGGGTGCCGCTACATCCGCTGACCGCCGGCGAGCTGCGGACCATCCGGCTGGTTCCGGCGGCTTCCACGGAAGACGCGGTAGTCGTCGGCGACTGAAGGTCCATGGACGGAGCCGCTGCAGGCTTGTCTAGATCCGGCGCTCCGGCGACCTTCAACAGATGGGTGAAAAGGACGTTCGTCTCGCCGTCGGCAAGGAAGAGCTGCGGGTCTTCACGCAGGCTTTGCTTCGCGACGTTCGGGCGCTCGAGAAGCTGCTCGAGAACGGGAGCATCGAGTCGGGCGTCCGGCGGATCGGCCTCGAGCAGGAGATGTTCCTCGTCGACGAGGTCCACCGACCCGCCCCCGTGGCCGTAGAGGCGCTCGAGCGTATCGAGGATCCGCGCGTCACGAGCGAGATCGGCCGCTTCAACCTCGAGTGCAATTCCGAGCCGCTCCTGTTCGGAGGCGACTGCCTTTCGACGATGGAGACGCGGATCACCGAGCTCGTCGACATCGTGCGCGATGCGGTGATCGGCCTCGGCGCGCGGCCCGTCCTGGTGGGGATCCTTCCGACCCTGCGCAAGTCGGACCTCTCCATCGACAACATGGTGCCGTCGCCGCGGTATTACGCGCTCAACGAGGCGCTGACCCGGCTGCGCGGCGGCCCCTACGTCATCTACATCAAGGGGACCGACGAGCTGCGCCTGACCCACGACTCGGTCATGCTCGAAGCGTGCAACGCGAGCTTCCAGGTCCACTTCCAGGTAGGACCGAAAGAATTCGCGAAGCTCTACAACATCGCACTCGCCGCCACCGCACCCGTGCTGGCGGCGTCCGTGAACTCGCCGATCATGCTCGGACGACGGCTGTGGCACGAAACGCGGATCGCCGTGTTCCAGCAGTCGGTCGATACGAGGCAGACCATGCCGGACATGCGGGAAGTATTGCCGCGGGTGAGCTTCGGCCGCGACTGGGTGCACGAATCCGCGCTCGAAATCTTTCGCGAAGACATCTCGCGCTTCAAAGTGATTCTCGGACGGGACATCGACGAAGATCCGCTGGAAGCCATCGAGGCCGGACGGACGCCGGCGCTGAAGGCGCTGCAACTGTTCAACAGCACGGTCTATCGCTGGAACCGCGCCTGCTACGGGGTGGGTGACGACGGCCGTGCCCACCTGCGAATCGAGAACCGAGTGCTCCCTTCGGGCCCCACCGTCCGCGACGAGGTCGCCAACGCCGCCTTCTGGTACGGGCTGGTCAGCGCCATGGCCGATGAGGATGGCGACCTCCGCGAGCGCATCGAGTTCGACGCCGTCCGCACCAACTTCGTCGCGGCTGCGAGACTGGGGCTCGACGCCCAGATGGAGTGGTTCGACGGGCAGTCACTGCCGGCCGAAGAACTGATCTGCGAGCACCTGCTACCGGCCGCCGAGCACGGGCTCGAGGCCGGCGGCATCGATCGCGCCGACATCGACCTGTATCTCGGAACCGTACGCGACCGGGTCGAGAGCCGGCAAACGGGGGCGCGCTGGGCGCTGGGCTCGCTGGCCCGCATGGGCCGCAGCGGCACGCGCGAGGAGCGACTGGCCGCGCTCGTCGCCGGGACCTACGATCGCCAGTCCACCGGCCAGCCCGTGCACGAGTGGGATCTCGCCCGGCTCGCCGAGGGCGGGGGCATGCGCTCGAGCTATCTGCGCCTCGAGCAGTACATGACGACCGATCTGCTCACGGTGAACGAAGACGAGTCGCTCGAGCTCGTCGCCAACCTGATGGACTGGCACCGGATCCACCACGTTCCCGTCGAGGCCAACGATCATCGCCTGGTCGGCCTGGTCTCGCACCGGCCACTGTTGCGCTTCCTGGCGAGCGAAGAGGCCCGGCAGGCGGACGGACCCATCCCGGTGAGCAAGGTCATGGTCACCGATCTCATCACGGGAACCCCGGAGATGACGACGCTCGACGCCATCGCGATCATGCGGCAGCACCGCATCTCGAGCCTTCCCGTCGTCCAGAACGACCGCCTGGTCGGCATGATCACGGAGCACGACTTCATGCGTATCGCCAGCGTGCTGCTCGAGGACATGTTGCGCGAATGAGCGGGGCACGTCACCCGCTGACGCGGCCCGCCGCCGCGCCGGACGCCTCCGGCGGGCGGATCATCGGGACCTACGGAAACGACGCGAGCGGGCCGCTGCTCCTGTGTGTCGGCGGCATTCACGGCAACGAGCCCTCCGGGGTCGTCGCGCTGCGTCGGGTGATCACCCGACTCGAGGCCCGAAAGCCGCCGTTTCGTGGACGAGTGCTGGCCGTCGCCGGCAATCTTCCCGCTTTACGTGCGAATCGGCGGTTCATCGAGCGCGATTTGAACCGTGGCTGGAGCGTCCGGCGGGTGTCCGCCGTGCTCAAACAGCCGGCCAGCGCCGAAGACCTCGAACAGGCCGCCCTGCTCGGCGTCCTCGTACCTGCGATCCGGGACGCGACGGGTGACGTGGTGCTGCTCGACCTGCACACGACGTCTTCGACGAGTCCCCCGTTCGTCACCCTGAGCGACACCCTCGAGATTCGTACATTCGCCGCCCGCCTCGGCCTGCCGCTCGTCCTCGGCATCGAGGAGGAAATCGACACGATGGTCGACTATCTGTCCGGCTTCGGCGCCCTGGCCATCGGAATCGAGGCCGGACGACACGACGATCCGCTGTCGATCGCCGTGCACGAGGCGGCGCTGTGGCTGTCATTGCACGCGACGGGATGCCTGGCGAGCGACACGGGCGTCGTCGACCTCGCGGCGTGCCGGCGGCGGCTCGCGGAAGCCCGGCGCGGACTGCCCGGAGTGTTCGAGGTCATGTACCGTCGCGCCATCGAGCCCGAGGACGCGTTTCAGATGACTCCGGGCTTTGCCAACTTCACGCCGGTGAGGGCCGGTGACGTCGTCGCCCGCGACGCCCGTGGTCCGGTGCCGGTTCCGATGAGCGGCCGCCTGTTCCTTCCCCTCTACCAGGCACAGGGCGACGACGGTTACTTCCTCGTACGGCCGGTCCGGCCCGTCTGGCTGAGAATTTCCCGGGTGCTCCGCCGTGTCGGGGCTCCGAAGCTGCTGCCGCTGCTTCCCGGCGTGCACCGCTCGACGCGCCGGGCCGACACGCTGATCGTCTCACGCCGCGTCGCGCGCTGGCTGGTCAACGAGGTGTTTCACCTGCTCGGATATCGAAGGGTACGGGAGACCGAGCGGCACGTCGTGTTCCGTGGCAGGCGTCCCCTGCTGCGGGACTGATTCTGCGCGACCGACATCGCGGCCGCTCTCAGTCGAGCGTGACCTCGGCCCCGGTGTCGGCCGACAGATAACACGCTTCGACGATCCGCATCAATGCGATCTGCCGGGTCTCCGCCTCGATCGGCGCCTCGCCGCGGACGATGCGCAGGAAGTACGCCCACTCCTGGCGATACGAATCCTTGTACAGCGCGCTCAGAGACCGGGAAATCGGCGGAGTCACCTCGGCGATGCCTGTCTCGAGGCGCCGGTGCACGCGCAAGGGAAAAGTCGTGGCGCTTCCCTCGGTTCCGATGATCCGAAGCTCGTGCTGGTCGTGGTCGTCGATGAGCTCCCACGTCACGTCGACGTGCAGCGTCACGCGTTCGGAGGCGATCTGCATGAAGGCGCTCGTCTCCGCGCCGCGATCGCCCGCCATCCGGCAGGTGACCCAGCGGATGTCCGGATAGCCAACCGACCACAGCGCCAGGTCGAGGCCCTGAGCGCCGAGGTCCATGAGCACGCCACCGCCGGCGTACTTGGCGTCGGTCCTCCAGCCCCTCCGCGGCCGGCGGGACCGCCGGTTCATCCAGCTCGAGCGAACGAAGAACGCGTTGCCCAGCTCGCCGCTCGCGACGAACTGTCTGATGAGCCGGAAGTCGTGCCGGTAGCGATGATTGTTCGCCACCATGAGCTGGCGGCCGGCGTCGGCCGCCGCGTCGACCAGGCGCTGCGCCGACTCGGTCGACACGGTGAGCGGCCGTTCGCACAGCACGTGCGCCCCACGCTCTAGGGCTGCCATCACGCCCTCTTCGTGCGCCCCGTTGGGCGTGCACACGACGACCACGTCGAGCGGCTCGCCGGGGGCCAGCGACGCGAGGTCGTCGGCTACCTCCGGGACGCCGAAGCGCTCGCCGATCGTGGCGGCCTTGCGTCGATCCGGATCGACGAGGCCGACGATGTCGACCCCGCGGAGGCGGGCAAGGATCGGAAGATGGACGACCTGCGCCGCACCTCCCGCCCCGAGAATCGCTACCCGAAGGCCCTGCATCCCGACGGCCTCAGAATCCGAAGGTGTAATAGATGCCGAACGCTGCCCCCAGGCTGCTCGCGTCGGTAACGGCCGTGGCGCGCAGCTCGCCGTAGGCGCTCCACGAGGGCGACATCGCGACCTGGAACCCGCCCACCGCCGACGCGCCGGCCGTGACGACGAGGTCGTCGAGGAACGTGCCGCGAATCGCGTTGCCGTCGTCGTTCAACGCGTAGACGTCGAGGCCGGCCCCGATGTACGGCGACACCCGGGCGATCGACGTGATGAATTGGATGTCCGCCCCGAGGACGTAGGCCGAGCGGTCGATGTCGCCGAGGTTCACGCTTCCCGGCTCGAGCTCGGACACCTCTTCGAGCTGCCGCTCGAGCTCGTCGATCGACGACGCCTCGACGTCCGCCTTCCAGTAGGCGAACCGCGGGACGACGCGGATTCCGGGCCCGAGAAATCCGAGGTCGACCTTGGCCCCGATGCCGAAGGAGCCGTCGTTCTGCGACGGATCGACGTACAGAACCTCCGCCCCGATCGCCCGCAGGCCGAGATTCGCGTAGTCGTACTGCTCCAGGGTTTGCGCCTCCGCCGGTCGTGCCAGACCGATCAGCAGGGCGAACGCCGCCCCCGCGACCATCGTCCGCGCTCCAGCGCCCATCCTATTTCCACCCGATCGACCCATCTCCGACCTCCCTTCAAGTTCTCGTTGCCGTTTGCGTCAGTACACCGATACGAGCTCGGTGCCCGGATAGTACGTCTGGAGAATCGCAGCCCAGTCGTGGCCTGCCCGGGCACGGCCGATCGCACCCCACTGGCACATCCCGGATCCGTGACCGAAGCCCCGGCCGTGCACCTCGATCACTCCGTCGAGCCGCACGGCAAGATCGAAGTCCGTGGATCCGAGAATGCGTCCCTCCTCGTTCTGCAGGGCGATCCGGATGTCCAGGCGCTCGAGCAGGAACTCCGCCCGGGCGCCGCGCAGCGTCAGCGCGCTCACGCGCCCTCCCGGCGTGCGTTCGGCGATCCGCAAACCGAGCAGCCCCCCGGTGTCTTCCGACCCGGCGCCGAAGATGCGGCGAACCTGGTCGGCGATGCGTCCGTTCAGGTCGCCGGCACTCACGGTCTCGACCCACCGGTAGCGAGGCGAGATCGCGCAGTAGTCGGTGCCGTCGGGGGCGCGGTCCGATACCGAGCGAAGGTAGGGCGCGGGCGCGCGATCGAGAACCTCTTCGACCGCCGCCGTACGTCCGCCACAGGTCGAATGGTACATGGCCCGGATCGGGAGCCCGTCGTAGGTGAGGATCCGGCCGGCCGTCTCGCGCACCGCACGGGTCGATTCGTCGCGCTCCGCGGCGATGCCGCCGTACGCCTGGTCCTCGACCGTGCCGAACACGTCGAAGCCCATTTCCTCGCGCGCCCGCAGGTGAGCCACCGCATAGGTGCGAGCGGCAACCGCCTGCGCGGCGACGGCCGCGAGCTCCTCGGGCCCTCGCGGGCCGATCTCGATCGGAACGACGCCGAGCAGATAGTCTTCGAGCGGTAGCTCGTTCACGGCGTTGAGCCCGGCGGCCTCGACGGCGAACACGTCGATCACCCCACGGAACGGCTTCCCCCCCAGCGTGACGGGCGCCTCCCCGAGGGACTCGGCCCGAACGGCGAATCCGCCGGCCTCCGTTCGGCGCCCAGCGACGAGACGAACGCCGTCGCCCGCGCGCTCGGCTCGCAGCTCGGCCGGGCCCTCGAGCTCGAACAGCAGTTCCCCACCCTGCGCGTCGAGAATCCGCAGCCCGTCCATCGACCCGAGGACGAGCGCGCTGTCGGACGCCACGGCGATCCCCACGCGGATCGGCGGACCCGCCGGGTATCGGGCCTCCGGTTCCGCGGCGCGCACCGCGCCCAGGGTCGCCGCCAGCACGAATGCGGCGACGAGCAGCGCCGCGAGGCGCGCCGGAATCCGGAGCCCCGAACGCGCGCCTGGCCCGCTCATCATCGGCCCCAGCTCCCGTCCAGGCCGATCGTGGCCATCGGCAGGGGCCGGCCGCGCGCCGGCGCCGCCACGCTCCCGGCTGCGTTCCCGTTGCCCCCGGCGACCCGGGCCGGCCATGGGGCGGCGCGCCGTTCGCGCAGGATCTGCGCCTCGAGGTCGTAATCCGCAGCCGCCGTCACGCGCGCTTCGACGAGCGATCCGGGTGCCCACTCACCGGCCCCATCGAGCACCGTGACGCCGTCGACGTCGTCGGCCTGGCCACGCGTGCGCCCGATCAGCCGGCCGTCTTCGCGGCGATCGACGAGCACCTCGCACGTCCGACCGACCTCCCGCTCCATGCGCCGGGCGCTGATCGCGCGCTGCACCTCGAGCGTCTCTTCCAACCGTGCCTGGCGGACGTCGTCCGGCAGAAAATCGTCTTCCATCGCCGCGGCTCGGGTGCCCTCCTGGGGCGAGAACGCGAACGCGCCCAGCCGATCGAATTCCACGTCCTCCATGAAGTCGAGCAGAGAGCGGAAGTTCTCCTCGGTCTCGCCGGGGAATCCGACCAGTACGGTCGTCCGGAGCACGAGGTCGGGGATCGCCGCGCGCAGGCCGTCGATACGTTCGATCAGCGCCGCCCGCCGCTCGGGCCGCCGCATCCGGTGCAATACGGCGTCACTGGCGTGCTGGATCGGCATGTCGATGTACGGGAGGACGCGATCCTCGGACGCGATCAGCTCGACGAGGGGCGGCCGCAGCCCCGCCGAGTAGATGTACAGCAGCCGGAACCACGGGATGTCGGTCTCGTCGAGCAGGCGCCGCAGCAACGTGTCGAGCCCCGTCCCGTCGCGGAACTCGCGGCCGTAGAACGCGAGGTCCTGGGCAACGAGGTTGAGCTCGACGGTGCCCTGTGCCTCGAGCCGCCGGGCCTCTGCGACCAGGGCGTCGAGTCCGAACGAGCGGTGCTTGCCACGCCACAGGGGTATCGCGCAGAACGCGCATCCGTGGTCGCACCCTTCGCTGACCTTCAGATAGCGCACGTGCCGCCGATCGGCGATCGGCAGCCGGACGCCCGGATGGTCCGCGAGCCTGGGGCCGAGCAGGCCGCGGTCCTGGAGGGTCGGGATCAGCGTGTCGACGTCCCGCAGTCCGACGAACAGGTCGACCTCGGGCAGGGCCGGCTCGAGTTCGTCGCGATACTGCTCGACCAGGCAACCGAGGGCGACCACGGCGCGCACGCCGCCGTCCCGCTTCAGCCGCGCGACGTCGAGCAGGGCTTCGATCGATTCTTCCTTCGCCGCGTCGATGAATCCACAGGTGTTGACCACGATCACGTCGGCCGTCTCGAGGTCGGTCACGCGCTCGGCCCCGTGGCCGGCCAGGGCGGCGAGGAGGCGCTCCGAGTCGACGGTGTTCTTGTCACAGCCCAGGCTCACGAGCCCCAGCTTCATGCGGGCGTCAGCCTTCGAAGACATCGACGCCCGCGGGTGGCGTGAACGAGAAAATCTCGTCGGTGATCGGCCGGTTCGGCCGCAAATCGCGCAGGACGACCGTTCGCAACGTCTCGTTGCGCTCCATGATCTCGAACTTGCGGACGAGATACGATTCGGCGTCCACCCACACGCGGACGTGCCGGTAGGGCGACTCGCCCCGCGGCGTCAGGTGGATGCGGAGCGTCTCGTGACCGTCGACGTCCTCGCGGCCCTCGAGCTCGGCGTCATACCCCTCGGACGCTTCGTCGAAGATCCTCCCCTGCAGATCGACCATCCCGGCGCCGGTGACGTTCGCGTCGATCGTGCTGCGAATGACCTGGTTCGGATGCGTGCTCGGATAGTAGAGCCACAGGTGGCTGCCATCGGCGACGATCACGTCGTCGGCCGGATCCGAGAAGTCCATCTTGAACCGTCCGGGGCCCTTCTGATACCAGGTGCCCGTGCCCGAGCGGCTGCGGCCGAGCAACGTGACGTCGATCGTCTGGTCGAACTCCGCCTCGAGCGACGTGAGCTCGTCGTAGACGCTGTCGGCGCGCGCGAGAATCCCGCGGACGTCCTCCTGCGCCCCGACCTCGGCAGGCAGCGCCAGGGGGAGCGTCACGGCGGCCGCGGCCGCCAGCGCCATCCGCCAGCTGTTGATTCGCATCGCCGGTCCCCGCGTGGTGGTCTGGGTTCCCGGGCACGATGTGCGCCCGGATCGCATGTACGGCATGTAGAAGACGAGTACCCGGCGCCCGGCGTCACCGTTCCGGCGGGCCCGCGCGTCAGCCATCGTCTTCCGCCTCCGCCGCCGCCTCGGCCTCCTCCTGCAGATCCTCGCCCCGCATCAGGGCGTCGAGCTTCTCGAGACTGATCAGCACCTCGCGCGGCTTCGAGCCGTCGGCCGGGCCGACGACGCCCGCCGAGTGCAGCTGGTCGATGATGCGCGCCGCCCGCCCGTAGCCGATCTTCAGCCGGCGCTGCAGCAGGCTCGTCGACCCCGAGTCGTTCGTGATGACGATCTCGGCCGCCTTGCGGAAGTACTCGTCCCAGTCCGTCAGCACTTCCTCGGTGACGTCCACCTGGCTCTCCTCGATTTCGATCTCCCGGACCTCCTCGAGGATGTCCTTCTCGTCGTCGAAGTCGAGCACCTCTCCGGCCGCCTGCTTCCGGAACCAGTCGACGATCGCCTCCGTCTCCTCGGTCGAGATGAACGCGCCCTGGATCCGATCGGGCTCCGACTCGCCCGGCGGCAGAAACAGCATGTCGCCGTTCCCCAGCAGACATTCCGCGCCGTTCTGATCGAGGATCGTGCGGCTGTCGACCTTCGACGCGACCCGAAAGGCGATCCGGCTCGGGAAGTTGGCCTTGATGAGCCCGGTGATCACGTTGACCGAAGGACGCTGCGTGGCCACCACCAGATGGATCCCGACGGCGCGCGCCTTCTGGGCCAGAATCGCCAGCGGCGTCTCCACTTCCGACTGCACGGTCATCATCAGGTCGGCGAGCTCGTCGATGACGACGACGACGTACGGAAGCTTGCCCTCGGTCCACTCGGTGCGCCCGATGCCCTGGGGCGGCTTGATCTCGTCGCCCCGCCGGATGCGCTGGTTCATCTCGACGATGTTGCGACAGGCGTTGGCCGACAGCAGCGCATAGCGCCGGTTCATCTCGAACACGACCCAGCGCAGGAGCTTCGCCGCATCGTTGTTGTCGGTCACGACGGGATGCCGGAGGTGCGGCAGGTCGTTGTAGATGATCAGCTCGACCATCTTCGGGTCGATCATCAGGAGACGGAGGTCGCTCGGCGGGTAGCGATAGATCAGGCTCGTGACGATCGTGTTGATGCACACCGACTTCCCGGAGCCCGTGGCGCCTGCGATCAGGAGATGCGGCATCCGGACCAGGTCGGCGCAGTAGGGACGGCCGGCGAGGTCGCGACCGAGGCCGAGCGGCAGCGTGGTCCGGGGCTTCCGGTAGGCGGGGCTCTCCAGCGTCTCGCGGAGCCGTACGATCTCGGGTTGCGGGTTCGGCACTTCGACGCCGACAGCGCCCTTGCCCGGAATCGGCGCGACGATGCGCACCGACGGCGCCTTGAGGGCGAGCGCCAGGTCGTCGGCCAGGGCCGCGATCTTCCCGACCTTGACGCCCGGCGCGGGAACGACCTCGAACTGGGTGACCACGGGCCCGGTCGTCCAGCCGCCGATCGAGCCCTCGACCCGGAAGGTCGCCAGCTTGTTGATCAGCACCTCGCCGAGTCGCTCGAGCTCGCGCGCCGCGAGTCCGGTGCCCCGGCGAGCCGGCTCCGCGAGCAGCCGCATCGGCGGTATCAGGTCGCGCGCCGGATCTCCGTCGGGCAGCTCGAGCTGAACTTCGGCTTCCGCCGGGCCGCGTCCCGCGCGCCCGTTGCGCTTCTGCGCCGCCGGCACGGGCGTTGCCGCCGCCTCCGCCGTCCCGTCAGGCGCCGGTTCGCCCTCCGGCGCCTCGTCCACCCGGTCGGCCGCGTCCGCCACGTCCCAGGGCGACGCCGCCGTGCGGGAGCGGCGCAGGGCGAACAGACGGGCCAGGCCGCCCTTCAAGCGGCGCCATGCCCCGGCCACGCCCCGTCCCGCCACGGCCGCGCCTCCCTTCGCTCCGCGCGCGGCCGCCTCGGCGCTGTCGGCCGGCGACCAGCCGAACGTGAGAACCGTCAGGCTCACGAGCACCGCGATGACGATGAGCTGGGCGCCGACGGTGCCGAATCCGCGCAGCAGCACGCCGCCCAGCGCCGAGCCGAGCCAGCCGCCTCCGGTCGCGGCTTCTCCCATCGACTGGCCGATGAGCCACCAGGCCGTGGGAACGAATACCGCCGCGACCCCGAGGAAGATCGACCAGCGGATCGCCGCGTCGCGGCTCAGCCGGTCGAAGCAGCGGATCGCCCAGACCACGGGGGCGATCGCCACGAGCACCGCCGACCCGCCGATCCCGCTGATCAGCAGGTGCGAGAGGATCGCGCCGGCCGGGCCGATGAGGTTGGGTTCGGGATCGCCGCCACGCAGCACCGGCGGGACGATCGCCAGGGCCAGCAGGAGGCCGAGGGCGAGCAATCCGACGCCGAGCGCCTCGGTGCGCTGCCGTTCGTTCACGTCCCGGTCGACGTTCGAAAGTGCTCGAGGAAGTGCGTATCCACTTCGCCGCGCACGAAGTCGGGATGCCGGAGTACCTCGCGCAGAAACGGGATCGTCGTGTGCACGCCTTCGATGATGAACTCGTCCAGCGCCTGGTTGGCGCGACCCAGCGCTTCGTCACGCGTCGCGCCGTACGCGATCAGCTTGCCGAGCAGCGAATCGTAGTAGGGCGGGACCCGATAGCCCGCGAACACGTGGCTGTCGATTCGGATACCGGGTCCGCCGGGCGCGTGGAAGGCGGTGATCGTTCCCGGCGACGGGCGGAAATCGTGCGCCGGGTCCTCGGCGTTGATCCGGCATTCGATCGCGTGTCCGACGAGCGGCGGCGGCTCGCGGATCTCGAGTACCTGTCCGGCCGCCATGCGGATCTGCTGCTTCACCAGGTCGACGCCCGTCGTCATCTCGGTGACCGGGTGCTCTACCTGGATGCGCGTGTTCATCTCCATGAAGAAGAATTCGCCGCTCTCGTCGAGCAGGAACTCGACCGTGCCCGCGTTCGAGTAGTCGATCGCTTCCGCGGCCCGCACGGCCGCCTCCCCCATCGTCCGCCGGAGGGCCGGGGTCAGGGCGGGGCTCGGAGCCTCTTCGATCAGCTTCTGGTGCCGGCGCTGAATCGAGCAGTCTCGCTCGCCCAGGTGGATCACGTTCCCGTGCCGATCGCCCAGTATCTGGATCTCGATGTGGCGGGGCCGCTCTACGAGGCGCTCGAGGTAGACTCGGGGGTCGTCGAAGGCGCCGGCCGCCTCGTTCCGCGCCATCGTGAACGCCTTCTCGAACTGGTCGGGCTCGCGGCACACCCGCATCCCCTTCCCGCCGCCGCCTGCCGCCGCCTTGATCATCAGGGGAAACCCGATGTGCTCGGCCTCGCTACGGGCTTCCTCCAGGTCGTCGATCGTGCCTTCGGAGCCCGGCACCACGGGCACGCCGGCCGCGATCATCGTGCGGCGCGCCTCGGCCTTGTCACCCATCGTGCGGATCATGTCGGCGCTCGGCCCGACGAAGGTCAGGCCCGAGCGATCGCAAATTTCGGCGAACTCAGCGTTCTCGGCCAGGAAGCCATAGCCGGGATGGATAGCTTCGGCCCCGGTGATCTCGGCGGCCGCGATGATCCGGGGAATGTTCAGGTAGCTGTCGCGAGCCGGGGCCCCGCCGATGCATACGTCTTCGTCGGAGAACCGGACGTGCAGCGAATCACGGTCGACGTCGGAGTAGACGGCCACCGTACGAATCCCCAGCTCGCGGCAGGCACGGATCACCCGGAGGGCGATCTCGCCGCGGTTGGCGATCAGGATCTTCTCGAACACGGGGCTTTCCGGCACGAATCAATCGGGTTCGATGCGGAACAACACCTGCCCGTACTCGACGGGCTCGCTGTTGCCGATGCAGATCTCGCGCACGGTTCCGGCGACTTCCGACTCGAGCTCGTTCATCAGCTTCATCGCTTCGAGGATGCACAGGGTCTGGCCCTTCTGCACCCGGTCGCCCACCTCGACGTAGGCCGGCGCGTCGGGCGCCGGGGCGCGGTAGAACGTGCCGACCATGGGCGACTCCACCTCGACCAGCGTCGAGGCGGCGGCCGCAGCGTCGCTCGCTGATTCGTCTCCCGCTCCCGCCGCCTCGCCCGCGGCCGAAGGCCTCGCGGTCGACGGCGCCTCCGACGCCGTGCCCGCGGGTCCCGGGCCGGTCGAGCCGCCGCCCACGACGTGCACCGGCGGAGACTTCGAGATGCGAACCCTCGTCGTGAATCGGGAAATCTCGAGCGAGTCGATGTCCGATTCGTCCACCATGTCGATGAGTCGCCGGATCCAGTCGAGATCGATCATGTGGTCACCCGTGTCAGGTACTTGTCGGCCGTCCGATCCACCCGGACGACATCTCCTTCCTCGACGAACAGCGGCACCTGTACGACGGCGCCCGTCGCCAGCTTCGCCGGTTTCGTCCCACCCTGCGCGGTGTCACCCTTGAGTCCGGGATCCGTCTCGACGACCTCGAGCTCGACGAACTGCGGCAGTTCGATCGTCAGCACGTCGCCGTCCCGCGTCAGGCCCTCGCACTCCATGTTCTCCTGCAGGTACTGGAGCTGGCCTTCGCCGATCGTCGTGCCGGCGATCGGAATCATCTCGAAGGTCTCCATGTCCATGAAGTAGTAGAGGTTGCCGTCCGTATAGGAGTACTGCACGGCGCGGCGGACCAGACGGACTTCGGTCACTCGCTCGCCCGCGCGAAATGTCTTCTCGACGACGGCGCCGGTGAACACGTTCTTCAGCTTGGTGCGTACGAAGGCGCCGCCCTTGCCCGGTTTCACGTGCTGGAAGTAGACGATCTGCACGAGATCGCCGTCGATCTCCAGCACCATTCCGTTGCGAAAATCCGATGTATCAGCCATAAGAATCATTCAGAGTTCGATGAGTTCCGGCGAGGAACGTGTAAGGACGCGACCGCCGTCGGGTTCTACCACGACGACCTGTTCGATGCGGATCCCTCCCTGGCCGGGAAGATACACGCCCGGCTCGATCGTGACCACGTTGCCCGCCTCGAGCTCCGCCGTTTCGTGGCGATGCAGCCTCGGCGCTTCGTGCACGTCGAGCCCCAGCCCGTGTCCGGTGCTGTGCCCGAATTCCTCCGCCAGACCGGCACTCTCGAGCGAGCCCCGGGCCGCCGCGTCGACGGCCGCGCAGCCGGTGCCCGCTCCCGTCACGGCGACGGCCGCGTCGACCGCCGCCCGCACCGCGCCGTGCAGATCACGCTGCCAGGCGCTCGCCGCTCCCATCGTGAACACGCGCGTCATGTCGGAGCAGTAGCCGTCGACGCGGGCTCCGAAGTCGAGCAGCACGAGGTCGCCGGCCGCCAGCGGGCGGTCGGACGGAGTGGCGTGCGGGAGCGCCGATCGTTCGCCGAACGCCACGATCGGGACGAAGGGCAGCGGTCCGGAGCCCGCCTCGCGCAGGCGATACTCGAGGCGCGCCGCGAGCTGGGCCTCGGTCGTCGCCGGTCGGATCTCGCCGAGAAGCGCCTCGAGCACGAGGTCCGCCAGGTCGACGGCGGCGGCGATGGCCTCCACTTCGGCCGGGTCCTTCACGGCACGGCGGGCCTCCACCAGTCCCTCGGTGGGCTCCCAGATCGCGCTGTCGCACGCCGCGGCCAGGCGATCGTGCTCGGCCACCGTCATGCGACCGCTCTCGAACCCGATCCGCCGGCCGGGCGGCGACGTGCCGAGGTGATCCGACAGCGCACCCCAGCTTCCGTCGGACACGACGTGGAGGGTGACGTCGTCGCTCAACTCGGCCCCCGCTTGCTCGCGGTAGCGGAAATCGGTGAACAGCGTCGCCGCCCTCGGCTCGATCAACAGGCAACCCGACGAGCCGGTGAAACCGGTCAAATAGCGGACGCTCGACATCCCGGTCACCAGCAGGCCGGACAGGCGTGCCCGCGCAATGTCCCCGCGCAGGGCTGTGAGGCGACCCGTCACTCTCCCTCCGCGCGCAACAACCCCCGGAGCCCGAGGAGATAGCTGTCGACGCCGAACCCGCAGACCACGCCGAGCGCGACGTCGGCCAGCACGGACGAGTGACGAAAACTCTCGCGTGCGTACACGTTCGTCAGGTGCACCTCGACGAACGGGCGTCCCGAGGCGACGAGCGCGTCGCGCAGCGCCACGCTCGTA
The DNA here is from genome assembly GCA_035464655.1 of Gemmatimonadota bacterium. Taxonomy (GTDB): domain Bacteria; phylum Gemmatimonadota; class Gemmatimonadetes; order Palauibacterales; family Palauibacteraceae; genus JARFPW01. The sequence goes on from DATHRZ010000024.1 coordinate 63,986, forward strand.
TGACTGAACCCGGCGGCGTTCACCACCCAACCCGCGACCCCTTCGCTCTCCGCCTGGATCCAGTCGACCAGTGCGCCTTCGAGGTTCGACTGGAAGCTCACGACCTCCACGCCCAGCTCGGCGGCACCGTCCGCGATCGCTGCGTCGAGTTCCTCGAGCGTGCGATGCCCGTAGATCTCGGGCTCCCGGCGACCGAGCATGTTCAGGTTCGGGCCGTGCAGAATCCCGATCCTCACCCGGCGAGCCGCCGCAGCCAGTCGTCGAGCACCTCGCCGGTCCCCGACGTGGCGGGCACCGGGTGCGTGGCGAACGGGTCGACGGATGAACGGACCGCCGACGTATCGGCAGCCACGGCGACTTCGGCGGCCGGGTCCGCCACCACCGTCTCGGCACGTTCCTCTACCGGCTCGTCCTCCACATCTGTCGGCTCGTCCTTCTCCTCGGCCGGTTCGTCCTTCACGTGCGCCGGTTCGTCGCCGGCCTTATCGATCCGCTGTTCGAGCTCGTCGAGCGCCCGGCGCAGAGTCTCGTCCTCCGGCCGATCGGTCAGCAGTTCCCGGTAGATTGCCGCCGCTTCGTCGAGCAGTCCCTGCTTCGTATACAGCTCTGCCATCGTCCGGGTCAGCAGATCACCGTCGTCCGCCGATTCGTCCTCGCCGGGGTCTTCGAACCACCAGGCCGTCCCCGATTCGCCCGGCGGCGCGTCCTCCGGCTCGGGGACGGCCGCCGGCTCCGCGGGTTCGGGCGGCAGCGCATCGTCCCCCTCTTCGATCTGGAAAGCCGGCGACGACCACCACTCCTCGCTCGGCGCCGGCAACGGCTCCAGGCCCTTCGCCGGAGGTGGGGGCGTCGGTCGCAGCCGCGCGAGGGCAGCCGCCGCCTCGACGTTCATCGGGTCGAGCGTCGCGATCTGCTCGTACCAGCGCACGGCCTCGACCGGATCGTCGCGGCGCTCCGCCAGGTTGGCCAGCCCCTGGATGGCCACGAGGTTCTGTGCGTCGAGTTCGATGACACGGCGAAGCGACTCTTCGGCGTCGGCCAGCCGGTCGAGATCCACCAGGCAACGTGCCCGCACGATGTGCGCGCTCGGATAGTCGGGGTGACGCCCGATGCCGTCGGCCAGGATGGACAGGGCCCGCTCCGGGTCACCTTTCTTTCGGCAGGCGTCCGCCAGCCGCGCGAACACCAGGCTGTCCGGGTTCTGCCGGTACTGGGCCTCGAAGCGCCCGATCTCGTCGCTTCCGTTCGAATTCGATGCCATGATGACCGCTGGCCTCCCCGTTGAGTGGAGCGTGATCGCTCAACCGCAAGGTAGGCGCCCCGTTTCGAGGGTGTCAATCGGCGGGACGTCCCGCCGCTTGCCCGTGCCGTACCCCGGGAATAGCTTGAGTGGCTTGTCTTTGAGGGCCGAACACGAGCAACTGGTCATGGGAGTACCCGACTGATGATGATGCAGACCATCCGCGAGAAGACGCGGTGGGCAATTGTGTTTCTGGCGGTCGCCTTCGCGGCGTGGCTCGCCTTCGAGGGGATTCAGAGTCGCGAGACGGCGGCGACTTCCGGTACCGACCCGGTAATCGGCATCGTCAACGGCCAGGACATCCGGTTCAACCGGTGGCGCGAGGCGTCGGCTGCGCAGCTCGACCGCGCGCGCCAGGCCAGAGGTCGCGCGTTGACCGACGAGGAGATCCGTCAGTCGGAGACCGAGGCGTGGGAGAACCTGGTGCGCGACGTGCTGATCGAGCAGGAGATCCGGCGCATCGGCATCAAGGTCACGGACGCCGAGGTGTCGCAGGCCTTCCGGACGTCGCCCCCGCCGTTCGTCATCCGGAGCCCCGCCTTCCAGACCGACGGACAGTTCGACTACGCGAAGTACCAGGCCTACTTCTCCGACCCGAGCGTCGACGAGCAGCTGCTGCTCAGCATCGAACAGTACTATCGCGACCAGATTCCGCGCATTCGGCTCCAGGAGCAGCTCTCGGCGGGCGTGGCCGTCAGCGACCTGCAGGCGTGGGAGGAGTTCAAGGCGCGCAACGAAACCGCCGTCGTTACGCACGTGACGGTCGATCCCGCGCAATTCGTCGAGGACTCCGAGATCTCGGTTTCCGAGGACGAGGCTCGCCGCTACTACCGTGAACACGCGGAGGATTTCGAGCGACCGGCCACCGCCACGGTGCGCATGGTCTCGTTCTCCACGCTGCCGACGCCCGGGGACACGGCACGCGTCGTGGCGTTCGCCGATTCCCTTCGTGCGGCCATTCTCGCCGACGAGTCGACGTTCGCCGAAGCGGCGGAGGAGCATTCCGCCGACTCGACCTCGGCACCCGATGGCGGGGAGATCGGCGCATATACGCCCGAAGACCTCCGCGAGCCGATCTCTTCGACCGTCGCCGGCCTCGATACCGGAGGGGTCTCCGAGCCCGTGACGATGCCCGACGGCATCCACCTGTTCCACGTCGCGGAGCGCACCGGCGATACGGCGTCGATCGCACACATCCTGCTGCCGATCCGCCTCTCCGAGCAGACCGAAGACGAGCTGTTCGGCCGGATGGACCGTGTCGAGGGAATCGCGCTCGACGACGGGTTGCTCGCCGCCCGCGACTCGCTCGACCTCGACGTGCGCGAGGGCGTCGTACTCACCGAGGGCTTCGACTTCGTGCCCGGAGCCGGTTCGCTGGGCGTGGGTGTCGACTGGGCGCTCGACGGGTACACGGAGATCGGTGAGCTCAGCGAGTTCTACGAGAACAGCTCCGGCTATCACTTGCTCGAATTGGTGGACCGCACCGAGGCCGGTCGATTCGCGTTCGAGGACGTGCGAGAGCAGATCGAAGCTACGCTACGCTTCGAGCGGCGCCTGGAAACCGCTCGACAGAAGGCCGAGCAGATCGTGGCCGGGCTCCCGGAACGCACCATCGAAGCCCTCGCAGCCGCCACGGACTGGCCGATGGCGACGACCGAGCCGTTCAATCGCCTGGAGTTCGTACCGGGCCTCGGCCGGGCGACGGAGGCTGTCGGGGCGGCATTCACGGCGCCGACTGGCGTGATGGTCGGACCTTACGAGGGGGCCGACAGGCTCGCCTTCCTGCGCGTCGACGAGCGCACGGAGGCGGACGCGGACGTGTTCTCGCTGACGAAGGACGAGCTGAAGGCAGAGATCGCGTTCCGCATGGCGGAGCAGCGCACGGCGCAGTGGCTGGAGGCGTTACGCGACGAGGCGGTCGTGGTGGATCACCGGGACCGGCTCAACCGGCCGGTGGAGGATCAGCCGGTCGTTCCGCCGATGATCTGAGTCAATCCTCGTCCCGGTTGCGCTCCGCGTGCGAGTCGTCGGCGTCCTCGAGCTCCCCGCGAACCTCGTTCCCGACTTCCTTCACGGAATTCTTGAACTCGCGGATACCCTTCCCCAGCGAACCGCCGATCTCCGGAAGGCGTTTCGCCCCGAACAGCAGCAGGACGATGAACAGCAGGATGACGGCTTCTGTGATCCCGATATTCGGCAACATTGTCTGACCTCTTGCAGGGGGCCCGGTGAGTCTCCGGACCTCAGAGTAGCGACTTCGAGAACCAGGCCAACAGAAGTATCCCTACGACGCTGAGGATGTTCACGCGCAGTACCAGCGGTCCGAGCGTCACGGCCACCACGAGCAGGTCGATCGTCAGCGGTCCGAGCGACGCGGCTACCGTCGTGATGAAGAACTCGCGCGCCGGTCCTGCCGGGACGAGGGCGGCAAGCTCGGTAAGTAGCGCGCCGAGCAGCATCCCACCCGCGATGATCAGGGTCACGCGCTTCGCCGAAGGGCGGCGGCGACCCCCGAAGTCGAGATTCACTTCTGTCGCTCCAGGACGAATTCAACAGTCAACCGCAGAACCCGCACGAACGGATCCTCGGGGATCGACGCGAGGCGTCCCGCCGCGGTGCGCGCAAACTCCTCGGCCCGCTCCCGGGCATATGTCAGCCCCCCCGCCGCCCGCACCAGTTCACCGACCGCAGCAACCGCGTCATCGGTGGGCTCCGGGTTCGCGAACAGCGCTTCTACGACGGCCCGCTTCGGGGCATCGAGCCGGGGCAGAGCCGCGATCAATGGCAGCGTCACCTTGTGCTCGCGCAGGTCGAGTCCGCGCGGCTTCCCGGTGATGTCGGCGGACACCGTGTAGTCGATCAAGTCGTCGACGATCTGGAACGCCATGCCCAGGTCGTGCCCATACGCGGCCAGCGCGGCGCGGTGGTCCGCGGCACCCGCCAGGGCTCCGAGCTCGCACGCCGCCGCCATCAGCGAAGCCGTCTTGCACTCGCACAGACGATAATAGTCCCGTTCGGTCGCGCCCAGCGCGTCGTGGGCCGCGAGCTGCCTCATCTCACCGATCGACATCTGGTTCGACGCTCGGGCAAGTATGGCCACTGCCTCCGGCGGACCGACCTTCGTCACCTCGAGCAGGGCCCGGGAGTAGAGGTAGTCGCCCATGATCACGGCCACCTGGTGCGTCCAGCGGGCGTTGACCGTCGGCATGCCGCGACGGCGGGGCGAATGGTCGACGGCATCGTCGTGGACCAGCGTCGCCACATGCATGAGCTCGACGATGGCCGCGAGGCGCTCGGCCCTCTCGTTCGGCCGTCCCCCGACTTCGTTGGCCAGGAGCAGCAGTGTCGGCCTCAAGTACTTACCGCGCGTGGCGAGCAGGTACTCGCCGACCTCGTTGATCCGACCGAAATCGGCCGCAACGAGGTCGCTCAGGAGCGTCTCCATGCGTTCGAGACGATCCTGGACGGGATGCTGCAAAGTTTCGAGTGTAGGCAGCGCGGCTTCGAGCATCTCTCTCCGTTCGGTGCCCCGGTCTCGGGTCACCGTCAGCGGACCGAGGATTTGCCGAAGATACTGTCAGAGGGAGAGTTCGGACAACCGGTCGGCCGCATCGCGATACCCCGGCTGTACGGCTTCGACGCGCCGGAACACCTCGCGGGCCTCTTCATGCTGGTCCTCGGCCTGCAACGCAAGTCCGAGGAAGTAGAGGGGACCGACCTGCTCGGCGTCCTCGTCGGCCCGCAGCTTCTCCTGCAACAATTCGATCGCCTCCAACGGTCGGCCGAGCTTAAAGAGGCATTCGCCGACAGCCTCGAGAACTCCGAGACGATCGGTCACCCGGCCGAGCGCAGGACGTAGCTCGCGGAGCGCCTCGTCCCACATTCCCATCTGCCGGAACGCCAGGCCGAGCTCGTAGCGGGACCGGGCGGTCGCGTCCTCCGTCTCGTCTTCGGCGCCTTCGGGCGGTGCGCCGTTTTCCGCACCGTTCGGCTCGATCTCGAGCTCCGCTTCCTCGAGCCCGTCGAGGAAGTCGTACATCGCCTCCAGCTCCTCGTCGTCCTCGTCCGAGTCCGGCGCCTTCGTCGGTGCGCTCGACGGCTCCGCGCGTTCGCGGGACTCCAGCTCGAGTGTGACCTCGGCTTCGTCGATTCGGGCGATCGCCTGCCGGGCCAGCTCGTTCGACGGATCGACGTCTAGCATGCGCCCATAGGCCGCCCGAGCCCGCTTCGCGTCGCCGAGTCGTCGCAGGCAGGCCCCGAGTCTGGCGAAGGCCGCAAGCAGCTCGTCTCGGTCGCTGACCATCATCGCCAGCTCCGTGCGATGTTCGTGCAGCGTCACATCGTCGGGCTTCAACTCGAGCAGGCGCCCCAGCACGACGAGCGCCTCCCGCGTCCTGTGCCCAGCGTCGAGACGGCCGAGACTCTCTTCCAGGTGCTCGATCGCTCCCTCTGCGTCACCGGCACCGACGAGTTCGGCGGCCCGGACCAGGATCTGGTCCGCGGAAGGCCCGGCCTCCTCGTCGATCGCCTCGGACATCTGCTCGTCGGACAGCTGCTCGTCCCCCGGAGGAGCGTCGCGGGCATCGGGCGCGGTGTCGATTGCGTCGACCGTTGTGCCGTCCGGCTCCTGGAGCGCGGGAAACATGTCCTCCAGGGCCGGAAGCTCGTCGACGGCTCCGCCGAGGCGCGCCCGCAGTTCGGAGAGCCGATCGACCAACGGGTGATCATCCCCCCACGCCTCCGCCAGCTGATTGCCGAGCGCATCGGCGGCCGGACCCTGACCCGAATCCGCCAGTTGCTCGATCACCTCGAGAGCAAGCTCGGGAGCATCTTCGAGCCGGAGGGCCAGCTCCCTCAGGGCACGGACGGCGCGGCCTGGAATCGGGCGCGGTCCTTCGAGCGCGACCGCGAGTTCCCGCAACGCCTCCTGGTGCAGTCCCATCTCGATGTATGCGGCGCCGAGGTCTAGGTGGGCGGCGTGATCGACCTGGTGGCGCTCCTCCGCACGACGGATCCGGTACTGAGCGAGCCGCGCCCGGAAGAAGTGCCCCTGAATGGCGTCCTCCTCGGCGTCGGCCCTTCGGTCGTCGGCCATCGCCGACACCTCGTCGGCGTCGGTCTCCCCCGCCGGAGGGTCGGCTTCGTGCCGTTCGGCTGCCTCGGGAGCATCGGGGGCTCCGCCAGACCCGGGCGCCACGGCAGGTTCGGCCGTCTCCGCGGACTCGGGGGCCTCGGGCGTCCCACCTTCCGCCCCGGCCTGCGCGTCGCCGCCCGACCCGCCGGATGCGCCGCTCCCCAGAGAGGCGCGCGAGGCGCGCCGCAGAACTTCGAAGCTCGCTTCCGATCCGCGAAGCGCCAGGCACTCGCCGATCCGGGCGTTCGCGGCTTCCAGTAGACGCGGATCCGCAACGGCGACCCTGAACTCTTCGATCGCCTCCTCCAGGAGACCGATCGTCATGAACTCGACGCCGAGGTCGTAGCGGATTGTCGGGTCGCCCGTCTCGAGTACATCGGCCACCCGGCTGCGAAACCGATCGACCTGCACGCGAACCTCGGCCAGATCGTCATCGGTCGGGGCCGCGGCCACTGGAGCCCGGGGCGGCGCGTCGGCTTCGAACGCGGCATCGGCTCCCTGGTCGGCCAGCTGCCGGGCCACGAGGTTCGCCAGCCGCTCCGGGGGCCGCCCATCCTCCGGCTCCACCGACGCGGAAGAAGCGCCCGTCGCAACGCCGCCGTCCGGATCGAGCTCCGCGATTCGCGCGTGAAGCTCCGCCGCGTCTTCGCCGCGATCGGTCCTCAGGCGAGCCGCCGCCCGCAATTGAGCGGCAGCGGCGGTCGTTTCGTCGCGTTCGGTGAGCTCGGCCGCATACTGCAGGCAGATTTCGTCGTCCTTCGTGAGCTCGACGAACTCGGCAACGGCGAGGGCGGCGTCCTCGGGCTCTCCATCGGCAAGCACGTGCCTGACATACGCGACCATGTTTCCCCGGCCCTCGACCAGGAGGCCGGTCCGGGCATGAAGCAGTCCGAGGCGTCGATAGATGGACGTGCGTCCGGGGGCGATTCGCAAAATCTTATTGCATAGCGCGATGGCGCTCGTATGCATCGCGTTGTCGGCATAGCGCTCGACGGCGCGCTCGTAGTATTCGACGGCGGCCTCGTTCTCTCCGAGACGGAGGTGGAGGTCGCCGATGCGATTGTAGAGGCTCAGGTCGGCCATGTCCTCGTCTGCATCCAGCGCGCGCTGGTACAGATCGATGGCCCTGGCCCAGTCGGAGCGCTGCTCCGCGCGTCGCGCCTCGTGCTTCAGCTTCTGAAACGTAGTCATACGGGAAATCCGTTCGCGCCCGATGCCGTCGGCTGGGTTCTTGGCCGGGTCCAGTGCGGACCGGCAACCTCGATAGATCAAGAATCCGGCCAGAACTGCGGACGCTCAGTTCGTGCGCTGCTGGTACTCGGTGCGGACGTCCGGCGCGGCCTTGAGACTGATCGATACCTGGAAGATCGTATTGCCGTTCGGCGCACGGGCGAACCGGAAGGAAGCCAGCCAGTCGTGAAGGTCGCGGTCGAGCGTGATCACGTTCTGGCCGAACTCCGAATCGGTGAGGTTGTACTGTGTGTTCCAGCGGATAGACCACGATGTGGTCGGCCTGAACGAAAGATTCCCGCTGAGCGACTGGCTCTCGGCGCCGCCCTCTTCGGGCCTCGCCCGCTGCATCCCATAGTTCAGAGACAGATTCCACGGCCCGGCGCCTTCCTCGAACGGGTCGGCACTCCCATAGATCTCGGGGTCGCTGTACCGGTCCATCGACGTCGTCGGGGTCATCGCCGGCGAGGTCCGTCCGCTGGATCCGAGCCCGAAGATGTCCGCCAGGCCCTGCCCCGAGCTGAGGCTGAAGCTGGCGCTGAGGGCGGTGAGGAACGGGGCGAACCGACGCTCGTCGCCCGAGCCCTCGAACAGGTCGTGCGACAGGTTGATGGACAGTCCGCTCAGCAGGTCCGAGGTCAGGCTGTTGTCGATCCGGTCCGACACGAGCACCGGTTCGCCGCGCTTCGCGCGCTCGAAATCGAACCGCAGTGCCGACGTGCGGATACCCAGCAACTGAATGATGCGATCTCGCTTGGGCCGGGTCGGTGCCGTTCCGTCGACGAACGCACCCGCGGCAGTGACGGACGCGGCGGCGGCACCGACCTCCGCGTCGTCGCCGGCCTCCGCGGTATCGGCCGGCGCTTCGGCCCGACCGAGCTTGGCCTCGAAGGTCTGGTTCAAACCGATCGAAAGGGTGTTGGTCGCCGCGCCGGCCGCGCCGGCGGCGCCCGGGAACCCCGGGATCGCCGCGAGCGCGGAATCGACCTCGACGGCCGGCGAATAAGCGTAGTCGAACCTCGGGGACACCTTGTGACGGATCCGGCTGAACGGGCCGAACCCCGGCAGAAATCCGTACACGTCCGTCGTGAGGCCCGCGCCGAGCGAAGCCCTCCCGGGAGCGCTCACGAAGTCGCCCCCGGTGTCCTCGCTCCGAAAACGGGTTCCGCTGAGCGACGCGGTCGGGCTGAGGGTCGTCGACCCGACCAGGCCGATCCGGAAGCTGGCGCCCGTATTCCAGCTGAGCGTCGTCCGGGTTTCGGACGGAAGATCCTGGAACAGGCTGTCCTGGGGCGTCGTCTCGACGTTCTCGATGTCGGCGCGGCTGGACAGGTTGAGGTTACCGATCCGCAGGCTGGCGTTTCCGCCCCCCGTCGTGGTCACGCGGTCGGCGGCCGAGTCGGCCGTAACGGATCGACGCGCGTACCGGGTCGATGCGTCCAGCGTGATGTTGTTGAACGGCCCCGCGCTACCCCGCGGCGCCCCGAACAGCGTGATCGGGAGTATGCTGAGATTCACGCGCGGAAGCGTGGTCGCCGTCTCCGACCCGTCGAGCTCCTGCCGCCGATCGGCCGACGCCTGGAGGTTCCCGAACGAGAAGCGGTGGTTGAGCCCGACATCGGAGTCGATGGTTCTCGTCTGGTCCGTGGGGTTGATGCTCTGGTCCTGGAAGATGCGCGTATCCTGTACGTAGTTTACCGAGGCCCGGAACGTCGTGTTCAGCCCGAGTTCCTGGTCGTGCCCGACCTGCAGCCGAAGGTTGTCGCCCTGGTCGCTGAAGCTCTGGCTGTAGAGCACGCTCCCCCGGACGAATTGCTTGAGGAAGCGGTAGCGGAAGGCGCCGTTGACGCGGGTATAGTTGCCGCTGAACCAGTCGAGCGTCGCCTGCGCGTCGAGGTAGTCGTTGATCGCCCAGTAGTAGCCGAAGTCGGAGATGTTGCGGCTCGTCTGTCCCGACGTCTGGACGATGTCGTTGACCCCGAAGCGCGGGGGAATGATGCCGCTGCGCCTTCCCTGCCGGATGTCGGCGGCGAAGAACGGGAGCCAGAAGACCGGCACGCGGCTGATGTACAGTACGACCGGCCACGCGACGAGCACGTCGCGCGTCACCATCTTGAGCTCGCCGGCCCGAAACGTGTAGTGCGGTTCCTCGAGGTCGCACGAGGTGAACGCCGCGCTCGTCGCGTAGACCGTGTCACGCGCGAGCGGAATCACGTTGCCGAAGATGCGCCATTCGTTTCCGCCGTCGTCGAACGACGATTCGGCATCGAACAGGGTGCCGCGCAGCCGGCCCACGTCGTAGTACAGGATCGAGTCGCTCGTCGTCGTATTGCCGTCCGATCCCAACAGCTCGATCGACTTTCGGGCCACGATGAACTGCTCCTCGCCCAGATAGCGGATCGTATCGGCGACCAGCACGTCGCCCGCCCGGTTGAGCTGTGCCCGTCCCTCGAGCTCGAGTCTCTGCCGGGGCACCCCCACGCGCACGACCTCGCCGCGATACTCGACGATCTCGTACCCGGCCTCGCGCGCCAGCGCTTCGAACAGCGCGTCCTTCTCCGGAAAGTCTCCGCCCGAAAGCTCTCCCCGTCGGGTCCTGTACGTCTCCTGCGCCAGGCTGTCGCGCCGGGCGGCAAGGCTGTCGCGCACGGCGATCAGGCTGTCGGTCAGCAGGGTGTCGGGCAGCGCCTCGATGGCCTCGAGCCGGTCGAGGAGGCTGTCGACCGCCACCTCGCGCGCGGGAGGCACGTCGTCGTCATCGCGTTCCTGCGCCGCGAGCGCGGACGGACCGGCGAAGCACCCCGCCAGCAGCGCCAGGAACGCCAGGTCCGCACCCCCGGGGAACACCGACGCCCGGCTCACGTCGTCGCCCCCTCCCGGTCGTCGCCACCACGGTCGCGCCGACCGACGAGGTCGACCAGGAAGATCGAGAACTCGTACAGGAGGATCATCGGGGCGAACAGCATGAGCATCGTACCGGGGTCGGCCGGCGTCAGCAGCGCCGACGCCGTCGCGAGCGCGACGATCGCGTGACGGCGGTACTTGCGCAGTCCGGCGGCCGTCACGACGCCGATCAGGGACATGAGCACGAAGCCGACCGGCATCTCGAAGATGAGCCCGAAGGCGAGGATCAGGCGCGTGGCGAACCGCAGGTACTCGTCGACCGTGATGATCGGGCTGAGGCTTTCGGACTGGAAACCCAGCAGGAACTCGAGGCCGAACGGCAGCACGAGAAAATACGCCATCGCGATCCCGGCGAGGAACAGGATGAAACCGAGACCGATCGCCGGAATGATCATCCGACGCTCGTGCTCGTAGAGCGCCGGCTCGAAGAACGCCCAGGCCTGCCAGGCCAGGAAGGGCGACGCGAGAATCAACCCCACGACGAAGGAGAGCTTGAAGGTCACGACGACGGGCGTCGTCGGACTGGTGAACAGTAGATTCTGATCGGGGAGCACGTATTGGAACGGCCGCTCGAGGATGCCGATCACGTCGAACCCCGTCACGATGAAAAAGCCCCCGACCGAGAGGGCGACCAGCGCGACCAGGCTCCATATCAACCGCTTGCGCAGCTCCTCGAGGTGATCGAGGAACGGCATCTCGCCGCTGGCCCTGCTCACTCGGCCTCGGGCCCGGCGGGCGGGTCCTCCGTTCCGAACAGATCCTGCTGGCCGCGCGCCCGATAGCGGGCCCGCGTGACCAGCTCCCGAACTTCCTCCATGAATTCCGTCGTATCCTGGAAATTCCGGTACACCGAGGCGAACCGCACGTACGCCACCTGGTCGAGGCCGCGAAGGTGCTCCATGACCATCTCGCCGATCGACTGGCTGCTGATCTCGCGCTGGTCGGACGCCTCGATCTCCTCTTCGATGCGATCGACGACTTCCTCGATCGTGGCGAGGGACACGGGGCGCTTGGCACAGGCGATGCCGATGCTGCGGAGGAGCTTTGCGCGATCGTAGGGCTCGACGGCGCCGGTCGTCTTGCGAACCGACAGCGGTTCGTGCTCGACGTGCTCGTAGGTCGTGAACCGCTTGCCGCAGTCGAGGCACTCACGGCGACGCCGAATCGATCGCCCTCCCCGGCTCAAGCGGGAATCGACGACCTTGTCTTCGATATGGTTACAGGCAGGGCAGCGCACGGGTCCGGCTCCGCCGGTCCCCGGTCAACCGTCGAGACGGGCGAGTTCCCGTCTCGCCAGTTCGACCTCGTCGCTATCCGGATATCCCTGAATCACACGGTTGAAGTACGTTCGGGCGTCGTCCGTGTTGCCGCTCTCGAGCTCGATCCGACCGCTCTTGTACAGCGCGGTGGGCGCGCGCCGCGAGTTCGGGTACAGTTCCAGCACCCGGGCGTACTCCTCGAGGGCCGTCTCCGTCTCGCCTTCCTCGGCGAACGTCTCCGCCCGGTAGTACTGGGCGTCCGAGGCGAGTTCGTGCGACGGGTACCGGCTGAGGAACTCGTCGAGGCCGTTTCGCGCCGTGACGTAGGAACCCCGACGAAACTGCCGGACCGCGGCGTCGTACAACTCCTGCGCGTCTCCATCCCCGGCACCCGGGTCCACGGAGACGCCGCCCGCCTCGCCCGCGATGATCGACCCGTCGTCGCCACCACGCTCGAGTCGGGCGAGTTGCCGCTGCGTCTCCCCCGTCAACGCCATGAGCTGATTCAGCGCCGTGTTCAGGTCCTGGATCTGGCGTTCCAGGTCCACCCGACCGGAGATGTCCCGGCGCTGCTGGACGTTCAGGCTGTCCAGCAGCACCGAGCGCAGACCACGGATCTCGGTGATCAGGGAATCACGTTGAGCCCGGTCCTCCTCCATCTGCTGCACGATCGTGGTGCGCAACTCGGCCACGTCGCTCTTCGTCGCGCAGGCGCCGCTCACGAGGAGCACCAGCCCCGCGAATCCCGTCCTCCCGACCAGACCGATTCGGATCACATCGCGTCCAGGTTGTCGATGACGAACTCGGCCCGACGGTTCTGCTGCCAGGCGTTCTCGTTGGATCCCTGGGCGATCGGCCGCTCCTCGCCGTAGCTGACGGTCGAGAACATGTCGCCCGATACGCCGAGCCCGGTCAGATAACGCCGCGCACTCTCGGCCCGGCGCTGTCCGAGCGCCATGTTGTATTCGAGCGAGCCGCGCTCGTCGCAGTGGCCCTCGATCGTGACGCGCAGATCGGGATTGGCCTGCAGGACCTCGGCCTTGCGCTGAAGAACGGCCGCCGCCTCGTCGGTGATCCGCGATCGATCGAACTCGAAGTGCACCCGCTCACGCAGGACGGTGATCGCGTCGATCTTCCCCTCGAGATCTCCCGCCATCGCCGCGCATTCGGTGCCGGCGTACTCGCTGTTGATCCGCTGAACCAGGCTGCGCGCCCGGCTGAGATCGCCGGCGTCGATCGCGGCCCGGGCATCGTCGCAGAGCTGCAGGGCGGCAGCTTCTCGCTCGGCCGCGCGGGCGGCGGCGAGGCTGTCCGCGTCGGGGGTGGCCTCTTCCTCTTCGACGACCGGCGGTGGCGGCGGGGGCTCGCTGCCGCCGCAGGCGACGACACTAACGCTCGAGAGGGCCAAAACGACGGCGACTGTGAGGTTGCGAAGCATCTCCGTACTCCTTCGGGTCAGGAACCAGTTCGTGGACGACACGTGGCGCGCTACCAGCACGCATTCCGGTGTCGGGCCCGGACTATTGAACGTAGCGCCCGCCATATCCGTTGCCAATGGTCGAGGCACCGCGAACGCGCGCTCGGCAGCGCCATTCAGCGAAGCGGAGCGGACCAGTCGGGCAGCTGGTCGACCTGCCCCGAGGTGAGTGTCCGGATCCTCCCCCCGACCGTGTCGAGAATCAGCAGCGAATGCCCCCGCTGGCCCGCCGACGAGAACACCAGGTGCCGTCCGTCGGGCGCCCAGCTCGGATCCTCGTTGCCTCCCGTAGACGTCAGCACGCGGCGGTCGGCTCCGTTCGGGCCCACCGCGACGATCTGGAAGCTGTTGTCGAGCCACGTATGGTACGCGATCCGATTGTTCACGGGTGCCCAGTCGGGCGATGTGGAGTACCCACGCTCGCCGTACACATATCGACTTATGAGTTGCGGCGATCCGCCCGAGGCCGGCATCACGTAGATCTGCGGCAGGCCGAGTGGCGACGAAGTGAGCGCGAGCCGCCTGCCGTCGGGGGAATAGGCCGCGTTCAGGGTCTCGCCGGCATTCGTGTAGGTGAGGCGGCGCGGCGCGCCGAGTGGTTCGCGCTGCATTTCGAACAGTTCCGTATGATCGCCGGCGGTGCGGGCGACCAGAATGCGATTTCCGTCGGGCGAGTAGGCCGGCGTGAGATTGAGACCCTCGACGCTCGAGATCGTGCGGCGGTTTCCGGTGCGCAGGTTCTTCTCGTAGACGATCGGCCGGCCCTCGGCGTACGAGACGTAGAGGAGATGCGTCCCCTCGGGCGACAGAGCCGGGGAGTAGACGATCGTGTTCTCCGAGGTCAACCGGGTGAGGTTCTCCCCGTCGTAGTCGATCGCGTAGATGTCCGACGCGCCCTCGGCCGCTTTGCGGCGGAACACGATGCGGGTCGCCGCGATCCCCGGATCTCCCGTCGCCCACTCGACGATCCGGTCGGACACCCGGTGAACGGCCATCCGGAATCCACGGTCGCTCGCCGCGGGCAGCGGAAAGGTCTCGGCCTGCTTACGCTCACCGAACACCACGTCGTGCAGGCTGACCCGCAGCACCGGCGCGGCGGCCGTACCGGTTATTTCGGAACTCACCAGCCACACGGCTCCGAGCTCGTTCCACAACCCGTAGTTGACGTCGTCGCTCGATCGCACCGAGTCGGGGATCGTAATGATCTCGAACCGGTCCGCGTAGAGCAGATCCTGGCGCAGGATCACCTCCGCCGCCCGCGCCGGATCGGCCACCTCGCGGGCGTGTCCTACGGCCGTCATCACGAGCCCGGGCTGGTAGCCCGGCGAGTAGGTGATGCCGAGCCGCACGTCGCCGTGGTCCTGCGCGGACAGCGGCGCGGCGGCCGGCAGGAGTGCGAGCGCCACGAGCGCGGCGCGGGCCAGGACGTCACGAAACACCTGTATCGTCATATCGAGTTCATCGGTTGCTCGGGTCGAAGAAGAAGCTCACCTGCAGCTTGTCGAACGGATACTCTTCGGGCAACGGGCCGAACGCCTGCGCACGGGCCGCCGCCTCGATGGCGCCGCGCGCCTCGAGATCGAAGGCCGTGCTCCCCGATCGGTCGAGCCAGCGGATGTCTTCGACGGCGCCCGAACGATCGATCACGAAGATGATCTCGGCACGGAGCGGTCGCGCGGTGTCGGGCGGCCGCCAGTAGCGGTTGATCTGGCGCACGATGTTGTTCGCGTACTCCGGGTCGACGAACCGCATCCCCTCGGTCTGGACGTTGATCGCTTCCTCGCCGGTCTCATCGGCCCGGGCCGGCTCGGTTTCACGCTCCTCGACCTCGGGCATCTCCTCGACGACGCTCGGGAGCTCGGTCTCGGGGAGGGGTTCTTCGGTGGGCTGCGGGGGCGGCGGCCGGTTCTCCTCCTCGGCCTGTTCGGGCGGAGCCGGCGTTTCGGCCAGGGGCGCCTCGACATCGGCCGCCGCAACGAGGGTGACGGCGTACGTCTGCGCCGGAACCTCGGCCACCGAGACGAACGACAGGGCGACCAGGACGAGGAGAAGACCCAGGTGCAGGCCGATCGAGCCCCACACGGCTCCCTTCGGGATGCCCAGATCGCCGCGTATCCTGTCCCGTTCGCTCATGTGGTCCCCAGTTCTCCTGCGCCGCCGGGCGGATCTACGGCCCGCGCCGCCGGGGCTCGGGTTCGGCCACGAGGCTGACGGCCTCGATTTCGGCCTCCCGGAGGGTACCGACCACCCAGAGCACGGCGCCGTACGGGACGTCCGTATCGCCCTTCACATACACGGTGCCCCCTTCACTCCGTTCCACCAGGGGTCCAATCGTCGCGGCGAACTCGTCACGCGTCACCTCGACGTCGTCGACGAAAATCACGCCGTCGCGGTCGATCGTCACGACCACGCCCTCCGACACCTGGAGCGGCGCGGCCGGCGCCTGCGGGACCGTGACTTCGACGCCACCCTGCAGGATCGGCGCGGTGATCATGAAGATCACCAGCAACGTGAACGCGACGTCGACGAGGCTCGTCACGTTGATCTCCGCCCGCACCGGCAATCCGCCGATATCTCCCTCGCGGCTCGCGCGAATCCGCATCATACGCGACCCTCGCGGGCCAGCGTGCCGATGAACTCAGCGGCGAAGCCCTCGAGCTCACCCGTGAACAGGCCGAGCTTGCCCGCGTAGTGGTTGTAGGCGATCACGGCCGGGATCGCGACGGCAAGGCCGGCCACGGTCGTGACCAGAGCTTCGGCGATTCCCGGTGCCACGGCGGCGATGTTGGCCGTGCCCTGGGCGGTGATCCCGATGAACGCGTTCATCACGCCGAGCACGGTGCCCATGAGGCCGAGCAGCGGACTCACCGAGCCGATGATCGCCAGCCACGTGAGGCCGTGCGACAGGTTGTCGCGCTCCTCGGACAGCTCCTTGCCGAGCACCAGGCTCAGGGCCTCGAGCTGGGCGGGCGTGAGCCCCGGTCCGCTTCCGGGGCCGGGGGTGTCCCGAAGCGCCGTGGGACGCAGCTCCGTGAAGAAATTCACCCCGCGCCGGAAGACGCGGGTGTACGGAGATTCGGGCAACCCGGTCAGGGTCTGGTAGATGCCCTGGAGGCCCTCGGCGTCGGCGACGCCCGCGACGAACCGGTCGCCGTCCTGGTCGACCTGCCGAAACGCCTTCCACTTCCAGAAGATAGCCACCCAGGAGATGAGCGAGAACGCCGCCAGCACGATGAGAATGATCTTCGTGATCGGCGTGGCATACAGGATCAGGTCCCACGGGGCGTTCGCGACCGGACCGTCCTGTACGGCCGGAAGAACGGCGAGCATGATCGGTGACAGGTTCATCCGGTACGATTCCTCACAGGTTCTCGGCAATGTGTTCGTAGGTTCTGCGCAGCCCCCCGGCCAGGTCGACGGCCGGCGTCCAGCCAGTGGCCTCGAGCTTCGTGACGTCGAGACAGCTCCGCTCCAGCTCGCCGGGTCGCGCCGGGGCGAATTCCCGCTCCGCCTGCCGTCCGCTGATCGAGATCAGGGCGTCGGCCAGTTGCACTACGCTCGTCTCCGTCCCGGTAGCCACGTTGAACGCCACGTCGTCGATCGAGGCCGGCTCGGCCGCCGCCATCGTCGCGGCCGCCAGGTTGGCCGCCGCCACGTCTCCGACATACACGTAATCGCGCGTCTGTTCCCCATGTCCGAAGATGCGGAGGTTCTCGCCGTCCAGCAGCCGGCGGGAAAACAGTGCGACGACCCCCGCTTCGCCGTGCGGATTCTGCCGCGGTCCGTAGACGTTCGAGTAGCGCAGCGCGATGCCTTCGAGGCCATGGATCCTGCGATAGAAGAACATATAGTGTTCGCCGGCCAGCTTGCTGACCCCGTACGGCGAGATCGGCGCCTTCGGCGCACCCTCGGCGGTCGGGATCTGGTCGGGCTCGCCGTAGACGACGCCGCCCGAAGACACGTAGATCACCCGCGCCGCGCCCGCCTCGTGCGCCGATTGCAGGACATTCAGCCATCCGTCGACGTTGATCGAGGCGTCGTGCCTGGGCCGCGCCACCGAGATCCGCACGTCGATCTGCGCCGCGTGATGATTCACGAGGTCGACGCGGCGATCCTTCATCAGCGTGCCCAGGTCGTCGGACCGGATGTCCATTTCGACCAGCTCGACACCGTCCGGGACGTTCTCGCGGCGTCCGGAGCTCAGATCGTCGAGGGCGACCACGCGCCAGCCGTCATCGCGGAAAGCCTCGCAGACGTGGGAGCCGATGAAGCCGGCGCCACCCGTCACCAGAACGGTGCGCGATGTATGCATGATGGCCCTGTTCATTCACTGTGATGGTGTCGACACGCACGGATCGGCCGTGACGCCCCGTCCGTCGGACGGAGAGGAACGTAGGGGCGGCCATGTGAGGCGGAAAGACGCGCCGGCGGGTCGCTCAGTCGGAGGGCGCGGGTCCCGGGGTACGCGGGAGCGACAGGCGCCGGATCAGGCGCACCGGATCGTCGGAGCGCATCCCCGGGTCGCGGATGCTGATCACCCGGCCGGTGGACGTCCGTTCGGTCACCTGGACGATCCGCACGACGGCCAGTGCGTCGGCCAGCTCGGCATTCACGCCGGCGCGCTCCACCCGCGAGAACACGGCGAATTCGTCGCCGATCGCGACGCCCCGCTCAGCTCCGACGTCGAGAAACAGGAACTCACCCGGCCCGAGCAGCACCTGCGGAACCTCGAAGCCGATCACTCCGCCGGTCACGCCGGCGTCGACCGGCTCGGGTCGGGCGGCCGGATCGGGAGTGTACGGCGCAACCGCCACGACGGGATCGCCGACCGCATAATCCCCGTACATCTTCACGACCGTGGCGCGCGCGCTGTCGGCCCACAGCCGGTTCACTTCGAGCAATGCCTTCGCGATCACTACGTGGCCGTGCACACCCTCCTCGCGGGTGCGTCGAACCGCCTTGAGCGAGTCGCCCAGCGCCGGCTCCAACCCGCCGAGCGCGATCAAGACGTCCACGTTCTTCCTCGCCGCCGTCGGCATACGCAGGTCGAGGGGGTTCTCCTCGAGCACGCGTACCGTTACGCCCTCGGACCCGAGCTCACCGGGGCCCACGAGAAGCGGTGCGCGGTGGAAGTCGTCCGACGTCACGGCCGCCAGGGGCGGCCGCTGGTCGAGAGACAGCGCGGACATCCCGGGCCCGGCGTCAGATGTCCGCCGGAAGACCGACCCGGCTGGAAACTTGCCACGCCCGTCGTCCGCGTCCCCGACGGTCTCGAGTTCGTCACCGGCGCGCCCGGTCGGGATGCGATCGAGCCGGGCGACGGCCCCGGGAATGCGAAGCTCCTCGCCCGGATAAATCCAGTGGGGATCTTCGACGACGGCGGGATTGAGCTCGAAGATGGCGCGCCAGCGCAGCGGGTCGGCGAGGAAGCGCGCGGCGAGATCCCACAGCGTGTCTCCGGGGCGAACGGTGTGGACCCCGGCCGACTCGGTCCACTCGTCGGGCTGCGCCTGCGGCTCGGCCTCTCGCTCCTGCGCGGCGGCCGGCGAGGCCGGCGCGAGCGCGAAGGCCAGGGCTATGGCGAGGGTCGCGGCCGATCGGCCGTCAGAACGGAAGATCGTCCTCACCCGCCAGCGAATCGTCGCTGAAGTCGGAGAAGTCCTGATCCGAGGACGGGACGCTCGCGTAGTTGTCATCGCGCGAGCGCGACGATCCGCCGCCGTCGCCGCTGCCGCCGAGCATGATCATCTCGCGGGCGCGAATCTCGGTCGTGTACTTCGTCTGGCCGTCCTGGCCCTCCCACTGCCGATACTCGATGCGGCCCTCGATGTACACGCGATCGCCGCGCTTGAGGTAACGCTCGCAGATCTCGGCGAGCTTGTCCCAGCACACGACCCGGTGCCACTCGGTTTTCTCCTGCGGCTGGCCCGAGCGATCCGTCCACGAACGGGACGTGGCGACCGACAGGGTCGCGACCCGAACCCCGCTCGTGGTGCTGCGAATTTCCGGATCGGCCCCGAGATTGCCGATGATCTGGGCCTTGTTCAGCGATCGTGACATTGCCGTCCTCTGAATTTTCTGGTTCTCGGATCCCTGCGCAGGGCCGAAGTTGCAAAGTGTTCCGGTACAGAGACCCTGTCAACGCGGTCGTTTCCCGATGCTACTCTCCAATCGCCGCATCATCAGGATCGCATCTTCCTTCGGTTCGCTGTAGTAGTCCGGACGCGTCCCGGCCGCCTCGAAACCTGCCTCCTCATACAGCGAGCGGGCCGCCGTGTTGCTCTCGCGCACTTCGAGAAACACGCGCTTCGCACCGCGGCGCGCCGCTTCGGCGAGCGTGCCATCCAGCAGCGAGCGACCGAGACCCCGGCGCCGCGCCTCGGGCAGAACGGCCATGTCGCCGAGCTCCGCCTCGTCGGCGGCGAACCACAGAACGGCGTACCCGACCACCTCCCCCCCCTGCTCGGCGACCAGTAGCGCCGTGCTCTGGCGCCGGAGGAGTCCACGGAAGGTGGCGTCCGACCAGGGAATCGTGAACGAGCGACGCTCGATGTGAAGAACCTGTCGCAGGTCGGACTCCTGCATCGGACGAAGCTCGACTCCCCGGCCGGTCTCCCGCGCCATTTCAGGAACCACCCATACGGCGCCGCGCGGAGGACGACCGCACGTAGGTGGGCTCCCAGCGGGCGGGATCCGCCACACGGCCGGCATCCGGAGCCCATTGGACGAGACGCAGAAGGCCCGCGCCGCTCGGCCGGCCCACCTCCTCGGCGTCCAGCGTACCGCCCGCCCGCTCGATCGCCGCGCGCTGCTCCGCCGACAGGACCCCGGCGAACCTCCAGGCGGCCGGATCGAGCTCGTCCAGCAGGTCGCCCAGCGCCCCGGCGCGCGGGGCGAAGCGCTCCTCGAACCCGGGCGGCCCGACGACGTAGCCCGCCGCGTACACCTGGTCGCGACGGGCGTCCAGCAGGGCGCAAACGGGGCCTCCGGGGCCCGCGACGGCCGCGATCGAAGCCAGGCTCGAGTAGGCGAACAGCGTCGCCCGGGCCGGGAAGCAGATCCCGCGGGCCAGGGCGGCGCCGATTCGCACCCCGGTGAACGAGCCCGGGCCCGCACCGACGACGACCGCCTCGAGGTCGACCGGCGAGCATCCGGCGGATCGGACGAGGCGGTCGATCGCGGGAAGCACGGTCTCGGAGTGGGTGGCGGAGACCTCCAGCGCCACTTCGCCGAGAAGATCGAGAGAGTCGCCCGTGCGACCGAGTGCGACGCTGCCGCGCCGCGTGCTGGTGTCGAGCGCCAGGCTCAGCATCGACGCCCCGGTCGCGGTGCCCGTGGAACCGCGCCGCGCTCCTCGATCGACACCTCGCGAATCTTCGGATCGGTCGCTCGCCGGAGGCGCACGTCCCAGCGATCCGGCGGCAGCCAGTCGCCCGCCCGATCGGCCCACTCGACGAACACGGGGCCGTCGGCCTCCAGCACCTCCGGCCATCCGGCGTCGATCAGGGTGCGCGGTTCGACCGGGGGTTCGAGCCGGTAGAGGTCCACGTGGTGAATCGGCCCCTCCTCTCCTTCGTGCAGATTGACCAGCGTGAACGTCGGGCTGGGTACCTGCCCCGCTACACCCAGCGAACGGCAGGCGGCTCGAACCAGCGTCGACTTGCCCGCCCCGAGCTCGCCGTACAGCGCGACGAACACGGCGTCGGCCCCCGCCGCGCGCCCGAGCTCCGCGCCCCACCCCCGCAACTCGGACTCGTTCAGAGGCACGAAGCCGCCCGCGCCCGCGTCGCGGCCACCGGAGGTCACCGCGCGGTCTCCATCTGCGCGCGCACCTCGAACAGCTGATCCCGCAGCCGCGCGGCGCGCTCGAAGTCGAGATCCGACGCCGCCACTCGCATCTCTTCCTCGAGAGCTTCGACGAGCTCCGCCGGATCGACGCGCGAGTAGCGCTTCCCGGATTCGGCCACGCGATCGACGGCCTCTTCACCTTCCTCCCCGGTCCGCACGTCGGCCACGGCCGTCGAGAAGCGAATCTGCTCGATCGACTTGCGGATGGAGCGCGGTTCGATGCCGTGCTCGGCGTTGTAGCTCGCCTGCGTCTCCCGCCGCCGGTTCGTCTCGTCGATCGCGCGGCGCATCGATCCGGTGATCCGGTCGGCGTACAACACGGCCCTGCCGTTCAGGTGACGCGCCGCCCGCCCGATCGTCTGTACGAGCGACGTCTCCGATCGCAGGAACCCCTCCTTGTCGGCGTCCAGCACGGCGACCAGCGACACCTCCGGCAGGTCGAGGCCCTCGCGCAGCAGGTTGATGCCGACCAGAACGTCGAACGTCCCGAGCCGCAGCTCCCGGAGAATCTCGACCCGATCGATCGTCGCGATGTCGCTGTGCAGGTACCGGACCTTCACGCCGCGCGCATCGAGATAGTCGGCGAGGTCCTCCGCCATGCGCTTCGTCAAGGTCGTGACGAGCACCCGCTCGCCCCGGCCCGTCCGGAGACGGATTTCCTCCAGCAGGTCGTCGACCTGGTTGCTCACGGGGCGCACCTCCACCACCGGATCGAGGAGTCCCGTCGGCCGGATGAGCTGCTCGACCACGACACCGCCGCTCGCCTCGAGCTCGTAGTCGCCGGGGGTCGCGCTCACGAACAGGACCTGCGGCACGACCTCTTCCCACTCCTCGAAGCTGAGCGGGCGGTTGTCGAGGGCGGACGGCAGTCGGAATCCGTGCTCGACCAGCGTCGTCTTGCGGCTGCGGTCGCCGGCGTACATCGCCCCGAGCTGCGGCACCGATACATGAGACTCGTCGACGATCATCAGGAAGTCATCGGGAAAGTAGTCGAGCAGGCAGTAGGGGCGCTCGCCGGGCTCGCGCTGATCGAAGTAGCGCGAGTAGTTCTCGACGCCCGGACAGAAACCCATCTCCCTCAGCATCTCGACGTCGAACCGGGTGCGTGTCTCGAGCCGCTGGGCCTCGAGCAGAAAGCCGCTGGTGCGGAGCTCCATCAGCCGGGCCTCGAGCTCCGTCAGGATGCCGTCGATCGCGCGCTCCAGCCGATCCGGCTCGATCGCGTAGTGCGTGGCCGGGAAGATCGCCGTCGAATCGAGCCGCGCGATCGTCCCGCCCGTCAACGGGTCGATCTTCGTGATCCGCTCGATCTCGTCGCCGAACAGCTCGATGCGTACCGCTTGCTCCTCGTACGCGGGCAGGACCTCGATCACGTCGCCGCGCACCCTGAAGGTGCCCCGGTTGAGGTCGAAGTCGTTCCGGCTGTACTGAATGCCCACGAGTCCCATGAGGATGTCGCGACGACTCATGGTTCCGCCGACCTCGAGGGTCAACATCATCGAGCGGTACCCGCGTGGGTCCCCGAGCCCGTAGATCGCGGACACCGAGGCCACCACGACGACGTCACGCCGCTCCATGAGCGACGACGTGGCGCGCAGGCGCAGCCGATCGATGTCCTCGTTGATCGACGCGTCCTTCTCGATGTACGTGTCCGTGGCCGGAACGTAGGCTTCGGGCTGGTAGTAGTCGTAGTAGGAGATGAAGTACTCGACGGCGTTGCGCGGGAAGAACTGCCTGAGCTCTCCGTACAGTTGCGCGGCCAGCGTCTTGTTGTGGCTCATGACGAGGGTCGGACGACCCGTCTCCGCGATCACGCCCGCCATGGTCACCGTCTTGCCGCTACCCGTGACCCCGAGGAGCGTCTGGGCGCGACGGCCCTCCACGACGCCCTCCGCGAGCTGGCGGATGGCCTCGGGCTGATCACCCGTGGGTTCGAACGGCAATCGAAGGTCGAAGGTGCTCATGTGGTCCGGATGCGGGGTTGCCGGCGTCGGATGGCTTGCCGGCGCCGTGGACGAGTTCCACGTTGCCACCTTCCCGAGTTCGGTACAAGGCCGATTTCCGACCCTGTTGGCGAGTCACGGAGCAACAGTTGAATTCTGTCGTACCCCGAGCCCGAGTCCGTCGGTTCATGGGCCTGGCCGCCCTGGTGGCGCTGCCCGCCGTGATCGCCCTCGCCTGCGGCGGAGAATCCGGTGTCGAAGCGCGCAGGTCCGCCCTCGAGCAGCAACGGCAGCAGCTCCTCATCCAGTTCTCGGCGGCGCAGAACCAGGTCCGCCGCACCCAGGCGCAGGCCCTCGAAGATCCGTCGCTGGCGCCCCTGCGCGAACGGTTCTACGACCTGCTCCGCGAGCGGATGATCGAGATCGAGCCCCGCGCGGAAGCCTGGCTGGACCGGGCGCTCGAGCTGGGGCCGGTGATCGACGACCTCTCGCGGCCGCTGATCCTCGAACCGGACGAGGAGCCGGCACCGCGCGAGGAGCGCGAGCAGGTGGTGGAGGAGTTCGCCGAGATCGAGAAGGCGCTGCAACCCGTCCAGAACCGGGCGCTGGCCGACCCCGAAGTCGCCGCCGCCTTCGAAGAGATGCAGGACTCCGTGCATGCGGTGATGATCCGGCTCAACCCGGCCGCCGAGTCCGCCCTCGATCAGATGCGCCGCGCCTCGAACGCCGTGGACTCGCTCGACGCCGAGCTCCGGGCGCTCGAGGACTGACCTCGGGCGGCCGTTAGCTGTCGGACTCGTCCCCGACGTCCGGCTGCGACATCGGCCCGAGGGTCAGGTCGCTGTCCCCGAAGCTCTCCTTCCGTTCGACCGACAGGACACCCTTCACGCGCCGGATCTTCCGCATGACCTTCTTCAGGTGGCCGAGGTTCTCGACCTCGACGACGAACTGGCCCTGCATCCCCCCCTCGACCGTCGTGATGTTCGCCGACTGGATGTTCGTGCCCGTGTCGCTCACGGCGCGCGCGATGTCGGCGAACAGCCCGTGCCGGTCGGTACCCTCCATGACGATGCGGACCATGAAGCGCTGGCTCGCGTCGCTGCTCCAGTCGATGACGACCCGGCGCTCCGGCAAGTTCGGCAGGCTGAGCACGTTCGGGCAGTCGCGACGATGGATCGAGATCCCGCGCCCTACGGTAATGTACCCGATTACCTCATCGCCCGGAACCGGTTGACAACACTGGGAATAGCGGACCATCAGATTGTCCATTCCCTGGATCTTGACGCCCTTGGGCGCCGTCCACACGCGCTTCACCAGCTTCGAGAGCGGCAAGCTCCTCGGGCGTTCGCCCGGCTCTTCCTCGCCCGGGAGGACGGCGCGCACGACCTTCGTCAACCCAATGTCGCCCCGTCCGACCATCGCGTAGAGCTCGTCGACCCCGCCGTGGACTTCCTTCAACTCCTTCACCGCCCGCTCGAGGTCCTCGTCCTCGGGGCTCGCCTTCCGGCGCCGCCACTCGCGGGCGAGGATGTCCCGGCCGAGGCGGATCGCCGACTCGCGCTCCTCGTCCTTGATCCAGCTGCGGATCCGGTGGCGGGCACGGCTCGTCTTCACGAAGCCCAGCCAGTCGCGGTTCGGACGCTGGCTGTCCGACGTGAGAATCTCGACGGTGTCGCCGTTCTTCAGTTCGCGCGACAGCGGGGCGATCCGGCCGTTGACCTTCGCCCCGGCGCACTGGTAGCCGATCTCGGTGTGCACGGCGAAGGCGAAGTCGATCGGCGTCGCGCCGGTCGGCAGCTGCTTCACGTCGCCCGCCGGCGTGAACACGAAAATCTCGTCCTGGAACAGGTCGATGCGCAGGAACTCGAGAAACTCCTCGGGCTCGTGCGTCTCCTGCTGCCATTCGAGCACCTGGCGGAACCAGGTCAGCTTCTCGTCGACCTCGTCGGCCGAGCTGCCCTCTTTGTAGCGCCAGTGCGCCGCGATCCCCAGCTCCGCCGTGCGGTGCATCTCTTCGGTACGCAATTGGATCTCGTATAGCCGGCCGCCGGGCCCGAAGATCGTCGTATGGAGGGACTGGTACAGGTTCGACTTCGGCGTGGCGATGTAGTCGTGAAAGCGCTCCGTGAGGGGCGTCCACTTGTTGTGGATCACGCCGAGGGCGTGGTAGCAGTCGCGGATCGTCGGCAGGACAACGCGAACCGCGAGCACGTCGTAGATCTCTTCGTACGACTTGCCGCGCTTCTCCATCTTCCGGTGGATCGACCACAGGTGCTTGGCGCGGCCATGCACCGAACACTCCAGCCCCGCCGTCTCCAGCTCCTGTTGCAGCGGGCCGACCATCCGCCGGATCAGGTCCTCGCGCTCGCTCCGCTTCTCCGCCACGGTGTCGGAGAGCTCCCGGTAGGCCTCGGGCTCGAGGAACTTGAAGGCGAGGTCCTCGAGCTCCCAGCGGACCCGCGCCATCCCGAGCCGGTGCGCCAGGGGCGCGTAGATCTCCCGTGTCTCGAGGGCGATCCGGTGCTGCCGGGTCGGGTCGAGGTGCTCGAGCGTGCGCATGTTGTGGAGGCGGTCGGCTAGCTTGACGATGATCACGCGCGCGTCCTGCGCCATCGACAGCAGGAGCTTTCGGTAGTTCTCGACCTGGCGTTCGGCCAGGGAGCGGAACTCGACGCGCGAGATCTTCGTCAGGCCCTCGACCAGGGTGGCGATCTCGTCGCCGAACTCCTGCCGGATCTCCGCCACCCCGACCTCGCTGTCCTCGACGACGTCGTGCAGGAACGAGGCGGCGATCGACACGGTGTCGGGATGGATCTCGCCGAGGATCGAGGCGACCGCGATGCAATGCGTGATGTAGTCTTCGCCGCTCGAGCGCTTCTGGCCCGCGTGCTTCTCCTTGCTGTACTGGAAGGCGAGGGCGAGCAACTCGAGATCGAGACGATCTTCCTTGCCGGCCACGGCGTCGAGAAAGCCCCGGGGGAGGATGGACCGCGCCCCTTCCTCCGCCGTCGCGGTGGACTCGACGGGGGTCTGCGGACTGGTCTGTGCCTGGCTGCGCGCCATGTGCTCTCCGTACCCGCGGTCAGGGGCTGGCGAACGGTTCGTTCAATATTACACTTTCGGGGTCCGCAAGGCCCGTTCCGGCAACCGTAGAGTCGTAAGATCAGAATGAATACGCCGAGAGAAGCGAGCACGACGATCCGCCCGATCGAGGCGGGCGACGACGCGCGAATCGCCTCGATCATTCGAACGGTGATGCCCGAATATGGTGCGGTCGGCGAAGGCTACTCGATCGAGGACGCCGAGGTCGACGCGATGGCCGAGGCGTACGCGGGCGATGACGCCGCCTATTTCGTGGCGCTCGTCGAGGACCAGGTGGTCGGGGGCGCGGGCATCGGTCCCCTCGTGGACGGCCCGCCGGACGTGTGCGAACTGAAGAAGATGTACCTGCTCCGCGAGGCGCGCGGCCTCGGTCTCGGTCGGCGGCTCATGGAGCGCTGTCTCGACGCGGCGCGCGCCGCCGGCTACTCGCGTTGCTACCTCGAGACCCTCGGCCACATGACGGAGGCGCGAGGCCTGTACGAAAGCCGCGGCTTCCGCGCCCTCGACGCCCCGATGGGCGCCACCGGCCACTCCGGTTGCGACGGCTGGTACATCCGGGAGCTCTAGGGAGACGCCTCAGCGCGTTCGGGCGGGCCGCGCGGCCCGCTCGGCCACCATCAGGCCCCGTTCGAGCAGGCTGACGAACGTGGTGTCGCCGAGGACGATGTGATCCCGCACGGGGATCCCGAGCAGCCGTCCGCTCTCGACCATCTGCACGGTCACGTCGAGGTCTTCGGGGGACGGGTCCGGGTCGCCGCTCGGATGGTTGTGCGCGAGGATCAGGCTCGCGGCCGCGCGAGAGATTGCCGGCGCGAACACCTCGCGCGGATGCACTAGGGACGAGTTGAGCAGGCCGACGGTGATCCGCCGCTCGCTGAGCACCCGATTCTGCGAATCGAGGTACAGCACCCAGAACTCTTCCTGCTTCCGGTCGCGCAGTACGGGTCCGAGGCGCCGGAACACGTCGCCGGGTCCGCGGATCCTGTCGCCACGACTCGAGGGTTCGGCGGCCAGCCGCCGTCCGAGCTCGAGCGCGGCCGCGATCTTCGCGGCGCCGGCGGGGCCGATACCCCGGATCGTCCGTAGCTCGGCCGGCTCCGCCCTGCCCAGGCGGCGCAGAGAGCCCCCGTAGCGCACGAGTACGTCGGTCCCGAGCTCGACCGCCGATCGGCCGGACGAGCCGGAGCCGAGAATCAGCGCGAGCAGCTCCCGCACCGGCAGGGCTCCCGCCGCCAGCTTCTCGAGCCGCTCGCGGGGACGATCGGTATCAGGCCATTCGCAGATCTTCACCATGCGAACATCGTCGGCCGACGCTTCAACGGCGGCTCAATCGCCGGCGCAGCACGCGCCGCGCCGTGCGCGGCCTCGGGCCGTCGACTACGTTCCGCGAACGATTCGGAGACCCGCGTCCCGCACCGACCACGACCGCCCGTGCCCATAGATCGCGACTTCGTCCTCGAGAACCTCCGGAAGCTGATCCGAATCGATTCGCGCAATCCGGCTCTCGAGGACGGGGCGCCCGGCGAGTGGGAGATCGCCCGCTACGTCGAAGCGCAGCTCGCGGCGCTCGAGGGGTGGCGGACCGACTTCCATGACCTCGGAGAGCGCCGGGCGAACGTGATCGGGGTGCGCCCGGGAACGGCGGGGGGCCCGTCCCTGATGGTCAACGTTCACCTCGACACGGTCGGCGTGGCGGGCATGCGGAATCCGTTCTCCGGCGAAGCGCGGGACGGGAAGGTGTTCGGCAGGGGCGCGCAGGACACGAAGGGCGGCCTGGCGGCGGTCCTCGGGGTCGCCCGCGCCCTGGCCGAGGACGGCGCCACCGTGGCGGGCGACCTCGTCCTGGCTTTCGTGGCGGACGAGGAGCACGAGAGCATCGGAACGACCGACCTCGTCGCCCGCGTCCGGCCCGACGCGGCGATCGTCGTCGAGCCGAGCGATCTCGACGTGTGCATCGCGCACCGCGGCTTCGGCGTGTTCCGGCTGCGCACCCGGGGACGCGCGGCGCACGGCGGCCGCCCGGACCTGGGCGTCGACGCGAACCTCCACATGGGACTCGCACTCGCCGAGCTCGACCGGCTGCGCGAGCGCTGGGGATCGAGGCACCGCCACCCAGGGCTCGGCCCCGCGACCCTGCACGTTCCGTTGATCCGCGGCGGGCGCGGACTCTATATGTACGCCGACGAGTGTACAGCCGATCTCGAATGCCGCACCGTGCCCGGGCAATCGGCCGACGGCGTACTCGGCGAGCTGCGGGCCGTGTTCTCCGGGCTGGCCGGGAGCGTCGACGACTTCGCGGGCACGGTCGAGCCGGTGCTCTGGCGCTCGCCCTACGAAATCGACCCCGACCGGCCAATCGTCCGCGCCCTGGTCGCGGCCGCCGAACAGGTCCGGGGCGAGCCGACCGGGCTCATCACCCATCCATGGTGGGAAGACTCGGGACTGCTCGGCGAGGCCGGCATCGACACGGTCATCATCGGCCCGCGGGGCAATGGCCTGCACACCGACGAAGAGTGGGTCGACGCCGACTCGGTCGTCGCCCTGGCGGAGATTCTTCGCCGCACCGTCGTAACGTATTGTGCGCGACGGAAGACCACGACAGACGAGCGAGGGGGGGCATGATGGGGGATCGCACGAGGGATGGCGGGGCGACGGATCGGCCGAGGCGGCCCGGCTTCGGGACGCGGGCCGTGTGGGCCGGCGAGGAAGAGCTGAGCTGGCACGGAGCCACGCAGGTGCCCGTCGTGCACAGCGTCACCTTCGGATTCGACGACGTCGACACGTGGCTCGAGGTCGGCGCGGGGCGTTCGCCGGGTCACATCTACAGCCGCAACACGAACCCGACCGTCGAGGTGTTCGAAGCGAAGATCCGCGACCTCGAGGGCGCGGAGGCCGCGACGAGTTTCGCGTCCGGAATGGCTGCGATCAGCAACACTCTGTTCGCGCTGCTAGCCCCCGGGGCACGCGTCGTCAGCCTGCGCGATACGTACGGAGGCACTAGCCGGCTGTTCCTCGAGTTCCTCCCCCGGTTCGGCATCGAAGTGACGCTGTGCGACACCGAGGACCGCGAGGCGATCGAGGCGGCCGTCGGACGGGGCTGCGACCTGCTGTACCTGGAGAGCCCGACCAACCCGACGCTCAAGGTGGTCGACCTGCGCCGCCTCGCCCGCGCCGGGCGGGCGGCCGGCGCCGTGGTGGTCGTCGACAACACCTTCGCGACTCCGGTGAATCAGCGACCCCTCGAGTTCGGCGCCGACCTCGTGATCCACAGCGCGACCAAGTTCCTCGGCGGACACTCCGATGCGATGGGCGGCGTCGTTTGCGGCCGCGAGGATCTCGTCAAAACGATCTTCCGGTTCCGCGAGATCAACGGGGCGAGCCTCGCGCCGCCCGTCGCGCACCTGTTGATCCGGAGCATGAAGACCCTCGAGCTCCGCGTGCGGCGCCAGAACGACAACGCCCTCGGCCTGGCGCGATTTCTCGAGGGCCACGCCGCCGTCGAGCGTGTGTTCTACCCCGGCCTGGATGCCGACCCGGGCCACGTGATCGCGGCCGGGCAGATGGACGGGTTCGGCGGCCTGCTCAGCTTCAGCCTGGCCGGCGATTTCGAGGCGATGAAGCGGTTTCTCGAGCGCCTTCGCCTCGCCCATCGGGCCGCGAGCCTCGGCTCGGTCGGCACGCTCGTCGGCCCGCCCGCCGTAACGAGCCACGTCGAGCTCACCCCGGACCAGCGAGCCGAGCTCGGGATTCCCGAGACGTTGATCCGCTGCTCCGTCGGGATCGAGAACCTGGAGGACCTGGTCGACGACTTCGGGCGCGCGCTGTCGGGCGACTAGCGGGCGACCGTTAGCTCGGCCTCGGCGGCCCGAAGCCCCGCCTGGGCTTGCGCCCGCCCCGGCGTCCGCGACAGCGCCGTCTCGAACGCGGCCCGCGCCTCGCCCGCTCGCCCCGCCGCCAGGAGGAGCTCCCCGAGCAGCTCGTACGTCGGTTTGTCGACGTAGGGCGGTCCGAACTCGAGCGGCATCGCCGCCTCGGCCTCCGCCGCCTGCCGGGCGAGCTCGACCGCCGCCTCCGCGTCGCCCGTCACGGACCGGTGAAGCGCGTCGAGCTCGAGCTCGAGCACGTCGGCCCGACGCGACACACCCGCCTCCGTCGTGCTCGCCGCGTCGACGATCGCCTTGCGCTCGCGGAAGTCGGCCCGCGCCGCCTCGAGCGCCGCAGCGTCGCCTTCGCGGGCCCCCGCCCAGCCGCGGGCGAACGCGAGGCTGAGCCCGGCGTAGGGCGCTCCCTCCAGGTTCAAAGGCCAGTCGAGCGGCGCCGCGTCCCCCGTGTCGATCACGTAGCGCGTCGCCATCCCGGCGAACGAGCCGATCGGGGAGTTGTCCGGATCCGGCACGTCTGAGCCCGCCAACTCCAGCACCCGGTCGTAGCACTCCCTCAGCAGCCGCCGCGCCTCGTCGGGTCGGCCCTGCTGGAGGTAGCCGTACTCGAGCCAGAAGTTGTAGTGGCCACAGGCCCCGGGCGGGAGGTCGCGCGCCGCTCGCCGTGCGTCGACGACGCGCATCGAGTTCTCGTTCGCCTCGACCACGGCGTCCCACATCCCGAGCGCCAGGAAGATGTGCGAGGTCATGTGCTGGGCGTGCGCCGCGTCCGGGGCGATCTCCGAATACGCCCGCGCGGCCCGGATACCGAGCGGCGCGTGGATCGGATCGTCGTAGGAGTGGATCAGGTAGTGGGCGATCCCCGGGTGCCGCGGATGGTCGTCGACCTCCTGTTCGAGGATGCCGGCCGAACGCATGTACGTGGCGAAGTCCCGCCCCTCGTGCGCCGTGCCGAGGATGGAGAGCGCGTGGAACGCCGCCGCCTCGGCGTCGTCGGGATAGACCGCGCTGAGTTCCGCCATCGCCCCCTCGTACGCGTCGTCCCGCGCCTCCTTCTCGCCCGCTCCGTAAAGTACGTCGACGGCCCGCATGTACGCCGCCTCGCGCTCGGTACCGCCGGCGCCCGGTCCCGCCTCGACCGCTCGCTGTTCCGGCGTCGCGGCGAAGCGCGCTAGCGCCTCGAGCGCCGCCTCCCGGTCCTGCCGCATCCATACGGGGTGGTTGTAGGTCATCGCCTCGCCCCAGTAGGCCATCCCGAAATCGGGGTCGATCTCCTGCGCCTCGCGGAATGCGGCGGCGGCATCCTGATACTCGAAGCTGTGCAGCAGCAGGAGTCCCCGCTCGAACGCCGTTTGCGCCTCCGGCGCTCCGGAATTGGCGAACTCGACCTCGCCGAGTCGCAGGTCCTGGGCGGCGGCGGTAGATGGCCATGCGACACTACTCGCTGCGAGTGCGGACAATGCGCCTGCCATCCATTGAACTCTGACCGGAACGTGGAGATGCATTCGACGGGCCTTCTTGGGGTGATCCAAAGATGAATGCCCCGAATATCGCCGGTCCGCAAGATGCGCCGCAAGCACGGTCGCGGGCATCCCTTCCGCCCGGAATGCCGCAGAACGCGGGGTCGGCCGTCGGCTGTCGGTTGAGTTCAGCCCGTAAGTCCGGCGGCCCGCGGCGGGTACAGCTGTTGCACCCGTACAACGTACAGCCATGGCGCTCTCCCGATGCGGACCTGCGGGAGATGACCAGTACCCCGAGCGCCCCGGCTTCACGGAGTCCCAGGGAGCAGAATGCCCAACAAGAGAAGTCTCGCCGTGCTTGCCGTACTCGCCGCGCTCACGGCAATCCCGCTGATCACGACACCGGCGACGGCCCAACAACAGCCCTTCCCCCGCCTGTCGTTCGACGCGTTCGGCACGCTGGGGCTCGTGCACTCGTCCGAGGCCGAGGCCGACTTCGCCTGGAGTCCCTTCCAGCCCGACGGGCCCGGCCACACGGAGTCGATCGGCCACGGGCTCGACAGCCGCCTGGGCGGACAGGCGACGTTCGACGTGACCTCGAAGCTCACGACCATCGTGCAGGTCGTGCTCGAGCAGAACGACGAGGGCGACTACGCTCCGAACCTCGAATGGGCCGACGTCAGCTACGCCCTCACACCGGCCCTCACGATCCGTGCGGGACGCCTGTCGAACTCGGCGTTCATGACTTCGGATTATCGAAAGGTCGGCTTCGCGAACCCGTGGGTGCGCCCACCGGTCGAGTTGTATGGCATCGTCCCCGTCTACACCATCGACGGGGCAGACGCCAGTTACCGCCTGCACATCGGCGATTGGACGACTACCCTGGGGGCCAATTTCGGCTACTCGCAGGCTGATCTGCCCGGCAGAAGCGACGTCGAGCTGAAGAATGCGTGGAACGTCAACGCGACCTTCGAGCGTGGCCCCTTCACCGGACGCGTCGCCGTGGCCAGCGGCGAGATCCATGCCGACTCCTTCGCTCCGCTGTTCGACGGGTTCCGCGCCTTCGGCCCCGAGGGCGCCGAGATTGCTGACCGGTTCGATGTCGAGGCCGCCCGGTTTCAGTTCGCGAGCGCCGGCGGCGCGTACGACGCGGGGCCGTGGTTCACGATGGCCGAGGTCGCCTGGGTGAATCAGCATTCCGTACTGGGCGAGCGGCTGGCCGGCCAGGTGACCGGGGGCTATCGGTGGGGATCGATCACCCCGTATGCCGTCTATTCGCGATCTGAGCTCCTCAGTGAATCCTCCGACCCGGGACTGTCCCTCGAGGACCTCCCCCCCGAACAGATCGAGACCGCGGCGACGCTGAACGCCACCCTGAACGGTATTCTGCGATCCACACCCGTCCAGCAGACCCTGGCCGTCGGGGGGCGCTGGGACTTCATGCCCGGGATGTCTCTCAAGCTGCAGGTCGACTTCATCGACGTCCTGGACGACTCGCCCGGCACCTTCATCAACCGACAGGCAGGATTCGAACCGGGCGGAAGCGCCCGGCTCGTGACCCTCGCATTCGACTTCGTGCTCTGATGGCCGCCACTACACGCATCCCGAGCCGTTTTCGCCGCCTCGCGGCGGCGTTCGCCCTGGCGCTGATCCTCATGCCGGACTCAAGCGCGCAGGCCGTGCAGACGTCGTCGGTCGCCGACACCGTCGTCGTCGTCGTATCGTCCGACAGCCCGGTGACCGAGATCACACGCCTGCACCTGGCCGACCTCTATCTCGGCCGAACGACGCGCTTTCCGAACGGCGAACCGGCCGAGGTGATCGACCAGGGGACGACCTCGGCGCCCCGTGCCGATTTCTACGAGCGCTATCTGGGACGCTCGCCCGCCGAGATCAAGGCACACTGGTCGCGGCTCATCTTCACGGGGCGCGGTCGTCCTCCCAGGGACGTCGTCAGCGGCGAGGACATGCGGCGGCTCGTGGCCGAGAACCCCGGCACCATCGGCTACATCGAGCGCAGTCTGGTCGACGGCAGCGTTCACATCGTCAGGGTGGAGTGACCATGGACCCCGAAATTTCCAGCCCGGACGCGACGGCCCGCGAGGTTTCCGGCCCGACGCCCGTTGCCGGTCACGAGGAGAGTTCGCACGGCCGGTCACGCTTGTACCGGCTGCTCCACCATCCCGTCCGACCGATCGCTCTCCTCGTCCTCGCTGCGTTCCTTGCGCTCGCGGTGCTGTGGACGGCCACGTGGAACCTCGGCAGGGTCGAGCACGAGAACGCCCGCGAGACGGCCGAAACCACGAGCCGCGAGCTGCTGGACACGTACGAAGCGCAGGTCTTTCGCGTGCTGCAACAGATGGACCAGACGCTGCGATCGGTACAGTACGCGGTTCAGTTGCGGGGTGACGGACGGACCGCCTTCGACGACCTGAACGACCGCGACCTTCTGCCGCCGGACCTGATCTTCGTCGTGAGCGTCACCGACCACGACGGCAACCTCGTGGCCACAAACGGTGCCTCCCTGCTCGCTGGCGACGCCGACGACGACATCCTCGATCTCGCCCGCGAGAGCCACTCCCTGGTCGTCGGACAGCCCGTCGCGGTCGGCGACGAGTGGCGGCTGCCCGTCGGTCGACGCCTCACCGCCCCTGACGGTTCATTCGGCGGCGTGGCCACCGTCGAGGTGGACCCGACCTTCTTCGTCAGCGGGTACGAAGTCTCTCGACTGGGGCGCGACGGCGTGGTCGGCATCCTCGGGCAGGACGGCGTGTTCCGGGCCCGGCGCAGCGGCGACGACGTGACCGTCGGGGGCCGGACCGACTACGAGTCGGTCGTGACCGAACAGGGGTTCGGCGACACGCGGACCGTCCTCTCGACGAACGAGTGGGACGGCGTACGCCGCTATACGAGCGCCCGGGAGCTGTACGGCTTTCCGGTGGCCGTCGTCGTCGGAATCTCCGAGAACGAGGCGCTGGCTCCTGCCGACGATCGCACGTCCACGTACGTGGCGCGCGCTGGCATGGCGAGCCTGCTGCTGATCCTGATCGCGGGCGTGCTGGCGTGGATGAGCTGGAAGCTCGATCGGGTGCGGCGGCGCGAGGGCGAAGCGCAGGTGGCGCACGCGCGGCGCGTCGAGCACCTCGCCTACCACGACAGCCTCACGGGTCTACCAAACCGGTCGTTTCTCGGAAGGCTCCTGGAAGATCGGGTTCGGCTGGCGGGTCGCTACGGCCAGCAGTTCGCCGTGTTGTTCCTCGACCTCGACGGTTTCAAGCAGATCAACGACACGCTCGGTCACGACGCCGGCGACGACCTCCTGCGAGAAGTGGCCGAACGGCTGGAGGCCACGCTTCGCGACAGCGACGTCGTCGCCCGGATGGGGGGTGACGAGTTCGTCGTCCTCCTCCCGACGATCGCGAACGCGGATCAGGTCGCGTCCGTCGCCCAGAAGGTAATCGACAGCCTGGCGCAACCGTTCGTCCTGCTCGGCGAGCAGTTCACCGTGACGGCCAGCGTCGGCGTCAGCCTGTACCCCCAGGACGGCGCAGACGTGCAGGCGTTGATGAAGAACGCCGACATCGCCATGTACGAAGCCAAAGAGGCCGGCAAGAAGGCCTTCCGGTTCTTCTCGCAGTGGATGGGCTCCGAATCGCGCGAGCGTCTCGACCTCGAGGTGAGCCTGCGGCAGGCGCTGGTGCGGCAGGAGTTCGAACTCCACTACCAGGCGCGTCGCGACCTCGACAGCGGCCGGATCACGGGAATGGAGGCCCTGCTGCGCTGGGAGCACCCGAGGCTCGGAACCGTGAAGCCGGCGAAGTTCCTGCCGCTCGCGGAGGAGACTGGACTCATCCTGCCGATCGGGAAGTGGGTGCTGCGGACGGCCTGCCGGCAGAACGTGGCGTGGCTCGCTGACGGCCTTCCCCGGCTGAGCGTGGCCGTAAACTTGAGCGCTGCGCAGTTCTTCGACCCCGACCTCCTCGACGTCGTCGCCTCGGCCCTCGAGGACAGCGACATGGATCCGGAGCTTCTCGAGCTCGAAATCTGCGAGAGCATTCTGGCGCGTGATACTTTCAAGACGGTGCCGATCCTGGAGGACCTGAAACGACTCGGTACACGGATCACGGTCGACAACTTCGGAACCGGATATTCCTCCCTCACTGTGCTTCGCGGGCTGCCCCTCGACACCATCAAGATCGACCGCCTGTTCTTGCGCGCCGACGCCGGCAATGCCATGGCTCACGAGGTCACGGATGCCCTCGTCGCGATGGGGCGGTCCCTGAGCTCGTCGGTCGTCGTCCATGGGGTGGAAACGCGGGAACAGGTCGACTACCTGCGGAGCCATGCCTGTCACCAGGTACAGGGCTTCTTCTTCGACCGGCCTTCGCGGGCCACCGATATCGCGGTACTTTTGCGGGGTGAACTGGTGACGGCGCCGTCTCAGGAGAGCTTCTGAAGCCGGCCGGACGAACGCAGCTCCAGCCGAAAGCGCACCGCGATGACCCGATCCGAATACTCCCGCTGGCGGCCGCATCCATGGCACGGGCTGGCCCCGGGTCCGAATCCGCCGTCCGAGCTCCACGCGTTCATCGAGATCACGCCGTTCGACCTGGTCAAATACGAAGTCGACAAGGAGAGCGGCTATCTTCGGGTCGACCGCGCGCAGCGCACGTCGTCACTGCCGCCCGCCCTGTACGGCTTCATCCCGCGGACGTACGCGGCACGACGGGTGGCGGGGCTGATGGAGGGCGTCGAGGGCGGTGACGGGGATCCGCTGGACGTCTGCGTGCTCAGCGAGCGACCGATCTCGCGGGCCGAGGTCATCGTGACGGCGCGGGTCGTCGGGGGGATCCCGATGGTCGACGGCGGGCTGGCCGACGACAAGATCATCGGAATCCTCCGCGACGACCCGGTGTTCGGCGGCATCCGGGAGATCGACGACGTACCGGAGATCCTGATCGGCCGCCTGATCCACTACTTCTCCACGTACAAGCTGCGGCCCGAATCCGCGAAGCCGGTGGTCGTGGGCGAGCCCTACGCGCGTGACCATGCCGAGGCCGTCGTCTCGGCGTCGTTGGCGGACTACGACGAGCGGTTCGGCGTCGGGGTCGCTCCCGAGCGGAGCGTCTGAAGATCGGCGCCGCCGCGGAGCGGCCTCAGCCCGCCCCGCTCACCTCGTCGAGAAACGGGCCCGCGGGGACGCATCCGGGAATGCGGAGGCGGGCGAAGAACCCGGCCACGTAGGCGTCGCCCGGATTCGTGTGCAGACCCACGGGGGTGCCCTCCCGTACGACCCGACCCTCGCGCATCACCACGACCCGGTCGGCCAGGGCGACGATGTCCTCCACCTCGTGAACGACGAGCAGCGTGGGTACGCCGCTCGCTTCGAGCAGCCGGGCGAGCTCCTTCTGCAGGACGATTTTGAGCGGCGTGTCGAGATTGCTGAACGGTTCGTCGAGCAGCAGCAGACGAGGCGCCGGAGCGAGGGCGCGGGCAAGGGCGACGCGCTGCTGCTGGCCGCCCGAGAGCTGGTGCGGAAAGCGCTCGCGCAGTCCGTCCAGGCCGACCAGCTCGAGCATGCGTCCGGTACGCTCCCGTCGTTCGGTCCGCGGAAGGTGGCGGAGGCCGTACGCCACGTTGTCGGACACGCACAGATGCGGAAACAGGGCGAAGTCCTGGAACACGAGTCCGACGCCGCGCCGCTCGGGCGGCACCCATGTAGCCTGGCCGGCCACGACCTGGCCACCGAGGCGGATCGATCCCCGGTCGGGAACTTCGAGCCCGGCGATCAGGCGCAGCAGCGTGGTCTTCCCGCAGCCGCTCGCCCCGACGACGGCCACGAGCTCGCCGGGCCCGACCTGCAGGTTCACCTCGCCGAGCGCCGCTTCGGCGGCGCCCGGATACCGCTTCTCGACCCCGTCGAGTTCGAGCGCGGGCGGCAACGTGGACACGTCGGAGGCCCTCACGTCGCCGCTCGCCGATCGATGGCGCGCTGCAACACGGCGGCCACGACCGAGGCGCACGCGATCACGACGAGCGCCGCCGGAGCCGATTCGGCGAGCTGCTCGTCGGACGCGAGCTGAAAGGCTCGCGTGGCCAGCGTGTCGAAATTGAACGGCCGCAGGATCAAGGTGATCGGCAACTCCTTCAGCACATCGATGATCACGAGCGTCACGGCGGCGAGCAGCGCGCCGCGCAGCAGCGGAACCTCGGCCCGGAACAGCGTCCCGAGCGGCGAGGCCCCCAGAGTTCGCGAGGCGGCCCCGATCGACCGTCCGATGCGCTCGAAACCCGCCTCTACGGGAAGGTACGCCACGGCCATGAACCGGACCACATACGCGAACACCAGCGCGGCGACCGTCCCGGTGAGGATTAGCGTGGCCGTCCGGCCGCCGAGGGCGCGATCGACGGCCATGAGTGCCGTCAGGACGCCGACGGCGATCACCGCCCCCGGCACCGAGTACCCGAGGAGCGCGACCCGCGTGACCGACCGGGTCACGACCGTCGGATCGATGCGGCTTGCGTAGGCGAGCGGCAGGGCTACGCCGACCGCGAGCACGCCCGCGGCCACCGCCAGCGACAACGTATTCAGCGTAAGGCCGACGAAGGCGACATCCACGACGACCGGCGCCGTGCGCCACGCCCAGGCGCCGAGCTGCGCCACGGGCACGAAGAAGCCGAACACGAGGGGGAGCGCGCAGAACAGCCACGCGCCCGCCGCCGCCGGGCCGCGGAGCCAGTATCGGGCGGCGGGACCTCCGCCCCCCTTGCCGCCGTACCGGGCCTCCCCGCGCTGCCAGCGCTCGAGGGACAGGACGACCGCCACGGCCGCCATCAGAATGGCCGACAGCCGGATCGCCGAATCGAGGTCTCCGAGGGAGAACCAGGCCCGGAAGATACCGGTCGTGAACGTCGGCACGCCGTAGTAGTGGACGGCGCCGTAGTCGTTGAGTACTTCCATCAGGACGAGGGCCAGGCCCCCCGCGAGGGCCGGGCGAGCGAGCGGCATGCCGATTCGCCAGAACACGGACGCGTGACCCTGGCCGAGCGTTCGTGCCGCCTCGAGAATGCGGCCGGCGCGGTGTTCGAGCAGTGCCCGCGCCGGAAGGTACACGTAGGGAAACAGGACGAGGCCGAACAGGACCGCCACCACCTCGATCCGCATGACGTTCCAGTAGAGGAACGCGTCCCCCGCACCCGGCACGAGTGCGCGAACGACTGCCTGCAACGGTCCGGTCACGTCCGTGATGCCCGCATACACGTAGGCGGCCATGTAGGCGGGCACGCCGAGGGGCAGCACCAGCGCCCAGCGGAACCAGCGCCGGCCCGGGAACTCGCACAGCGCCACCAGCCAGGCCGTACCGGCACCGAGCGTGAGCGCGATCCCGCCGGAAACGACGAGCAGGTAGCCCGTGTTCGCCAGGTACGCCGGCAACAGCGTGGAGGCGACGTGGGGCCAGGCGTCACCCGAAGGCCGCAGGGCTCCGATCGGCACCGTGATCAGCGGTGCCGCCAGCGTCGCGACGAGTAACAACGTGACGGCCGTCCAGCCCCACGGAAGGGAGCGGACGGCCAGGCGCCAGTTCCGGCGCAGGCTCACCGCCAGCCGGCGCGATCGAAGATCCTCACCGCCGCTTCATTCCGCTCGCCCAGGACGGTCAGATCCAGGGTGTCCGCCCGGAATTGTCCCCAGCTCTCGAGAATCGGGGACCACGCAACCCCGGGCCGCACCGGGTATTCGTGGTTCGCCGACGCGAACAGCGCCTGCGCCTCTTCGCCGACGAGGAACTCGAGGAGCGCGATCGCCTCCTCCCGGTTCGCGGCATGCCGGGTCACGCCGGCGCCGCTGACGTTCACGTGCGTGCCCGGTCCCTCGTCGTCCGGGAAGAACACGGCGACGGCCTCCGCCACTCTCCGGTCGTCCGGCGCCTCGGAAGCCGCCAGCCGGGCGACATAGTACGAATTGACCACCGCCAGATCGCCGATCCCGGCCGCCACGCCTTTCACCTGGTCCGTGTCACCGCCGCTCGGCGGCCTGGCCATGTTGCGCACGACGCCCTCGGCCCATTCCGTGGCCGCGGCCGCTCCGTGGTGGGCGAGAATCGAGGCGAGCAGCGACTGGTTGTAGACGTTGCCGGAGGATCGAATGAGGATGCGGCCCTCCCACTTCTCGTCGGCCAGATCCAGGTAGTCGGACAATTCGTCCGGGTCGACGCGATCCGGCGCGTAGGCGATGATGCGCGCCCGTCGCGTGAGCCCCCACCAGGTGCCGTCGCGGTCACGGAGGTGCTCGGGCACGGCCGCTTCGAGCGTCTCGGAGGTCACCGGCTGCAGCAGCTCGCGCACTTTCGCCCGGTGCAGCCGTCCGGCGTCGACCGTGATGAGCACGTCGGCGGGGGACGCCTCGCCCTCGTTCTCGAGCCGCGTGATGAGCTCGTCGGCCGATGCCGTGACGACGTTGACCTCGATGCCCGTCTGCTCGGTGAACCGCCGGAACAGCTCTCGGTCGGCTTCATAATGACGGTGCGAGTAGACGTTCACTTCGCCGGCGCTCGATGCCGATTCGTCGACGTTTCCAGATTCCCGGTCGTCTCCGCCGGCGCAGGCCAGGGCGGCCAGGACCGTGAGCGCCGCGAGGAGCACGGCGGGCGACGGGATCCGGCGCGTCGCGCCGCTCATCGGCTCAGCCTCACGCCGAGCTGGAGCGTCCGGGGAAGACCCGGTCGCACCCCGGCCGGACGCCGGGCGACGACGTAGTGCGTGTCGGTGAGGTTCTCCACGGCGGCATAGGCCGTCATCCCGGTCGAAAACTCGTAGTCGAGGCCGGCGGCCAACGTGAGGAACGAATCGGTGCGCTCCGACTCGGGAATGTCGCCCTGGCCGGCGACCGTGCGCACGGCCGACGACGCCGTCGTCGCGACCCGCCCGCTCCAGTCACCCTTCTCGAGCCCCGCCGAAACGAACAGCTGATGACGGGGCACGTACGGCAGGTGGTCTCCCACCTCGACCGTGCCCCAGGGCCCGAAATCGCTGTCGAAGCCGGACCGGAAGGTCGCCTCGGTCAGGGTGTAGGTCAGCTGCACGGGCAGGCGCCATCCGTCTCCGCGGCCGTCGAGCGCGTCGGTCGAGCCGGACAGCTCGAGGCCGATCGCCCTGACCTCGCCGCCGTTGAAGATCTCGTTCGTCCCGCTCTCACCGGTCGCCAGGGTGGCGCGGCCGAGAATGTTGTCGTAATCGCTGTAGAACCCGGCGACCTCGAGCGAGGTCGCACCGCGCCGCGCGCGCAGGCCGATCTCGTAGTTCACGCTCGACTCCGCCCGAGTCTCCTCGTCGGCTCCCGGGCCCGGCGGGCCGAAGCCGCGGTGTACGCCGGCAAACAGGGTCGCGTCGGGCGAGACGTCCATCGCCACGCCGACACCGGGGATCCAGGCCGAGATCGAGTTCTCGCGAACACCCGCGGGCACGGATCGGCTTGCGTCCCCGGCCCCGTAGTCGGTGCGGGTGAAGTCGATCGTCTCGAAGCGCAACCCGGGCGACACGGTGAACCGCCCGGCGCGAATCCGGTCCTGCACATGCACCGCGACGGCGGTCGCCGACGACACGCGATTGGCCTGCGAGCCGGGGGCCCCCGCCTCGGCGAGGAACATCCGGCCGGCGCTGATGCCGTAGTCGTCCTCCTGCTGGAACCGGTCCTCCTCGTCACCGTGCACGCGGATGCCGATCTCGAGATCGTGCGTCACATCGTCTCCGAACGACAGCCCGAGCGCGGTCTGCACGCCGCGCGACTCGTACTCGCGGTTGTTCGCCCGCACCACCAGGCCATCGTCGGTGTCGGCCGCGCCGCGCAGGACGGCGAGTTCCGCCGCGTACGTGTCGGGATCGCCGAACACCGTGCTGATTTTGGTTCCCTCCACGGAGTCGAGCTTGTACCAGTTCCGCGCGAACGCGTTGTAGTAGGCCGTCGTGGTGAGGTCGACGCCCGAGGCGAAGCGGACGAAGTGGCGCAAGTTCGCCATCTGGTGGTCGGCGTCCATGAGGTCGAGCTGCGAGCCCGCGTAGCGCCGGTTCGGATTCGCGGCGAAGTCGGAGTCGGTCAGGCCGAGGTACGTCTCGTTCGACTCCTCGTCGTACCAGCCGACCTTGAGCTCGAGCTCCTGGTACGTCGACGCGTCCAGGTCGCTGTTCAGGCGGAACTTGCCGAGGTAGTCCTGGATGTCGAAGCCCGTCGCGCCGCCACCGTCGAGCTCCTTGAATCCGTCCGTCCGCGACCGATAGCCCTCGACCATCCACCCGAAGTGACGCTCCGAGTCTCCGGCCCGGGCGTGTATCTTCTGGCTGTCGTCGCTGCCGGCCGCCGCGTCGAGCATGAGGGAGAACGCGGGGGGGATCGGCGACGACACGAGGTTCAGCGCGCCCCCAATGGTGTTGGGCCCGTAGCGGACCTGGCTCGAGCCCTTTCGCACCTCGATCGCGCTCATCCTCCCCGCCACCGGGAAGTAGTACGCCGCCGGCGCCGCGTAGGGAGCCGGCGCCGCCAGGACGCCGTCCTCCATGATCGTGATCTTCGAGCTGCGTTCGACCCCCGTGCCCCGCATGCCGATGTTCGGCCGCAGGCCGTACCCGTCCTCTTCCTGGAGGTTGACGCCCGGCACTTCACGAAGCAGCGAATGGACGTCGTCGAACACGACCGGGCGCTCCCGCAACGAACGGGAACCGATCACGTGGACGGATCCCGGGATCAACTCGCGGTCGACGCCCTCGGACAGTCGGGTCCGGGACTGGAGCACGAGCATGGGCTCGAGGGCGATCGGCGCGGCGTCCAGCGCGACCCGCTCGCGAACGACCTCGCCCGTCCTCACCTCGACGGTGCGGTCGAGCACGGCGCGACCGACGACGGAGAGACGCAGCGTGTACCGTCCCTCGGGAACCGAGGCGAACCGGAACCGGCCGTCCTCGTCGGACACCGTCCGGCGCTCGAGCTCGACGAGCTCGACGGCCACGCCGCCGAGCTCGCTGCCGGTCGCCTCACTCGCCCGGACGACGCCTTCAACGACAGCCGTCCGTTCGGCTTCGGCCTCCTGCGCCACCGCCGTCCCGGGTACCATACAGGCACACACGATCAAACCGCTCGCGGCGCGCGCGCAGCGACGCCGAATTGGCTCCATCATCGGATCTAGACTCCAATGCCTCAGGGGTTAGTTGAGAATGGTT
Source organism: Gemmatimonadota bacterium (assembly GCA_035464655.1). Classification (GTDB taxonomy): domain Bacteria; phylum Gemmatimonadota; class Gemmatimonadetes; order Palauibacterales; family Palauibacteraceae; genus JARFPW01. The sequence goes on from DATHRZ010000024.1 coordinate 106,735, forward strand.
CTCAATATCAGTTCCCAATGAATTACCGCGGTCGTGGTTCCGACGCAAGGCGCCGACCTCCCCGGACCCTGGGCCAGTTGCTGACCCCCTGCCCTCGGACCTAGTGTTGTGCCCGGTTCTCGGGACCTCGGTGTCGATACCAATGGAGCGGGTGCCTTTGCAGCAGATCGGACGTCGGACGATCGTAGTCACCGTCAACGGTGAGCGGTTCGAACGCGACGTCGAGCCACGCCTGCTGCTCAGCGACTTCCTGCGGCACGAGTTGCGGCTGACCGGAACACACGTGGGCTGTGAGCACGGGGTGTGCGGCGCCTGCACGATCCTCGTCGACGACGAGGCCGTCCGCTCCTGCATCCTGCTGGCCGTGCAGGTGGACGGATGCGAGATCACCACCGTCGAAGGACTGGCCGGTGGCGCCGCCGCGCCGCAGAACCTCGAGCTCCACCCGATCCAGGCGGCCTTCCACGAGACGCACGGCCTGCAGTGCGGGTTCTGCACGCCGGGATTGCTCACGACGCTCGTGCCCTTCCTCGCCGAAAACCCCGACCCCGACGACACGGAGATCCGCCAGGCGATCTCCGGAAACCTCTGCCGCTGCACCGGCTACCAGAACATCATCGCGGCCGTAAAGCTGGCGGCCGAGCGGATGCGGGCGTGAGCCGGCCGTCGGAGCCGGCCGAGCGCGCGAGTTCCCTCCTCGGTGCCGCCCCGCGCCGCAACGAGGACGAGCGGCTGCTCACGGGAACGGCCCTGTTCGTCGACGACGTCCACCTCGACGGGATGCTGCACGCCGCCTTCGTGCGCAGCGACCACGCGCACGGCCGGCTGCGGGGCGTCGACCTGTCGGCGGCGCGCGCCCACCCCGGCGTCGTGGCGGCGTGGGTGGCCGAGGACCTGGGCGACTACTGGGCCCCGGGCCCCCTGCTCGTTCCGCCACCGCCGATCGAGCGCCTCACCTTCCGCTCGGCCACGCAGGTCCCACTCGCCCGCGACAAGGTGCGCCACGTCGGCGAAGCGATCGCGCTGATCGTGGCCCGATCGCGCTACGAGGCCGAGGACGCGGTGGCGCTGGTCGAGGTCGACATCGAACCGCTCCCACCGGTCGCCCGCACGGAGGACAGCCTGGCGGAAGGCGCCGGGCGCATCCACGAGCAGTTCGACTCGAACCTGGCCGCGCACGTCGTGCAGTCGAAGGGCGACTATGAGCGCGCGGCGTCGGGCGCCACGGTGCGCGTCGGCCGCCGATTCCGCATCGACCGAGGCGCCTCGGCCCCGATCGAGAATCGGGGCATCGTCGCGAGCTGGGACGAGCGGGCCGGCGAGCTCACCGTGTGGGATACGACACAGGCGCCGATTCCGATCCGAAACGGGCTGGCGGACATGCTCGGGCTACCCGAGACGCACGTCCGCGTGATCGCGCCGTTCATCGGGGGGGGGTTCGGGCCGAAGATCATGATGTTCTACCCCGAAGAGGTTCTCCTCCCGTGGGCCGCGGTGCGGCTCGGCCGGCCGGTGAAGTGGATCGAAGACCGCCAGGAGAGCTTCTTCGCGACGACGCAGGAGCGCGAGCAGATCCACGACGCCGAGATCGCCGTCGATGCCGACGGCCGAATCATCGGGGTTAGCGACAGCTTCCTGTGCGACTCGGGCGCCTACAATCCATACGGGTTGACGGTGCCGATCAACAGCCAGTGCACGCTGCTCGGCCAGTACCGGGTGCCGAACTACGAGAGCGAGTTCCGGCTCGTCTACACGAACAAGCCGATCGTCACACCCGTGCGCGGCGCGGGGCGCCAGCACGGCGTATTCGTCATGGAGCGCCTGCTCGACCTCGCCGCCGCCGAGCTAGGCATCGACCCGACCGAGATCCGTCGGCGCAACTTCCTGACGCCCGACGAGTTCCCCCACGACCACGAGATTCTCTACCAGGACTTCGCGCCCCTCGTATACGACAGCGGCGACTACGAACCGGCGCTGGACCGCGCCCTGGAAATGATCGACTACGAAGCGTTCAGGGCGACCGAGCAGCCGGCCCTGCGCGCGGCCGGACGACAGGTAGGAATCGGTGTCGTGTGCTACGTCGAGGGCACGGGAATCGGGCCGTACGAGGGCGCCCGCGTGTCGGTGCGCAGCGATGGCCGCGTAAGCCTCGTTACCGGGGTCGGCACCCAGGGCCAGGGGCATTTCACGTCGTTCGCGCAGCTCGCGGCCGGGCCCCTCGGCCTCGACGCTGCCGACGTCGACGTCGTGACCGGCGATACGGCGAAATTCTCGTGGGGCACGGGAACGTTCGCCAGCCGGGGCGCCGTCGTGGCCGGCAACGCGTGCCACGCGGCGGCGATCGCCGTGCGCGAGAAGGTGCTCGCGGTCGCATCCGACGCTCTCGAAGCGGCCCCGGACGACCTGGAAGTCGGCGGAGGGGCCGTGCACGTGCGCGGGGTTCCCGAACGCCGTATCACGCTCGCCGAGCTCGCCGTCCGGGCGAACCCGCTTCGGGGAGCCGTCAAACCGGGCACCGAACCGGGCCTGGAGGCGACCGCGTACTTCGGGCCCGAGCGCGGCTGCACGGCGAGCGGCGTCCACGCAATGATCGTCGAGGTCGACCCCGAGACCGCGATGCTCGAGATTCTCCGCTACGTGGTCGTCCACGACTGCGGTACCATCATCAACCCGACAATCGTCAACGGGCAGATCCACGGTGGCGTCGCGCACGGTATCGGCAACGCGTTTTTCGAGCAGCTCGTGTTCGACGAGGGCGCCCAGCTCCTGAACGCCTCGTTCATGGACTACCTGCTCCCGACGGCCACCGACGTTCCCTTCATCGAGACCGCGCACCTCTGCACCCCCTCGCCGCTCAACCCGCTCGGCATCAAGGGCGTCGGCGAAGCGGGAGCGATACCCGTCGCGGCGCTGTTCGCCCAGGCGATCGAAGACGCCCTCGGTGAACAGGCGCCCGAAGTTCTCGAGATGCCGCTCAGCCCCGACCGTTTGTTCGCGTTGATCCGGGGCAACGACGCAGCGACTCGCCCGGCGCGTCGGACAGTGCCCTGACATGCTCATCGAATCGGAGTACCTGTTCGGCGCCGACCGCGACGCCGTCTGGGACGCCCTGCAGGATCCTGAGATCCTCGGCCGCGCCCTTCCGGGCACCGAGCGACTCGAGCGGGTCGGCGGCCACCTGTACGCCGGCGTGATGGTGGTCGGCGTGGGACCCGTCACGGCCGCGCGGTTCGATATTTCTGTGGAGCTGACGAACCTCGTTCCGCCGGAAGCGTTCACGATGATCGTCGGCGGACAGGGGCGGGCGGGCTTCATCGACGGGCGAGCGGACGTCCGGCTAGAGGAGCGGGGCACACGCTGCCTGATGCGCTACCGGGCCGACCTGCAGGTGGGCGGCCTGGTGGCCGCCGTCGGCAAGCCGCTCCTCGACACGGTCGGCCGGAACATGAGCCACAAGGGCCTCGAAGCCGTCGATCGGATGATCGGATGAAGCCCGCGCCGTTCGACTACGTCCGGCCCGACTCGATCGAAGGGGCGATCGACGCCCTCCGTGAAGGTGGCCCGGGGGCGAAGGCGCTGGCCGGGGGCCAGAGCCTGATCCCGGCGCTGAACTTCCGGCTCGCGCAACCGTCCCTGCTCGTCGACCTGGCCGGCGTCGACGCCCTGCGCGGCATCCGGTCCGACGAGGACGGCGGGCTGACGATCGGGGCGATGACGCGGCAGCGTACGGTCGAGCGCAGCGATGTCGCCGGCGAACGCGCCCCGCTCGTCTCCGAGACGATGGCCCTCGTGGCGCACCCGCAGATCCGCAATCGAGGCACTCTCGGGGGCAGCCTGGCGCACGCCGACCCCGCGGCCGAGCTTCCCGCCGCCATGCTCGCCCTCGACGCCGTGTTTCGCCTGCACGGCCCCGCCGGCTCCCGCCGTGTCCCGGCGCGCGACTTCTACATCGGGCTGTTCGAGACGGTGCTCGCCCCCGACGAGCTCCTGGTCGAAATCGAGATCCCGGCCCCGCCCCCGGGCTCGCGGTTCGCCATCGAGGAAGTGTCGCGGCGACACGGCGACTTCGCCCTCGCCGGCGTCGCCATCGCCCTGACCCCGGCCGACGACGGTTCGATCAGCGACGCGGCCATCGGCCTGTTCGGCGTCGGCGACCGCCCGATCCTGTCGACGGCCGGGAACGCCGTGCTGCGCGGCCGATCGCTGGACGCCGCCGCAATCGCCGAGGCGGCCGAGGCGACGGCCGACGCGCTCGATCCACCGGGCGACATCCACGCCTCTCCCGCCTATCGACGCCACCTCGTTCGGGTGCTGACGCGCCGCGCGCTCGAGCGAGCGAACGAGGCACGCGAGACACGTGACCGGGGTGGCTGAGGTGACAGCGGACGCCGCGGCGTCGTCGACCGCGGGGCGGCTGACGAACGACGACCTCGCCCCTACCCCGCCGGCCGAGCGGACGTGGAACACCTGGAACATCGCCGCGCTGTGGGTGGGCATGAGCGTCTGCATCCCGACCTACATGCTGTCAGCCAGCATGATCGAGGCGGGGATGAGCTGGCGACAGAGCCTGCTCGCGATTCTGCTCGGCAACGCGCTCGTCCTCCTTCCGCTCCTGATCAACGGCTACGCGGGCACGAAGTACGGCATCCCGTTCCCGGTCTACGCCCGCGCTTCGTACGGACACGTCGGCGCCCACATCCCGTCCCTCGCCCGCTCGCTCGTCGCCTGCGGCTGGTTCGGCATCCAGACCTGGATCGGCGGCCTCGCGATTCACGCCCTGCTGAGCACCGTGTGGCCGGCCTGGCACGCGATGGGCGGCGACTGGACCTTCATGGGCTACGGCGCGGGGCACTACACCGGTTTCCTGCTGTTCTGGCTGATCAACGTCTACTTCGTCTGGGCAGGCACCGAGAGCATCAAGTGGCTCGAGACCCTGGCGGCCCCGTTCCTCATCCTGATGGGCCTCGCGCTTCTGCTGTGGGCCATGGGACGGGTCGGAGGGCTCGGGACGATCCTCGCCCAGTCGGACGCGCTGGTCGAAGCGCGGCCCGACCTGCCTTTCCCGGAGTACTTCCTCACGCTGTTCCTCCCCTGGCTTACGGCGATGGTGGGCTACTGGGCCACGATCTCGCTCAACATCCCCGACTTCACACGCTACGCCGGCAGCCAGCGCGCCCAGATGTCCGGGCAGGCGATCGGCTTGCTGATCACGATGCCGCTGTTCTCGTTCATCGGGCTGGCCGTCACGAGCGCCACGGTACTGCTGTACGGCGAGGCGATCTGGAATCCGATCGACCTGCTCGCTCGCCTGGCCGCCGAGCAGGGCAGCGCCCTCCTGGCCATCGTGTCGCTCGGCGCGATCGTCGTGGCGACGCTGAGCACCAACATCGCGGCCAACGTAGTGAGCCCCGCGAACAGCCTCTCGAACCTCGCGCCGCGCCACGTCAGCTTCCGGACGGGCGGGCTGATCGCCGCGCTGTTCGGGATCCTCATATTTCCGTGGAAGTTACTCGACGTATATCAAGGCTGGTTAATCACTTATTCGGGTCTGCTCGGTGCGGTTGGGGGTGTGATACTGTGCGACTATCTGCTCGTACGCCGCTCCCGGCTCGACCTCGAGGCCCTGTACCGGGAAGACTCCGAGTACGCCTACGGTGGGTCCGGGGTGAACCGGGCCGCCGTGTGGGCGACGCTCGCGGGCGTCGGGCTCGCATTGCTCGGGCTCGTCGTGCCGGCACTCGGCTTTCTGTTCGAGGGCGCCTGGTTCAGCGCGACGCTCGCCTCGGCGGCGGTATACGCCTGGTTGATGCGCCGCTGACGATACGATGATCCCGATGATGCCATCGATGCCATGTGGATGACGGCCGCTCACGGCGGCGTGGCGATCGTCGACGCCACGGGAGCGCACGATTATTCGGAGCTGCGGGCCGGGGCGGCCACCGTCGCGGCCCAGCTCCTCCGCGCCGCCGGCACCGACGACCTCGCCGGCGCCCGGATCGCGATCCACGTGCCGGCCGGGTTCGACTACGTCGCCGCGCTGCTCGGCACCTGGTGGGCCGGAGGGATCGCGGTTCCGCTATGTCTCTCGCACCCGAAACCCGAGCTGGCCCACGTGCTCGACGACACCCGAGCGGCAATCGTCGTCGCGAAGGACGCAGGCGGGGCGGTTCTCCGGCACCTGGCCAGCGAGCGCGGCGCCATATACCTCGCGCCACCCTCTAACCGTACACATGTACACATAGAGGGCCCGCCACCCGACGTATCGCTCGACCGGCCGGCTCTCATCCTCTACACGAGTGGCACCACGGGGCGCCCAAAGGGCGTCGTGCTCTCTCATCGCAACCTCAACGCCACCGTCGACTCGCTCGTCGGAGCATGGGGCTGGACCGCCGACGATCGGATCGTGCACGTGCTGCCACTGCACCACACGCACGGGATCGTCAACGCGCTCCTGTGCGCGCTGGACGTGGGCGCCACCGTCGACCTCCTGCCCGGATTCGACGCGGACGCCGTGTGGGACCGTTTCGTCGATACGCCAGCGACCCTGTTCATGGCCGTTCCGACGATCTACACCCGTCTCATCAAGAACTGGGAGGCGGCCGCACCCGACGAGCAGGCCCGTCGGACGGCCGGCGCGCGGAAGCTGCGGCTCATGGTGTCGGGTTCGGCGGCCCTGCCGGTGCCCGTGCTCGAACGCTGGCGGGAGATCACGGGTCATACGCTGCTAGAACGCTACGGCATGACGGAAATCGGCATGGCCCTGTCGAATCCGCTGCGTGGAGAACGACGCCCCGGCTCCGTCGGCCGGCCACTCCCCGGTGTCGAGGTACGATTGCTCGACGAGGCGGGAGAGGAGGTGGCCGACGGCGAGCCCGGTGAACTCCACGTGCGAGGCCCGGCCGTGTTCCGCGAGTACTGGGAGCGACCCGCCGACAGCGCCGCCGCATTCCGCGAAGGCTGGTTCCGCACGGGAGACATCGCCATCGTGGAAGACGGTACGTACCGCATTCTCGGCCGCCGTTCGGTCGACATCATCAAGACCGGGGGCTACAAGGTGTCGGCCCTCGAGATCGAGAACGTGCTCGGCGGGCACCCCGACGTCGAGGAGTGCGCGGTCGTCGGGGTGACCGATCCCGAATGGGGCGAAGCCGTGTGCGCCGCCCTCGTCGCCCGCCGGGAGCTGGGGCGCGACGAGCTGCGCGACTGGGCCCGGGAGCGCCTCGCCCCTTACAAGCTCCCGACCCGGGTGCGCTGCCTCGCGCGGCTGCCGAAGAACGCGATGGGCAAGGTGACGAAGCCGGAGGTCCGCTTCCTGTTCGACGAACCTAAACATCGAGCCGAGGAGAACCGATGAAGCTCTACGACATCTCGCAGCCGCTGAACCAGGACGTGTTCTTCTGGCCCTACTACCCCCCGTTCGAGGTGAAGTACATCAAGCGCAAGGTCGAGCACGGGGTCAACGCACAGTACATCCAGACGTCCAACCACATGGGCACCCATCTCGACGCGCCGCGCCACTTCGTGACCGGTGGCATGACGATCGACGAGATCCCGCTCGACTGGCTGTACGGACCCGGCGCGATCGTCGACCTGACCGACGAGATGGACGAGCTCGCCGTCTACACGCCGGAGATGATCGAGAGCCGGGTCGAGATACGGAAGGGCGACCGGCTGATCCTGCATACGGGATGGCACCGCTACGCGCAGTTCGGCGCCGAGCCCGACGAAGAAAAATACGTGCATCGCCACCCGGGAGCGCACCCCGACATGGTGCCCTGGCTGCTCGAGAGGGAGATCCACATCTGGGCCGTCGACGCGATCTCCACCGATCACCCGATGGATCTGCCGATCGGCAGGTTCCTGGGCAAAGGATCGTTCGGCCACTGCGACCGCGTGCGGAAGCTCGCGGAGGAGAAATTCGGCGGGCCCGAGGAGGTCGACCGGCTGTTCCCCGACGAAGACTATCAGCTCACCCACAACCAGCTGTTCCCGCACAACTGCATGCACGTCGAGAACCTCGGCGGCGACCTTTCCGCGCCCGAGCTGCAGAACCGGCGGTTGACCATCGGCTTCTTCCCCTGGAAGTTCAAGGGTGGCGAGGCGGCCTTCTGCCGCGCGATCGCCTTCGTCGAGGAATGAGGCCCCGATGACCGAGCTGTCCCGCCTACCGGCGTCGAAGCTCCGACGGCTGATGGACACCGACGAGCTCTCGCCGACCGCGCTCGTCGAGGCGAGCCTCGAGCAGATCGAGCGCAACAACGAGACGCTGAACGCCGTCGTGACGCTGTCCGAAACCGCGCTCGACGAGGCGCGGGCGCTCGAGCGCCACGTCGCGACGGGAGGAATGCGCGGCCCGCTGTACGGGCTGCCCGTCGGGATCAAGGACGTGACGGAGGTCGCCGGGATGCGGACGACGTACGGCTCCCCGCTCTACGCCGACAACGTACCCGCCGAGGACGCGCTCATCGTCAAACGCCTGCGCGAGGCGGGCGCGATTATCCTGGGCAAGACGAACACGCCCGAGTTCGCGGCCGGGGGCAACACCTTCAACGACGTGTTCGGCCGGACGCGGAATCCCTGGGATACGGCGCTCAGCGCCGGGGGATCGACGGGCGGAGGAGCCGCCGCGCTGGCGACCGGCATGATCGCGATCGCCGAAGGCACCGACCTCGGGGGCTCGCTTCGCATCCCGGCTTCGTTCTGCGGCGTAGTCGGACTGCGACCCTCGCCGGGGCTCGTGCCCACGTACCCGACCCGATACCTGTGGGACAACCTCCAGGTGACGGGAACCATGGGCCGAACGGCCGAGGACATCGCGATGGTGCTCGACGCGGTGTCGGGTGCCAGTCCCCTGTCCCCCGCGGTGCAATCGGTGACCGGTCGCGAGTTCGCGGCTGCCGTGCGACGCGGTCCGCCGCGCAGCATCCGGGCCGCTTATGTCCCCGACCCGGTGGGCCTCGGCATCGACCCCGAGGTCGCGCGCGTGTGCCGCGAAGGCGTCGCGGCCCTCGACGGGGCGGGTGCGGACGTGGAAGAGGTCGAGCTCGACCTGTCGTACGGTTTCGACGCGTTCCTCGCCCTCCGGGGCTACTGGATGGTAGCGCACCAGTATCGGCGCCTCGATCGGCTCGACGAGCTCGGCGACAACGTCCGAGGAAACGTCGAGTCGGGCCTGCAAACTACGGTTCGCGAGCTGGCGGCGGCCGAGCAGGCCCGCGGGCGAATCTGGGAGGAGTTCCGACAGCTGTTCCAGAGCTACGACCACATTCTTACGCCATGCACGGCGGTGCCGCCCTTCCCGGTCGAGCACAACTACCCGGAATCGATAGCCGGTCGCGAAATGGGCACCTACATCGACTGGATCGCTCCGACCTTCGTGCTCAGCCTGACCGGCCTGCCTGTCGCCTGCGTGCCGGCCGGCCTGGGCACCAACGGTCTCCCCGTCGGCCTGCAGATCGTCGGACGTCCGCGCAGCGAGGAGGCGGTGCTCGCGCTCGCCGGCCGGATACAGGAGTTACGGCCGATCGGGCTTCCGTAGGCGACGCCGACGGTCGTTCAGCGCTCCGCCAGCAACCCCTCGATCGCCGCCTGCCAGCCGCGGATATCGGCCTCGAACGCCTCGGGCGTGATCGCGTCCAGCGCTTCTTCCCCGGCGGGGGACAGCGCCGTGAGCCTATAGCCGACCTCGACGTTCGACCCACCCTCTCCGTCGTCCGTGCAGCGTACGTGTACGGTGCCGAGCCGGTTCCCGGGAGTGATCCGCACGTAGTCGGCCGCCCCCTGCGACGCGTCGACCCGCTGGACGAGCCACACGGTCTCCTCGCCCCCGTGTGTCGTACGGAACACGGCGCCTTCGCGCGACAGCGAGCCCCCGGGCGCGTGTACGGGCTCCGGATCCCACCCCGCCACCCAGGCACGTTCGCCTTCCGGGGTGAACAGGGGCAGCGCCTCCGCGGGCTCGACGGGAACGCGCATCGTCGTGAAGCGTTCGATGTGCACCTCGTACCCTCCGGATCTTTCGGGATTGGAAATCGAGGCCCGAAAGGTTAGAATGAGCGGTCTGTGATCGCCACCGTGGATGGGAACGGGATGGGATACCGCCTCACGTGAACAGAGTCTTCCCCGCTGTCGTGTGCGTCGTCTGGGCCTGCAGCCCGGCGGCGACCACCGATCGTTCGCCTCCGAACGACGGAGAACTCACTACCGACGCCATCGTCGCCGAACAGGCGGCCGCCGTCGACAGCGTTCGCCGCGCGTACACGCAGGCCGACGTCGACTTCATGGCCGGCATGATCCATCACCACGCGCAGGCCCTCGTGATGTCACGGATGGCGCCGTCGCACGGAGCGAGCCCGTCGCTGCAGATCATGGCGCGACGCATCATCAACGCCCAGAACGACGAAATCGACCTCATGCAGGCTTGGTTGCGCGACCGGGGCGAAGCCGTCCCGGAGCCGCGGGTGAACGGCGATCACCCGTCCGACGACGACCATGCGATGCACGCCGACCACGACGCGTCTCACGAGATGATGCCCGGTATGCTCACCGACGACCAGATGGCGGCGCTCGACGCCGCCCGGGGTGAGGAGTTCGACCGGCTCTATCTGCAGTTCATGATTCAGCACCACCAGGGCGCCGTGACCATGGTGAACGAGCTCGTGGCCGTTCCGGGCGCCGCCCGTGAAGAGGCCGTGTTCAAGCTCGCTTCCGACATCGGCGCCGACCAGGCCAGCGAGATCACCCGGATGCAGACGATGCTGCGTGACCTCCTGTTCTCCAGCGATCCGCCCTGACGACCATGCTCTCTGCTCATCAGCTTCACCCGTTCAACCCCAGACTGGAACCGCGTATGTCCACGCTGTCTTCAAAGCTTCGCTCGATCGTGATGACGATCGGGGTACTCACCTTTGGCGCCTGCGCCTCGTATTCGTCGCCCGACGGGGCCGCCGTCACGACCGCGTCGTACGAACCGGCACCCGCCGCCACGGCGAGCCCGCCGGACCCGGATCCACGAATCGGGCTGGAGGCCGGACTGTGGAACGCCGAAGAGGCGATATGGAACCTGCGGCTCGTCTCGACGACGCCGTCGCCCGAGCCGTTCGCGGGCGTCACGAACTCCGACCTCGCCTTCCTGGGCGACTACGCGATCCAGGGCAACTACAACGGATTCCAGGTCTGGGACGTGTCCGACCCGGCCGCGCCGTCGTTGCGCAAGGGCTACTTCTGCCCGGCGTCGCAGAGCGACGTCTCTGTCTACCGGAACCTGCTGTTCGTATCGGGCGAAGGACTGAGCGGGCGCATCGACTGCGGCGGTGAAGGCGTCCAGGACAGCGTGAGCGCCGAGCGGCTCCGCGGCATCCGCATCTTCGACATCAGCGACCTCGACAACCCGGTCAACGTCGGCAACGTGCAGACCTGCCGGGGCTCGCACACGCACACGTTGCTCGTCGATCCGGATGATGCCGAGAACGTCTACGTCTACGTGTCGGGCTCGTCGGTCGTGCGGTCGCCGAGCGAGCTCCCGGGTTGCTCCGACGCGATGCCCGAGGAGGATCCGACCTCCGCACTGTTCCGGATCGAGGTGATCCGCGTGCCCCTCGCGCACCCGGAGCAGGCAGCCATCGTTTCCTCTCCGAGGATCTTCGACGATCTCGAGGCTCCGCCGCGGCGCGAGGCCGAGGCGCCCGCCGACGTAGAGGCGCGCGAGAAGATGCTGGCCGAGGCGCGGGAGCGGCGCGCCTTCGTCGTCGACATCATGGGCAAGCCCCAGGTCCTGCCGTCGCGCTTCGTGAACCCGATGCTCGACAGCGTCGTCGTGGCACGGGGCGGCGAGGGAGATCCGACGGCCGCTGACAGCGCCGCGCTGCGCGAGGCCCTGCCGGACATCATCGAACGGATGATCGGCGCGGCGGGTGGAGGCAACAACCGCGGTCCGACGCAGTGCCACGACATCACCGTGTACCCGGCGGTCGGCCTGGCGGGAGGGGCGTGCGGCGGGTACGGCCTGCTGCTCGACATCAGCGATCCCGTGAATCCGCAGCGGATCGCGGCGGTGGCCGACACGAACTTCTCGTACTGGCACTCGGCCACGTTCAACAACGACGGCACGAAGGTGATCTTCACCGACGAGTGGGGCGGCGGCACGTCGCCGCGGTGCCGGGAGACCGACCTGCCGAGCTGGGGCGCGAACGCGATCTTCGAGATTCACAACAAGAAGATGGTGTTCCGCAGCTACTTCAAGATGCCGGCCGCGCAGACGGCGCAGGAGAACTGCGTCGCGCACAATGGATCACTCGTTCCGGTGCCGGGACGCGACATCAAGGTGCAGGCCTGGTACCAGGGCGGCCTGTCG
>DATHRZ010000025.1:0-2766 GCA_035464655.1 Gemmatimonadota bacterium
AGCACGAGCCCCGGCTCGTCGGTATCTCGGCCACCGTACTGTCCAGCCTGCACGCCGTCGCGGAGCTCATCGAGGATGCACGGACCGAGTTCGGATCGGACATCCGCATCGTGGTCGGGGGCAGCGCTTTCGGCGCGAACCCCGACTCGTGGAGCCTGGTTGGTGCCGACGGCTATGGGCGCGACCTTCGCGATGCCGTGCGAGCGGCGGATGAACTCGTGCCGCGAGGAAGCTGACCGGTGTTCGTGTTCGTCTCCCATCTCACCGTGCCCGAGGCCGACCACGAAGAGCTCGAACGGCACTTTCGCCGCCGCTCGCGCCTCGTCGACGACTTTCCGGGCTTCCTCTACCTGCAGTTGTTGCGGCCACTGGCGGGTGAGGTGACGTACGCGTTTCTTACGGCCTGGGAGAGCCAGGAAGCCTTCCGCAGCTACATGAAGAGCCGTGAGCACGCGATCTCGCACGGTCGCGAGCCCGGAGAGATCATGGCGCGCACCGAAGTGCGCCACGAAGCATACGAAGTGCTCATGGATTCGCGGTGTGAGCCGGAAAGTCACTGATCGGCCCGGTTCTTGTATCAAGTTCGTCGCGACGGTCGTGGATGGAGCCCCGAGCAGCGGAAGGGAACCGTGAAGAACGAAAACGTGAAGATTGAGTCGAACTTCGTCGATCACTACGAAGTCCTGCAGGTCAGCCAGAACGCGGACGCGGAAACGGTGGAGCGCGTCTATCGTCTGCTGGCCAAGCGCTACCATCCCGATAACACGTCGTCGGGCGACGAAACCCGGTTTCGCGAGGTTCGCGAGGCCTTCGAGGTTCTGTCGGACCCCGAGCGACGGGCCCGGTTCGACGTACGCTACGACGACCAGACCGGGGCACGGTGGCGGATATTCTCGCAGGATGAAGCGCTCAACGACCACCAGCGCGACCAGCGCATTTTCCACGGGGTTCTGTCACTTCTCTATGCCGCGCGCCGCCGGGACCCGCAGGCGGGGGGCCTCGGCGCGATGCATCTGGAGGAAACGCTGGGGGTGCCGCGAGAGCATCTCGAGTTCCCGATGTGGTACCTCAAGCAGCGGGGTCTGGTCGAGACGCTGTCGAGCGGCATGTACGCGATCACGATCGATGGCATCGAGTGGCTGGGTCACGACGACCGGTCGATCCCCGACCATCGTCTCCTGGCGGAGTCTACGGGGGGGACGGGATCCCAGAACGGGGCTCACGGGGATTCGGTGACGACGGCCGCGCCCCAGGGCAGTCGCTAGGGGAGTCCGCCACACCATGCACTCCCGATAAAAGAAAGACGGGGGAGAAGCATGGCTCCTCCCCCGCCTTCCGGGAAGTCGACGCGTTGCCGGATGCGTGGGTCCGTTTTACCGGGCTCCGACTACACGCCGGGTCCGCCTCGTGGCGTCGCCGCCGACGAGACGTTGGTTCGAGTTCGGCTTAGTACTCTTCGCCGTCCTCGGTGTCCATATCCTCGGCCTCGTTGATCTCGACATTCTCGGCGTCGATCTCGACCTTCTCGACGTCAGACTTCTCGTCCTTCTCTTCAACCGTGATCTCGGCGGTGCAGCTCTCGTCGAGCTCGTTGTTCAGCGTGATCAGGTAGGTGCCCGGCGTAGCATTGGAGGTGTCGAGCCAGAACGTTGAAACGTTCTCGTTCTCATCCGCCAGCGGTGCAGCCTCGGCCTCGATCTCGCCCTCGATCGCCTCATCGGCCATCTCGGTCCGCTTCTCTTCGGCCAGAACAATGCCGCTCTCGGCCGGAGCCTCGATGCCAACGACGCTACCGAACGGCGCGTCAAACGCGGCCGTCACGGCGACGTGCTCGGAGGCATGAATCGGGGCGATCGTAGCGGTGCAGGTCTCGATCTCATCCGTCGGGACCGCGACTTCCTGCGCGTTCGCCGTCAGCGGAAGCGCCAGGACCAGCGCGGCCGCAAACAGGCCGCTCGTCAGCTTGCTCGTCATCGATGTTGCCTTTCGTACAGCGTGGTTATTGCGGGTACTCCGTCGTACTCGTCGGGGGTACTCCGTGTCTCACGCTACTATGGGGCAACACCTGTTCCACAGGCGAGGGCATCCGGGGCGTGATCGCCAAGTCGATGCCACACAGGGAGATGGATCTGTAGTCGGCCGATTCTCGGGATCGCGCCTTGCGCCCACTGAGCCGCCGAATCGGGGAATTCTTCCCGGCAGGAAGGAAGAGGCGCGGAAAAGTTCAGCCCCGCGGGCCTCACCGTCGCCGGGGTCCGGCTTCGATCAGGGAGTCGTCTCGTCCGGTGCCGGGAGGACGTAGTGCCCGACGACTTCTTCGACGGCTCCCGTCGCGGCGTCCTCGCGGCGTAGCAGCCGGCGGGGCACGTCCGTCGTGAAGTACGAGCGTTCGTTCACCAGGCCGCTCGCCACGTCGACGGCGAGGGCAGTGACCTGCTCGCCGCCGACCTCGATCGTGGTGCGCCGTCGAATGTCGAACCTGTCGAGTTTCACTTCGCCCGTCCGCGCGTCGAACGTACGAAGCTCCATGCTCCGGCCGACGAGGGGCTCCGCCACGAGCGCGCCGAACGCGATGTCCCGCATGTCACGCAGCACGACGCCGGGCGGCACCTCGCGATCGATCTGCCGGACGACACCGGCGCTGTCTTCGACGCTTCCCGTCACCCGCCCGCCCTCGAACCGGAGGTCGTACGTCGTCCGGGCCCAGCCGTCGTCCTGTCGCCACTCGATCTCTCCGCGCGCGGAGATCGGCGCGAGGTCGACCGC
>DATHRZ010000026.1:0-9371 GCA_035464655.1 Gemmatimonadota bacterium
ACCCGGCGCCTGCGAGAGCAGTTCAAGCAGGCCGAGGTCCCCTACGTCATTCTCCGGCCGAAGTGAATCCCTCAGCCGCTCAGCGCCTCTCGCGCTCCAGCACTCAACGCCATCGTCGGCGCCGACAGCGCGCTTGAAGCGTGAGGGTCTCACTTGAGGTGACGCATGCGACAGGAGGGCTCTCCTGCAGTCGCGAGGGGGCTACGCCCGTCTCAGACGTATGCAGAAGTATGCACCTGTCGCCAAAATTACCCCCAGCTCGGGGGACGACGAAACCGGCCCGCCCTCGCCAGCAATCGGCGGGAGCGGGCCGGGTCGGGTCGGGGGCGGGGCCGCCCCCGTCAGCTTCGGCGGGACTGCCGGAACGCGCCGCTCACCCTGTCCTTCAGGCGATCGACGGCCGCGTCGACGTCTTCCAGGATTTCGCTCGCCATGTCCGTGTAGCCCTTCGCGGCTTCCTTCAGGTCTTCGACGTAAGGACGCGTGTCCTCCTCGTCGCGGCGGACGTAGTCGCCGGCCAGGATCTCGTCATAGCGGCCCGAGTCGATCCACGTACGCAACTCGGCCACGCGCACGACCGAGAACGGGTGCGTCGCACCAAGCACGTTGAGCAGCTTGTACACCCGGTCGAGGATGTCGCGATTCTCCTGGTACTCGTCGGACTGCGCGATGAACTCGGCCAGGTCGAGGTCTTCCTGCTCGCCGCGCGTGCCGCCGGCCAGCTTCATCAGCCCGCTCAGCACCGTGTCGCGATGCTGAATCGCCAGCAGGGCGGCGCGGTCGCTCGACAGCTCGGCCTTGCGGTTCCACTCGAGCAGCGCGAGCAGCAGCGGTAGCACGGCGATGCCGGCGAGCGGATAGCGGAATACCGTGAGCTGCATGAGCAGGATGAGCAGCGTGCGGTAGAGCACGTGCCCGCTCAGGATGTGGCCGACCTCGTGGGCGATCACGGCTTCGACCTCGTCGCGCGTCAGCACCTCGAGCATCGAAGAGTTCAGCACGATGAACGGCTCGTTCATCCCGACGGCGCCGGCGTTCACGACCGGCGTCTGGCTCACGTAGAGTTCCGGGATGGTGTCGAGGTCCATGACCTCGCACACCCGGAGCAGGCGCTGGTGGACCCAGGGATACTGCTTCTCGGACACGCGTACTGCGTTCGCCTTGAACGCGAGCCGGATCGCGCGCTCGCCGAACATCCCGAACACCTTGCGGAGCGCGAAATCGAACCCCGGAAGCTTGCGGAGGGCGTTCAGCGCCGCCCGGTCGGCCGGATGCTCCCACGAGGTGGCGCCGATTCCGTTGAGGATCCGGCGCTGATGGCCCGGTCCGCCGCCGTCGGTGCGCCCGACCTCCGCTTTCTCCCGATTGCCGGTGGGGTCACCGGATTCCTGCGATCCGCCTGGTTCTTCCGTCGCGTCATTCGTCATCGATCCGCCTCCGCGGTTGCCGAGTGGGTCCGTGTCTGCTTCGAACTACGCGCGCCGGGTCCGCCGGGTTTCAGACGGCTTCGAGCGCCTGCTCGAGGTCGGCGATCAGGTCGTCCACGTCCTCGATGCCGACCGAGAGCCGGACCAGGCCGTCGGTGAGGCCCATCTCGGTCCGGCGCTCCGCCGGAACCGAGGCGTGTGTCATCCGCGCCGGCACGCACACGAGGCTCTCGACGCCGCCCAGGCTCTCGGCCAGGGCGAACAGACGGGTCGCCTCCGACATGCGCTCGGCGCGCTCCCGCGTGCCCATGTCGACGGTCACCATGCCGCCGAAGTCGCGCATCTGGCGGGCGGCCAGCTCGTGTTGCGGATGATCGTCGAGCCCCGGATAGACGACGTTCTCGGGCTCGGGACGCTCGCGCAGCCAGGCGGCGACGCGGGCGGCGTTCTCGCAGTGCGCCCGCATGCGCACGGGCAGTGTCTTCGTCGAGCGAAGCAGCAGGTAGCAGTCCATCGGCCCCGGAACCGCCCCCGTCACCATCTGCTGCCGGGCGATCTCGTCGCCGAGGGCCTCGTCGGCCGCCACGACCGCACCCCCGATCAGGTCGCTGTGCCCGCCCAGGTATTTCGTCGAACTGTGGACGACCAGGTCGGCGCCGAGCTCGAGCGGACGTTGCAGGTACGGCGTGGCGAAGGTGTTGTCGACGGCCAGGAGGACCCCGGCGTCGCGGGTGATCTCGGCGCAGGCCGCGATGTCCGACAGCCGCATCAGCGGGTTCGTGGGCGTCTCGAGCAGCACGAGGCGGGTCTCGGGGCGGATGGCGGCGCGGAGCACGTCGGGGTGGGCCGTGTCGACCGGGTCGAAGTCGACGCCGAAGCGTTCGAACCAGCGAAACAGCCGCTCGGTGCCACCGTAGACGTTGTCTCCGCATACGATGTGGTCGCCGGCCGACAGGCAGGATTTGACGATCGCCTCGATCGCCGCGAGCCCCGACGCGAAGGCGGCGGCCCGCGCCCCGCCCTCGAGGGCCGCGAGGTTGCGCTCGAGCGCCGTTCGCGTCGGGTTGGCGACGCGGGCGTACTCGTGGCCGTCGCGCGGGCGGGCCACGCCGTCCTGCACGTAGGTCGACGTCTGGAAGATGGGTGTCATGATGGCGCCGGAACTCTCTTCCGGTGCCTGGCCGGCGTGGATCGCCAGCGTGGCGAACCGGTCCGACGGCTGCGTCTGCATGCTCTCTCCGTCTGCTTGGAAGCTACTTCCCGCCCGGGAATCTCGGCGGGTTCGTCGCGGCCAAGCTTAGCCGCGCGTCCGGGCCGGCGAAACGTCGGACCGATTGAAGATCCGATGATGCCGGCGACGATTCTCGGTGCATGGCGACCATCCTTCGACCCGACTCGCCCCGACGCGACCCGGCCACCGACGCGGCTATCGACCTGGCGACGGAGCGCGCCGTGCACCACATCTACGTCGGCCTCGCCTGGTCGACCCTCGGCCGGCTGCCGCTGATGTCCAGCGACCTGCGCGGTCAGGTCGAAGTCCAGCTCATCGTTCTGGCGCGGCGGCTCGACGTCGAGCCCGTGGCAGTGCGGGCCGCCGCCGACCGGGTGCGCCTGCTCCTGCGCCTGAAACCGACGCATTCGCTATCCACGCTCGTTCCCCGGCTCAAGCAGGGGTCGCAGGAGGCGCTGACCGCGGCCGGTCGCGGCGTCCACTGGGCGTCCGGCTACGCGGCGACCACGATCAGCGCCGACGCGGTTCGTGACGCGATTCGGCGCATCGACCGTCTGGATTGACGGCGGCCGGTCCGGTAGCTTCGCGGTTGCGCCGCGGAGGCTCATCGCCCTCCGCCGTCAACACGAACCGCTGTCTCGGGAGGGGACCGTTGGACCGGTCTCTCATCATATCGGCCTCGGGAATCCGGGGAATCGTCGGACAGACTGTCACGCCGGAGCTCGCCGTCCGCTACGGGGCCGCGATGGGCGCGTTCCTCCGCGACCGGAGCCCTGAAGGAACGGGCGGACGCTACGTGCTGGTCGGCCGCGATTCCCGCACGTCGGGGCAGCTGCTCGCCGCCGCCAGCGCGACGGGGCTATGCGCCGCGGGCGTCGACGCGCGACTGACCGGCATCGGACCGACGCCCACGCATCTGCTGGCCGTGCGTGACGACCCCCACGCCCTCGGAGGCCTGATCGTCACGGCGTCCCACAACCCCGTCGAGTGGAACGGGCTGAAGCTCGCCTCGCCCGACGGGCGGTTCGTGGCTCCGGCCGACGGCGAGCGGATCACGGCGATGGTCGAGAGCGGACCGGCCCTGGTCGGCTGGGACGAGCTCGGGCGGTTCAGCGACATGCCGGGCGTCGTCGAGCACCACATCGAGCGAATCCTCGGTCTCGACCTCGTCGCGCTTGATGCCGTCGCGGCCGCGCGTCCGACGGTCGCCGTGGACTGCGTGCACGGGGCGGGCGCTCTCGTCGTGCCGGAGCTGCTGCGCCGGATGGGCTGCGAGGTCCACGGCATCGGCACGACGGCGGACGGCGTGTTCCCGCGCGACCCGGAACCGACGCCCGAGAACCTCGGGGCCCTCGGCGATCTCGTGCGCCGGACCGGCGCCGACCTCGGGTTCGCCGTCGACCCGGACTCCGACCGCCTCGCGATCGTAGACGAGACGGGCCGCGCGATCGGTGAGGACTGGACGCTGGCGCTGGTCGTGGAATACGTGCTCGGCCACCGCCGCGGGCCCGTCGTGACGAACCTCTCGTCGAGCCAGTCGATCGCCGACGCGGCGCGGGCGGCCGACGTCGAGCTGTACCGCAGTCCGGTGGGCGAGGCCCGCGTCGCGGCCGTCATGGCCGAGGTCGGCGCCGTGATCGGCGGCGAGGGCAACGGCGGCGTGATGCTTCCCGACCTCAACCTCACGCGCGACGCGCCGCTCGCCTGCGCGCTCGTGCTCAGCCTGTGCGCCGAACGCGGCGCCAGCATCGGTGAGCTGCTGGAGGGGCGGACGACCTACCACATGGTGAAGCGGAAGCTCGAGCGGCCCGAGGGGTCCGTCGACGAGCTTCTCGGAACCCTGGAGGCCGCCATGGGGTCCGAAGCGGAGGCCGATCACTCCGACGGACTCCGGCTGACCTGGCCGGACAGGTCGCAGTGGCTGCATGTCCGGCCGTCGGGCACCGAGCCTATACTCAGAATCATCGCGGAATCACCCGAAGCCGAGCGGGCTGAAAGTCTGGTAGCGGAAACCGCCGCCTGCGTTGCCCGTGCGAGCGGGAGCTGAATACATGTGCGGAATCGTCGGGTACGTCGGAAGCCGGGAGGCCCAGCCACTGTTGCTGGCGGGGCTCAGACGCATGGAGTACCGGGGGTACGACTCCGCGGGCGTCGCGATCCAGACCGAGACCGGCCAGGAGATCCGTAAGGCCGCCGGGAAGATCGCCACGCTCGAAGAGCTGGTCGAACGGGAGCCGATCGCCGGGACCGTCGGAATCGGACACACGCGCTGGGCCACCCACGGTCCGCCCACGACGGTGAACGCCCACCCCCACACCGAAGGGGGCGGTCGCGTCGTCGTGGTCCACAACGGGATCATCGAGAACTACGAGATCCTGCGGATCAAGCTCCAGGAGCTCGGGCACGAGTTCGTCTCCGAAACCGACACGGAAGTGCTCGCCCACCTGATCGGCGAGGTGTTCGAGGGCAACCTCGAGCAGGCCGTCGCCGCCGCCCTGTCACGCGTCGAGGGCACGTTCGGCATCGCGGTCATGCACCTCGACGACCCGGGCAAGATCGTCGTGGCCCGAAACGGCTCACCGTTGCTCGTGGGAATCGGCGAGGAGGGAAGCGGCGAGATGTTCGCCGCCTCCGACGTCGCCGCCGTCCTCGCGCACACCCGGCGCGTCGTCTACCTGGACGACGGAGAGCTGGCCGTACTGACGCGCGCCGGCCACGAGATCATCGCGATCAGCGACTTCGGCACGGAGGGTCGCGTACGGGTGATCGACAAGGAAGTCAGACACATCGACTGGGATCTCGAGCGCATCGAACGCGGCGGGTTCGAGCACTTCATGCTCAAGGAGATCTTCGAGCAGCCCGACACGGTACGCGACGCGATGCGCGGCCGGCTGCTCGAAGAGGAGGGGTCGGCGCACCTGGGTGGGCTGCGCGAGCTGGCCGACGTCCTCGACGACGTGAAGCGGATCGTGATCACGGCCTGTGGCACGAGCTGGCACTCGGCGCTGATCGGCGAGTACCTGCTGGAAGACCTGACCCGGATCCCCGTCGAGGTCGAATACGCGTCGGAGTACCGATACCGGAGACCGATCGTGACGGCGGGCACCCTGGTCATCGCGATCTCCCAGTCGGGCGAGACGGCCGACACGCTGGCCGCGATGCGCGAGGCGCGGCGTCGCGGGGCGCCCGTCATGGGCATCGTCAACGTCGTCGGATCGAGCATCGCGCGCGAGACCGACGGCGGCGTGTACATCCACTCCGGGCCCGAGATCGGCGTCGCCTCGACCAAGGCGTTCACGGGTCAGCTCACCGTCCTCGCCATGTTCGCTCTCTACATGGCCCGGCGACGCGGCCTCACCCTGATCGAGGGCCGCGAGATCGTCGCCGCCATGCGCGCGCTGCCCGACCAGATTCAGAAGTCCCTCGAGCTCGACGGGCTGGTCAGCCGGATCGCCGAGGAGTACCACACCCACTCCAACGCCCTCTACCTCGGCCGCGGATACAATTTCCCGGTGGCCCTCGAGGGGGCGCTAAAGCTCAAGGAGATCAGCTACATCCACGCCGAGGGGTACCCGGCGGCCGAGATGAAGCACGGGCCGATCGCCCTGATCGACGAGAACATGCCGGTCGTGTTCATCGCGCCCGACGACGCCGTGTACGGCAAGGTCGTCTCGAACATCGAAGAGGTGAAGGCCCGCGGCGGCCGCGTGATCGCCGTCGTGTCGGAGGGCGACGAGGAGCTGGCCGCGAAGGTCGACCACGCGATCCCCGTCCCGCGGACGCTCGACGTGCTGCAGCCGCTGCTGTCGGTGATCCCCCTGCAGCTCCTCGCCTACCGGATCGCGGTCCTGCGGGGCTGCGACGTCGACCAGCCACGGAATCTCGCGAAGAGCGTGACGGTCGAGTGAGGCGCGCCGCTCGTGGGCCGCGCATGGGGTCCGGCGGCCTGGGGCTTCTCGTCGGGCTGTCGGCCGTCGCCCTCCAGCCGGCCCCGGCGACGGCGCAGGAGTACGCGCTGACCTCGCCGGCCGGCGACAGCCTGCGCTTCGAGCTCGCGGATTTGCGCGTGATGCTCGAGGAAGCCCGCATCCTGTACGACGACCTCGTCGAGGATCCGCGTGTCCTGTACATCCTCGGCTTCGGCCCTCCGGCCTCGGTCGACGCCCCCGACCCGGCCTACCCGTGGAACGCGGTGAGCCCGACGAGCGATTCGACGGTCGACGTCGTGACGCCGGGGAACCTGCGCGAGGCCGATCGGGCCTACTACAACTACGCGGTCATGCGCATGCGCGAGGTGCGGACCGAGGATCCCGACGATCCGTGCGACGCGCTGGTCGCCCGCGAGGAAATGGTGCTCTCGAGCTTCGTCGACGGCTGGGTGCTGGCGCGGACGCTGTTCGGCGGCCCCGGCTTCGCGCCGCTCGACGAGCTGGCGTTCGCACGGGCGGCCGGCCACCTGCGCCCCCTGCTCGCCGCCCGGGGCGACGCCTCGGTGGGGGCCTGTGCGGCGGCATGGGCCGAGGCCAACCCCGGGGCCGTCGGCGCGTACGAGGACTGGCGCGCCGACGCCTTCCCGGAGCTCGGGACGCCGGCGGAGGACGCCGGGAGCGGCGATGGCGCGGAGGAAACTGAGGGCGCTGCCGAGGCGGACGACACGGCCGACGCAGCCGATTCCGGGAGCGCTCCATGAGCCTCCGGCTCTACAATACGCTCGGCCGCCGGGTCGAGACGTTCGAGCCGCTCGAGCCGGGCCGGGTCCGGATGTACACCTGCGGGCCCACCGTCTACGATCGGGCGCACATCGGGAACTTCCGCACCTTCGTGTGGGAAGACCTGCTGCGTCGCTGGCTGAAGGTGAGCGGGTTCGAGGTCGAGCAGGTGATGAATCTGACCGACGTCGACGACAAGACGATCCGGGCGGCCGTCGAGCGCGACGTCCCGCTGGCCGAGGTGACGCGCCCGGTGGAGCGGCAGTTCTTCGAAGACTGGGAGACGCTGGGGCTCGAGCGGGCCGAGCACTTCCCGCGCGCCACCGACCACGTCGAGCAGATGATCGACCTCGTGCGGCGCCTCGAGGAGGCCGGGCTCACCTACGAGCGCGACGGCTCGATCTACTTCGCGATCGGCCGGTTCGAGGCGTACGGTCGACTGGTCGACCTCGACCCCGAGGCGCTTCGCGACGCCGGGCGGGCGGCCGGCGACGAAGAGTACACGAAGGACGACCCGCGCGACTTCGTGCTCTGGAAGGGCGGCGAGCGAACGACCGAGGGCGACGTGGCCACGTGGGACTCCCCCTGGGGGCCGGGCCGACCGGGCTGGCACCTCGAGTGCTCCGCGATGGCCATGCACTACCTGGGCGAGACGTTCGACATCCACACGGGTGGGGTCGACAACATCTTTCCGCACCACGTCAACGAGATGGCCCAGTCGGAGGGCGCGACCGGCGCGCCCTTCGCGCGCTACTGGCTCCACGCCGCCCACCTGCTCGTGGACGGCGGCAAGATGTCGAAGTCGCTCGGCAACTTCCACACGCTCGGCTCGCTGCTCGAGCGCGGCGCCCGTCCTTCGGCGATCCGCTACCTGCTGCTCAGCGCGCACTACCGCTCGCAATTGAACTTCACGCTCGACGGCCTCGCCGCCGCCGATCGCGCCGTCACCCGGCTGTGGGAGTTCCGCGAGCGCCTGGCGGCGGCGGGCCGCCGGGGCCGCAAGGCGGGCGATGCCGAGGGCGGAGAAGCCGACGACGGCGTGGACGTGGCCCGGCGTCTCGTCGAGACGTGGAAGGCGGCCTTCGACGCGGCCATGAACGACGATCTCGCCGTGAGCGGCGCCCTCGCCGCCACCTTCGACCTGGTTCGCGACGGCAACGCCGCCCTCGACGCGGGGCGCATCGACCCCGGGGGCGGGGACGTGTTGCGCGAGGCGCTCGACCGGTTCGACGCCGTGTTCGGCGTGCTCGCGCTGCGCGCGCGAGAGGAGGAGATCGACGACCCCGAGTTCGCCCGCTGGGTCGAAGGGAAGATCGAGGAGCGGGCGCGGGCGCGGGCGGAGCGCGACTTCGCGCGCGCCGACGCCGTGCGCGAGGAACTCGAGGAGCGCGGCGTGGTACTCGAAGACACTCCGTCGGGGACGCGCTGGAAGCGGGCGTCGGGCGTCGATCTGCGCGACTCGGACCTGCCTGCCGCACGGAGTTGACGAGAGCCGGCTCCACCCCTATGTTAGCCGTCTATTTTGCTGATCTGCTGACGTAGCTCAACCGGAAGAGCATCGGATTTGTAATCCGAAGGTTGTGGGTTCGAGTCCCACCGTCAGCTCGGATGATGTTCGGGGCAGCAAAACGGCCGCGCCGATGACGGGCAGGCAGAACGGACTGGTACCGGCGGCCCATCGCCACCACACGGCCCGGACCGGACCGATGCGGTGGGGTACCGAAGCGGCCAAACGGAGCAGACTGTAAATCTGCCGGCGTATGCCTACGGAGGTTCGAATCCTCCCCCCACCATTGCTGAAAGCACCACCCGTCGGCGAACCGTTGAAACCGTAACTTCGTGGCATCCGGCCACGCCAGAATCAGGAGCGACGTCGAGATGGCGAAGCAGAAGTTCGAACGTACGAAGCCGCACGTGAACGTGGGAACGATCGGTCACGTGGACCATGGGAAGACGACGCTGACGGCGGCGATCACGGAAGTACAGGCGGCGAAGGGGCTGGCC
>DATHRZ010000027.1:0-7673 GCA_035464655.1 Gemmatimonadota bacterium
GTGAACCCGGTCGTGCGCTCCATCGCCGTGATCCCGTGCTCTTCATCCTCGCGGTCGAGCAGATCCCACTGGTGGGTCAGCGGCCGCCCGTCCTTCGTGCCCGTGGCCACGACGCGCAGCGCCACGAGGTCGGGATCGGACGACGTCAGCAGCGGCCGGAGCACGGTGATGACCAGGTCGCGCGGCACGACCTCGTCGCCGCGCACGTCGACCGGGTCGAGCGACAGCAGGCCGAGCTCGCGAATCGAGCGCATGATCTCGGCGTGGCCGGGATAGCGGAGCGTCTTGTACTCGAGTCGCTCGACGCGGCCTTCGTAGCGCCACGGTAGCAGCGACGCGCCGCCCGCCGTGTGGAACGCCTCGAGCATTCCGAGTCCGGGGAACTCGACCGGCTCGACTTCCGACAGCGCCTCGACCTCGAGCGGTTTGCCGTCGCGGATGACGTACGAGGGCGTCGTGTAGTAATCGAGCACCCCCTTCAGCGAGTACACGACCTGGTAGTTGAGGGGCGGTTTCGGCCGCTGCGGTAGCCCGCCGACGTACATGCTGACCTTCTCGGCCTCGTCGAGCCGGCGGATGCCCTCGGCGGCGAGCACGTTCACGAGCCCGGGCGCCAGCCCGACGTCGGGAATCAGCGTGCAGCCGGCTTCCTGGGCGTCGTCGCTCCGTTCGAGCTGCTCGAACAGGATTTCGGTGTTTCCGCCCAGGTCGGCGTAATCGCAGCCCGCCTCGATCGCCAGGCGCGCCAGCGTCCCGTTGAAGTAGTACGGGGCGGCCGACATCACGACGTCGTGCGATCGCATCAGCGCGAGAGTCGCGTCGGGGTCCGAGAAGTCGAGCGCGACGCGCTGGAGGCGATCGTCCTCGGGCAGGAACGCGGCGCCGGCGTCGGCGCGCACGTCGGCAATCGTCACTCTCTTCACGTCGTCCTGGGTCAACAGGTCGTAGGCGCAGGCGGATCCCTGGAGGCCGCCTCCGAGCACCAGCATGTTCATTCGCGAGATTCTCGTTCAGGTAGGGTTGATGACGGCGGCCAATATAAACCCCGGGCGGAGTCGTGAAAGGCATGCGCCGAATCGTGCACTGAATTTTGACGACGGGGTGCCATGGATTCGTACGGGTCGAACACGGTGGGGAATGGTCGTCGCGGCGCTCGCCGCCGGCTGCGGTTGCGGCTCGGACTCTGGCTGCTGGCAACGGCGGAAGGCCGGTCATGCGATGACGCCCCGCGCGGAAGCAGGCGGCGTCTGCCGAGTGTTCGCGCCCTGGCGACCGCGGCGGGCGTGCACCGGAACACGGCTGCGGCGGCCTACCGCGACCTCCAGCGTTTCGGGCTCGTCCACAGCGTGCGCGGTGCGGGCACCTTCGCCGTCGAGTCCCCCGCACGCTCGTGGACACAGTTCGGTGCCCCCGTCTGTTCCGATCCCGGCCTGGCAGGCGTGCTCTCCGCCGAGCTCCGACGTCCGGTATCCGTGACGACCGCCGGCGATCGACGCCGCCCGCTGCTCGTGCCGCTCGACGAATCGCCACCGGCCGGGCGGCGGGTCGTTCCCGTCGCTCCCCGTGGGCCGGCGCTCCTGGCCCTTCGTCGGTTGTCGCCCGGTTCGACGGTCCATCTCGTGTCGGACAGTCCGCGACTCGGCCGGCTCGTCCGGCACGCAATCCTCGCGCTGCACGGCGAGAGCGTAGGGCTTGCGCGCACGCAGCGGGCACGGCCGGCGCCCGAGCTATCCGGTGTCGGCCTCGGCCTCATAGACCTCCGGCAGTTATCGCCGCGCGGAACGGACGTCGGCCTCGAGGGGTTGATTCCTTTGATGTTGCTCATCGGCTCCGACCGGAACGCCGGTTGATCCGGGTCGACCGAATGGGTATACTCGCTGGCCCGCCTGTCGAGGCGGGACGCTGGCCCGTGGTGGAATTGGCAACACGCCTGGCTCTGGACCAGGAGATTCCAGGTTCAAATCCTGGCGGGCCAATTGCCGGATGAACGGTGAAGGGACGCCGCGTTGCGCGGCCCGGACCTTCGCCATTTTTTGTTGTCGGGTGCCGGACGCGCATGACGAAGGCGCGTTCGATGCGGAGGGATGGCCGAGTGGCTTAAGGCGGCGCCCTGCTAAGGCGTTGTGTCGAAAGACGCGCGTGGGTTCGAATCCCACTCCCTCCGCCTGAAGTGAGAGGGTGTGGGATTCCTTACATGGACGGGTGGCCGAGTGGCTTAAGGCGCACGCCTGGAAAGCGTGTGGGCACCAAAAGTGTCTCGTGGGTTCAAATCCCACCCCGTCCGCTCGACGCCGGACCGGCCGACTAATGTCGGACGCGGTCGTTCGGTCCGGTTCCGGAGGGGTGGCAGAACGGCTAATGCACCGGTCTCGAAAACCGGCGCCCTCACGGGCTTCAGGGTTCGAATCCCTGCCCCTCCGCTGGACGTGCGTCAGAGGGACCACCGAATGGACGAATCGTCGAACGGGAGCGGGATGATGACGAGACGGTGGAAGCGAGTCGGAAGGTCGGTGGCGGGCTTCGGACTGTTCATGGCGGTATTAGCGACCCCCGCGGCCGCCCAGAGCCTCCGGGGCTCGCCGGCGACCGTCGAACGCCAGAACCTGGCGGCGCTGACCCACGATTTTACCTTCCTGCGGGATGGTGCCCACGTCCGCCGCTTCGTCGAGGCGGGCTATCTCGTTCCCGTGACGAGCAACCCGGCCTACAACGTCAAGCGAATCAGCTTCCCCTACGCTCGCCCTGAAGTCCGGCTGTTCCTGTCACGGCTCGGTCGACAGTATCGCGAGGCCTGCGGCGAGACCCTCGTCGTGACCAGCCTCACGCGCCCGACGACCCGCCAGCCCCGGAACGCTTCGCCCCGCTCCGTGCATCCGACGGGCATGGCCGTCGACCTGCGCCGCAGTACGAATCGGTATTGCCGCGAATGGCTGGAGAGCGTGCTCCTTCACCTCGAAGGCGAGGGCGTGATCGAGGCTGTTCGCGAGCGGCGGCCGCCGCACTACCACGTGGCCGTATTCCCGCAGCCCTATGCCGAGTATGTGGCGGGGCTGGAGGAGTCGGGACAGGGGACTCCCGATGGCCGAACGCGCGAGGCGGAGTACCGGGTGCGTCCCGGCGATTCGCTGTGGACGATCGCTCGCGCGCACGGCTTGACGGTCGGCGAGTTGAGGGCGGCGAACGCCCTGCGCGACAGCCGGATCCATCCGGGCCAGTTGCTCCGACTCGGGGAACGCGGTTCGAGCGCTTCGACCGCCGACTGAGCTTCGCCGGCTCCGTGCTCCGCCGCGGAAGCGAGTTGCGGCCCGCCCGTTCCCGGGCCATCGTTGGCTCATGTCCGGCGAACTCGATGCCACCGATCGCGCCATCCTTGCGCTGCTGCAGCAGAACGCGCGTATGTCGAATGCCGAGATCGGGCGGCGCATCGATCTGGCCACGTCGGCCGTCCATCAACGGATCCGCAAGCTCGAAGAGCAGAGGGTCGTTCTAGGCTACGAGTGCCGTGTCGATCCACGGGCAGCGGGATGCGGCCTTGCGGCGTTCGTGATGATCCAGACCGGCGAAGGCGCCCGGTCGGCTACCATCACGGAGCGACTGGGCGCCATTCCTGAGGTGCTCGAAGTACACCGTGTCGTCGGCGAAGACTGTTTCTTCGTGAAGGTACGCGTCGGCGACCCCGACGACCTCGCCGCGCTCCTCGACCACACGATCGGGCCGATTCCCGGGGTGTCGGGAACGCGCACCACGATCGTGTTGCAGACGACGAAGGAGTCGTCGACCCTGCCACTCACCTCCGAGAAAGCGATGTCGAAGCCCGTCGCGGGTTGAACTCCACGGCTACTCGGGCTTCCCCGCTCCGCGGTTCCAGCGTCGCACCTCTCTCCTCCGGAACCCTCGCTCGGCTCGACCGGCCTGGTCCCCGGGAACGATGATTCGTCGTCATGGTATGCGCTAGGACGACATACTATCGTATTATAGATCATCGATACGATATATCGTGCTATGACCGGTCGATCTTACGGAGGGCTGTAGCATGGGCTGTAGCATGGGCAACTCGAGCTTGAAGCCGCCTGGCCTCGATACGCCGCGCGGCCAGTTGGTCGCGTGGTGGATGGTCGTCGCGGTCGCTCTGACCGTCATTCCCCGTCCGATGGCGGCCCAGCCGGTGACGGAGCGTACTCCGAACCTCGAGGGGACGTGGGTCACGTCCCACCAGAACCTCCACTTCACCTTCTCGCACCGCTTCGAGGTCGTGGGTGGCGATGTCGACGTCAGCGATATCTTCGGCGACGGGAAGATCGTCAACTACCCGACGTTCGCCTTCACCTACGGTCTGCTGAACGACGTCAACCTGGGCTTTCGCTACAGCAGCAACTCGACGATCGCCGGCGGACCGAACGAATGGCAGCCCTATCTGAAGTGGGCGCCCCTGCGGGCATCCGGCGGTCGCGACGTGTCGGTGGCCGCTACGGCCGCGTGGAACGGGGCGGCGGAGAGCCTCGATGGCGAGCTCGGGGTTCAGGCCGACATCGGCCGGCTCGGGCTGCTCGGGGCCATTCGTGGCTTCTCGAACGCGTTCGATCCCACCTCCGGATCGGGAGAGGGTGCTCTCGCGGTCGGCGGCGGAGCGCTCGTCCGCCTGACGCGACACGTCTCGCTGGCGGCCGACGTGGCCGAACCCGTCACGGGTCCCGACGGCGAGACGGCATGGAGCGCCGGTCTGCAGATCGGCGTCCCGTATACGCCGCATACCCTGTCGCTCCTTGCCACGAACGTCACGAGCGGGACGCTCCAGGGGGCGTCGCGCGGCGCGCCGGGCGCCGTGTACTGGGGGTTCGAGTTCACGGTGCCGTTCAGCGGCATTGCGCGCTGGGGCGACGTGCTCGAACCGCTCGACGCGGGAGGCCCTCCGCCCCGCGCAACGGCCGACGAGGCGGGACGGGTCGTCGTGGAGCTCGACATCTCGAACTTCTCGTTCGGTGGGGACGAGATGCGAGTCCCGGTCGGCACGACCGTTCGCTGGGTCAACCGTGATCCGATCGGCCACACCGTGACGCCGGACGACGGCGACTGGGGCTCTCCACTCATCGGTCCGGGAGAAGTGTTCGAGCACAGGTTCTCCGAACCCGGGCGCCATCCGTACCACTGCATCCCACATCCCTACATGGAATCGAGCGTCGTCGTCTCGGCCAGTGAGGGCGGGCCCGACGACGCCACGGAAGAAAGGTGATCCGCATGACACGCTCAGCCTCGCTGTTCACGACGTTCGCGACCGCCCTGGCCCTCATGGCGTGCGGCGGCAGTGATTCGACGGATCCCGACAACGGGGGCGGCAACGGCGGGGGCGGCAATGGCGGGGGAGGCGACAACGGCGCCGAGCCGGCCGCGATCGCCGTCGTTTCCGGCAGCGGTCAGTCCGCGAAGACGCAGGAAGCCGTGGCGCAGGCGTTCGTCGTGGCGGTGACCGACGCCGACGGCGCGGTCGTCTCGGGAGCCACCGTCGCATGGAGTGTGATCGACGGGCCGGGCTCGGTGTTCCCCACCTCCTCGACGACCAACGCGCAGGGGCAGGCGTCCTCCACTTACACGGGGGGAACGACGCTCGGCACGAGCACCGTGCGAGCAAGCGTCTCGGGCCTCTCGGAGACCGCCGACTTCACGGTGGAGACGTCGACGCTCGTCATTCGTATGCAGAATACGGCGTTCGTCGGCCCGAACGGGAGCGATGACGTGACGGTGCCGCTGGGCGCCACGATCGAGTGGCAGAACCGCGACGCGGTACAGCATACGGCCACGTCGACGGCCGAACCCACGGGAGGCAGCCCGTTCGACAGCAACCTGCTGAGCAACGGCGGCGGCTTCAGCTTCACCCCGAGCGTCGAGGGTACCTGGACCTACTTCTGTGAAGTCCATCCGACGCTCATGGCCGGCGCCACCATCACGGTCACCGCCGCGAGCGGCAGCGCCGAAGGATCGGGCAGCGACGATTCTCCGGCCGGTCCGGGCGATCCCGGTTACGACCCGGGCGGCTGATCAGCGCTTGCGCGCATACACGATCATCCGGTAGGGCGTGCCGATCACCTGTGCCACGCGGTCGAGAACGCGGCTTCCGAACGCCAGCAGCGGCGGGATCGGCACGTTCTGCCAGCGCTCGATGTCGGCGTCCATCCCGTCGATCTCGACGAGCTCGAAGCCCGCCCGCGCGAGCAGCGTGCCGATCGTTCGCGGGTCGAAGAAGAAATTGTGGTGGATGTCGTACAGCAGGATGAGGGGCTTCGTCCAGCGCCCGGCGGAGGCGCGGTAGAGAAAGTCTCCCACCCGGTTGATCAGGCTCCGCTGGTTGATCGTGAACAGCATCAGCGTGCCGCCCGGCTCCAGTGTCCGGTGCGCCTCGCGCAGCGTCTCGAGGGGCCGGGCGAGGTGTTCGATCACGTCCCACAGCGTCATGGCCTGCACCGACCCGGCGGCGAAGTGCGCGGCCTCGAGGGTTCCGTGGAACACGTCGAGGCCACGGCGGCCCCGCGCGTACTCGCACCCCTTGCTCGACAACTCGACGCCCAGTGGGTCCCAGCCCTCCTCGGCCGCCAGCTCCAGGAATGCACCGTACGAGCAGCCGACGTCGAGCAGGCGCCCCCTGGCCTGGATGTCGGCGAGTCGCTCGAGGACACGCCGGTACACGAGATAGGGCTGCTGGTCACGCGAAGCGCCGACCTTCAGCACATCGAAGTAGGGGGCCTCGAGATAGGCGTCGTCGTCGTACAGGTGCTCGGCCGCTTCGCCGTCGACGAGGTTTGCACGACGGACGGTGCCGCAGGCGGCGCAGCGCAGCAGCGTGCCCGCGGGCAGTCGGTATAGCGGTTCGGCCCGGGCGGCGCCGCAAATCGGGCACGGCGTGAGCTCGGCGGGCGCCCTGGCGAGGTCGGTCATACGGATCGAACCTCGATCGTTCTCCTCGCGGACGCCATGGGGCCGGTGGCGTACCGTTGATCGGCGGGTCTACTATCCGATCCATGTCGACGAAAGCGGAAACCCGACGGGCGGAGCGCGACCCGCAGGACGTACTGCGCGAGGTGTTCGGCTTCGAGTCGTTTCGGCCGGGACAGCGCCGGATCGTCGAGGCCGTGCTGCGCGGCGACGACTGCATCGCCGTGATGCCGACCGGCGCAGGCAAGTCGCTGACTTTTCAGCTGCCCGCGCGGATGCTGCCGGGCGCCGTCGTCGTGCTGTCGCCGTTGATCAGCCTGATGAAAGACCAGGTGGACGCCCTCCGTGCGCTCGGATTTCGCGCCGCCGCCATCAACTCGGCGCTCTCCGAGACCGAGCGTAGAGAGCACCTCGACGCGCTTCAGCGGGGCGAGCTCGAGCTCGTCTATCTCGCGCCCGAGGCCCTCGGCTCCGACATGCGTCGTCGTCTCGCCGCGGCGCCGATTTCCCTGCTCGTCGTCGACGAGGCACACTGTATCTCGCAGTGGGGGCACGATTTCCGGCCGTCCTACAGGCGACTGCGTGGCCTCAAGGACGAGCTTGGCGGCCTGCCGGTTCTCGCGCTGACGGCCACGGCGACGCGAACCGTGGCGGCCGACATCGTCCGTCAACTCGGCATGCGCAAACCCGACGGTTTCAAGGGGTCGTTCTTTCGGCCGAATCTCGAACTCTACTGCCGGAAAAAGGGA
>DATHRZ010000028.1:0-8312 GCA_035464655.1 Gemmatimonadota bacterium
CATCCACAGCAGCGCCGCGACCGAGAACACGAGCAGTCCGAACAGGGTGGTCGTGAGCGCCACCTTGATGCCGCCCCAGATGAGGGACGCGCTCGCGGCGCCACCGACCATCTCGAGCGCGCCCGCCGCCTGGTAGATCCCCACGAACGTGCCGAGCAGACCGATGACGACGACCCAGACACCCCAGAACAGGACGGCGTCGATCTCGCGGAGTTCCTGCGTGAAGTCGGTCACGCCTCCTCCTCGGGATCGAGAAGACGGCGCAGCACTTCGAGGATGCGGGTCGTGCGCTCCCCCTCGGCCTCCAGCCGCTCGCGGCCGGCCGGGGTGAGGCGGTACTCCTTCCGCCGGCGCCCCGTCCCGTCGCTCCACGCCCCCGAGAGCAGCCCGGCCTTCTCGAGCCGGTGGAGGATGGGATACAGCGTCCCGTGCTGGAAGCTGAACAGCCCGCCCGAGCGCTCGCCGATGTCGAGCGCGACCTGGTAGCCGTGCTTCGGTCGGTCGCGCACGGCGGCGAGCACGAGCGCCTCGTTCATATCGCGCACCAGGGCCTGCAGGTCGACGGGCTGGCTGGTTTCTTCGGGCATCAAGGTCGACGGATCCTCCACGCCGCGAGCCGCGGCGCGTCCATGGCGTCGGGCTCTATGACCACCATGCGCTCGGCGCCGAGAAACGCGACGGGGAACGGGACGTCCGGCCGCGCGGTGCCCCGGTAGGCTCCATCTGCCGCGAACACGTCGATTCGTATCGGCTCACCGGCCACGTGGCCGCGCAACACCCAGATGTCACCTTCCGGTGAGAGTACAACCCGGCGGACGCTCGGCAGGACGTCGGCGTAGCCTCGACCGCGCACGACTTCGTCCGGCGGCACGGTGCAGTTCGCCACCGGGATGGGGAGACCTTCGCCGACCTCCCGCAGGGCCATGCCCCGGTCGACCGGGAGCGGCTCGAGATCGCGCCGGATGCTGCGCACCAACCGGCCTTCGTCGAACAGGTCGAGCACATACGAAGCATCGACGTTCACGACCACGCGCGAGCCTCTGGCATACCAGACGAGCTCCGGGGCGAACAACGGCGGAACCGGCAGGCCCCCGAAGCCGCAGGTCGGAAAATCCGCCAGGCGATCCGGCATGCGCTCGAACGGAACAAGCGTGCGATCCGCCTCCGGGCTCCAGACAGCGAGCCGCTGGGACGACGTTCCGGCGCCCTCACCCGCCAGCGCCGTGAACACGACCCCTGCATCCGTCACGGCGATCCCCGGTCCCCAGAACCGCGCGTCGACGCGGAGGAAGTCGAGTGGCTCGCCTGTGGCCGACCAGCGCACGAGCCCGCCCCGGCCGTAGTCATAGACAGAGACGCTTCCGTTATCGTCGACGGCGATCGCGCTCGGCGACCCGAGCTCGCCAGGGCCGTCGCCCGGGCTACCGAGCGTGTCGAGGACGGCACCGGCGGCCGAGACGACGATCACGCGGCGAGCGTCCTCCTCGAGGACGTAGACGCGTTCCGCTCCGTCCGTCGCGACGTGGAAGGGAGCGAGTTCGGACACGGCCAGGCGCTCGTCGGCACTGCCACCGATCGACCATTCGCGCTCGAACTCCCACGCGAGCTCCTCGTCGGCCGGTGGATTGCGGACGATCTCGATCCCGGCGGAGTCGGCGCGAACGACCGGGTCGGCGTCGGGTGTACCGCCCCCGCATGCGGTACCGAGAAGGGCGAGAACCGTGGCCCGACTCACGGTGCTCCTCGAGTGATGGATCCTCTGCATGGCCGCCCGATAGCTCTGTCTGGTTAGCATAGATGCTCTTTATATAGATCAACTATAGTAGCGATACCGCACGCCGGCAACCGTGGTAACTTCCGACGTGGCCGCCGGAGGAACGGCCCCGATCACGATTCACTTCACGGCGAGGAAGCTTCCGACATGACATCGATCGGCGCCATCGCGAGCGTCAGCGGCACCTCGCCGGCCCTGGCCGCGGCCGAGGCGACGCTCCAGGCCGGCCCCGTCTACTCGAGCTTCGACGTGCCGGCCTGGGTGTGGCTCGCGTTTGGGGTGGGCATCGCGGCCCTGCTGTTCTTCGACTTGCTCGTCGTGCACCGAAAGCCGCACGCGATCGGGCTCCGGGAGGCGGCGATCGAGTCAGCCGCCTGGGTGACGCTCGGGCTTTCGTTCACACTCCTGATTCTGTGGTGGCAGGGGGGGCTCGCGGCCGGCGAGTACCTGGCGGGCTACCTGATCGAGAAGAGCCTGTCGGTCGACAACGTGTTCGTGTGGGCCGTGATCCTGAACTACTTCGCCGTTCCCCTGAAGTACCAGTTCCGGGTGCTGTTCTGGGGGATCTTCGGGGCTCTCGTGCTGCGGGCGGTATTTATCTTCGCGGGTGTCGCCCTGATCGACCGCTTTGACTGGATCGTGTACGTGTTCGGCGCCTTCCTCCTGTTCACCGCCTTCCGGGTGGCGCATCACAGGGCCTCCGACATCCACCCGGAAAACAATCCCGTGCTCAAGCTCGTCCGGCGGATCATGCCCGTGTCGAACGATTACGACGGGCAGAAGATGCTGACCAGGAAGTCGGGACGGTGGCTGGCGACACCTCTGTTCGTGGTCCTCGTGCTGGTCGAGACCACCGACGTCGTGTTCGCCGTCGATTCGATTCCCGCGATCCTGGCCGTAAGCCGGGAGCCGTTCATCGTGTTCTCGTCGAACGCATTCGCGATCATGGGGTTGCGGGCGCTGTACTTCCTGCTCGCCGGCATGCGCGAGCGCCTGCGCTATCTGAACTACGGCCTCGCCGTAATCCTCGGATTCGTCGGCCTGAAGATGATCGCGGAAGACTTCGTGCACGTGCCGACGTCGATCAGCCTGCTGGTCATCGCGTCGGTGCTCGCAGTGACGGTCGTCATGTCGCTGCGGGCCGACGGCGCGGAGCCCCCCGAGACACGGGAGAAGGCCGTACCGCCGGGTTCGAGCGACTGATTCGGGCCGGGTTCCGGCTTGGCGGGCGTGGCGTCAGCAGGGTAGCTTCGACGTGTAAGCCTGCGTCCTTCGACCGCTTGGAGTGAGATCGACATGACATCCACGGGCATCGTCACGATGATCGCCGTCCTCGCCTTCGTCTGGGGAGGATTCGCCCTTCTCGTCGTCACCGCCGTGCGCAAGGAGAAGGCGAAACGGAGGGAGTCTTGAGGGCCGCGGGTCGGGTCGGGACGGCGCTGACCATGATCGGACTCATGGTCTTTGGGTGCGGAGGCGGCGACGGTGACGTCGACGGCGGAGACGCCGACGGCGGACCTTCCGCCGCCGAGGAGCGCCTCGCGCAGTTCGCGCCCATCACCCTGACGTTCGAAGACAGCCTTCTCGACGAGCGGCAGCGGAGGATGGTGGCCGAGCTCGTCGAGGCCTCCGGGCATCTCGACGCCGCCTTCCGGCTCCAGGTTTGGCGGGGCAACGCGAGCCCCGAGGACGTCCTGCCGGCCGGCGAGTCGTCCGAGGACGACGCGATCCGGTCCTACTACGACATCATGTACGGCCCGTGGGACGCGCTCGAGAGCGACGAGCCGTTTCTCGACGTGGGCGAGAAACCCGAGGGGGCCGGCTACTATCCGCCGGACATCACGCGCGAAGAGTTCGAGGCCTGGATCGAGGAGCACCCGGAGGACCGGGAGTCCTTCGTCTCGGGCTACACGATCATCGAGCGCACGGAGGACGGCGGGCTCGAAGCGGTGCCTTACTCCGAAGCGTTCCGCGAGCACCTCGAACCGGCGGCGGCCGCGCTCCGCGAGGCGGCGGAGTACGCCGACAACGAGTCCTTGAAGCGCTTCCTCGAGTTGCGTGCCGACGCGCTCCTGTCGGACGAGTACTTCGAGAGCGAGGTCGCCTGGATGCGGCTCGAAGACAACCTCGTCGACCCGACGATCGGCCCCTACGAGGTTTATGAAGACAACCTGTTCGGCTACAAGACGGCTTTCGAGTCGTTCATCGGCCTGAAGGACCCCGAGGTCAGCGAGCAGCTCGCCACGCTCGAGGGCTACCTCCCGGACCTGGAGCGTGCCCTGCCGATCCCCGACGAGCATAAGTACCTCGACCGGCCGTTCACGGCCCCGATTTCCGTCGTCGACCTGATCTACGCGGCGGGCGACACGCGAAAGGGCGTGCAGACGATCGCCTTCAACCTGCCGAACGACCCGCGGGTGCGGGAGCAGGAGGGGTCGAAGAAGGTCATGCTGCGCAATGTGATCCAGGCGAAGTTCGACCGGATCCTCAAGCCGATCGCCGAGACGGTGCTGGTAGAGGAGCAAGCCTCGCGAATCGGGCCCGGCCCCTACTTCACGCGCGTCCTGATGCACGAGCTGGCCCATGCCCTCGGCCCGGACTACGTGACGGGCCAGCCCGGGACGACCGTCGGCCAGGGTCTGCGCGACCGCTACTCGGCAATCGAGGAAGCGAAGGCCGACGCCGTCGGCACACACAGCCTCGGCGTGCTGACCGACCGCGGCGTGTACGACGAGGAGTTCCGCGAGGAGATTTACATCGACCACGTGGCCGACATGTTTCGCTGCATCCGGTTCGGCGCGACGGAAGCGCACGGGCTGGGCTGTCTAACGCAGCTCAACTACCTGATCGAGAACGGCGCGATCGACTACGACGGGGAAACCGGGAAGTTCTCCGCCGACCTCGAGACGATGCCCGAGGTCATGGCCGACCTCGCCCGCCAGTACCTGCTGTTCGAGGCGACGGGCGACTACGAAGGCGCCGGCCAGTTCCTCGAGAGCTACGGGACCATGCGGCCTGAGGTTCGGGAAGCACTGGATCGCCTGGCGGGTCGAGTGCCTGTCGATCTGCGCCCGAGCTACGAGATCACGGCGATGTTGGAGGACGCATCTTGAAGCAGCGTACGAGAAGTAAGCTGTCCCGTACCGCGTTGCCGCTGGTGGGCGCGCTCGCGCTGGCCGCGGCCTGCGGGCCGGGAGCCGACGAAGCATCGACCCGGACGGGCGCCGATGCCGCGTCCGCGCCGCCCCCGCCGGCCGCCACGCTCGCCGCGATCTCGGCCGACTCACTACGCGCCGCGGTAGCCGTCCTCGCGCACGACTCCCTCGAGGGCCGTGCACCCGGCACGTCCGGCGAACAGAAGACGATCCGCTTTCTGACGCGCCAGTTCGAGGCGCTCGGCCTCGAACCCGGCAACGAGGGAAGCTGGACGCAGGACGTGCCCCTGGTCTCGCTCACGCCGGACCCCGATATGGCGCTCACCATCACGGGAGAAGACGGCACCGAGACGCTCGCCCACAAGGCCGATTTCGTCGCGACGACCGAGCAGGTCGTCGAGCGAACCTCGCTCGACGAATCGGAGCTCGTGTTCGTCGGCTACGGAATCGTAGCGCCGGAGTACGGCTGGAACGACTACGACGGGATCGACGCCGAGGGGAAGACGGTCGTCATCCTGGTGAACGATCCGGGCTACGCGACGGAGGACGCATCGCTGTTCAACGGACGCGCGATGACCTACTACGGCCGCTGGACCTACAAGTACGAAGAAGCCGCCCGGCAGGGTGCCGCCGGGGCGCTGATCGTCCACCGCACGGGACCGGCCGGCTATCCGTGGGGCGTGGTCGAGAACGGCTGGTCGGGCCCGCAGTTCGGGCTCGCCGAGCCGGGGGACGCGCCCCTGCTCGAGGCGGGCGGCTGGATCACCGAGGACGCGGCACGCCGGCTGTTCGAGCGTGCGGGTCTCGAGTTCGACGCGCTCGACCGGGCGGCGCTCACCGCGGAGTTCGCCGCCGTGCCGCTCGGTCTCACCGCGTCGCTTGCGATCGAGAACACGATTGAACGGTCGGAATCGCCGAACTTCCTGGCCGTCCTCCCCGGCGCCGAGCGGCCCGACGAGTACGTGATTTACACGGCCCACTACGACCACTTCGGCGTCGATCCGGGCCTCGAGGGGGACAGCATCTACAACGGCGCGCGCGACAACGCCACGGGCACGGCGGGCCTGATCGAGATCGCCCGGGCGTTCCGGACGGCGGCGGACGCCGGCCAGCCCCCGGAACGCTCCGTCATGTTCCTCGCCGTCACGGCCGAAGAGCAGGGCCTGCTGGGCTCCGCCTACTACGCCACGCATCCGGTCGTGCCGCTCGAGCAAACCGCGGCCGTCGTCAACATGGACGCGCTGAACACGTGGGGCGCGACGAACGACGTTACGGTCGTCGGCCTCGGGAACTCCGAACTGGACGATTACGCGCGCGCCGCCGCGGAAGCGCAGGGGCGCACGATCATCCCCGACCCCGAGCCCGAAAAGGGCTACTATTTCCGGTCCGACCACTTCGAGTTCGCCAAGCAGGGGGTCCCGGCGCTCTACACCGACCCGGGAATCGACATGGCCGAGGGCGGCGAAGACCGCGGCCGCGCCGAGCTCGCCGCCTACAACGAGGAGCGCTACCACCAGCCCTCCGACGAACTCGACGCCGCGTGGGACCTGTCGGGCGCCGTTCAGGACCTCGAGTTCTTCTTCCGGGTCGGGTGGATGGTCGCGAACCAGGCTGCGTGGCCGAACTGGAGCGAGGACAGCGAGTTCCGTGCGCTCCGGGACGCGATGATGGGGCGCACACGGGCGGAGAGCTCCGCCTACTGAGCGCCCCGTGGCGGTTTCGATCGCCAGATTACGCTTGACGGGTCATGACCGACCAGGTCCCGAAGCACACGGACAGGGTGCCCACGACCCTGTGTGCCCGGCCACCCCGCGACCTATCTTCGTATCGGACGATTCGACGATTCCCTGACATCATCCGACGGAGAATGGCATGCTCGACGAAGACACCTTCAACCTCGAAGTTCGGAAGCTCCTCAAGACGTTCGGCGTTGGGGCACAGCGCGAGATCGAGAAGGCGGTCGACGAGGCGCTGGAATCCGGCCGCCTGAGCGGTGACGAGACCCTCTCCGCCTCGATCCGGCTCGAGATCCCCGAGCTCGACCTGAGCTTCACGACGGACGGCGACGTCCGCCTGAGCTGAGGAGCGGGCATGGAACTCGAAGGCCACAGCGTGCTCGTCACCGGGGCCTCGCGTGGGATCGGTCGCTCCACGGCGGAGCTCATGGCAGAGCAGGGGGCGCGCGTTGCCGTTCACTACGCAAACAACCGCGGCGCCGCTGAAGAAGTGCTGGCCGAGCTGCCGGGCGACGGCCACTTCACGGTAGCCGCCGACCTCGGCGACCCCGACGCCCTCGAACCCTTGGTCGACAGCGTCTACGAACGCTTCGGTCGCCTGGACGTCCTGGTCAACAACGCCGGGATCTTCGAGGGCCACTCTCCGACCGAGGTGAGCTTCGACGAGTGGAAGGGCGCCTGGAACCGCACACTGGCCGTCAACCTCCTCGGGCCGGCGCACCTCTCGTTCCTCGTCGCGCGGCGCATGGTCGCGCAGGGAGCGGGGCGGATCGTCAACGTCTCTTCGCGGGGCGCCTTCCGGGGAGAACCCGACGCGCCCGCCTACGGCGCCAGCAAGGCGGGTCTGAACGCGCTCGGCCAGTCCATGGCGAAGGCGCTCGCTCCGCACGGCGTGATCGTCTGCACGGTGGCTCCGGGCTGGGTCGACACTGACATGGCGGCCGAGACGCTCGGAGGGCCGGACGCCGATGCCGTACGGAATCAAAGCCCGCTGGGGCGCGAGGCCACGCCGGAAGAGGTCGCCGACGTCATCGCCTACCTCGCCCGGCCCGGAAACGAGTCGCTCACCGGCTGCATCGTCGACGTGAACGGAGCGTCGTACTTGAGGAGCTGACCCCGGGGCACCTACTCGGCCCCGGGGACTCGCCGCGGTATCCCTACTCGGTCGTCCAGCTCCCTTCCCAGCGGATCGCGAAGGTACCGCTCGGGTCGGCTGCGATCGGCTGCGACGTCCCGCCACCGGAGACGCCCTCCCATTTCCCGATGCCGCCGATCAGCGACCACTCGCCGCCTTCCGGTCCATTCCAGTACGAGATCCAGTACATGTCGCCTTCCTGGTCCCGGCCGGAGCAGTAGCCACTGGCGCGCATCACCGTGCCGTCGGCCGCCACGATGTTCGTCCCGGCGCAATCTTGCTTGACCAGGTTGAACGAGCTGTCGGGGTCGTCGGTGAACACGTAACCCTCGGACATCTGTTCGACGGCGTAGGTGCCGTCCGGCAGCTCGACCTTCGCGTGGTCCTTGGGCACGTAGACGGCATGACCCTCGGCGGACGTCTCCTGGGCGAGGAGGCCCGGAGCGATGACAAAGGTGGCGGCGAGCACACAAGCCAGCGCGAGTGGAGTACGGCGCATTTCGGTCCCCCTG
>DATHRZ010000029.1:0-4170 GCA_035464655.1 Gemmatimonadota bacterium
TGCTATGGCTAACACCGAGCGGCTCGCGCCGGGCTCAGTGGAGGCGCACCTCGCACGCGGCTTCTTCGAATACTATGGCCGGCAGAACTTCGACGCCGCCCTGTCCGCTTTCCGGGCCGCCGAGCGCCTCGCCCCGTCCGACGCGGACGTCAAAGTCGCCGTGGGACTGATCCTGCGCCGGCAGGGGGACTGGGTCGCGTCGACGGAGGCGATGAAGAGCGGCGTGCAACTGGATCCGCGGAATATCGACCCCCTTCAGTTCCTCGCCGAGAACCTCGCAGCGCTCGGTGCGCACGGCGCGGCGGACGCGGTGATCGAGCGAGCGCTCACGGTAGACCCGCTCGACCCGGAAATCCGGGCGGAAAAGATCACCAACCTCGTGCACCTCGATCGCGATACGGGCCGGGCCCGGCGCCTGGCGGACGAGCTGGCCCTCGATCCAGGCGAGTTGGAGGAGACCTTCGCCCTCGCCGGTTTGGCCCGCCTGGCCGGCAATTACGAGCAGACTCTGACGGCGTTCGATCGCTGGAAACGGCCCGAGGCCGACCTCGCACAGGTCGGGCGCTCGCTCCATCGGGCGCGGGCGTTCCGGTTCATGGAGGATCCGGCCTCCGCTCGTGCGGCGGCCGACACCGCGCTGATGCTGATCGACGAGATTCCGCTGAAGGGCCGGCTCGGCACCACCTTCCGCGGCTGGGCGCATGCGATGGCAGGTCGGCACGACGAGGCCCTGCCGTTGCTCGAAGAGGTGGAGCGCGACATCCGTTCCTGGGAGGACCACGTCGACCCGACGACTCGTGCCCTCGAAGTCGTGGACGCCTATGGCCTCCTGGGCGAGACCAACCGGGGCCTCGACCTTCTCGAGGAATTGATCGATCGCCCGGCCATGCAACTTTCCGTATCGCTCTTGCTGCTCGATCCGGCCCTGGAGCCCTACCGCGCCGACCCGCGGTTCGAGGATCTGGTGGAACGCCGCGGGCGCTTCGAGGCCGAAGCCGCCGCGTGGGCCGAGGCGAACGGGCCCTGGCTGCCCTGAAGAGTCGACGACATCCGGGCGTTCACGACCCCGCGCTCTCCGCCAACGACGCCACCGCCATCACGGGAAAGTGATCCGACGGGTAACGGCCGCCCTCCTGGTCGGTGACGAGCCACGCCTCGCGGACCCGCCAGCCGGGCGACGCGAGTATGGCGTCGATCTTTTCGCCGCTCCGGTCGCCCTCGAATCCGTGGAACGTCCCGACGTCGGTTGCGTCCGGGTGGAGCGCGCGAAAGGTGTCGGTCAGTTCACCCTCGAGAAGCGCGACGAACGCCGGGTTCGACTCGCCGGCGTTGAAGTCGCCCGTCAGGAGAACCGGTTCGCCAGGGTGCTCGCGGGCTGCGATCCGCTCCAGCAACAGCACCGCGCTCCGCTCGCGCGACGGCTGCGACTCATGGTCCCAGTGCGTGTTGAACACGTAGAAGGTCCGCTCAGTCCGCCGGTCCCGGAACCTCGCCCACGTGACGATGCGCGGGATCCGGTTTCCCCAGTTCGTCGACGCGACGACCTCCGGGGTGCCCGAGAGCCAGAAGGTGTCGGAGTCGAGCAGCTCGAGGCGGTTCTCGTCGTACAGGATCGCCGAGTACTCGCCGGCCTCGTCGCCGTCGTCGCGCCCGACGCCGACTTCCGCCAGCCGCGGGAACGCCGCCGCGATCTCGTCGAGCTGGAAGCGGAGCGCCTCCTGCACGCCGATCACGTCGGGCTCGTTGTTTGAGATCACCCGCAGGGCGAGCTCGCGGCGATGCTCCCAGGCGTCGAGGCCGTCGTCCGCCGTGCCGTAGCGGACGTTGTAGGTCATGACGCGGAGGGACGGGTCGGCGCCGCCGACCCCGTGTGCCGCGCAGGCTGCGAGGCCGCCGAGCGCAAGGCCGCCGAGCGCGAGGACGGGGAAGGCGAGGACGAGGAGCGAACCGAATCTGGGGCGCATGGTTCGCAATAGAGTGCGCGGCCGCTGAACGCGCGATACCCTTGGGCCATGATCCATAAACTCAGACTTGCCGCGGTGCTAGCTATGCTCCCCTGGCTCGTCGCCGCCTGCACGAGGTCCGACGCAATGGAAGATCGAGCCGCCGCCCGCGCCGACCTCGTGATCGTGGACAGTCGCGTGTGGACCGGGAACCGGGACGCCCCGTGGGCCGAGGCCGTCGCCGTCAGCGGCGAACGGATCACGGCCGTCGGTTCGCGGGCCGAGATCGAGGCGCTGGTGGACGAGGATACCCGGGTGATCGACGCCGCCGGTGGTCTCGTGACGCCCGGGTTCATCGATTCACACGTCCACTTCATCGACGGCGGCGAGCGCCTGGCCTCCGTGCAACTCCGCGACGCTGCGACGCCCGACGAGTTCGCGCGGCGGATCGGCGAGTTCGCCGCCACGCTTCCGCCGGGAACGTGGATTCTGGGAGGCGACTGGGATCACACGCTGTGGGGCGGTGAGCTGCCGCGCCGCGACTGGATCGACGGTCTGACCGCCGAGCACCCGGTGTTCGTCCAGCGACTCGACGGGCACATGGGGCTCGCAAACACGGTGGCGCTCGAGGCCGCGGGGGTCGATGACGCGACGCCCGACGTCGAGGGCGGCGAGATCGTGCGCGACGCGGACGGCGCCCCGACCGGGCTGCTCAAGGACAACGCGATGGGGCTCGTCCAGCGCCTCGTCCCCGACGCCCCCGAGGCGCAGCAGGACCGTTTCCTCGACGCCGCGATGGCCCACGTGGCAGAGCGCGGCGTGACTTCGGTGCACAACGTGGGAGGGTGGGGGGACCTCGCGGTGTTCCAGCGGGCCCACGCGGCCGGACGCCTCGACACGCGAATCTACGCCTGCACGCCGATCGCGGGCTGGGAGCGTCTGCGCGACGAGATAGCCACGCATGGCCGGGGCGACGACTGGCTGCGGATCGGCTGCCTGAAGGGCTTCGTCGACGGCTCGCTCGGCTCGCACACGGCGGCGTTCCTCGAGCCGTTCAGCGACGCGCCGGGTGAGCGCGGTCTGCTGGTCGACGAGCCGGCCGATCTGCGGCGCTGGATCGCCGGGGCCGACGCGGCGGGCCTCCAGGTGGCCGTTCACGCGATCGGCGACCGGGCGATCCGCCTGCTGCTCGACATCTTCGAGGAGGTCGGGGCGGAGGAGGCTTCGGCGGGCGCGGACGGCGCTTCGCGCCCCATCGCCGAGCGCCGATTCCGCATCGAGCACGCGCAGCATATCCACCCAGACGACATCCCGCGGTTCGCCGAGCTCGGCGTGATCGCGAGCATGCAGCCGTACCATGCGATCGACGACGGCCGCTGGGCGGAGGACGTCATCGGGCCCGAGCGGGCGCGCACGACGTACGCATTCCGCTCGTTGCTCGACGCGGGCGCCCATGTGGCGTTCGGGTCCGACTGGTACGTCGCTCCGCCGACGCCGATCGAGGGGATATACGCCGCCGTCACGCGCCGGACGCTCGACGGGGCGAACCCCGACGGCTGGGTGCC
The DNA here is from genome assembly GCA_035464655.1 of Gemmatimonadota bacterium. Taxonomy (GTDB): domain Bacteria; phylum Gemmatimonadota; class Gemmatimonadetes; order Palauibacterales; family Palauibacteraceae; genus JARFPW01. The sequence continues at coordinate 3,509 of DATHRZ010000029.1, forward strand.
GGAGCAGAAGATCACGGTGGAAGAGGCGCTCGCCGCCTACACGCGCGACGCCGCCTACGCCTCGTTCGAGGAGGACGAGAAGGGCACCCTCGAGCCGGGCAAGCTGGCCGACCTCATCGTGCTCGATCGCGACATCACGGCGATCGCGCCGGAGGAAATCGCCGACGCGACGGTCCAGACTACGATCGTCGGCGGTCGAATCGTGTGGTCCCCAACCGACGAACAATGAACAGGGAGATGAACCGAATCCGAAGGAGCCTCGAGCATGCCTGATTCCCCGGCCGGCCTCCGTGCGGTCGACGGCGACCTGCTGCTGATGGTCGGAACCACCAAGGGCGCTTTCCTCATGCGGGCCCGTCCCGGCGACCGCGCCGACGCCACGGCGTGGGAGACCGACGGCCCGCACTTTCCCGGCGAGGACGTCTACGCGCTCCCGTCGTCTGCGTGAAGGCGACCGGGGTAGGCGCGGCGTGACGCAGGATGATCGGCAGACCCCAGTTGGCCAGGAGAGCCCAGTGACGGTGACGATCGAGCTGCCGGGCAGCCTGCGCGACCTGAACGAGGGCCGTCCGACCGTCGAGCTGGGGCCAGCTCCGGACGCCGCGTCCGCGCCCTCGACGGTCCGCGACGCGCTGGCGGCGCTGCGCGAGATCCGCCCCGCC
>DATHRZ010000030.1:0-4900 GCA_035464655.1 Gemmatimonadota bacterium
CTGATCGACTGGACGCTGGTCAACGACGCCCTGAACTTCGCGTTCACCGACTTCGAGACGGGCCGTCGGTTCGACGCGACGTGGCGCGGCGCGACCTGGGCGGACAGCGACGCCATGCACGCCTGTTTCGCGCGGGCGCTCGCCGCCGGCGTCCCGGTCCTCGACGGGGCGTGGATGGCGGGCGTCGATCGCGCGGCCCTGAACCGGATCTTCGACGGCACGATCGAGATGCCGATGCTGGGCCGCCGGGTCGAGATCCTGAACGAGATCGGCGCGACGCTGGTCGAGCGCTACGACGGGAAGTTCCACCGCTTCGTCGCCGCTTGCGCCCCGGCCATGTACGCGGACGGCGACGGCCTGCTCGAGCGACTCGTGTCGGAGTTCCCGCGCTTCGACGACGTCAGCGACTACCACGGGCGCACGATCCGCTTCTACAAGCTCGCGCAGCTCGGGCTGTGGGGCCTGCACCGCACGGGGCTCGTGCCGCTGGACGACATCGGAGCGATGACCGCGTTCGCCGACTACATCGTGCCCCTGGCGCTGCGAGTCATGGGGATCCTCGAGTACGCGCCGGAGCTGGCGTCCGCCATCGACTCACGCACACTGATCCCGCGCGACAGCGACGAGGAGATCGAGATCCGGGCCGCCACGGTGTGGGCCACGGCGGACCTCACCGAGGCGGTGAACGCCCGGCGGCCGGCCGACATGCAACTCGTGATTCCGCAGATCGACTATCGGCTGTGGAACTCCTATCACGCCACCTTCGCGCCCCACCACCTGACCGAGACGATCATGTACTGAGGGCGGCTACGGCTTGACAGGCGAGGCGCCCGCCCGGAGAGTCCGATCTCTTCGAGATGCTCCTTTGTTTCCACGGCCGTGAGGCGCCCCATGCAGCAGCGTGAGATCAACCCGACCGACTGGCTCTCGGCGTTCAACATCAACCACGGCATCGAGGTCAGCGGCGGGCAGCGCGTGCTCTACCTCTCGGGCCAGACGTCGAACGCGGCCGACGGCGCGCCGATGCACGCCGGCGACCTCGTCGCTCAGTTTCGGCTGGCGTGGTCGAACCTCAAGGACGCCCTGGCCGCGGCGGATATGGGGCCCTCGAACATCGTCCGTCTCAACATGTACACGACCGACGTCGACGCTTTCATGGCCGCGGCCGAAGATCTCGTGCCGATCTACGCGGAAGACGGGTGCAAGCCGGCGTGCACGCTGCTCGGCGTTGCCCGCCTGTTCGAGCCGGAGCTGATGATCGAGCTGGAGGCCACCGCAGTGGCTTGAGGCGCGGGCTACCGTTTCGGCTCATACCGCAACACCAATGCTCCCGAGGCGAACTCCAGCCGCCCCACGAGCCTCAGGTCGATGGCGTTCGACAGGCCGGCGAACAGCTTCGGCCCATCGCCCGTCAGCCTGGGGTGTACGACGACCTTTGACACACCGCGCCCCTTTCGAGGGCCGGAAACTGCGTTCGGAGATAATCGAGCGGGCACCACGAAGTTCGACGGCGTCGACGCCGAGCCCCGAGCGGGCTTCGCGCCCCACGATTTCGTGCTAGGTTGAAGCTCCGCATTCAACCGAAAGGAACCATGTTCGAATCGGTCGTGACGATCGGCGACAAACTGCACGTGTTCACGAGATCGCTGTTCGAGGGCGACGTGAGCGGCCACTTCGTAGGCGCCGTGGTCGGAAACACCGGCTCGCTGTGCGAGGTCGAGGGCCACGCGATGATGTTCGATGCCGGGCGCCGCGAATGGGTGCGCCAGGAGGGGATACGGCGGCGCATCTTCTCGCTGGCGGAGGCCGGGCACGTGGTGACGCGCCTGCCGCGGGACGTCGAGGTCGACGACCTGTACTACGACCGCGTCGACGGCGAGCTCCTGCTGACCGACGGCAAGGAGTTCGAACTGAACCTCAGCGAGCTCGGGCCGCTGGGGTGAGCGGGGTGGGGCGGTTCGACGGCGGGGCCGGAGGCCGATTGGCGGTGCTGCTGATCGTGGCGCTCGGGGCGGGCGCGTGCGGTGGTGGCGTCGCGACGGGCGGGCCCGGGGCTCCAGGCGGTGCGGACGGCCCGGGCGGTCCCGGAGAGGCGTTTCCCTCCGGCGTGATCGGGGGCGTGCTGCCGCCGATTCCCGAGGTGACGGGGCCGGTCGAGGTCTACGTCGAGTATCCCGACTCTCTTCAGCGGATCACGGCGTCCGATTCGAACTTCATCTTCGGGAACGTGGGGACGGGCGACGCCGCGCTGACGATCAACGGCGACTCCGTCGAGGTGAACCCGAACGGCACCTTCCTCGGCTGGCTGCCGGTACCGGAGCGCGTGGCCGACACCGATTCGGCCTCCTACCTGCTCGTCGCGCGGCGCGGGGCCGAGGTCGACTCGCTCCGCCACTGGATCCTGTTGCCGCGGCGTCCGTTCGAGGGCGAGCCGGGGACGGCGTGGATCGACCCGGGCTCGCTGGAGGATCGTCCGGTGCGCTGGGCGCTGCCCGACGAGGTGCTCGAGCTGACCGTGCGCGCCTCGCCCGGGGCCGTCGTGTGGCTCGACGTCGGGGCCGCCTCGTACGAGATGAGCGAGATCCGCCGCTCCGGGGTGTACCGCTACGTGACCCCCGCCGGGATGCTGCACGACGTGGCATGCGCGCGGATCCGCTGCGGCGTGGGGGTCGCTACCGACGCCGACACGCTGCCCCCCGCCGACTCCCTGCGCGCCCGGGTCCGGGTCGAGTTCGGCGGCGAGACGGCGCAGGACTTCGTCACGATCCCGCTCCGCATCCTCGATCCGCTGCGCCCGCTCGTCGCCGAGTTGCGCGAGCCGCCCGAGCCGGCGGGCGGGGCCGACGGGATCATCGTGGCGCGGCCCGCGCCGTCGGGCACCTACCGCTGGCTGCTGCCCGACGGGACGCGCGCCGTGGTCGACGGACGGCTGGGCGGGATGTGGCGCATCCGCCTCGCGCCCGATCTCGAGGCGTGGGTCACGGAAGACGACATGCGCCTGCTGCCGCCCGACACGCCGCCCCCCACCACGCGGGTCGGCGACCTGAGGTTCGAGGTGCGCGACGACCGGCTGACGCTCACGACCTGGCTGGCGGCGGCCGTGCCGTTCGACGTCGAGCAGCCCGACCCGCGCACGCTCGAGCTGACGATGTACGGCGTGACCGGGCTGACCGACCGGATCGCCGAGGGAGCGGGCGGCCGGCTGATCGAGCGCGTCGAGTGGCGGCAGCTACCGGGCGATCGGTACCGGCTGCGCATCGGCCTCCACGAGCGGGTGTGGGGCTGGCGCGCGAGCTGGCAGGTGACGGCGGCGGGCGGCGCCGTGCTCACGTTCGACATCCGGCGCCCGCCGGAGATCGATCCCGAGAATCCCCTGCGCGGGCGGAAGATCGCCATCGACCCCGGGCACCCGGGGGCGGGTGCGCACGGGCCGAGCGGCTACTACGAGGGCGACGCGAACCTCGGCATCGGTCGGGCGCTCGCGCGGATGGTGCGCGAGGCGGGGGCCGAGCCGGTGCTGATCCGCGACGACACGCTGCCGATCGGCCTGTACGAGCGGACGACCGCCGCGATGGACGCCGGCGCCGAGCTGTTCGTGTCGATTCATAACAACGCGCTGCCCGACGGTGTGCAGCCGATCGGCCGCGAGGGGACGAGCACCTACCACTATCATCCGCACTCGCACGACCTCGCCGTGGCCGTGCAGGAGGGGATGCTGGCGACGATGGGGCTGCGCGACCTCGGGGTCTACTGGGGCGACCTGGCCGTGACGCGGATGTCGTGGATGCCGTCGGTGCTCGCCGAGGGCGCATTCATGATGATCCCGTCCCACGAGGCGGCGCTCATGACGCCCGAGTTCCAGGCGGCCTACGCGCGCGGCGTGCTGGACGGGATCGAGGCGTTCCTGCGGAGCGTGGCGGAGGACGGCGAGCGCCGTTGAACCCAGACGACCTCACGACCGCCCGCCAGCCGACGATCGCGGACGACGCCTGGGTCGCGCCCGGCGCCGTGGTCGTCGGCGACGTGACGCTCGCCTCGCGCGCCAGCGTCTGGTACGGCTGCGTGCTGCGCGGCGACATCGCGCCGATCCGGGTCGGGGCGCGCACGAACGTCCAGGACCTCACGATGGTGCATGTCGACACCGATCAACCATGCATCATCGGCGCCGACGTCGGGATCGGTCATCGCGCCATCATCCACGGCTGCACGATCGCGGACGGCTGCCTGATCGGGATGGGCGCCATCGTCCTGTCGCACGCCGTGATCGGCGCGGGCTCGGTGATCGGTGCCGGCGCCGTCGTGCGCGAGGGGACCGAGGTGCCGCCCGGCAGCCTGGTCGTCGGCGTGCCCGGCCGGGTGATCCGCGACGTGGACGACGAGCTTCGCGCCCGCACGGCGATGACCGTCGACCACTACCTGGCGCTGTCAACGGCGCATCGCGACGGGCGGTGGGGCAGGGGAGCAGGCGGGTAGCGGCGGGTCAGGGCTAGCCGCTCGCCCCGATCACGAACCGGCAGCTCGGGGCGTCGCTGTCGTTGCGGCAGCATTCCTCGACGGGCAGGACGATGATCTCCTCCAGCATCGCCGCGATCATTCCGCACAGGTCGGGGTGGTCCCGCACGACGCCGCTCAGCGGGCAGCCCGAGCCCTCCACCCGCACCACGCCGTCGGAAAACCGGTTGACCTCGAGCACCGCGCCGAGCTCGGTCAGAAGGTCGAGGGCGATGTCGATGCGCTCCTCCGTCGTCGCGTCGGACGGCGGCGGATGCTTCCGGGCCAGGCGCGCGCCCACGTTCTGAAGGACGCCGATCGCGTCCTCGCCGAACTCCTCCTCGACTTCCTCGACCAGCGCCCCCAGCACCGGCTCGTAGGCCTTGGGGAACAGGGCCTCGCCCTCGGG
>DATHRZ010000031.1:0-16256 GCA_035464655.1 Gemmatimonadota bacterium
AAGGTCGCGGGATGGGGTACGGCGGTGGATTCGCGTGACGAGTGGGGGCGGATTCCGGGGAAGCGGAAGGCGCGGCGCGCGCCGGGGCCCGGTGGATTCCGGCGGAGGTCTCCGCGACTCGGGCATGTTCGGCGGCGTGGCCGGCTGACCTCCTGCGCGGTGGCGCACGCCACGTGGAACACCCTCGCGGCGACTGGCATCTGGCTCTGGTACTGAGGTACTGAGGTGCCGAAGTACTGACGGCGGGCTGGTTTCGAGCCCCTCAGCGCTCCCCGCGCACCACCACGAACTCGCCGGGGACGCGATACCCCTCGCCGTCGCGGTAGTCGCCGATCGTCTCGAGGTAGTCGCGGTGGGCGTCGGCGCGCGTCGCCTCGTCGAACCGGTCGTAGGCGAGCGCGACGGGACCGCCCTCGAACGCGGCGCTCAGTGCGGCGCGTTCGTCGGGGTACTCCAGAACCGTCGTAAGCCGCTCGGCACGGATGTCGGTGAAGCCGGCGCGCTCGAAGTGGCGCTCGAGCGAGCCCGCGGCGCCGAGGGCGAAAAACATGGGGCAGACTTCCGTCTCGACGCGCGCGTCGACGACCGGGAAGATTCCGGCCCAGCCGCAGTTTCTGCGCTCGCCCCACACGGCCGCCACGGCACGGCTCCCGGGACGCAGGACGCGGTGCATCTCCGACAGCGCCGCGTTGGGGTCGGGCACGTACATCAGGCCGAGGGCGCTGAGCGCGGCGTCGAACGCGCCGTCCGCGAAATCGAGGTTCTCGGCGTCCATCCGGCGGGCGCCAACGCGATCGGAGAGGCCGAGTTCCGCGCAGCGCGCCTCGAGCGCATCCACCATGACCCGCGAGATGTCGGTGGCCTCGACCCGGCCGGACGGGCCGACGGCCTCAGCGGCACGGATCGTGACCAGCCCGGTGCCGCACGCCGTCTCCACCACGCGCTCGCCGGGCTGGAGGGCCGCCATCTCGAGCAGCTTCTCCTGGGCGGGCGCGAGCTGCTCGCGCCAGGACGGCTCGTAGTAGGCCGATGCCTTGTCCCAGCCGTAGCGCTGCACGCGCCGCTGAAGTCGGGCGTCCATCGGTCAGCCCTCCCCTGTCCGCTCGACCGTCCGCTCAACCGCGATCGTCCGCTCGACCGCGACGGGCACGGGGTCGGTGAAGATCCGCAGCCACGAGCTGTGGCGGTCGGCGTGCTCGAGCATGGCCTCCACGTCCTCGGTGGGCGCGGGGCTCCGCACGTCTACTTTCACGCGCACGCCCGTATAGGCGGGCGTGACGGAGTCGTCGACGCCGAGCTCGCCGCGGACGTCGTAGTCCGCCTCCACTGTCACGGTGAGCTCGTCGATCGGGATCTCGCGCCGCGCCGCCCACATCGCGTAGCCGATCGCCAGGCAGCTCGCCAGGGCCGAGCGGCCGAGGACCCCCGGGTTGGGGGCGCTCCCGTCGCCGCCGTACTTCTCCGACATCCCGGCTCGCAGCGTGACGGAGCCATCGCGGACTTCGCAGGTGAGATCGTCGCCCAGCCGGGCCGTCGACGTCGCGGTCCCCTGTCCGACGCTCGGTCGGAGCGTCACCGCCCGCACGTTGCGCTCGAGCTTCGTCTTGATCGTGTCCGTCTGTGAGGTCGTCGGCATCGAAGTTCCCGTCGTCAGTCCAGGGTCGTGGGCACACTGGGGCAGCAATCTAGGCTAGAATTGCACGCCGCGCGTCAGCCCGCCGTCCACCAGCAGGTTGGCCCCCGTGATGAAGCTCGCGGCGGGGCTCGCGAGGAACGCGATCGCGCGCGCAACCTCGTCGGGGGTTCCCATGCGGCCCATCGGGTTCCACCCGACCGCGTCCGCGAAGAACTCCGGGTTCTCGCGGGATATGCCGCCCCAGAAGCCGTCGTCGAAATAGATCGTCCCCGGGGATACCGTGTTCATCCGGATCCCGTCCGCCGCCAGCACGGACGCCATCCCGGCCGCGTAGCGGATGAGCGCCGCCTTGAGGCTCCCATAGGCTCCCTCGAGGGGACCGGTTTCGATCGCCGCCACGGTCGCGACGACAACGATCGCGCCCGCGTCGGACTCGCGCAGGAAAGGCAAGGCGGCGTCCAGGAGACGCACGGTATGGAGGAGGTCGACCTCGAAAGCGTTCCGCCATGCCTCCTCGCCCTCGCCCGACCCGAGCGAGCTGACGTTCGCCACCACGATGTCGAGCCCGCCGAGGGCCTCCGCCGCGTCCGCGACCCAGCTCGAAAGTGCCGGCGCGTCGGCGACGTCGAGGGGGCGGCCGAAGGCCGTCACGCCGCGGGCCTCGAGCGCCTCTACCGTTTCGTCGACCTCCGCGCCGTTCCGCGCGCACAGTCCGATCGCGGTGCGCTCGTCGGCCAGCACCTCCGCGGTCCGTCGGCCGATCCCCCGGGTCCCGCCCGTGATGATCGCCTTTCTACCCGTCAATCCGAGGTCCATCCGTGACGCTCCCTGAAGAGTCTCCCGCGCAAAAGCGAAAGTGGAATCTACGGCAAGTGACGGCCGCGAAAAGACCCATTGCGCAGCACGGTCGTGCGGGGTCATCATCGGAGCTTCCGGGTCTTGCTTCCCTCAGCCGGAGATTTCGCTCATGGTCGTTCGCTTCCGGAACCGCCCGCCGTCGCGCCCGGCGATCGCCCTGGCCGGCGCCCTTATCGGCGGCCTCATGATCGCGGCCGCCTGCGCCCCGGGCGACGAATCGCCGGCGCCGGCAGACGAAGCGCCCGGACCGGCCGACCTCACCGACTTCGCCAACCGCTACGCCGCCGCCTGGAGCAGCCAGGACCCCGGTCGCTTCGCCTCGTTCTATGCCGAGGACGGCACCCTGGTCGTGAACGGAGCCGCCTTCGAGGGGCGCGACGCCATTCGGACGACGGCCGGGGAGTTCATGGCCGCCTTCCCCGATATGCGGGTGAGGATGGACTCCGTCGTCGGCGGCGACGGACGGACCGTCTTCCACTGGACCTGGACCGGGACGAACACCGGCCCGGGAGGCACGGGCCGGCCGGTGGACCTGACGGGCTACGAGGAATGGACGTTCGGCGCGGACGGACTCATCGCCGTCTCGGACGGGCACTACGACCAGGCGGAGTTCGAGCGGCAGATGGCGGCGGAGCTCCCGTGACCCGGCCGCCGTCTCCGCGGTATCGGGTGCCGACGCATAGGGCGCTCGCCCGGGCGGCGTCGGACGTGTAGTGTCGTCCGGGGCGCGCTGCAGCCGTCGCCTCAGAGCTGTAGCCCCGCAGGCGCATCCGGGCGGGGCGGAACTGTCGTTTCCCCAAGCGGAGAAATTCCATGACCCGTGGCCTGTCATCCCTCGTCGCCCTGCTCCTGCTCGCCGTACCGATGTCGGCAATGTCCCAGGAGGCCGGCCCGTCTAAGCTGATCCCCGCCGGGACGGCGAGCGACCTCCCTCTCGTCGAGCCGAACGACAACACGAGAATCGCCGGCGCGCTCGAGGGCGGCACACGCCAGGTCGAGCTCGAGGTGCGCCGCGCCGACTGGCGGGTCGAGGGCCCGGACGGGCCGGGGCTGCGCGTTGCGGCAATCGGCGAGGCGGGCGGAACGCCGAGTGTTCCGGCGCCGCTGCTCCGTGTCGATACGGACACGCGGCTCGCGGTCACGGTGTGGAACCGCCTCGCCGCGCCCGTCACGGTGTTCGGCCTGCACGCCCGACCGTCGGCGGAGGCCGACTCCTTCGTCGTCGCGCCGGGCTCGGCCGAGACCGTCGAATTCGAGCCGGGTGAGGCCGGCACCTACCTGTACTGGATGCGCGAGGGCCCGGCGCCGGACCCCGAGTCGGACGAGGCAGACCACCAGCATGAGCAGCTCGCGGGCGCCCTCGTCGTCGACGAACCGGGCGCCGCGGCGGACGACCGCATCATCGTGATGAACATCTTCGCCGAGCCGATCGACGGGTCGGATCCGGACGGGGACTGGGTCGAGGGACTCACGATGAACGGTCTGTCGTGGCCGTTCAGCGAGCGGATGAAGCTGGACGTCGGGGAGGACGTCCGGTGGCGCGTCGTGAACGCGTCGACGCGGAACCACCCGATGCACCTGCACGGCTTCTACTACTCGGTGCTCTCCCGGGGCGACGCCACGGCCGACACGGTATATCCCGAAGCCGATCGACGACGCGTCGTGACCGAGACGATGCGAGGACGTACCACGATGGCAATGCAGTGGACGCCGACCCGCCCCGGGAAGTGGCTGTTTCACTGCCACCTGTCGTTCCACGTCACGCCGGAGATCCGGCTCCCCGGCGCCGAGGCGGCCGATACGCGGCACGGGCACACGCACATGGCGGGGCTCGTGACCGGGATCGAGGTCGCGCCCGGCCCGACCGATCTCGTCGCGCGGGGCGAACCGGTCGCTCTGGATCTTCATGTCGTCGAGCTACCCGCCGACAGCGGCGAGGCCCGGCAGGCCTTCTCCCTCGGCAATCGGGCAGGGACAGGAAGCGGCAGCGTTCCCGGTCCCGTCCTCACGTTCACGAAACACCAGGCCGCCGAGGTGACCGTGCACAACGACCTCGACGTCCCGACCGGCGTCCACTGGCACGGCCTCGAACTCGACGCGTGGGCCGACGGCGTGCCGGACTGGAGCGCCTCCGACGGGAAGGTCTCCCCCGCCATCCAGCCGGGTGGGTCGTTCACGTACCGCCTCTCGTTCCTGCGGCCCGGCACGTTCATCTACCACTCGCACCTCGACGACATCCACCAGCTCACGCGCGGCCTGTACGGCGCCCTGGTCGTGCTGCCCGAGGGAGAGACCTACGACCCGCGGACCGACCACCTGCTCGTGGTCGGGTGGAATACACCGGGACCCAGGAGCCTTGCGGGCGTCGACCTGAACGGCGGCCACGAGCAACCGGACGGACGGGCGGCCGTCGGTGAGCGCCACCGGTTCCGGGTGATCAACATCGCGCCCGCCGGCAACATCACGGCGTGGATCACGCGGGGCGAAGAGACCGTCCCGATCACGCTCCTCGCAAAGGACGGGGCCGACCTGCCGACGCACCAGCAGGTTCCGGTGGAGACCCTGGCACGCCTGTTCGTGGGCGAGACGGCTGACTTCACCTGGACGCCAAGAGAGCCGGGGACGTACGAGCTGCGGGTTGGCTACGCGCCGGCGCCCGAGGCGCACCTCGTGCAGCGGTGGTTGGTCGAGTAGTGGTCGGAGGCCGCACCGCGCTTGCCCCCGCACCCGTTCAAGGTGATGGCGTTATACGGGGCCGCCGCGTTCCCAGTCCTCCAGGCGGCCGAACTCGTCTTCCCGATGCTCGCGCTGCCGGAGTAGACGAGGCACTCGGCGTCGAGTACCTGTTCCTCGAGGACCCGAAAGCTGTCCGCGTAATCGCCCGGACTGCGGTATCCTTCTGACGCGATGACGTGGTTCGCGACCGCCAGGGCGTCCTCGATCACGTTGATGAGCAAATTCACGAGACACCGATGAGCCATAGTCCGCGACTCTACGGGCGCCGAAGCACCGTCCTCGTACTCGCCCTGCTCGCACTGCCGGCGGCATGCTCGAACTCGTTCGATCTGGATGACCCGAACGAGCCCGGCATCGCAACGGGCGTCGTGGAGGGCACCATCCTGGGGCCGTCGTCCGAGCCCGTCGAAGGCGCACAGGTCGAGGTGAGCGCGAACGACGGTTCGATCTCGGCCTCCGAGGAGGGCCCCGTGCTGACCGGGCCCGACGGCAGCTACACGGTGGACGTCGTGTCCTTCCAGACGTCGGGCGGCGAAGCGTTGGGCACCGTGACCGTCACGCCCCCTTCGAGCAGCGTCCTGCGCGACACCGTCGTCGCGGACGTGCTCCTCAGGACGGGACAGTTCGAACCGCCCGTGACGACCGTGAACGTGGTGCTGGAAGAGGAATGAGCCTGTTCTCTCGCTCGACCCACCCCGGGCCGCGGGCCCTGAAGTTCCGCCAGGCGGCGATCGTCTACCTGCACTACGCCGTGCTGTACGAGGTCGGCGCGTGGATGCTCCTCCAGCGCGGAATGTTCCCCGCCACCCGGGGGCCGGAGTGGGTCTGGTTCGCCGCCGGCGCCGGGATCGCGGCGCTTGTGATCGCCGGACTCTGGTGGTGGCAGGACGTGTGGTTCGCGCGCGCCATCTGGGTGCTCGTCGCGCTGCGGCTGCCGACCCTGATCGAGGGCGCGTTCTTCGGGAGCGAGCTCGAGGTTCCGCCGGCCCTCTACGCGGCGGCCGCCCTCGTCGTGCTGATCAACCTGTGGGCGCTGGCCCGCGCGGCGTGGGACGTCTGACCCCGCCCGTCACTCCACGACGAGCACCGGGAGAGGCGACGTGACCACGACGCCGTCGACCGTGGCGCCGATCGTGACCGGCGTACCGACCGCCTCACCGGCGAGGCGCGACGTGTAGGTGCCGTCGTCCGCGTCGAGCGCCGGCGACGACTCGACGAGGAGGGCGCTCGTGCCGCCGGTCACCGTGAACTCGACCGTCCGACCCCCACCGACCAGCGCCCGGCCCTGCGCGTCACGGGCCGTCAGGGTCGCGGTGATCGTGTCACCGACGGCGATCGTCGCCGTATCCCCCGTCGCGACGCCGTCCAGGGAGACGACGGAGCTATCGACGGACACGGGGCCGGCGACGACCTCGATGGTCGGCGGGGTCGAATCCGCCGGGGTCCCTTCGATCGACGCGCCCACGGTCAGCGGCGATCCGACTTCCGTGGCGGTGAAGCGCGCGAAGTACGTACCGTCGGCGTTGTCGGTCGTCGACGACAGGGTGCCGCCGCTCGTCCCCCCGTCGACCGAGAACGCGACGTCGAGACCACCCGTCGGGATGCGGTTCCCCGCGGCGTCCCGGGTCGAGAGTTCGATGCGGCCCTGCGCGCCCACGTCGAGCCGGTCGCGGTCGACGGTGAGCTCCGAGGCGACGCCCGACACGTCGCCGGGGATCACCGCGACTGCGGGGAGCGCCGTGGTCACGGGTGCCCCGTCGATCGTCGCCGCCACGACGGACGGCGTACCGGCGAGCACGCCCGTCAGCGTCGCCGAATAGGTGCCGTCGCCCAGGTCCGCGGTGGCCGTGAGCATGCCCGTGCTCGTGCCGCCGGCGAACGCGAAGTCGACCGCAAGTCCCGTGTTGCGCAGGCAGCGGCCTTCGGCGTCTCGGGCGTGCAGGGTGACCGTCGTCCCGACGCCCGAGCCGAGCACCGTGTCCGCGACGGTGACGACGGAGCCGGCCGGTGAAACCACGCCGACCGAGCACAGAGCGATGATCGGAACGTCGGCCGACGTGATCGGCTCCCCATCGATCCTCGCGCCGATCAGGGCCGTCACTTCCTCGGTCGCGGTGTAGACCGCCGTGTAGGTCCCGTCGCCGACGTCGGTCACGGACCCTATGTCGCCGGCCGGTCCGCCCTCGACGTCCTTCGTCGCGGTCAGCGCCACGTCGAGGCCGCCCTGTTCCAGCGGGTTGCCGAACCCGTCCCGCGTCCGCAGGCGAAGGAGCGACGTCTCGCCGAGCGCCAGCTCGTCGTCGGACACCTCTACGAAGGAGGAATCGAGCGAGACGGCGCCCGGAGCGACGGTGATCGCCGGAAGCTGCGGGACGCCGAGCGAATCGAGCATCTGAACCGGCGTGCCGTCCATCGTCGCCGAGATCGCGACGGGCCCACCCGCGCGGCGGGCCGTGAACGTGGCCGTGTAGCTGCCGTCCGCGTGGTCGGTGACGTCGCCGACATCGCCGGCGCTCGTCCCGACGTCGCTCTCGGAGATGAACTCCACGGCCAGCCCGCCCGAGGTGACCGCCGTGCTGTCGGGTCCGAACACCGTGAGGGTAAGCGTGGTGGAATCGCCCGCCACGAGGGCGTCGTCGTCCACCGACACGACCGAGGTTTGCGGCGAGGGGGCGACGTCGTTCACGGCCACGGAGGGGAGCGGTCCGCCGACTGGCTCTCCGTCGATCGTGGCCGAGATCGTCACGGCACCGCCCGCCTTCGTGGCGCGGAAGTCCGCCGTGTAGGTGCCGTCGCCGAGGTCGACGGAGTCGGTCTCGATCGCACCCTCCGCCAGGTCCGGACCCGACGCGGCCGAGAACGTGACGGTGCGGCCGCCTCCCACGAGCGGTCGCCCTTCCGCGTCCCGCGCGCGCAGGAGGAGCTGGACGACCGTGCCGACGGTCACCGTGTCAGCGGAAATCGTCAGCTCGGACTCCGCCGCCGAGACGGGACCCGCGACGACGCGCAGGGAATCGGTGTCGGCCACGGGTGTCCCGTCGACCGTGGCGGTGACCGTCAGCGCGGTGCCCACCGCGGCGGCCGTGAAGGGCGCCGCGTACGAGCCGTCGCCGCCGTCCGCGGTCTCCCCGATCGCCCCATCGCTCGTGCCCCCCGTGGCGTTGAACGCCACCTCTGCACCACCCGCGCCAACGCGATTGCCCGCCGCGTCGCGCAACACGAGGCGGAGTTCGGCGACCGCCCCGACGTCGAGCTGGCCGGTCGACAGCGTCAGGTCGGCGGAACCCGGGTCGGCCGGCCCGGGCGTGACCCGCACGGTCGGGCGCTCGCTCGTCACCGTGTCGCCGTCGATCGTCGCGCCGATCGACACGGCCGAGCCCGCGATCGTGCCCGTGAAGCTCGCCCTGTACGTCCCATCGCCGGCGTCGACCGTCGACCCGATCGATCCCGCGCTCGCGCCCTCGGCCTGCATACCGAGCGCGTGGAACGAAACCGTCGCGCCGCCGACCCCGAGCCGGCGGCCTAGCGCGTCACGGGCTTCCAGCCGCAACTCGGTCTGCTCACCCGAGGCGATCGACGCGTCCGATGCGAGCACTACGGACTCGGACGCCGACGCCTGGCCGACGCCGGGACCGGTGGGCGAGGCGTCGTCGCTGCAGGCGGTGGCCAGCACGGTCACTCCGAGGCACACGGCGCCCGCCGCGAGTCCCCACCCGCGGACCCGTTCCGCACGGGCGCTCACGGCCGCCTCCAGTACACCAGCTTCAGGCCGAAGAAGTGGACGGAGTTCGCGCCCGACAGGTCGCCGACCGGGTCATAACAGGGGAACGCCGTGCCATGGCGGACAACGAACTCGCGGTCGCCCTCGACCAGCGTCGCCGTGCCTACCGGAATCCATGCTCGGCTCGTGAGACCATCGTCGGGCACGACCGGGCAGGTCCCACCGATGAAGTCCGGGCCGGTCGTCGAGTTCGTGCCGACCGCGAACGCTTCGTCGAGCTGATCCGCGGAGCGCTCGACTTCGACGGAGACTTCGATCCCGTGCTCCGTCAGGTACGGCGGTACGTCGAAGGTACCGAGCGTCGCGTTCAGCTGGCTCGGCTCAGCAAGGATGCCCACGTCGGCGAAGGTGTAGACGACGGAATCGCGAACCGCGTCCGTCGGGCACGAGACGTCGAACGCGACGAGCGTCGAGTCGCGCGCCCCGATGTCGACCTCGACCGCCGGCAGCGCGACGGAGCAGTTCGGCGACACGCCCGTCAACCGGACGGTCGTCGCACCGGGTGTGGTGCCGGCGATCCCGAGCGTGGCGTTCGCGCCGATCGGCCGCCGCAGAGTGTCCGACGGTGCTTCCGCGGGCTCTACGAGCACCTCGTAGCCGTCGGCATCCGTCCCCGGACCAGTGGTCGCGGTCCGCACGTGGAGCCGCTCCACGCAGTCGACGTCGAAGGCGACGCCCGCCGTCTCACCGCTGAGCACGGTCACGACCCGGGTCGACACCCCGGCCAGCGTGCAGCGATCCGGCAGCGACAGGCCGTCGGACGCAGAGAGCCGGACCTGGTGCTCGCCCGTGGCGCCGCTCGCCGCGTACAGGGGAATGCGGCCGTCCACCACCACTTCGTCCGTCGCATCGAGCGCCACGCGCACCGAGTCCTCGGCCGTTCCAACCCGCAGGACCCGCGCCGAGTAGGCGAGGGGCTCCGACCCCGGGGGCGGATCCGCCTCGTCCGTTCGGGTCGCGACCGAGACGCGACCGAGCTCGATGCAGCGCACCTCGAAGTTCGCGCGCAGCGTGTCACCCGAGAGCGCAACGGCATCACGCGACGCCGGGCTCGCCACCGCGCAATTCTCCCGAACCCCCTGGAGGGCGAACCGGTGCTGACCCGTCGCCCTGCTGCGGGGATCGGGGTTCTGCGGGATCAGTGAGTCGATCAGCGCCGTCCCGGCCACGTCGATCGGCGGGCCGTCGACGGACGACTGTTCGTCGACCGCGAGGACGAGAGAGCCACCGCCGCCCGAGCCACCGCCGCCCGGATCTGAGTCGCCGTCATCGTCGAACCACTTGCGGGACGTACCCACTGTATCGACGCGCGTCAGGCGGAGCCGGTAGCCGTCGGGATCGGGATCCGGGCCCGACGTCGCCGTGGTCACGCTGACGGCGCCGAGCGGGATGCATTCGACGGCGAACGCCACGCGAGCGGTGTCGCGGTCGGCGAAGCCCGGCGTGGCGATCCGCAGGTTCGAACGGACGCCCACCGTGTCGAACACCGCGCCCTGCACCGTGCAATTCCCCGCCAGGTCCGTCAGCCGTACCCGGTGGGCGTAGCCCTCGCCCGAGCGCACGTCCTCGAACACGCGGCGCTCGCCCGGCGGGCTCGCCGCGGCCGTCTGCTCCGACGCCGAGTGCTGCAGCCCGAGCAACGCGTCGTTCACGTTGAACGCCGGTGTCAATTCGACGTCATAGAAATCGTCGAGATCGTCCCCGGTCGTCGTGTCCGTGACGACGAGCGGACCGCGGCTGTACATCTCGGCCAGGATGATCGGCTTGTGCAGGGGAATCGTCGCGCCGAACTCAAGCTTCAGCAGGTCGTCGCCGGTCCATCCCTTGAACTTGCTCTTCGGCTGCTTCCGCAGGATCTCGGCCCGGCCGCCGAGCCCGAGCTTCGTCACGTAGTCGGCCCGTACGAACCAGTCGAAGCCCGGCAGGGAGAGCTGCGCCGGCGCCTCGAGCGTCGGCTGGACGTTCACGAACGGCCCGGCCACGTAGTAGAACTTGAGGAAGAGCTCGGGCTGAACCGTAAACGACGCCTTCGCTTCGACTTCCGCGCCCAGGCCTTCGAGCAAGGGTGGCGGCGCGCCGTCCCAGCGCGTGCTCGTCGCGAAGACCGGGCTCCAGTTCCCCGCGTCATAGCGGACGCCGCCCGACAGGGAGAAGCCCGCGCCGAACGTCCCCTCGTACTTGATCGCCCCGGTCGCGGTCACCGCCGCCTTCGCGTCGATCGTGAACAGCAGAACTCCGGCGATCGGGACGTAACCGGCCCAGAACACGAACGGCTTCCGCAGCGTGACGAGGTTCTTGCTCGCCTCGAGGAGCGAGACCTCCTTCTGGATTCCGACGCTCCAGACGAGCGGCTCGGCTTCGTCGCTGAACGCAGTGAGCGAGAGGCCGCCCGTGTAGATCGCGTGGAAGCTCTGGAGGCCGCCCCCACCGAGCGTCGCGCCGAGATCGAGCGTCGGTCCGAAGTTCAGGGCGCCGTCCTCGACCGCGAACTCGAAGTCGACGGGGGCGAGCGGATCACCGCCCTGCTCCGCCTTCGCGCCCAGCTTCAGGCCGCTGAGCTTCAGGACGCCCGGCGCGACGACCGTCACGCCCTCGGCGACGCTGACGATCTCGGTCGGGCCCCAGACGACGTTGGGGTTCCCCTCGAGGGCAGCCGCCGCGTCGCCTTCGGCGAAGATACGCGTCGACCCGCCGAACGCACCGTTCTCGATCACGTCGGCCAGGCCCGCCTGGCTCGTCTCGAGGACGAGCGTGTTGCCCGAGCGCTCCACGGCGCTCACGTGGCGCAGGAAACCCTCTGACTGCGCGCCCACGATCACGCTGGCCGTGTCGATCTCCGGCATCGCGCCGTCGACGAGCTCGAACACGAAGCTTCCGGTGAGCGAATCGCGCGAAACCAGGCGGAGGTTGGTCGAATCGATCACGACGGCGCACTCGCACACCGTGACGATCTCGATCGCCACGCCCGCGTCGCCCGAAGCGGACCCCGAGGACGCCGTGATCGTGGCGGAGCCCTCGGCCAGCGCCGAGACGACGC
Source organism: Gemmatimonadota bacterium (assembly GCA_035464655.1). Taxonomy (GTDB): domain Bacteria; phylum Gemmatimonadota; class Gemmatimonadetes; order Palauibacterales; family Palauibacteraceae; genus JARFPW01. The sequence goes on from DATHRZ010000031.1 coordinate 12,049, forward strand.
CACCGGCGCTCACCGAGGCGATGCCGGGGGCGTCGCTCGACCACGTGACGACCGCGTCCTCGATCACGGCGTCGGCCGAGTCGCGCACCTCGGCCGCCAGCGTGGTCGTCTGTCCGACCGTGAGTTGCGATTCGGACGGTGTGACGACGACCGTGGCGGCACCCGTCGTGGCCCCGCCGCCGGGTCCGCCGTCGTCCGGACCCGTCGGGTCGTCGTCGGTGCACGACAGCAGAGGAAACACGGCGAGAACGGCGAGGAGCGCGAACCGTGAAGGGCGGACGGCTCGTGGGCGGACGGCGACGGTTCTGCGCATCACAACCCTCTCGTAGGAGATGTCGAGCCATCGGCATGATAGGCCCGGGTGTGTGCGGACTCAAGAAACGGACCGGCCGAACGCCCGGCGACCAGTGAACGCGGGCAAGCGGCGAAGCGCCCGTCGATCCGGGAACCTGGAGCGCTGATCGCGCTTCGTTTCACGACCAAAGCGACGCGGCGAGTGTCGTCCTCATACCACAGGTGAAGCCGCGGCCGTCGCGCGGGCAAGCAGCCCGTCGTCCCCGATTCGCTCGGCCCACCCTTCGAACTCGTCGCGCGGGCCGATCCAGCGGAGCTCGTCCACGTCGTCGAACAGCGGCGCGTCGGTGCGCAGGGTCGCGAGGTCCTTGAACAGGAGGGCGAGGTCCCGCCGTTCGCCGTCGAGCACCTCGTCCGGGAAGTCCTCGATCGGCCCGTGGCGGTTCAGGAGGCGGGCCGCCGTCACCTTGCCGATGCCGCGGATTCCCGGGAAGCCGTCCGCCGCGTCGCCGACCAGCGCGAGGAAGTCGGGGATGAGATCCGGCGCGACGCCGAACTTCCCCCGCACGCCCGCCGCGCCGCGGACCTCGTCGCTCCGCCGGTCGACCTGGACGATCCGCTCCCCGCGGACGCACTGCGCGAGGTCTTTGTCGTTCGCCCAAATGCAGACCCGCTCGACCCGCTCGTCCTCGTCCGCCAGGCGCGCGGCCGAGGCGAGCCCGTCGTCCGCCTCGAGCTCGATCATCGGCCAGACCGCGACCCCCATCGCCGCGAGCGCGTCTTCGAGCGGATGGAACTGGGCGAGCAAGTCGGGATCGACGCCCTCCCCCGTCTTGTAGTCCGCCCACAGGTCGTTGCGGAAGGACTCGATCACGTGGTCCGTGGCCACGCCCAGGTGCGTCGCGCCGCCCTCCACCATCTCGAGCACCGAATGCAGCACGCCGGCGACGGCGAACAGCTCCGTGGCGTCGTCCTTCAGGAAGCGTTTGCGACCGTAGAACTGCCGGAAGAGCTCGTAGGTGCCGTCGATGAGGTGGACGATCATGAGGGCATGCCTACTTCCGTCCGACTACGACCAGGCGGGAGGCCTCGTGGTCGTAGGGCGAACCGTCGAGGTCCCCGTACACCTCCGTCTCGACGAATCCGCCGTCCGTCAGGAGTCGGGTGAGCTCCGTCGCAGCGTAGATGCGGTGCGCGAGGTGAAATTCCTTCCGCTGACCGTCCCGAACCAGGATCCAGCGGTTCTGCATCCACGACCAGTCGTCATTCACCTCCCGCTCGAACAGCCAGAGGTCGCCGTTCGTTTCCTTCCAGTCACGCGCCTGGAAGATCGATGCGAGGACTTCCTTTCCCATCAGGTCGAACACCACGACCCCGCCCTCCTTGAGCGACTTGTGGAGGTTGCGGACCACAGTCGCATCGTCGGCGGGATCTTCGAAGTACCCGAAGGAGGTCAGCAGGTTGACCGCCAGGTCGAACGCCCCCGGGCGGCTGAACCGACGCATGTCTTGTTCGACGAACTCGATGTCGAGCCCCTCGGACTCGGCCGCGCGGGCCGCCTCGCCCAGGAAGCCGGTGGTGCGATCGACCCCGGTGACCGTGAAACCGCGACGCGCCAGCTCCAGGGAGTGCCGCCCCACGCCGCAGGCCAGGTCGAGAACGGACCCGGGCGGGCGAACTCCCGTCAGCTCGAGAAGATGCTCGACCTCCTCGGAGGCGTTCTCCGTTCGCTCCCGGAGCATCCACCCGATGGCCGTGTCCCATAGCTCGTCGTCTTCGTGCCAGACAGTCATGTTCACCTCCCTCTCATGTGTCGTAGGTGCAAATTTGGAAGGAAGTCGGGCCGTGCCAAGGGGCGAGTCCTCCGGTCCGGTGCGCCCCCGCCGTTTCCCGGCCTGCCAGGGCTCTCACGAAACGTCCGGCTCCTCCGTCACGTAAGATATGACATGCGAAACGACGGTTTTCCGCTCCTCCTCGCTTCCGCCGCCCTGCTGGCCGGCCCCGCTGCCGCGTGCGCGCAGGTCGACGTCGAGCGGTTCGACGGCTCCTTCCAACTCGAGACCGGGGAGGTCGTCACCGGCGGCTACATGGTCGAGGGAGAGGGGTTCTGGATCTACATGGACGTCGAGGGCCTCGACCGGGGCGGCGTCTTCCGATCGGGCGCCACGCCCGGCACCTTCGTCTCGTTGGCGTGGTCCGGGCTGCCCGACGGCGCGGTCACGCTCGAGTTTCGGGCGCCGCGGGACGGCTTCTACGATTCGCTGATCTGGCGGGAAGGCGGCCGCACCCTCCGCGGCGCACGTGTCCATCCGCATACGAGTAGGACCGTGAGCTTCACGTCGGCCGACGGGACGAGGCTGGCGGGCCGCCTCCTCCTGCCGCGCTGCGAGGGCCCGCACCCGGCGGTGGTCACGGTGCACGGCTCGGGGCCCGCGAACCGCTATGGCGGCACCTTCCACACGTTCTTCCTCAAACATGGAATCGCCGTGCTCGCCTACGACAAGCGCGGCTACACGGACGAGCCCGACGCGTGGCGCGAGCCCGACCTGGCCGCGATGTCGGAGGACGCGGCGGCCGCCGTACGCTTCGCGGCCGGCCGCTCGGAAGTCGACCCGGCGCGCGTCGGCCTGTGGGGGAGCAGCCAGGGCGGCTGGGTCGTTCCGGCGGCCGCGCTCGACGCGCCGGAGACCGCGTACCTGATCCTCCGGGCCGGCGCCGCCACCACGCATCTCGAGACGATCCTCCACGAGATCCGGCAGGAGGCGCGCGCCGACGGCGTCGAGGGGATGGACCTCGATTACGCGATGGACCTGCGCCGCGAGGTGTACGAGCTCGCGATGCGCGGCGCCCCCGTCGCCGCGGCCGACTCTCTGGTCGCGCCGTACATGGACGAGCCCTGGTACCGGACCGCGTTCGGCGACGAGCCGATCAGCGAGCTGTGGTCGGCGCACTGGTGGGGGTGGGCCGGCCGGAACTTCCGCGTCGCTTCGGCGCCCGACGTCGCCCGCTATCCGGGCCCCGTGCTCTGGTTCCTCGGCGAGCGCGACGAGGCCGTCCCGTTCGTCGCGACCCGCGCCGCGCTCGAGCATGCGTTTGCCGCATCGCCCGGAGAGGACCAGCGCGTGGTCGTCGTGGAGGACGCGCCGCACTCTTTCCTGATTCCCTCGGACGACGGCCCGCCGCGCTACGCGGAGGGCGTGTTCAGCGGGATGGCCGAGTGGCTGGAGGCGCGGGGGTTCACCGGGCCTGCGTGCTAGATCTTCGCCGACCAGCGAAGGTGATCGCCTCGTGCGTCAGCCGCTCCGCGTTCGCGTCGTGGATACTGGCTTCAGGTCTCGATACAGTCGATCAGGTGCCACATCCAGCCCGCCGGGCCAGGCGATCGTTCCGGCGTCCTCGTCGACGAAGACCTCGTCGAATTCGCCAGGATCCTTGCAGCGCTCGAACACGCCCTTCCCCGCCAGGTCCGAGAGATCGACGACACCTTCTGTTCCGTCCCCGAAGCGGATCCAGACCCGGTAGTTCGACCGGGCCTCGACGTCGATGATCCTGTACAGCATGCCGTCTCCTGGCGCGGCGGCTCGATCCAATCGAGCGGCTCATGGTTGCGCGCCTGTCGCCAGATGCGCCACAACTCGGGCCGTGCTCGCGCCAGTATATGTATATCGCGATCCCGAAGAATTCACTGATTTTCGGCACGCTCGGATCTCCGGTCTCGACCGAACCGCGGGTTTTTCGTAGTCTATGCTCGGCCCGCTGCCCGTACATATCTCCCGTGAGAGACCCTATGCCGACCGATCACGACACCGTCATCGCGGAACTCAAGGCCGAGATCCAGTCCTTCTGCGAGGCGCGCGACTGGGACCAGTTCCACGGCGCCAAGGATTTGTCGATCGCGATCGCGACCGAGGCGT
>DATHRZ010000032.1:0-64871 GCA_035464655.1 Gemmatimonadota bacterium
GAGCTGGCCGACCTCGAGCCCCGTATTGAACGCGAACAGAGGCAGCAGGATGCTCTCTTCGCCACCGAGCGCGGCGCGCAGAAATGACGAGAAGCCGAGCCCGTGGACGAGCCCGAAGCCGGCGGCGAGGCCGTAGCGCAGCCGGTCCCCTCGCCCGCCCCGTGCCGATGGCGCCCCCGAGGGTTTCCAGGTCGCCGCGTTGAGGACGCACGTCGCGATGATCGTCAGCGGAATCAGGACTTCGACGAGCGTCGATCCGACGCTGACGACGCGCAGGGTCGCGAGGGCGAGCGTGAGGGAGTGGCCCAGCGTGAAGGCCGTCACCAGCCAGAACAGGTGTTTCGGCCGATCGATGTCCGTGGCGGTCAGGACGGCCACGAACAGGACGTGATCCAGCCCGCCGGGATCGGTGATGTGCTCGAACCCGAGCTGCAGGTAGACCAGGAACTCTGAAAGCATGCAAGCCGTATCGCTCCCTCCCGTCGACGACGAACGTACGCGCGAAAGCGCTGCCGGGGGGGATTCGGATACTGCGACCTGCATCGGAAGAACACCTTCCGAACACAGAGTGTTGCGCGGCTACTCGTCGCTGCGGTCAGCTACCCAGGGCACTGAATCCATCGGCGTGAATGCGCCAGGCGCCCGACGCATCGCGCTTCCAGATCACGATGAACTTCCCGCTGCTCCCCGGCCCGTCGGCGGGGGCATCCGGACGTCGGATCGTGTAGATGCCGATGTCGTAAGCGAGGTCGCCGTCGGTCGCACGGTCTCGAATGTCGAAGGAGATCGCGGGACCGGGCTCGCCGCGCTCTGCGATCGGCCCGAGGAAGCTCTCGAACTGGCCCCGGAACGCGTCCTGACCCTCGAGAATCGGTGCGTTCGGCGGCAGGTAGTAACCGTCTCGCGCGTAGACGGAGTCCATCAGCAGGTCGACGTCGGCGTCGGCATACGCGCGCGTGAACATGGCGTAGACGGAATCGAGTTCGGCGGTCACGGCCGAATGGTCCGGACTGGCCGGAACACAGGCGAGGACGCCGAGGGTACCCGCAAGGAACGGAGTGGAAGAGGCCCGTTTCCATCCGCGAATCCGCAACATCGGTGCTCCTTACCGGTCCCTATATCCTTCCCTGACCCCTCGGCGAGAAGAACCGGACGAGCCTCCGACGCAAGGCCCGTCCGGCCTTCGAACGGCTCAATCCTCGGTGGTGGCCTCCTGCATGGGCAGCAATTCGACGCCCTGGATCAGGGCCGCCAGCTTCTGCGACTCCTCCACGCCGAACGTGTCGGAACCGGCCAAATCCTGCGCGCGTCGTACGTGCTCGCGCCGGACCGCCGGGAAGCCCTCCCAGATGGCAATGAAGGCGGCGTCTACGTGACGGAAGGCGGCGGAGACGATGTCGCCGGTAGCCTCGGCGACCTCGGCGGCTCGCTCCATGGACCTCCGGGCGTTCGGGTAGTCTCGACCGTAGAAGTAGAGCCGGCTGGCCAGATCGTACGCCTCGTAGGACCTGGCGTCGTTGGCCGGCATCGCATCGGCCGCCTCTGCGTACAGCCGGGCCGCTTCGTTCCATTCGCCCTGTTCGTACAGGGCCCGAGCCTCCTCGTTGAGCGGCGTCGCCTCCGACAGAACGACGGTCAACGACGGGAGCTGGTACATCGGTCGTTGGGCACCCTCGACGGGCATGTCGCGTGCCTGACCGGCGGCCAGCGCCGGAGCGAGCAGCGCGAAGGTCGAGAGGGACGCGAGGGAACGCAGGCTTCTCTTCATGACCAACCTCCTGACAAAGAAAACACGAACCGGAAGATACCTTCCGGCCACTGCATCCAGCGGTGGGCCGAATGGCCCCTGAGGAATCGCAGTATCGTCTTCGCGATCGCGGGTGCGCAAGACCCGTCGGGCGTCCGCCGCCGCATTTGCTGCGCTCCGCCTCCTCGATACCTTCCGGCCACGCTATCGGTACGCGGACCGATAGCGGATTTCCTTACGAGGCGTAACATCGTGGACTGGACCTTCCTCATCAAGACGGGCATCAGCCTGCTCGCCATCCTGAACCCGCTGGGGGCAATCCCCCTGTTTCTCGGCCTGACCGAGGGAATGGATTCGTCGGGTCGTCGCAGAACGGGACGATCGGCCTCGTTGGCCGTAGCGACGGTGCTCGTAGTAGCTGTGTGGTTCGGCGAAGACATTCTCGAGGTTTTCGGGGTGCGAATCGCCTCGTTTCAGATCGGCGGCGGGGTGCTCGCCCTCCTCATGGCCATCGACATGCTCCAGGCGCGGCTGAGTCCGGCCAAGCAGACGCGGGAAGAGGCGCGCGAAGCCGGGAGCCGTGAGAGCGTCGGCGTGGTCCCGCTCGGCATTCCCCTGCTCGCCGGGCCGGGCTCGATCAGCCTGGCGATCGTAGGCGCCGAGCAGGCGCCCGGCATGTCCGAGACGATCGGGCTGACCGTGGCGGTCGTACTGCTCGGCCTGGTCACATGGGCCGTGCTGCGTGCGGCAGAACCGATCGGGCGCGTGCTCGGACGAACGGGCATCAACATCATCACCCGCCTCATGGGGCTGGTGTTGGCCGCCATCGCCATCGAGTTCATCGCTACGGGAATGGCCTCGCTGTTCCCCGGCCTGCTCGGCTAAGCGCTGTCCACGCTACGGACAGTCCACGGTCTCGAGTTCGGCATCGCCACGCACACCGTTCGCCGCCTCGACAAGGACCAGTTCACGCCACCCTTCACCGTCGGTCACCCTGAGGCGCAGCGAGTCGGCTCCCGTACGCTCCCAGAAGCCGACCAGCGGCCGCCCGTCGAGCCGCAGGGTCGCGGTGCCGTCAGGGGCGAGGCGTAGCGTCTCGGGTTTTCCTGCGGCCGCCGCCCGACCGTCACCCGCGGCCGGAGAGGCCTCGTAACACCGGGCGCCACTGGTCGCACGGGAGGCGGCCGCGAGCGGTGCGATTTCCTGCACGCGAATCGCGTCGTCCGCGCCGAACTCGCTGGGCTCCGCTTCCGCGGCGGCGTCCGTTATCGGCTGCGCCTTATCCTGAAGGCCCTCGTCCTCAGGCCGCGCCTCCTGGCGCGGCTCCGCCTCCGCCTCCGCCTCGGGAGCTGCCGCCGCCGCGGCGGCATCCCGCCGGGCCCGCGCCTCTCGCGCCCTGCCGTCCTCGCGAGCGTCCTCCAGGTCCGCACCCTCTCCCCGCCCCGTCCGGCCCATGGGCGCCTCCTGTTCGGTGGCTACCTCCGGGGCGTCGAAACCCTGCTCGACCACCAGCTGGCGGCCGATCCAGCCGGCGCCGACCGCGATCACCAGGCTGGCCGCCCAGCCGAGCCTGGCGGGCGTCCGCCACCAGGCGGCCCCCGTCCCCGCGGAAGACTTCCGACCCGACGCGGGCTCGGCCCGACGCAACCGCGCCCGGTCGACGAGTTCGTCGAACGCTGGCCGCCCCGCCGGCGCCGCGGGGCCGGCGGCGGCGAGCAGGTCGCGCGCCGCGCCGCGCAGATCGGCGGCCTCGTCCCGTCGACGTCGGCAATCTTCGCACACCTCGAGGTGCGCCTCGGCCTCCGCCCACTGAAGCTGCTCGTCGGGACCGAGGGCCCCGTCGAGTTGGGCATGCAGCAGCCCCTCATTGATGTGCGGCATCGGGTCCCTCCGTTCCCTCGGCGTGCGCCTCGACCAGTCGGCGACGTGCGCGGCCGAGCGTCGTCCCGATCGCCCCGGGCGCCAGGCCCGTCTCCGCGGCGATCTCGGTATAACTCAGGCCGGCGTCCCACAGCAGCAGGATCTCCCGGTCGCGCTCCGATAGCCGATCCAGAGCCATTCGAACGGCCGCGCGTCGTCGGTCCATCTCGAGGTCCTCCGTAGTCGTCGGCTCCTCCACCTCGTCCGCCCGGCTTCCCGTCACGATTCGCAGATGGTGGCGGCGGCGACCCGCGGCTCGTGCCTCATCGCGGGCGAGGTTCCCGGCGACGGTGAACAGCCAGCCCCGTGGATTGTCGATCTCCACATCGCTCGACAGGGCCCGAACGAACGCCTCCTGGGCCAGGTCGCGGGCGCGCTCCGGATCCCACACCTTTCGGTCGAGATACCGGACGAGATCGTCCCAACTCGTGGCGTAGATCTCTTCCCAGTCGACAGCCACTCAGTCCCCCGTCACTTCCGATGACGAACGGGGGGCCAGGACTTGCACACGCGGGCTCAGCCAGGGACGCACTGCCCGCACGGCCGCCGCCCGGTGGCTGCGCTCCGCCTTCGCCGCGGGCCGGAGTTCGCCGAACGTCCGGCCGAGTTCGGGAACGAGGAACAGCGGGTCGTAACCGAAGCCTCCATCCCCCCGCGGCCCGACGGCGATGCGCCCCTCGCAGCGGCCGAACACGACCACCCGGAAGCGTTCGTCGATGTACGCGAGCGCGCAGCGGTAGTGCGCGCCGCGCTCGGCGTCGGGCCTGTCGCCCAGTGCTTCTACGAGGTGCCGGTTGTTGGCGGCATCCTGTCCATCGGGCCCGACCTCGTCGGGCGGCGCGAAGCGCCGCGACCAGACGCCGGGCGCGCCGCCCAGGGCGTCGACGCACAGGCCCGAGTCGTCGGACATCGTGGGAAGCCCCGATCGCGCGTGAAACCACGCCGCCTTGGCGAGGGCGTTCGCCTCGAACGTCGCCCAGCGCTCGATCTGCTCTTCGGCCGGATCGGCGGCGAGGCCGACGTCGTCGGGCGCGACTACGCGGATGGGCAGGTCGGACAGGAGGTCACGAATCTCCGTCAGCTTGTGCCGGTTCCGGCTGGCCAGCAGAACGTCGCGCGCACTCATTCGCGCCGAGCGCTCAGGAAGGATGTCGTGGAACGGCCGCCGTCGACGTCACCTGCCCGGCCGCCGTGTCCGGTGGTGGGCCGGGATAGGGCCCACGATCGACACTCAGGGCGAGAAGCAGAACCGGCAGATAGACGAGAGAGACGCGAAACAGGCCGCGCGCCGAGCGCACGTCCGCCCGCACCCAGAATCGGACGGCGGCCCAGCCGTAGGCGACGCCCATGACGAGCGCCACGATCAGGTAGGCCCATCCCGACAGCCCTATGGCGACCGGGAACAGGCTGGCCGGCAGAAGCGCTGAGGCATAGAGCACCGAGTGCACCCGCGTCTGCCGCGCGTCTGGGTCGTCCACCCCGAGCATCTTCAGGCCGCCGCGCTGGTAGTCGGCCCGGAACAGCCATGCAAGCGCCAGGAAGTGCGGAAGCTGCCAGAAGAACAGGATGCCGAACAGGGCCCACGCGCCCGGCCCGAGGTCGCCGCGCGCCGCCGTCCATCCTCCCATGATCGGCAACGCCCCCGGGATCGCGCCGACCAGGGTCGACAGCGACGACACACGCTTCAACGGTGTGTAGACCAACACGTAGCTCACCACCGACAGAGCGGCCAGCACCGCCGTCAGCGGATTGACGAGCAAGTAGAGAAACACCACGCCGGCGAGCGCGAGCAGGCCCGTGAAGATCCAGCCGGCGAGCGGCGATACCCGTCCCGCCGGGATCGGTCGGCGGCGCGTGCGCTCCATCCGGGCGTCAACGTCCCGCTCCCACACCTGGTTCATTCCGCTCGTGCCCGCGGCGACGAGGCCGATGCCGAGCATGGCCGTCAGCATCGCCTGTGCCCCCGGACGCCCGCCGGCGGCCAGGAAGAAGCCCGCCGCCGCCGTGATCAGCACCATCAGGGTGATTCGCGGCTTGGTCAGGGCCCACAGATCGCGCGGATGGTTCGGGGCCACCGAAGTGGAGGGGGCCATCGCCTCGGCCGCGCCGCTCATCCTGTCCCCCGGATGCGCGCCGCGATGTCGGTGGTCGAGCGCCCGCCGACCATTTCGACGAGCCGTACTTCCCCCCCGGCCGCGCGCACGGCTTCGGCCCCGACGACTTCCCTGCCCTCGTAGTCGGCACCCTTCACGAGCACGTCGGGAAGCAGCGCTTCGATCAGCGCCCCCGGCGTGTCTTCGTCGAACAGCGTCACCGCGTCTACGCAACGCAGCGCGGCCACGAGGCGGGCCCGGTCGGCTTCGGGTTGATACGGACGCTCGGGTCCCTTGAGCCGACGCGTCGAGGCGTCGCTGTTGATACCTACCACCAGTCGGTCACCGAGCGCGCGAGCCGCCTCGAGCGAGGCGACGTGGCCGACGTGCAGCAGGTCGAACACACCGTTCGTGAACACCAGGCGCTCGTCGCGCGGCCGCCCGAAGCGGCGCAACAGCACGGCGCGCGACACGACCCGGTTCCCGGTCAATGTCGCGGCACTTCTACCCGCACCATTTCCTCGGGCGACGGGTCAGGCTTGCGTGCATAGAGGATCTTGAGAACCGGTGGAACCACGAAGGTCGACAGGATGACCATGATGAGGATCGCGCTGTACGTGGCCCCCGACAGGATACCCGCCGTCAGGCCGATGGCCGCGAAAATGAGTCCGACCTCGCCGCGCGGAACCATCCCGACGCCCACGAGCAGCTTCGAGGCATCCTTACGCCGCACGGCGACGCCAGCGAGCAGCTTCCCGATGATCGCGATCACGGTGAGGATCAACCCGACGATCAGGACGTTGAGGTCGAAGTCGGACGCCGTCGGGAGAAACAACCCCACGTTGACCGGGGCGCCCACCGAGACGAAGAAGATCGGCGTGAACACGTCGGCCACCGGCTCGATGCGCTCGACCACGGCGTCGAACTGGTTGGTGCGCGACAGCACGAGCCCGGCGGCGAAGGCGCCGATGATCAGGGCGGACCCCGCCAGGTCGGCCAGCGCCGCGATACCGAGCGCGAAGCAGAAGGCCGCGACCAGCAGCGATCCGCGCACCCGCATCTGGTTGACGAGGTTGAACAGGGCCGGGGCGAACCGGTTCCCGATCACCACGGCCAGCACCAGGAAGCCCACGGCGAACAGGAGCGTCTTCGAGACGTAGCCGAGGGTCACGGCCGCGCCCCCCGCCAGCCCCGACACGACCGCGAGGATCACGATGCCGAGCACGTCGTCGATCACGGCGGCGCCGATGATGATTCGCGCTTCGGGGGTATGCATGCGGTTCAGGTCCGACAGGACGCGCGCCGTGATCCCGACCGAGGTGGCCGTCAGAGTCGCACCCACGAAGATCGCCACGACCCAGAACTCTATTCCGGGTGGATGCGCGCCGATCGAGGGGTTGAAGTAGTACCAGTAGCCGAAACCGAGCGCAAAAGGGAGGAATACGCCGATCAGCGCGACCCCCGCCGCCGACTTGCCGACCCGTGTCATTTCCTTGAGGTCGGTTTCGAGGCCGATCTCGAACAGGAGGATGGCAACACCGATCTCGGCCAGCACGTGGATGATCTCATACATCGGCCCCGCTGCCGGGATGACCCCCAGCACGCTGCTTCCGAGAACGACGCCAGCGATGAGCTCGCCGAGTACGGCCGGCTGGCCGGAGCGCTCGGCGACCTCGCCGAACAACTTCCCCACGATGAGCATCGTGATGATGACGAGGAAGACCAGCGATATTCGCAGGTGATCGTCGTCCGCGTGCTCGCCGTCCTCCGCCCCCACATGCTCTTCCTGGGCATCGTCCGCCGCGACGCCGTCGGCGGGGGCCGGGACCTCCTGGGCCGCCGCACCCTCCGCGGCGACCTCGATGCCCGTGGGCGGGGGCGCCTCGCCCCCGGCCGGCGTCGGCACCGGCCCGCCGAGCAGGAACCACAGTCCTATGGCCAGGGCCGACCACCGGAACCACCCGCGCCGCCCTCTTCGACCGATCCTCACCATTGTGACTGCGCCCCGTCGATGATCTTCTGAATGAGATTCTCCAGCGCGACCTCCTGCCCCGCCTGTTCGGTCTCGGCATCGGGCGCGTACTCGCCCGTTCCGCTCACCCCACTACCCTCCCATACGATCTCGTTGCGTGTCAGGTCTACGATCTCGACCCGGGCGCCGATCGTCACCCGCCGCTGAAACACGGTCGCCCCCACGTCCTCGACTCCGCTGTAGTTGATCGCCGAGTCGTCGTAGCGCAGGATTTCCGCCCGAATCTCGGCATCGGCGTTGTCGCGAGCGGCCAGTTGCACACCCAGGCGCCCGCGAACAGCGTCAGTGAGCTGCCGAGTGAACGGCTCGGTGAGGTCGAACTGCGCCGTCCGATTCTCGACGGGCAGGACGTAGATGGTACTGATGTGCGGCGGCAGGCCGCCACCCGTGAACGAGTAGCACCCCGCGGTGGCCAGCAACGATGCCACCGCGAGCACGAGGCGGCCGCGCTCAGCGTGCATGTGACAGCGTGAAAATATCGCCAGGATGAGGTGTCTCCCGTGTTCGCGTCCGCCCGATCGTCCAGCGAACCCGGCTCGCCTCGCCGAAGTCGCGGAACTCCGCCTCGACCGGCCAATCCGGATTCTCGCCCCACGACAACTCCACCTTGCGCTGCAGCCGGCCGTGCCGCCGTTCCTCCACCTTCGTGAGGCGTCCGGCGCGGGTGAAGAAGTAGAGCCTCTCATCCTCCGGACCGTACACGAGCACCGTGTCGCCTCCGACCTCGAACCCGCGCGGTACCGCCGAATCGGGGCGGAACATGCCTGCCATCGCAAACAGAAAGGCACGCGGCGGAACCTCGACGTCTTCAATCTCGCCGAGGCTCGTCAGCGACTCGCCGGCCAGCGACACGGCCATCGCCACGTCGCCCGACGTGAACAGGTCGAGCCGCAGGCTGTCGGGCGGATTGAACCGGGCGCGTCCATCACCGTCGACGTTCCCTCGCCGATCGGCGTAGGCCCAGTCGAACCAGATGTCCGACGGGACATCGGCCCCCGACCCCTCGAGCAACTCGACCGCCGCGTCGGCCGGGTCCGCGATCGGCGGTCCCGTCTCCACCGACGTCGCGCAGGCGCCGAATCCGATGCCCGCGCCGAGGAATGCGCATGCCGCCCGGCGAATGATCAATGTCGCGCCAAGCTACCGGAGTGAATGGGGGCGGGCAAGAAAATCATGCCGATCCGGTAGCGGGTTCCTCGTCGGCCTCGACGAGGGCACGAAGGCCCTCGCGCAGCTCGTCCGGCAGGCGCTTCGGGCGCCCGTCGGGCCCCACGCACACCAGCACGGTCGCGCCCTCGGCGATCGACCGACCGTCGTCGGAGTGAACCGTGTACTCGAAGCGAACGCGTCGGCTTCTGACCTCGGCCAGCGAGGTGCGGACCGTCAGCAACTCCTCGTAGCCGGCGGCGCCGAGGTAGTCGATCTCGAGGCGCACGACCGGGAGCAGGACGCCACGACGCTCCATCTCGGCGTAGGACAGCCCGTTCAGTCGCATCATCTCGGTGCGGCCGAGCTCGAACCAGGCCACGTAGGCCATGTGGTGGGCCCGGCCCATCTGGTCCGTCTCGGCGTACCGGACTCTGACCTCCGTCAGGTTCGATGGCATCCATCCTCCCTGCGTATCGCTCGCGCCCGCTGTCCGGCCGTATACTGGCAGCCATGGCAGACTTCACCGGCATCATCGTTTCGGATTCGCACCTCGGCGCCGCGCCCGCGGAGCGCGAGCGGGCGTTCCACGATTTCCTTCGCTTCGCGGGCGACTCGACCCGCGACCTCGTGATCAACGGCGACCTGTTCGACTTCTGGTTCGAGTACCGCACGGTAATCCTGCGTCGCCACTTCGGCACGCTCCGCCTGCTGGCCGACCTCGTCGACGACGGTACGAGGATCCGCCTGGTGGGAGGCAACCACGACTTCTGGGGCGGAGCGTTCTTGCGTGACGAGATCGGGATGGAACTGATCGACGGACCCGTAATCACCGATATAGGGGGACGCCGTACGTACCTCGCGCACGGCGATGGCCTGGGCGCCGGCGATCTCGGCTATCGCGTCCTGCGCGGCATCATCCGGAGCCGCCCGGCACGCGCTGCTTTCGGCCTCGTGCATCCCGACTGGTCTTCGGCCCTGATCCACGGGGTGAGCCGCACCGAGTCGCGGCACGATCGCCCCGAAGCGGGCCGCACGCGGGCGGCGGCCCTCGCCGCTCACGCGCGCGACGTTCTCGAACAGAACGCCACGATCGACCTCGTCGCGTTCGGTCACAGCCACACTCCCGAGCTCGTCGAGGTCGAGCCCGGTCGTCACTACCTGAACACCGGCGACTGGGTGCATCACTGCACCTGGGCGTCGGTCGACCCGGACGGCGTCGAACTGCACGGGTGGCCGCCGGACGGCCATGGAGGGCGTTGAGACGATCAGAACCGCGGCGCGGGGACGCTCATCCGCACGGCGAGCCCCGCCGAACCGTCGGGCGGCGGCACGACTTCGCCCTCGAACCCCCACATCTGGGCCGACACCCAGGCGTCGACCCCGCTGGCCAGCGCCCAGAACCCCGCCAGCACCAGCCAGTCCTCGCGCTGCTCGCGCCGCGACGCTTTGAGCGCTTCGCCCTCGGCCTCGTCGATCCGGTTCTGGGTACGAATCACCATGTAGACGGTGGCCGTTTGCATGGCGAAGTAGAAGGCGCCCCGCACCGGCTTGTCGGCGGCCAGTTGCCCCCAGCCCGGGATCAGCACCGAACGGAAGAACGCGCTCATCGGCGCGGGCCCCGAACGGGCCTCCGCGTCGGGTGGCCGGATCACGGGCGAGGCGAGCGTGTCGACGGTCACCGTGTCGACGATCACCGTGTCAGCAGCAGGCTCGGCCGGTGGTACGTCATCCTGGGCGCGCAGCGGAGGCGGGGCGATCAGCGCCCCGGCGCAGACGAGCGCGATGAGCGCGGCCGGACGCAGGGTGCCGCGCCATCGGCGGAAATACGGGAGCGTGTGGGAATCGAACCCACCCGGGACGCCATGAGCGCCCCGAAACGGTTTTGAAGACCGCCGGCGACACCAGCCACCATCCGCCCCCCTGCGCGTATGCAGCCCCGCGGTCACGATACTCGCGTCCTCACCGGAGAATCGTCCTCACGGGATTCGGGCGACCAGGTCGATCTCGACGCGGGCGCCCTTCGGCAAGCTCGCGACGGCGACCGTCGAGCGGGCCGGATGCGGTTCCTCGACATGGCGGCCATAGATCTCGTTCACGGTGGCGAAGTCGTCCATATCCACCAGGTACACCGTCGCCTTCACGACGTGTCGGAATCCCGCGCCTGCCGCCGTGAGCACGGCCGCGAGGTTGACGAACACCTGCTCGGCTTGTTCGCCCACGTCGGGGCTCACGAGCGCTCCCGTTCCGGGCACGAGGCCGATCTGGCCCGCCGTGTACAGCCATCCGTCCCGCACGATGCCCTGCGAGTATGGACCGATCGCCGCCGGCGCGTCGGCGGTGTGAACGACGCGCGCCCCCCCGGTCATGTCGTCCCGCGTGTCGCCCGCCATCAGAACAGTCCCTCGATCGTGCCGTCCTCGTGCACACGCATCGCTTCGGCGGCGGGTGTGGCCGGCAGGCCCGGCATCGTCATGACGTCACCGGTGAGGGCGACGATGAACCCGGCGCCGGCCGACACCCTGAGTTCACGCACCGTGATCTCGAAGTCGGTCGCCCGACCGGCCTTCGACGGGTCGTCGCTGAACGAGTACTGGGTCTTGGCCACGCACACCGGCAGCTCGCCGAGGCCGTTCTCGACGAGTTGGTCGGCCATCTTGCGGGCCGCCCCCGTAAGCACGACGCCGTTCCCGCCGTACACCTTTCGAGTGATTGCCTCTAGCTTCTGCTCGATCGTCGTATCGAGCTCGTAGACGGGCCGGTAGTCCGCCGTTCCTTCGTCGAGGGCCGCCAGCAGCGCCTCGGCCAGCTCGATGCCGCCCTCGCCGCCGCGCGCCCAGATGTCGCACGGCGCGACTCGGACGCCCCACTCTTCGCACGCCGCGACCACGGCGTCGATCTCCTCCTGCGTGTCGTCGGAGAATCGGTTGACGGCCACGATGGGCGCGACGCCGAACTGCCGCACGTTCTCGATGTGTCCGCGCAGATTGTCGAGGCCCGCGCCGAGGCCGGCCGGCCCCGAGCTCCCCGTGCCCGCCTTCTGCTCGTGGTGCTTCATGGCGCGAATCGTTGCGACGACCACCGCCGCCTCCGGCTCGAGCCCACCCATTCGGCACTTGATGTCGAAGAACTTCTCGGCCCCGAGATCCGAGCCGAAGCCCGCCTCGGTGATCACGATATCGCCGAGCGCCATCCCGGCGCGCGTCGCGATGAGCGAGTTGCAGCCGTGGGCGATGTTGGCGAACGGCCCGCCATGGATAAGCGCCGGTCCACCCTCGATCGTCTGCACGAGGTTCGGGGCGAGCGCGTCCTTCATGAGCAGCGCGAGGCCGCCCTCGACGCCGAGCTCGCCGGCGCGCACCATCGTGCCGTCGGAACGGTTGCCGAGCACGATGCGCCTCACGCGCTCCTCGAAGTCCTCCAGATCGAGCGCCAGGCAGAAGATCGCCATGATCTCCGACGCCGCCGTGATCGACCAGCTCTCTTCGCGCGGAACGCCGCCGGCCGGACCACCGAGCCCGATCACAGCCGAGCGCAGCGCCCGGTCGTTCATGTCTACGGCGCGCTTCCAGTTGATTCGGCGCAGGTCGATGCCGAGCGAGTTGCCGCGATGCAGGTTGTTGTCGAGGCAGGCCGACAGCAGCGAGTGGGCCGAGGTGATCGCGTGGAAGTCGCCGGTGAAGTGGAGGTTGATCTCGTCCATCGGCAGCACCTGCGAGTAGCCGCCGCCGGCCGCCCCGCCCTTGATGCCGAACACCGGCCCGAGCGAAGGCTCTCGCAGGCAGAGCATCGTCTTCTTCTCGAGACGGCGCAGTGCCTGGGCGAGCCCTACCGACACGGTCGACTTTCCCTCGCCGGCGGCCGTCGGCGTCATTCCCGTGACCAGCACGACCTTGCCGTCGCGCGCGCGGCTGGCGATCGCTTCGGGGCGGATCTTCGCCACGTAGTGCCCGTAGGGCCGCAGGTCGTCGTCGGACAGGCCGATCTCGGCGGCCACGTCGCGGATCGGTCGAAGGGTCGCCTGCTGAGCGATTTCGATATCGGTCGGCATAACTCGGTCTTTCTTTCGAGTGGGATTTCTGAACGGATTCTGTTCTGTCGAGCGCCGCGGACGTTCGGTCGAGACCGCGTCGGGCTCAGTCGCCCGACTTCAGCGCGTCGAGCAACTCTTCGGCCGTGATCGACACGGCCCCTGCCCGGCTGACCACGAGGCCCGCCGCCACGGTCGCGAGCCGGGCCGCCTCGACCAGCGAGGCGCCGGCCGCGAGGGCCAGCGCGGTCACGGCGAGCACCGTATCTCCGGCGCCCGTCACGTCGAACACTTCCCTCGCCAGGGAAGGTACACGCTCGACGCCCTTCACGTCGCGTCCGACGAGCACCATACCTTCGCGCCCGAGCGTGAGCAGCAGGTTGTGGACCCCGAGCCGCTCGAGCACCGCGGGGAGGTCGAGCCCGTCGATCGCAGCCTCCTCGATGCCGAGACCCGCCGCCAGCTCCTGCCGGTTCGGCTTGAACACGGCAGCGCCCCGGTATTCGTGGAAGTGGCGCAGCTTGGGATCGACGACGGTCGGGACGCCGCGCGCCGCCGCCGCGTCGATGACCCGGCGCGCCAGGGCGGGGGTGATCGTCCCCTTGTCGTAGTCCTGGAACACGACGACGTCGGCGCGCTCGAGTTCAGCCTCTGCCCGCTCGATCAATGCCCGGCCGGCCGCGTCCGACAGGGGTCCATGTTCTTCGCGGTCGACGCGCAGCATCTGCTGCCCGCCCCCGAGGATACGCGTCTTCTGGATAGTCGGCCGGTCCGGCGTGTCGACGATCGCGCCCGCCCCGATGCCGGCCGCCTCGAGCGCCTCGCGCAGCCGGCCGCCCGCCTCGTCGCTCCCCGCGGCGCCCACCAGCGCGCAGCCGGCCCCGAGCGCCACGACGCCAGCCGCGACGTTTGCCGCGCCGCCGAGGGCCACTCGCTCGCGCGTCACGTGGACGACCGGCACCGGGGCCTCCGGCGAAATCCGTCGCACAGATCCCTCGACGTAGCGGTCGAGCATCGCGTCGCCGATCACGAGAGCACGAATCGCCTTCGCGCGCTCGAGCAGATCGCGGGTCGTTGCGTAGTCTGGTCGGGGCATTTGACCGGGCACGTTCGCCTTGCGGTGGATCGAAATCGCGGGTAACCTGAGCTTCCGACACAGCAGGCACGTAAGGCCTTGCCGGAAAACACGCTCGGGGGTTCGAGCGTCCTCGTCGCGCGGAACGTAGCCGGCGAACCGAACAGAGTCAAAACGCCGGATCGGACGACCTGCATGGGCATTCTCGACGGCGCATCCTCCCTACTCGGCTATCCCGCCGCGCGCCTGAAGCTGCTCGCCTGGCATACGCAGGAGTATGTGCGCCTGGCGGGTCGCGCCGCCGTGGGGATGGTCTCCCGCCCGTTCTACCCGCGCGATCTCGTCGTCCAACTCGACTCGGTGGGAGTGGGTTCGCTCGGCATCGTTTTCCTCACCGGCCTGTTCACCGGGATGGTGCTCGCCCTCCAGTCGGCCGTCGAGATGGAGCAGTTCGGGGCGACCATCTACATCGGACGCCTGGTCGGGGCCAGCACGGTGCGCGAACTCGGCCCCGTGCTCACGGCGCTCATGGTCAGTGGCCGCGCGGGCTCGGGCATCGCGGCGGAACTCGGGGCAATGAAGGTGACCGAGCAAATCGACGCGCTCCAGACGATGGGCGTCGATCCGGTGCGCAAACTCGTCGTGCCGCGGCTCCTCGCCTGCCTGATCGCGCTTCCCGTGCTCACCGTGATCACCGATCTCGTGGCGATCGGCGGCGGGATGTTGATCGCCGTCGTCAAGCTCGACCTGACAGCCGACCTATACCTGCGCTCCGTCTATCAGACCCTCGCGCAGACGGGCTTCGTGCTGCGTTACATCCCGATCGACTTCGTCATGGGCCTAATGAAGCCGCTGTTCTTCGGCGCGATCATAGCGCTCACGGCCTGCCACTTCGGGATCCGCGCCGGCGGGGGCACCGAGGGGGTCGGTCGTGCGGCTACCGGTTCGGTCGTCGTCGCCTCCGTGCTCATCCTCGCCACCGACTATTTCCTCACGCAAATCCTCATCGCGTTGCTGATTCAATGAGCGGAGCCGCCGGAGCCGAGACCGCAGCCGAAAAGCCCGTCATCGAGCTCTGCAAGGTTCGTCTCGGATTCGAGGACCGCGTCGTGCTCGACGGCATCGACCTCGCCGTCTATCCGGGCGAAACGGTATGCATCCTCGGAGGCAGCGGCGCCGGAAAGTCGACCGTCCTGCGACTGATACTCGGGCTGATTCAGCCGGACGAGGGCGAAATTATCGTCGCGGGCCGCGACATGTCGGCGGCGAGCTTCGAGGAGGTGCTCGAAATGCGGCGCGAGATGGGGATGGTGTTCCAGGGCGCCGCGCTGTTCGATTCGCTCACCGTGCTCGACAACGTCGGCTTCTACCTGTTCGAGCACACCCGACTGCCCGAGAGCGAGATCCAGAAGCGGGTTGAGAATGCACTCGAGGTCGTCGACCTGGAGCCCAATGATGTCATGCACTTACTGCCGTCAGAACTCAGCGGCGGCATGCGGAAGCGAGTGGGCGTAGCCCGGGCATTGATCCACGAACCGCGGCTCCTGCTGTACGACGAGCCGACGTCGGGCCTCGACCCGATCACCACCCGCACGATCGACGATCTGATCCGAAAGTTGCAGCGGAAACTCGGGGTCACGTCGGTCGTGGTCACCCACGACCTCGAGTCGGCCTTCCGCATTGCCGACCGCGTGGCTCTATTGTACGAAGGTGAGATCGTATTCGAGGGCGACCCCGAGGAGATGCGCCATTCCGACCATCCATACGTGCGAGAGTTCATTGCCTGAACGTTCGACGACGTCGCGGCGACCGGGGGAGCGGTCATGAGGCGCGGCAACCCGATGACCTGGGAGCACTTGCGCGTGGGGCTCCTGGTTCTCGGTGCACTGGTCGTCGGGGCCCTGGCGCTCGTGTTCGTCGGGCGCACGGGCCATGTGTTCGGCAGCCGCTACGAGCTCGTGACGCTCGTGAACTCGGCGGCCGGCCTCGTTCCCGGCGCCGCCGTTCAGCTCGCGGGCCAGACGGTCGGACAGGTCGAGCGGGTCGAGCTCATCCCGGTCGAGCAGCGGCCCGAGTCGGGGGAAGCCGTGGCGCTGTGGCTCGCCGTCAACCTCGAGGTGCAGCCGCAGATTCGCCGCGATTCGAAAGCCCAGGTCCGCACGCAGGGGCTGCTCGGAGATCGGCTGATCGACATCTCGCCGGGCGGCATCGGCGAGCCGGTGCTGGAGAGCGGCGACACTGTGGCGGCCGCCAGTCCGGTCGATTACGACGCGCTGATCGCCGAGGGCGCCGCCGCCGTGGGGGACCTCGTCGACGTGGCCAGCCAACTGTCGGAACTCACGCGCGGCATCCTCGCCGGCGAGGGAACGCTGGGCCGGCTCGTGACCGACGAAGAGCTGTACGTCGGGCTGTCGGGCGTGGCCGCGTCGATGGACACGTTGCTGAGCGCCGCTTCGAAGCCCGACGGACCCGTGATGCGCATGCTGGAAAACGACTCGCTCTACCAGTCGCTGCGCCGTACGGTCACGGCCCTCGACTCGACGACGGCGCGCGTGGCGCGCGGCGAGGGCACGGTCGGCCGGTTGCTGGCCGACGACTCGCTCTACGCTTCCCTCCTGGCTTCGGCCGAACGCACGGACAGTCTGCTGGCGCGGGTGGAGGGCGGCGAGGGAGCGCTCGGGAAGCTGCTGGAAGACCCGCAGCTTTACGAAGAGCTGCTGAAGACGGTAGTGGACCTCGGGTCGCTGCTCGAGGCGGTGCGCGGCGACCCCGACCGCTACGTGCCCGACGTGTCGGTGTTCTGACCTCCGGTCTCGAACCTGCCTACTTCGCCCCGTCGCCGAACTCGTGCAGGGTGGTCAGGTCGAGGATCTCATAGCGGATCACACCGACGGGCAGGTTGACCTCGACGGTTTCGCCCGGCTTGCCGCCCAACAGCGCCCGGCCGATCGGCGACGCCATCGAGATCTCGGAATTCTCGAGGTCGATCATGTCGCCGAACGCGAGGGTGTACACTTCGACCTCGTCGTCGTCGAGATCGCGCACTTTGATCCTCGATCCGAAACCCACCCGGTCGGTGGGCACCATGTCGAGGTCGATCTCGCTGATCTCCGACAGGCGTCGCGAGATGTGGTCGAGCTTCGCCCGCACGAACTGCTGCCGCTCGAGGGCCGCCGAGTATTCCGAGTTCTCGCGCAGGTCGCCCTGCGCGACGGCCTTCTCGATCTCGTTGGGCAGCGTCACGTTCAGCTCGTGGAGAAGCGCTTCGGCTTCGTCGTTGAGCTTGTTCAACAGTTCTTCGAGCACGGCCGTCTCCTGGAAACAAAAAAATTCCGCGCCGCGACCCGGTGAGGTCGCTTCGCGGGAGGGTAAGTGATGGAGGTGCCGGGATTCGCACCCGGGTCCGCGCGTCCTTCTTCTCAGGCTTCTACGTGCGTAGCAGAGGATTCGTTCTCACCGGCCACTGGGCTCCTCAACGGCCCGCGACCAGCCAGTCACCAGGGCTTTCGCCAGTCTCGCTCGCCGTGACGATGACAGCCACGTCGAGCCAGCCCGATTTATCGACGCCCAGTCGTCCCGCCTCGGGCGGGCAGAACGGTGGACGGGCTACGTGTTATTTACGCGGCCAGAGCCAAGTTGTCGTTGGCACTTCAAGGTTTTCCGGTTTTGACGGGGCCCGGCCCCCGACACGCTTCCTGAGATTCCACACACACGTCGAATCTAGTTCACCCCCGAGTTTTCAAACATCCAACTTCATGAGTGCAAAAACGGGACCGCGTCGCGGCCCCGTAACTCAACACGTACAACACTACGCCGGAGGATTCGTTCCGTCAAATCGGCGCAGGGCGCCACGATGGCACGCTGCTTTGACAGGCTTTCCGACTCTCGGGTATGTTGTCTGATTGTGACATCATTCAAACCCCTGTGGCAGTCTCACGGCCATTCCCGTCTCCGGAAGACGATATAAATATGAAGCTACGTGAATTTTTCTCCGCCGATGCCGTCGAGCTCGATCTCGAGGCCGAAACGAAGGACGAGGCGCTGAAGGAGCTCGTCTCCTTGCTCGAACTCGACGAGAAATCCGAGGCCATCCTCGTCAAGATGCTCAAGCGCCGCGAGAACCTCGGATCGACCGGGTTCGGCGGCGGCGTAGCGATTCCGCATTGCCGCTCGCTGGTCGTCAAGCGCCTTCGGGTCGCATTCGGACGCAAGGCGGCCGGGCTCGAATTCGACGCCCTCGACGACAAGCCCGTTCACCACATGTTCCTCATCGTCGCCCCGCCCCTCGAAGTCACGAACCCGCAGTACCTTCCGGTACTCGGAAAGATCGCCCAGTTCTGCAAGGACTCCGACGTGATCGAGCGCCTCGCGGAACTCGAGACGGCCGACGAATTCCTGAAGCTCCTCGAAGAAAAGGCGGCTTGAGGCGATGCACGCACAACTCGAATTGCTCATGGAGCTTCAGGACCTGCGAGCGCAGTCGCGCTCCCTGGCCGAAGAGTCGACTCGCCAGGTGGAGGAGGACGTGTTCGAGCTCACGCCCGACGAGGCCCGCGCGACCCTCGACGCGAAGATCGACGAGCTGGCCGAGGAGCTCGACCCGCCCGTGCGGGCGCGCTATCGCACCCTTACGGGCTCGATGGAACGGGTGGTGGTACCCGTCCTCAACGGCGTGTGCTACGGCTGCTTCGTCGCCGCGCCAACGGCCTGGACGTCGCGCGCCGGGCCGAACGAACAGATCACGACCTGCAGCCATTGCGGACGGTTTTTGTACTACGTGGATTGACCCCGACCTGCACGGGTCGACCCCGACCGCCGGTGGCGGGCAATCCCCTACCTCCGCGCCGTCTCCGCGGCCGGCCCGACGATCCGCCCCTCTCCGGTCCGCCGCGTCCAGCCGATGCCGTCGAGGTACTCGAGGAGTGGGATCAGGTAGCGACGCGTCACACCGAGGGTCTCTCGGAACTCGGTCGGGCGGGCGGTGCCGCTGGCGTCGAGCACTTCGAGCGCCGACCGACGCAGCGTCGCCTCGGCGTTGGCCGTGATGTAGAGCTCCGGGGTCACCTGCACGATCTGGCCCGCCTCGACCAGCAGCCGCAGCAGGTCGTTGACCAGGGCGCGCTCGGCCCCGAGGCGGTCGGACAACTCGGCCGGAGTGGGCGGCATGAGGCCCCCGTTCCGGATCTCGGCGAGCAGCGCCTCGCGTACCTCGGTCTCCCGGCCCGACAGCTCGACCTCGTGGTCGGCCAACCGGACTTCGGGCCCATCGACCACGACGCGACCCGCGCTCCGCAGCCGATCGATCGCCGCTTCGACGAGGGCGTCGGCGTCGTCTGAGCCGGCCGCCGTGCGCAGCGACTCGAGCGGCAGGGCCGGCGTGCGGGGTGCGGCCTCGTGCTGTTCCCGGAGCCACGCTGCGAAGCGCCGTTCGAGCTCGTCGATGCGCGCCGGATCGAACCAGCGGTCGCCGATCCGCCGGACGCCTGTCGTCGCACCGGCGTCCGCCACGTCGAACGCCTCGGGCACGGGGTATGGGGTCGCCAGTCGCAGGCCGTCGCGGTCGATGCCTCGCCCGCCGGCGAGCCGGACGGCGGCCGCGAACGACGCCTCGGATTCGTCGCCGAGGCAAGCCGCCCACGCGTCCGTGCGCGCCTCCCAGTCGCGCGGCGGGTCGAGCTCGGCGACCCGGGCGCCGCCCAGCAGCTCGACCGGCGAGTAGAAGCGCAGGATCATTCGGTCTCCGGCCCGCGTGACGAGGGGCGCCTCGGCGTCGAGCACCGCGAACCCGTGGTCGCCGGGCGCCGCCGCGCCGCGCTCCGGCAACTCGACGCGCGCCATCACCTCGCGCGTTCCGAGCCAGGCGCGCAGGCGGGTACCATGCTCGATGAGCCGTCGGCCGCGCTTCAGCATATGAAACGCCACGCCCACCCGGCTGACCGGCTGCCAGGCGTCGAGCGATACCAGCGTATCGCCCCGCCCGACCTCGTCGACCGTCACCCCTACCAGGCCGGCCGCGCAGCGGCGGCGCGCCTCGATCCGCCGCAGCTCCTCGCCGTGCGACTGTAGACTGCGCACTCGCACGTCGCGTCCCGCCGGCAGCACACGCAACCGGTCGCCGATCTCGACGGCGCCGGTCCATGCCGTTCCGGTGACGACGGTACCGGTGCCCGCCACCGAGAACGAGCGGTCGACCGGCAGGCGAAACACGGGATCGCGGGGCGGAGGCTCGAGTCGGCCGACCAAAGCCTCGAGCTCGGCGCGCAGCGCGTCGACCCCGGCGCCCCGCACGGCGTCGACGCGGACGATCGGCCAGTCGTCGCGCCCCACGATAGCCCGCAGTTCCTCGCGCACCGCATCCTCGGCCAGGTCAGCGAACTCGGGCTCGACCCGGTCGACGTTCGTCAGCGCGACGACGCCGTCGGCGATCCCGAGCAGGGCCGCGATCTGCAGATGCTCCGTCGTCTGCGGCATCGGTCCCTCGGCGGCCGACACCACGAGCAGCACGGTGTCGAGGCCCGTCGTCCCGGCGAGCATGTTGCCGAGGAAATCGCGGTGGCCGGGCACGTCGACGATCCCGATCTGAGCGCCGCCGAGCTCGAGATGCGCGAACCCGATATCGATCGTCAGGCCACGCTCCCTCTCCTCGCGGAACCGGTCGGTATCGACCCCGGTGAGCGCCCGGATCAGGGTCGTTTTGCCATGGTCGACGTGGCCCGCCGTCCCGAGCACGAGGGTCTTCACCCGGTCCGTCACGAGGGTGCGGTGAAGAAGTCGAGGGAGCGGATTCGGGAACCCTCCGCCGCGTGCCAGCGGATGAACTCGGAGAGCAACGCGAGGTGGGCGGGCGACGGCGTCAACGACGGATCTCCCGAGGCGAGCCTCACGAGGGCGTCTACCTCGTCGGGTCCGACGTAGCGTCCGACCTGTGGGCAGCGGTGACAGCGCAGTCCGCCCGCCGCGAGGTCGAACCGGGCGGGCCGGCCCGCTTCCGGGGGCCGGCCGCAGTCGACGCACGCCGCCACCGACGGTCCGAAGCCGAGCAATGCGACGAGCTGCCAGATGCGCGCGGCCGCGACGCCCCGCACCTGCGGCTCTGGCACCTCCATCAGCTCGTCGAGGGCGGCGACGAGGAAGTCGAACAGGCCCGGGTCCGCTTCGCGCGGAGCCACGCGCATCACGAGCTCGCACAGAACCGACGCGCCGGCGAACCGGGCCAGGTCGACGCCCAGCGCCTGGCGCTCGCGGATGAGCTCGAAGCCCGACAGCGTATGCAGGTCGCGGTTCGACTTCAGGTAGAAGGTGGCCGAGCCTTCGGCGAACGGTTCGAGCAGGCCGGACAGACGGCTGCGCGCACGGAGCGCGCCGCGCGCGATCACGCTCACCGGCCCGCGGTCGCGCGTCAGCAGGCGCAGAATCTTGCTCGTGTCGCTGTAGCGGAAGGCCTGGAGGACCACGGAGTGGGAGGTGACGATCGGCACCTCGCCAAGCTACGGATGCTCCCCGGGCCGGGCAACGCGCCCGCCTCAGCGCAGGAGAATGTCCGTCGAACCGAACCCCGACGAAGTTTCGTCGATCGCGTTGCCGTCATCGTCAAGCAGCAGCAGGCGGCCCTCCTCCAGGCTGTTGAACGTCACGCAGAGGAGCCGGCCGTCCTCGAGCGCCGTCGCCGCCCAGCAGTTCGCCGCGGCTCCCGCGCGGTCGCGCACGTCGATCGGCGCCGACGGACCGGCCACGAAGCTACCCGTCGCCGGGTCGAACGACACGAGATCCGTGGCCACGAAATCGGTCGTCGAGGTGACGTACACGAGGCCGTCGGCTCCCGCCTCGATCGATACCCCGTTCGCGCCCAGCGGCACGAACGGCCCGGTCGATCGGTCCGCCACGTCCACCACGACCAGCCCGCCGTCTCCCAGGGGCTCGAACGTGCCGGCGTCGAACGTCCCGCCGAGCAGCACGACGAGCTGGCCGTCGACCACGACGCCGCCGAGCGCGTTCCGGGCTTCGTTCGGCAGGCCGATCTCGGCGATCAGGGCGCCGATCGCGTCGATGACGAACACGCGGCTCGGACCGAGCGGGGCGAAGGTGCCCCCGTCGTCGTCGATGAACGCGTCGATCGCCGCCAGCTCGGAGCCGATGGGCAGCACGGCCTCGACGAACGTGCCGACGTCGGGGGTCACGGGCGTCGCCGTCGTCTCGCCCGGTGCCGCCGTGTAGACGACGTTGCTGCTCCGGCCCGCGAACCACGCCGACCCCGCGTCGTCGAAGGTGGCGCGCGACGGATTCGCGAGGAGCCCCTCGGGCTGGGGAAACGCCACGGCGGACAAGGTCCCCGTCGCCAGGTTCGCGAACAGAACGCGGCTTCCGCCGAACGAACTGATCGTCGTGACCGCGTGGGTCTCGGTGGCGTCGAGCGTCGTTCCGTCGAACGCGCCCCCGAGGTCGATCGGCTGTCCGTCTTCCGCCAGCGAGCCATTCACCGAGAACGGGGCGATCGTCTGCCCCGTCGAGTTCAGTACGAGCAGTTCGGCGGACTCCCCGGGACCGGGCGCGATCGGCGTCGGGTCGCCGGACTCGTCGTCGCATCCCCCGGCGGCCACGGCCAGCAGGAGGAAGAGCCATTTGTCGAAGTTCATGTCGAGTTTCAGCATCGGTATCATTCTCCTCTCGGGTAGTTCAACGGATGTCGACGGTCAGGCGGAAGGAGCGGCCGGGCTCCGGAAACAGCTCGACGAGCTCGTACTGCCGGTCGAGCAGGTTGTCGATTCCGGCGGCGGCGTCGAGGGTGAGCGGTCCCGGCGTGAAGCGGTGGCGCAGGACGGCGTCGAGGGTGACGAAGCTCGCGAGACGGCGCGTCGCCGCGACACTCGTCGTGCGGGAACCGACGTATGTCGCTTCGAGCCGGCCGGCCGTGGCACCGCGTCGCAGCTCGGCGGCGACGCGAGCCGTGACGTCGGGCTCGTACGGAAGCGGGTTCCGGTTCGACCCGAACCCGAGCCGGCTCCGCTGCAGCGTCAGCCCGGCATCGACGGCCCACCCGGTCGACGCTGAGCGAGCGCCGGCGAGCCGGGCTTCGATCTCGAGGCCGCGCGCCGCGAGTCGATCGAGATTCCGAGGACTCCACACGGCCCCCGAGCTGGCGAGCCAGACGATCGGCCGGCGGGTGTCGCGCGTCCACGCCGACAGCCGAACCGAGACGGACGGCTCCGAAGTGGACGCCGTCGAGGCCTCGACGCCGAGTTCCGCGTCGAGCACGACCCGCTCGGATTCCAGATCGGGATTGGCGCGCAGCCCGGGCGCTGCTTCGAAGTGGAGATCGGCGAAGGTCGGAACCCGGTAGGCCCGGCCGAGCCGCCCGTACAGGCGCACGGATTCGCCGGGCCGAAGCCACGCACCGAGCTCGGGTGAGAGTGCCGTCTCGTCGCCGCTCATGTCGAAGCCTACCAGGGGCTCGATGCCGAAGGTCGCGTCCGCGTCCGACACGACGGTGCGCAGCGTGGCGCCCGCCGACAGCCGATCGGGGACGCCCGCGATTCCGTCCCCCTCCAGTCGCTCGTATGACATGCGGCCCGCGACGACCGCGCCGGGCGACCCGGGCAGCGCGACCTCGGCCCCGGCACGCGCGTCGAGCGCCCGCTGATCGGTCGCCTCGCCGTCGCCGGGCGCGTAGCGCATCGACAGGCCGCGGATGCCGAGCCGCGCCGCCGTCCGCTCGCCCGCCGCTTGCCCGGAGAGCGCCCATCGACGCTCGCGCCAGCGGTCGCCGGCGAACGCGTTCGTGCCCATTCGGCCCGGAACCCCACGCTCGAGCCCGTCGAAGCGGAGCGTCCCGCGAACGTCCCCCGCTTCCCCGGCCACATTGAGCCAGCGCGTCTCGGAATCGGCGTTCTCGCGGTACTCGGTGGGCGACTCGCCGGCCAGCCGATCTTCGTACGGAAAGTCGTTGTCGGCGCCCCCGATTCCGGCCGCGACGCGAAGGCCGGCGCCCTGGCCCGACCACCCGGCCGAGCCCGACGCCTCGTACGCGCCATAGGAGCCCAGCCCGAAACGCGCCGCCGGCTCGCTCGCCACAGCCGGGGACGACTCCAACAGGAGGGCGCCACCCAGGGCCCCCGACCCGTAGCGCGCCGCCCCCGCGCCCCGAACCAGCGTCGCCGACTCGAGCGACGACAGCGGTACGCTCGACAGGTCGGCCTCTCCCGTGAGCGGGTCGTTGAGCGGGAGGCCGTCGAGCAACACGAGCACGCCCTCGGGCCGCCCTCCTCGTACCGACAGGAGTTGCCGGCCGCCGGCGCCCGGTCCCCTCACGCCGACTCCCGTGCGCGACGCCAACCAGTCGCCGAGGTCGCGGAACGGAAACAGGGTCCTTGCCGGCTCGAGCCGCTCCACGGAACGGGCGAGTCCCGGGTCGAACAGCGAGCGCCGAACGTCGACCCGGAGTGCAGGCAGCCGCACAGACTCGTTGTCGGCGCCAGGCTCCGGCGTCTCCTGCGCCCCGAGGGCGACGGGCGCGACCAGGCAGAGGCCGACACATAGCGCCAGGTACCCGCCAGCTCCCTGTGAAAATCGATTTTTACAGGGTCCGCGCGACATGCATCCCCGTGCCGGCCCTCTCGCCCGTTTCATCCGCCCGCCTCCTGCCCGGCACGCGGCCGACGCACCGGCAGGGCCACGCATCCGAGACCCTCGGGCCGCACCGTGTGGACCGGCCAGTCGTACGCCGTGCCGAGGTGCTCCGGAGTCAGGACGGTCTCCGGCTCCCCGTCCGCCACCACGGCCCCCGCTCGCATCAGCACGACGCGCGACGCGAAGCGGCTCGCCATGTTGATGTTATGCGTCACACTGACAATCGTAAGCGACAATTCTTCAACCAGTTGTGACAGTAGATCAAACACAGCGTACTCGTGCCCGATGTCGAGGTGCGCCGTGGGTTCGTCGAGCAGGAGGATGGCCGGCTCCTGCGCCAGCGCCCGTGCTACACGGGCCCGCTGGAGCTCACCGGCCGACAGGTTCGTCACATAGCGGTCGGCGAGGCCCTGCATGTCGGTGCGCTCGAGCGCGGAGCCCACGATCGCCCGATCCGCCTCACTGGGGGGGCTGAACGATCCGAGGTATGGGTTCCGGCCGAGGCCCACGTACTCCCGCACCCGAACCGGGAACGCGCCTTCCTCGGTGGACGAGACGAACGCCATGCGTCGCGCCAGCTCGCGGCGGGGCCAGTCGGCGCTCTTCTCACCCTCGATGAAGGCCGCACCCCGGTCGCAGTCGAGCAGACCAGCGAGCGCGCGAAGCAGGGTGCTCTTTCCCGCCCCGTTCGGGCCCAGTACCGCCGAGTGGACGCCCGGCGTGAACTCGAGGGTCACGTCGCGCATCGCCCAGTCGGCAGCGCCCGGATAGCGCAGCCACGCGCCCGACAGCCCGAGGTTCATGCCGCCGTCCCGCGCCGAAGCAGGACGAGGAAGAACGGCACGCCGACCAGCGCCGTCACGACGCCGATCGGGATCTCGACCACGCCCCACGGACCACGCGCCAGCGCGTCGGCGAACGCGACGACCCCCGCCCCCGCCAGGCACGACAGCGGCAGCACCAGGCGATGATCGCTGCCCCACAGGATTCGCACGGCGTGCGGCACGACCAGGCCGACGAAGCCGATGATCCCGGCCACTGACACCGTCGCCGCGGCCAGCAGGCTGCCGAGCACGTAGGCCGCTCGCTTCGTCCGCTCGACCTCGGTCCCGAGCGCCGCCGCCGCCTCTTCGCCCAGGGACAGCGCGTTGAGGTCGCGGGCCAGGCGGAAGGCGAGCAAAGCGGCGGGGACCGCGTAGGCCGCGAGAATTGCGTTCATCCGCCACGAGATGCCCGACAGGCTGCCGAGTGTCCAGAAGTACGCCGTGCGCAGGGCCTCCTCGGGCCCGAGCGTGAGAATCAGCGTGATGCAGGCGCTCAGGAAGGCGCTCGTCACGACCCCCGCCAGGATCAGGACTCGCGTGTCCATTCGGCCCGCCACCCGTGCCACGCGGAACACCACCGCGATCGCGGCGAGTCCGCCGACCAGCGCGGCCAGCGGAAGCGCCGGCCCCGCCGCGGCCGCCACCCCGGTCACGATCGCCAGCACGGCACCCAGGGCGGCGCCCGACGAGACGCCGAGCAGGTAGGGCTCCGCCAGCGGATTGCGCAGCAGCGCCTGGAACAACCCCCCCGATACGGCGAGCGCGGCCCCCACCAAAAGCGCCGCCATCACCCGCGGACCGCGGATATGCAGCAGAATGAGCCGCGACTGCGCATCGCCCTCGCCCGACAGCGCCCGGGCGATGTCGCCCGGGCCGAGGCCAGCCGGCCCAGTCACGAGCCCCGTCGCGACGGCAAGCCCGAGAAACACGAACAGCGTCGGATACGGCGGGAGGCGGACAGTCATCGGGCATCCACCCCGACGTCGGGCTCAAACAAGCCGGGATGGATCACGTCGGCCAGCGCGCGAACCGCCTTCCCGACGCGTGGCCCGAGCCGGTGCAGCGGATTCGCTTCCACGCGACGCACGTTGTCCGTGCGCACCGCGCGCAGGCTCGACCACAGGGGGCGCTCCGACGGGTGCGTGGCGCCGCCCCACTCCTCTGCCACCGGAAACAGGATCAGGTCGGGGTCGCGCACCGCGATCGCCTCCAGCGAGATCGTCGGCGAGGGCACGTCCACATCGTGGAAGGCGTTCCGCCCGCCCGCGATCGAGATGAGCGAGTCGAGGTAGCTGCCGCGGCCGATCGTGATCGGCGGCGGGTATGCGATGTCGTAGTAGACCACCGGCCGCTCGAGCTCCGCCGTGCGCGCGGCGACGGCGTCGAGATCTCCGTCGATCGAGCGCCACAGCGAGTCGGCGGCCGCCTGACGGCCGAGCGCGCGCCCCAGCCGGTCGATCACCGCGCGCAGGTCCTCGAGCCGGTTGAGCTGGAAAACGAGGGACGGCACGCCGAGCCGCTGGAAGTCATCTACCGACCGGGCATTGTCGGAGCCCGCGATCAGCAGGACGAGATCGGGGCGCCGATCGACCACGCGCTCGACGTTCGCCCCGATCGCCCGGCCGACGTTCGGCACGGCTTCCACACGAGGAGGATAGTCGTCGTAGGCCGAGCGACCGACGAGGCAATCCTCGGCCCCTACCGCGTAGATGATCTCGGTGGCGGCAGGAATCAGAGACACGATGCGGCACGGCGGACGCTCGAACTCGACGCGCCGGTCGAGGTCGTCGACGACGACGATCGGCGCCGGCCCCGGGTTCGGCCGGGCCTCCATGACCCCCGCATCCTGGGCCCGGGCCTCCAGCGCGTCGACCGATGCCGCGCCGGCCATGAGAACAAGGAAGAAGAAGACGGCGACGAACCGTCGCCCGAATCGCGTACCACGGTCGCTGAAAACCAAAAACCCCGTCCTTCGGGAAAAGGCGGGGTTCCACCGAGCGCTTCGGGCCCGCCCACACTCTTCCCGCGAAGAGTTCGAAGTGGGCGAGAACGGAGCACGTCTCCTGGCTCGAGGTCCGTCCGCGACCTTCCCGGAGCGCCGCTCCAGTGGTCATGCGCGCGGTCGGAGGACCCCTCTCGGGGTCCGATCCTCTCACAGTGGCGGGGCCGCGTCGGAGTTTCACCGACTTCCGTCCGCCCCGTCCTCGTCTGCTGCTGTGACTACGGGTCTAGTCTAGGGGACGAACTGGTCGTACCGCAAGCGTGGTCCTGCGGGAGCCTGACACTCCCTGCGCGAGCCAGCGACCCGCTGGACAGGTATGTGTCACACCGTACGCCCCGTCCACCACAACGCCCCCGCCGCCGCGAGCAGGCCCGCGCCGATCGCCAGCCAAATCCACACCCAGCGGTCGCCGGCGCCGCCCGTGCCGGGCGTGATCAGGCGAACCTCGAGCGTCTCGCCGGGTTCGAGCGACACGCCCTCGTAGCGGTGCAGGAGGCGGCCGGCGCGCGTCGAGGTTTCGGCGTGGGCGGCGCCCCGCACCTCGGCGTCGGCCCCGGCGACGACCAGGTCGACGCGCGCCGTCGGATGCTCGATGAGCAACTCGAGGGTCTCGCCGGGCACGCGGTAGGTGTAGCTCAATCGGACGCCGGCCGGCGGGACCATGGAGCGGAGTCGGGCGCGGCCCTCGAGGAACTCGACGGCCCCGGTCGGCAACTGACCCTCGAGCTCTTCGACCTGTGCCGCCTCGTCGGGAAGTGCGGTCGACCACAGGGCCAGGGTGTCGGATGCGGCGACGAGGGTTCGATCGGTCGGGCCGATGACGTCGATCACTTCGGCCACGTCGAGACCGCCCGCGGGCCCGCGGGTCACGACGACGTGTCGCACCGCGACGCGCAGATCGGCGGGCGCGGACGCGACGGCGCTGGTGTCGTACACGACGACCTCGTAGGGGCCCTCCGGCTCGAGACCGGCGTGCAGCGCCGGGCCGAAGTAGCGCACGCCCAGGTGGCGCGCGGCCACGAGGAACAGGGGACGCTCCTCGTCGTCGGACAGGGAGAAGCGGAACGATCCGTCGGGGCCGGTCACGGTCGAATCGATGATCGAGCCGCCCTCGGCGGTCACGCGATGCAGCTCGACGGTCATCGAGGGTACGCCGGCGCGCTCGACGCGCTCGGGCTCCGCGTTCTGGTCGATCTCGTCACGCGCGTCCTCGCTTCCGCCCCGCACGACCCGACCGCTGAGCGAGGCGGGTGCTCCACCAGCATCCTGCGTGACATCCTGCGTCGCCTGCCGGGCACCGTCGGGAACGAACGACGCAACGTGGGCGAGCGCGGGAGCCGGGGCGGGGCCGATCGCCCCCACCACGGCAGCGACGACCAGCATGCGGCCGACGCCGAGAAACCGGCGGGCACCGGCGAGCCACGGGACATCCCTCACGGCTGGAAGCGTCCGAAGTCCTCCGGGTCGAGGCTCTTCAGGTACTCGCGCAGTTCGGCCGGATCCGACGTGCCGCCGGTCGTGCCGGGATCGGGCCGCGGGATCACGTCTTCCGCGCCGGTAGCCCACGGCTCGTCCTCCTCGTTGCCCTCGCCGGGCGGCTGGATCTCGATCGGCATTCGATCGAGCAGGCTGTCAGCCACGAAAATGGGTGCGCCGGCGCGCAGCGCGAGCGCCACGCTGTCGCTCGGCCGCGAGTCGATCGACTCGACCTGCGAGCCCCGACGCAGGACGAGCGTCGCGTAGTAGGTGTTGTCGACCACCTGGTGGATCTGCACGCGTACGACCTCGCCACCCAGCTCGCCGATCACGGAATGAAGCAGGTCGTGAGTCATGGGGCGCGGAAATTCGATGCCGGCGAGCACCATGGCGATCGCGCTCGCTTCGCCGGGGCCGATCCAGATGGGCAGGATGCGCTCGCCCCCGGCCTCCTTGAGGATGACGACAGGGGTTCGCGACGACTTGTCGAGCCCGAGGCTCGACACCTCGACACGCGTCAGCTCCCCGCCGTTCTCCGAGTGTTCCGGCACGTTTCCTCGACTCCGTTCAGGTTCCGAGATCCCAGGAGGCCAGGTAGCGCTCCTGCTCCGGAGTCAGCACGTCGAGCGAGATGTCCATCGCCTCGAGCTTCAGCCGGGCGATCTCGCGGTCGATCGCCTCGGGCACGCGGTACACCTTCCGCTCGAGCTTCTCCGCCTCGGGGGCGAGAAGGTACTCGGCGGCCAGCGCCTGGTTGGCGAACGACATGTCCATGACGGCCGCCGGGTGTCCCTCGGCCGCCGCGAGATTGATCAGCCGGCCGCGGGCCAGGATGATCACCCGCTTCCCGTCGATACGGTACTCCTCGACCAGCGGGCGGACCTCGACGGGCTCTTCGTCGGCGATCTCGTCGAGCCGGGCCACGTCGATCTCCACGTCGAAGTGGCCGGAGTTGGCGACGATGGCGCCGTCGCGCATGGCGCGGAAGTGCTCTTCGCGGATGACGCTCGTGTTGCCCGTCAGGGTGAGGAACAGGTGGCCGAGCGGGGCCGCATCCTCCATCGGCATGACCTCGAAGCCGTCCATCGTCGCCTCGAGGGCGACGACCGGATCGATCTCGGTGACGATCACCCGGGCCCCCGCTCCGCGGGCCCGCATCGCGACGCCGCGCCCGCACCAGCCGTAGCCGGCCACGACGACCGTCGAGCCGGCGAGCAGCAGGTTCGTGGCACGCACGACCCCGTCGAGCGTCGACTGGCCGGTGCCGTAGCGATTGTCGAACAGGTGCTTGGTCAGACTGTCGTTCACGGCGATGACCGGGAACTGCAACACGCCGTCGGCCGCCATGGCGCGCAGGCGGATGATGCCCGTCGTCGTCTCCTCGGTGCTCCCGGTGATGTCCGCCACGAGGGCGCGGCGCTCGTCGGCGTCGAGACCGCTCACCCAGTCGCGCACCGGCGGGGCGAGGTCGTCGAGCCGGTCGAGCGCGACCATGTGCAGCGCACCCACGACGTCGGCGCCGTCGTCCATCGTCACGTGCGGACGATGGGCGAGGGCGGCCCGGATGTGCCGATAGTACGTATCGTTGTCTTCACCTCGGATCGCGTGCACCGCGATGCCCAGCTCTTCGACCAGCCAGGCCGCCGTCTCGTCCTGGGTCGACAGGGGGTTCGAGGCGCACAGCAGAACGTCGGCCCCACCGGCCTTCAGCGTCCGCATCAGGTTGGCCGTCTCGGTGGTCACGTGGAGGCAGGCCGACACGCGCACGCCCTCGAGCGGACGCTGCTCGGCGAAGCGTTCCCGGATCAGCCGCAGGACGGGCATGAACTGTTCGGCCCATTCGACCCGCCGGCCACCTGCCGCCGCCAGCGACGGATCGGCGATGTCGGAGGCGGTGCTGCGAGCATTCGTCATGGATTCCATTCTATGAAAACTCCTGGCTGTATGTCATTCGAAGTGCGCTTTCAGCCTGTCGACCCGGTCGAGCCGCTCCCAGCTGAACCCGCCGTCCTGCTCGGGCTTGCGCCCGAAGTGGCCCCCGTTGGCCGTGCGCTCGAAGATCGGGCGCCGAAGCCCGAGGGCCTTCGTGATCCCGTCGGGCGTGAGCTCGAACACGTCGCTCACCGCCGCCTGGAGCTCCTCGTCGGAATGCTCCGACGTACCGAAGGCGTCGAGCATCACCGAGACCGGCTCCGCGACGCCGATGGCGTAGGCGAGCTGTACCTCGACCCGTCGCGCGAGGCCCGCCGCCACGATGTTCTTCGCGACCCAGCGCGCGGCGTAACTGGCCGATCGGTCGACCTTCGAGGGATCCTTGCCGCTGAACGCCCCGCCGCCGTGCGCGCCGGTGCCCCCGTACGTGTCGACGATGATCTTCCGCCCGGTCAGGCCGGCGTCGCCGTGCGGGCCACCGATCACGAACCGTCCGGTCGGGTTGATATGAAGTGCGACACGCTCGGGATCGTAGAGGTCCGCGGGCAGCACGGGCCGAATTACGATCCGTTCGAGCGCGTCGCGCAATTCGTCGATCCCCACCTCTTCGTCGTGCTGAGCCGACAGGACGACAGCGGTGATCTCGGCCGGGCGCTCGTCGACGTACCTCACGGTGACCTGGGCCTTGCCGTCGGGCCGCAGCCATGGCAGCTCACCCGATCGCCGAACGTCGGCCAGTCGGCGCGTAAGCCGATGCGCGAAGGTGATCGGGGCCGGCATCAGCTCGTCGGTTTCGTCGGTCGCGTAGCCGAACATCATCCCCTGGTCGCCCGCGCCTCCGGTGACGACGCCCTGGTTGATGTCGGACGACTGCAGGTGGATGTGGTCCTGGAAGACGACGGTGTCGGCAGCGAACTCCAGCTCCGGTCGGTCGTAGCCGATCTCGGCCACCGTGCGGCGCGCGATCGCTTCGTAGTCGACGGGTCCCGCGTTGTCGGGCACGTAGCGAATCTCGCCGGCCAGGATGACGCTGTTCGTTGTGACGAGCGTCTCGCAGGCGACGAAGCTGCCCGGACCCACGTCGAGCACGGCGTCGAGCACGGCGTCGGAGATCCGGTCGGCGACTTTGTCAGGGTGTCCCTCGGCTACCGATTCCGAGGTGAACAGATACGTAGTGGGCACGATCTCCCGCTTTCAGTTGTGGAAGGCAGCCAAGCTACCGGGCGACTACTCGCCCGACAACCGGGCACCCTCTCCCTCGAACACGCCCCGGCCGGCCAGATAGTTGGAGACCTCGGCGCGGCAGGCCCTGCCGTCGACCCAGTCGCCCGCGTCGACGAGTTCGGCCAGTTCCGCCACCGAGACGCTCCGGACCACTTCGCGCTGCTCGGCCAGCGCCGACAGCGAGATGCTGAACTGCCTGAAGCCGAGGCCCAGCAGCACGGCGAGGCCCGCCGGCTCGCCGGCCAGCTCGCCGCACACCCCGGCCGTCAGGTCGTGGGCGCGGCAGGCGCGGATGATCCGGCGATACTGCGTGAGCAGCGCCGGATGCAGCGGCTCGAACAGGGCGGCCAGCTTCGCGTTGCCCCGGTCCGCCGCCAGAACATACTGCGTGAGGTCGTTGGTTCCGAGGCTGACGAAGTCGACGTGCGGCGCCATCCGATCGAGCTGCTCGACGGCCGCCGGCGTCTCCACCATGATCCCGACAGGCACCCGATACCCCGGAGCCGCGTCGCCGAGCTCGTCGTACACCCGATCGATCAGGGTTCGCGTCCGCACGATCTCGTCCACCGACGTCACGAACGGCAGCAGGATCTTCAGCTTTCCATGCACGGCGGCTCGAACGGCCGCCCGGAGCTGATTGAGGAACAGGTCGGGCAGGTCGAGGCATACCCGAATCGCGCGCCAGCCGAGGTACGGGTTCTCCTCGCGCGGCATCTCGAGGAAAATCGGAAACTTGTCCCCCCCGATATCGAATGTCCGGAGTACGACCTCGGCGTCGGGAAAGGCCTCCAGCGCCGTACGGTAGGCCTCGTACTGCTCGGCCTCGCTCGGAATCTCGCGGTGGCCGATCACCAGGAACTCCGACCGGAACAGGCCGACTCCGGCGGCGCCCAGTTTCCTCGCGCGCTCGACCTCGTCGGGGCGATCGACGTTGGCCTGCACAACGACGTCGACGCCGTCCACCGTGCGGGTCGGGCGATCGTGCGGCACCGCGCCCAGCGCCTCTCGACGCTCGGCCACCCGCGCCCTGCCTCGCCGGTACGACTCGATCTCCTGTTCGGAAGGATCGACCACGACTCTGCCGGTTCGCCCGTCGACCAGAGCGCGATCGCCGTGCGACAGTTTCTCGAGCGAAGTGCCGACGCCGACAACGGCCGGGATTCCCAGCGACCGGGCGATCAGCACGGAGTGTCCGGCCCTCGATCCGCGTTCCGTGACGAATCCGACGACTCTCCCCGCATCGAGCCGCGCCGCCAGGCTGGGTGGCAGTTCGCGAGCCACGAGAATCAGCGGCTCGTCGGTGTCGACCGGCAGATCGGTCTCGGGCAGATCGAGTAGCGCCGACAGCACGCTCAATCGAATATCGTGCAGATCGGACAGCTGGTCGATCGCCATCGACTGGCCGGAATCGAGGCGACGCACGCGCTGCTCGAGCATTTGCAGGTCGAACGCACGTTCGGCGGCCAGGAAGTTCTCGCGGATGTAGTTCCGCGTGCCCTCGACGATGACCGGGTCGTCGATCATCAACACCTGGGCCTCGAACATCCGGCCCTCGTAAAGGCCGAACCGCTCGCCGGTCTCGGTGGCGAGGACCTCGAGCCGCTCGCGTGCCAGGGCGCGGGCCTCCTCGAACCGACCCACCTCGGCCTCGACGTCCTCGGGCGCGATCGTCCGGTGCTCGACCACCGGTACGTCGACATCGAGCCGGTGGAGCGTGCCGAGCGCCCGACCCGGCGCGGCGCCGATCCCCTCGATCGTGGTCATGTCGGCGTCGTCTCGCCGAAGCCACTCTCGACCAGCGCGGCCAGCGCCTCGACGGCCTCGGCGGCGTCGGGTCCCTCGGCCCGGATGCGCACGGTGGAACCGCACTCGGCGGCCAGCATCATCACGCCCATGATGCTCTTGCCGTTCACCTCGAGGTCTCCCTTGGCGATGTAGATTTCGCACTCGTAGCGCGACGATAGCTTGACGAACGCCGCCGCGGGCCGGGCGTGAAGCCCCAGCTCGTTCGGTATGCGCACCTCGCGCGCTTCGTCGCGCTCGTAATCTTCGCCGGTCATGGTCCTCAGGCCGCCAGTGCGAGCAGTGTCCAGATGATGGGAATCGACAGCAGGAGCCCGATCGCCAGCCGACCGAACCGATTCGGCCAGCGGAAGGCCGGCACGGCGGTCAGCCCGGCGACGAGCAGCAAGGGGAGGCTCTCGGCACTCGGTCCCGCCGTCTCGACGATTTCGCGTCCGAGCAGCACGGTGGCCGCCCCGAGCAGGAACATGGTAACCGGCCACAGGCGATTCGTCAGCCGATCGAGGGGAAGCTCGCGCAACAGGCGCCCGACGCCGCGTCCGTGTTCCCACCCGCGCCGGAAGCCCCACAGGCGCACCCAGATGTGTCCGATATTGTAGGGTACGAGGAAGGCGAGCACGCATACCAGGGGGCTCGCGCCCACGCCGAACAGGGTGATCGCGAGCACCAGGCAGAGGGGTCGCCACTCCGCCCAGATCGTCCGATCGCCCAATGTGCCGAGCGGGCCCCGCAGCGCCGTGCGGAACCTGCGAATCTCGTCCTCGTCCACGCCGTCGAACTCCAGACGGGCGAGCGCGCCCACGGCCACCGCGCTGAGATACGGATGCGCGTTGAACGACTCGAGGTGGCGGCGCATCGACGCTTCGAGTGCCGGCGGGTTGCCGGCATTGACGCTTCGGAGCAGCGGGAGCAGAGCGTAAGCCAGCCCCGCCCCGATCATCGTGGGGTAGTTCCACAGGCTCTGCACGGCGAACGTGCGTCGCCACGCGCGCCGCATGTCGCGGGGCAGCGGCTTCACGGTCCCCCCCACAGGGTGGTCACGGTGAGGAGGGCGCCCAGCAACACCATGGCCCACGCCCGCGCGTCGGGCGCGGTCGTGCGGGCTCCCGCTCCGATCGAGGCGGCCAGCGCGGTGACGAGCGCCGCCGCGCCGAACGCGGCTCCTCCGCCCGTGACGGGAAGTCCGGCCGCCAGGCCCGCCACGAGCGCGGCCGGAAGCAGGAAGCCCGCCGTGATCAGCGCGCCGCGCCCGAAGTCGATGGCCAGGGCGCCGAGCACCAGACGCTCGAGGCGCTTCGGGTTCGCGGCCAGGGCCTCGGTATTCGCCACGAGACGCCCGTTGAGCTTACGGCGGGCGTGGCCGGCGTACGATCCGGCCCAACCGGTCGCCCAGCCCCCGATCAGCGCGGCCACCAGCGCCTCGATCGAGGCTGCCCCCGCGGCGGCATAGGCCGCGCCGGCCACGAGGCCCGCGGGTCCGGTATCGGGATACTTCGCGGCCCCGTACGGCGGGTGGCGCATGCTCAGCAGCTCGAGCACGGCACCGACGAGAATTCCACCGCCGGGGTGCCCGAGCACGGCCCCGCCGAGGGTCGCCGACACCAGCGGGCGCGACACCATGACCTGCGGAAACGAGACCCCGTCCAGGGCCAGCAGGCCGCCGAGCGCCACGAGCAGCAGCCACGCGGTGGGCGTCAGCGTCAGCTCAGTCAAGGGCATCGAGGAGCTCCGCCAGCTCTACCTCGCGCGACGTCGGCAGGTCTCGCGCGCTGACCCGCGCACCGGCCGCGGCGATCGCCCTGAGGTCGTCGGCTTCCTCGGGCCGCAGCGACACGTAGCGCAGCGCGCGCCGCCTCCCCTCCGACTCGTGCACGCCGCCCACGTTCACCCGGCGTCCCGCCAGCAAGCCTGCCTCCGCGATCGCCCGCATGGCGGACGTCGTTCGCGTGAGCACAGCGCCGTCGCCGGCCGCATCGACGAGTTCAGGCAAACGGGTCGGGATCTCGGCCTCGGACAGGAAGTCGACGGTGGCGCCCGCCGGCAGGCCGGCGGCGTAGATGTCCTGCTCCCAGTCGCTGACCGCGAGATCGTCGTCCACGACCACGTAGCGCTCGAGGCCGAAACGCATGCCCCAGCCCACGATGACCTGGCCGTGAAGCAGCCGCTCGTCAATCCGGAACAGATCGAGTGGCATCGTCGCGCGGTCGGGGTTCGGCCGAGGTGATGTTGGCCCGTCCCTTGTCCACCAGGCGGGCGGCAAGCTCGACAATCGGAAGATGGCGGTGAAACAGAAAGTCGATGAGCATCGGCAGGCTCACGCCGGTGACGACCGCGACGTCGGCACGGCTGCCGGCCGCGGCCCGACTGGCGAAGCCGCAGCTTCCGGCAGCCAGGTCGACGAACAGCACGGCCGGCCCCCCCTCGGTGGCCTCGACCACCTGCTGGCGGAGTCGGTCGGGCGTGCAGCTCCGGTTCGACACGGCGGTGAGCGCGCCGTGCACGCCGCTCACTTCCTCGGCCGCCTCGATCAGTGCCTCGCCGAGCCGGGCATGCGTGACGATCACGCCGCGAACGTCGTGGGTCTCATCCACTACTCGTAGTCCTGTTCGAGATAGTCGCGCACCGGACGCATCGATTTCTGCAGGTTCTGCGCGAAGATCTGGGCGGAATCGATGCCCGCATAACGTAGCAGATGGCGCATCGCCACGACTTCGCTGATCACGGTGATGTTCTTGCCGGGGTTCAACGGCACAGACACGCGCGGCAGCTCGACGTCGAGGATCTCGGTCGTTTCGATGTCGAGGCCCGTGCGGTCGTAAGCCATCTCGTCCGACCAGCGTTCGAGCTGCACGACCACCTCGACGCGTTTCTGCTGACGCACCGAGCGGATGCCGAACAGGGCACGAACGTCGATGATGCCCACGCCCCGAATCTCCATGTGGAATTGCTGCTGCTCGATCGCCCGCCCGATCAGCACGTCGTGGCCACGGCGCCGGATGCGCACGACGTCGTCGGCGACCAATCGGTGACCGCGCTCGACCAGGTCGAGCACGCACTCGCTCTTGCCGATGCCGCTCTGGCCCACGAACAGGAGGCCGACGCCGTACACGTCGGCCAGCGACCCGTGAATCGCCGTCGAGGGAGCGAACTCGTCGTCGAGAAACGGCTTGATCCGCCGGAAAAACTCGCCCGTCTTCAGGCCCGAGCGAATGAGAGGGACCGTAAACTCGTCGGCCAGCTCGCCGATCACACGCGGGATCGTCAGGCCCTTGGTGACGAACACACAGGGAATGTCATGGTCGTAGAACGCTTCGAGCGACGCGCGGCGTTCCGCGTCCTCGAGCGACGACAGGTACTGTACCTCGGTCTCGCCAAGCACCTGCAGGCGTCCGCTCGGAAACCGCTCGGTAAACCCGGCCAGCACGAGGCCGGGACTCGAGATGTCGGGACTGGCGATCGCGCGCGCCAGGCCCTCTCCGCCCGCCAACAGCTCGAGCTCGAGCATCTCCGCGCGGCGCTCGAGGATATCACCGACGGTAAGGGTCACGCCGAACTCTCCACGTCGTCGGCCGGGCCCTCATCGAGCGGTAGCGCCTCGAGCGGCGGAGCCCGGTGGTCGCGGCGCCGGCTGCGTTCCTTCTTGAGTTGCCGGGCGAGCTTGTCGTGCAGCCGATCGAGCGCCGTGCGGAACGCTTCCGCGTCTGCCTCGGCGTGCACCGGCGGGCGTCGGTCGATGCTGAGCACGGCCTCGGCCACGCAGCGGTTCCTTTCTTCCCACAACGTGATCTCGGCCCGTGAAGCGCGGGGTTCGTACCGTTCGAGGCGCTCGAACTGCTCTTCGATGCGGGCGCGCAAATCGTCCGTCACCTCTGTATTTCGTCCGGAGATGATGAGCTGCATGCTTATCTCCCTTCGCGAGTCGCGGCGGCCGAGTACAGCACCGACTCGATCCGCCGTGTCGTGTCTTCCCACGTGAACTGCGTGGCGAATTGCAGCGCCGCCGCACCCATCTCCTCCACGCGCTCGGGCCGGGTCGCGAGCCCGGCGATCGCGTCGGCCCAGGCGTCTACCTCCCCATACGGCACGAGCCAGCCCGTCTCGCCGTCGACGACCGATTCGCGCAGGCCGGGCGCGTCGCTCGCCAGGCTCGGCGTGCCGCACGCGGCCGCCTCGATGTTCGTGATTCCCCAGCCCTCCTTGGGCGACGGGTACACGTTCGCCCAGGCGCGTCGCAGCAGCGACACCTTCTCCACCTCCGAAACGTAGCCACGGAACTCGACGAGCGCTTCGATGCCGAGCTCCACGGCGATCTCTTCGAGCCGTCCGGCATCGTCGCCCCGTCCCGCCACCACGAGGTGAACCGGCTCCGCCGGCCGCTCCCGCGCCAGGCGGGCGATGGCTCGCAGCACGACGTCGACGCTCTTGTAGCGCTTCAGCCGCCCGACGTAGACGAGGGTCGGCTCAGCCGCTCGCTCGGCGCCGGGCCCGCCCGCCGGCGGCGTGCACACCGCGTGGTCGACCCCCGGATGACTCACCGTGATGCGCTCGCGCTCGAACCCGCGAGCCGCGAGGTCGTCGGCCGTGCTCTCGGAGATCACGACCACCGGCGTGCGTCGGTACACCGCCGGCATCACGCGTTCGGCCAACCAGACCGTGGCGGCCACGGGCCAC
The DNA here is from genome assembly GCA_035464655.1 of Gemmatimonadota bacterium. Taxonomy (GTDB): domain Bacteria; phylum Gemmatimonadota; class Gemmatimonadetes; order Palauibacterales; family Palauibacteraceae; genus JARFPW01. The sequence goes on from DATHRZ010000032.1 coordinate 38,599, forward strand.
GGCTCCTGGGCGAACGCCGTGCTGCCGAACAGGTGCGGGACGAGGCAGACTACCGGCGTCTTCGACCAGCGGGGCGTCAGCAGGGGCAGCTTGTTCACGTCTTCGACGATCACGTCGAACGCGGCCGGCTCCAGGCGACCGAACGCCCGCCGCGCGTGGAGCGGAAAGGTATAGCGTCCCCCCGCCCTGTGTACGTCGATCCCGTCGACCAGCGCCCGCGGCGCCGAACCCGGCCAGCCCGAAGCCAGTAGCGTAACCGCGTGACCCCGCTCGACCAGCCGTCCGAAAATCTCGTGCAGGTGGATCTCGGCGCCACCGGCATGCGGGTTCATCCGGTCCTGCCAGTTGACGACGAGAATGCGGAGGCCCTTACCTCCGTTCATCCCGCGGCGCGCAGGCTTCCGGCCACCGCGTCGAGCACCCCGTTAACGAACCGCGGGCTCTCGTCGCTGCCATACTTCCGGGCGAGTTGCATCGCCTCGTGGATGGCAACCGTCGGCGGCACGTCGTCGGAATGGAGCAGCTCGGCCACCGCGATGCGCATGACGTTGCGGTCGATGGTCGTGAGCCGCTCGAGCCGCCAGTTCTCGAGATGCCGACGGAGCGTCCGGTCGATGTTCTCGCCGTCTTCGTCGATCCAGGCCAGGAGTTGGTCCAGGTACTCCACGTAACGCGGGTTGACGCGCCGCCGGGACAGCGTCCGCCGGGTGGATTCGGGCAGCGTGTCGCCCTCGCGGCCCTGCTCCCACGCGTACAACACCTGCAGGGCCCAGCCGCGCGAGCGGGATCGCGGATTCGTCGGGCTCACGGCCGCGTCCCCAGCGTCCGCGCCAACTCGCACATCTCGAGCAGGGCGAGCGCCGCTTCCTCTCCCTTGTTGCCCTTGTGCCCGCCCGCCCGCGCCCGGGCCTGCGAGCCGTCGTCGGTCGTCAGGACGCCGAACGCGACCGGGATGCCGCGCTCGCGAGCGATCGCCTCGATGCCCACCGTGGCGCCGAGCGCGACGAACTCGAAGTGCGGCGTCTCGCCGCGGATCACGCAGCCGAGCGCCGCCACCCCGTCGACGCCGCCCCGATCGAGCAACCAGCGCACGGCCAGCGGCAACTCGAACGCTCCCGGCACCCGGAACACCTCGATGTCGTCGGGCGCGGTTCCGTGCGTCTCGAAACAGGCCCGGGCCCCCTCGACCAGCCGGTCTGTGATCGCCTGGTTGAACCGGCTGGCCACGATGCAGAAGCGGCGGTCCGTGCCCGCGTCGGCGGACGGACCGCCGGCAGCCGGCTGCCCGGTCATGAAGACTTGAGCATATGGCCGAGCTTGTCCCGCTTCGTATCGAGGTAGCCCTGGTTGATCCGGGTGGCCTCGGTCTCGAGCGGCACGCGCCCGGTGATCTCGAGGCCGAAGCCCTCGAGCCCGCTGAGCTTCTTCGGATTGTTCGTCATGATGCGAATCTTGCGCAGCCCGAGGTCGGCCAGTATCTGCGCGCCGATGCCATAGTTCCGCAGGTCGGGCGGGAAGCCGAGAATCTGGTTCGCCTCGACCGTGTCGTGCCCCTCGTCCTGGAGCTGATAGGCGCGGAGCTTGTTGAGCAGCCCGATCCCCCGTCCTTCCTGATCGAGGTAGACGATCACGCCCGCGCCGTGCTCGGCCACCTTGAGCATCGCGGCTTCGAGCTGGGCTCCGCAGTCACAGCGCGCCGAGCCGAACACGTCGCCGGTCAGGCACTTCGAATGGACCCGCACGAGCACGTCGTCCTGCCCCTTCACGTCGCCGCACACGAGCGCCACGTGCTCGCGGCCGTCGACGTCGTTCGAATAACCGATCACCCGGAACTCGCCGAACGGCGTCGGCAGCTTCGCCTCGGCCACCCGTTCCACGAGGCTCTCGTGCTTCAGGCGGTACGAGATGATCTGGGCCACCGTGATGAACGGGATGTCGTGCTCGCGCGAGAACACGTCGAGGTCGTCGCGTCGGGCCATCGAGCCGTCGGCATTGAGGATCTCGCAGATCACGCCGGCCGGCGACAGGCCGGCCATGCGCGCGAGGTCCATCGACGCCTCGGTCTGACCGACGCGCTGGAGCACGCCGCCGGGTTTGGCGCGCAGCGGAAAGACGTGCCCGGGCCGCAGGAAATGGTACGGCCGGCTCGACGGGTCGACGGCGAACTTGATGGTGCGGGCGCGGTCGGCGGCGCTGATACCCGTCGACACGCCTTTGTCTTCGATCGCGTCGATCGACACGGTGAACGCCGTGCCGTTGGGATCCTGTCCGCGACCGTCGGTCATCAGCGGCAGGTCGAGCCGGTCGGCGATGTCGGGATGCAGGGTGAGGCAGACGAGGCCGCGGCCGTGCGTCGCCATGAAATTGATGATATCGGGCGTCACCTTCTCGGCCGCGCACACGAGGTCGCCTTCGTTCTCGCGATCCTCGTCGTCGGCCACGATGACCAGACCGCCACGCTCGATCGCGGCGATCGCCTCTTTCACCTTCGTATCGTCAAACGACAGCACGGAATTCCTCCTGGTGATTGCTCTCGGCCCGGCGGTCAGTCGCCGGACGATCCTTCTTCATCGTCGGGGCGGTACGGGGTCAGCAGGCGCGCGACATACTTCGCGATCACGTCGGCCTCGAGGTTCACGAGTGCCCCCGCCTTCAGCCGGCCGAGATTCGTATGCCCCAATGTATACGGTATGATTGCCAGTTTTGCGACTCCGTCGGACAGCCCCGCGACGGTGAGGCTTACCCCATCGACGGTGAGAGATCCGCGCGCCACCGTGAACCGCGCCACCGCGTCGGGCAGGCGGATCCCGAGGACGAGCGCCTCATCGTCGCGCGACACCTCGGTGACGACGCCGACGCCGTCGACGTGACCCTGCACGATGTGCCCGCCGAGCGGCTCGCCGGCGCGGACGGCCCGCTCGAGGTTCACCTGCCGTCCGGGCTCCATGTCTGCCAGGGTCGTGCGCTCCAGCGTCGTCGGCACGGCGTCGACCGCGAACGAGCCCGCGACGGTGTCGATCTCCGTGGCGGTCAGGCAAACCCCGTCGACGGCCACGCTGTCGCCGGGCGCCAGCTCCGGCACCAGCCCGGGCGCCACCAACTCGAACCGGACGCCGCTCCCACTGTTCGAGCGCGACCTCAGATCGCCCACGTGCTGGACGAGCCCCGTGAACATCAGGCCGTGGCGCGGGGCACGACGGTACGGAGCAGCCGGTCGAACGCCGCGGTCCGCTCCCATACGAGGTGGGCGTCGGCCCCGGCACGTGCCGCCTCGGCCAGGCGCCAGTCGCCGCGCTCGCCCGCCTCGGCGTCGACGAAGGCGGGGACGCCGCTGGGCCCCATCAGCCACGGCGCCACGAACTGGTGGAAACGCTCGACCAGCCCGGCCGCGAGGAAGCTGTCCGCCGTGCGGGCGCCTCCTTCGACCAGCACCTGGCGAACGCCTCGCTCGTGCAGCACGCGAAGCACGGCCAGCGGATCGAGCAGCCCATCGGGCGTGCGCCGGGCGACGACCGCCTCGACCCCCACGTCGCGCAGGACGGCGAGCCGATCTGGATGCACGTCGCCCGCCGTCACGACGAGCACGGGCGCGACGGCCACGCCGGCGACCAGCGTGCTGTCGGAAGCGAGCGAGGCCGCCGAATCGAGCACGACCCGAATCGGTTGCCGGCGCGGGCGCGTGTCGGCCCGGGCCGTCAGGTCGGGGTCGTCGGCCGTCACGGTTCCGCGGCCCACGAGGACGGCGTCGGCGTCTGCGCGCAGGCGGTGCACCAGGTCCCACGCGGCGTCGCCAGTGATCGCCGTCCGCTCGCCCGCCCCCGCGGCGATCTTCCCGTCCATCGACTGGGCGAGCTTGAGGACGACGAACGGCCGGCCCGCGACGACGCTCCACAGGAAGGCGGCGTTCTGCCGGATGGCCGCCTTCGCGGCGTCGCGGTCGGCGGCCACGACCTCGATGCCCGACGCACGCAGCTCCGCCGCGCCGCCGCCGCCCTCGGGGTGTGGATCGCGCACGGCGTAGACGACCCGGCGCACGCCCGCCGCCACGATCGCGTCGGTGCACGGCGGGGTGCGGCCATGGTGGTCGCACGGCTCGAGCGTCACGTGGAGCGTCGCGCCGCGGGCCGCCTCGCCCGCCGCTTCGAGGGCCGCCGCCTCGGCGTGCGCCTCTCCGAGCCGGGCATGGAAGCCCTCGCCCACGATGTCGCCGTCGCGCTCGAGAACGGCGCCGACCAGGGGGTTCGGCGACACCTGTCCGCGGCCGCCTTCCGCGAGCTCGAGCGCCCGCCGCATCGGCTCAGACACCGGCAAGGCACACCTCCCCGGCCCCGGGACGCACGTCGCCGAGGTCGAACGCCGCGAGCCCCATCGCGCCCGCCGCCTCGCGCACCTCGGCCGCCCGCTCGGGCGCCGCGACGACGATCATTCCGACGCCCATGTTGAGCGCCTCGTACAGCTCGCGCCCCGCGAGCCCCGCCGAGTCGGCCAGCACGCCGAACTCCGGCGGCGGCTCCCAGGCGCCGACGTCAACCACGGCCTCGAGGCCCTCCGGCAGCGCACGCCGCAGGTTGCCCGGAATGCCGCCACCCGTGATGTGCGCGAGGGCCCGCACGGCCCCCGCATCGAGCGCCGGGCGCAGCGCCGCCAGGTAGGAGCGATGCACGCGCAGCAGCACGTCGGCAACGGAGGGGGCGTCCGCGTCCGCGACCGCGCCCCTTGCGGCGGCGGAAAACGGAAACGGGTCGTGCGGACCGACCCCGAGCCGGTCGAACAGCACCTTGCGGGCCAGGCTGTAGCCGTTCGTGTGCAGGCCGCTCGAGGCCAGCCCGATCAACCGGTCGCCTGCCTCGACCCCCGCGCGGCCCGGCAGGTCCCACACGCGGCGGCCGACGATGAACCCGGCCAGGTCGTAGTGGCCGGGCTCGTACACGCCCGGCATCTCGGCCGTCTCGCCGCCGATCAGGGCGCAACCGTTACCGCGGCAGCCGCGCGCCACGCCCGCGATCACCGCCTCGGCGACGTCGGGGTCGAGCCGCCCGCAGGCGAAGTAGTCGAGGAAGAACAGCGGTTCGGCCCCCTCGGCCAGGATGTCGTTCACGCAGTGATTGACGAGGTCTTCGCCCACCGTGTCGTGGATACCGGCCGCCGCCGCCACGAGCACCTTGGTGCCCACCCCGTCGGCGCTCGCCACCAGCTCGGTAGCCGCCGGCAGGCGGAAGCGCCCGCCGAACGATCCGAACTCGCCGTCGGTGTCGGCCGTGCGGGTCGAGCCGACGATCTCCTTCAGCCGTCCGGTCAGCTCCTCGGCGGCGCGCAGGTCGACCCCCGCGTCGCCGTAGCTGATCCGGCCTCCGGGGGGCGACTCAGGCATCGGCGGCCCCGGCAGGTTCAGCGCCGACGTCGGCCCCGGCCGCGGCCCCGGCCACCTCGTCTTCGCGCACCATCCGCACCGGGGCCGACAGCCCGAGCACGGCCAGGCCCTGGCGCAGCGTCGAGCGAATCGCCGCCGTGAGTGCGAGCCGGGCCGGGCGTGCCTCGCCCTCGGCCAGCACCCGGCGCGACGGATCGAGGTTCCCTTCGTGGTACCAGGCGTTCACGAGCCCCGCCACTTCTTCCAGGTACGTGCAGATCAGGTGCGGCGTGCGTCCCTCGGCCGCCGCCGCGATGCGCTCGGGCAGCCGGAGCAGCGCCTTGGCGACCTCGCGCTCCGCGTCGAGCTCGAGCCGCGACAGTTCGATCTCGCCGGCGGCGGCCGCGGCGGCGACGGCGTCCATGTCCTCGCCCGCCTTCTCGAAGATGCTGCACATCCGGGCGTGCGCGTACTGCACCTTGAACACCGGGTTTGCGTCCGACGTGTCGAGCGCGAGGTCGAGGTCGAAGTTCATCGGCACCTCGGCGCGCCGCATGAGGAAGAAGTAGCGCGCCACGTCGGAGCCCGTCTCGTCGAACAACTCGCGCAGGGTGACGAACTGGCCGGCACGCTTGCTCATCCGCACCTCCTCGCCGTCCCGCAGCACCTTCACGAGCTGGATGATGATGCACTCGAGGAAGCCGGGCCCCAGGCCCACCGCCTCGAGCGATGCCTGCATCCGCGCGACGTGGCCGTGGTGATCGGCGCCCCATACGTCGATCGCGTGGTCGAACCCCCGCGCCCGCTTGTCGATGTGGTAGGCGATGTCGGACACGAAGTAGGTCAGCGAGCCGTCGCTCTTCACGAGCACGCGATCCTTCTCGTCGCCGAACTCGGTCGTGCGGAGCCAGAGGGCGCCCTCGTCGCGGTACGCGTGCGCGTCGCCGTCGAGCCGCTCGAGTAGCTCGTCGATCGCACCCGAGGCGAGCAGCGAGCTCTCCTCGAACCAGTGATCCATCCGGATGCCGAAGTCGGCCAGGTCGTCCGCCTGCTCCTGGCGCAGCAGGGCCGAGGCGCGCTCGGCGAACAGCTCGCAGCGCGCGTCGCGGTCCATTGCGAGCAGGGCGTCCTCGCCCTCCGCTTCGACGATGCGCACCGCCACGTCGGCCACGTAGCTCCCCTGGTACCCCCCCTCGGGAATCTCGGCCACCGGGCCGGTCTCGCCGCGCGCCTGCTGAAAGCGGGCCTCGACCGACTCGCCCAGCCGGTCGATCTGCCCGCCCGCGTCGTTCACGTAGTACTCGCGGCTCACGTCGTGCCCCGTCCAGGCCAGCAGTTCCGCCACCACGTCGCCGATTGCCGCGCCTCGGCCGTGCGCCACGTGCAGGGGTCCGGTCGGGTTCGCGGACACGAACTCGACGTTGATGCGCTGTCGACTCCGCTGATCGGCGGCATCGCCCGGCTCCGAACGCCCCCAGGCCTCGCCCGCCCCGAGCAGCTCGCGCAGACCGTCCCACACGAGGCCGTCGTCGAGGCGGAAGTTGAGGAACCCGGGCCCGGCGATCTCGACCGACGTCACGCCGGCGCGCTCGCGGTCGAGCTGCCCGGCGATCTGCTCCGCGATCTGGCGCGGCGCCATGCGCAGCGGCTTCGCGAGCACGAGCGCCGCGTTCGACGACAGGTCGCCATGCTCCGGGTTCGCCGGGCGCTCGAGCTCGGCGACGAAATCCTCGGGCGCGCCGACCGCCCGCGCCACTCGCCCGATCTCGTCGCGGAGCGCCGTCTCGCCGGCGAGCTGATCCATGCCTTCGGGGCCTGTCATTCGCGTCCTGTGAAGTGTGTCCGGCGGTTCAGGAAGTGTACGGTCACCCCATCATTGTAGCGGCGTTCCGGCACGATGGCATGGGGCGCTAATCGTTGAGGCCGCGTTGATCCGTCGCCCGACGCTTCTGCGCGGGATCGAGTCGCGAAACCACGCTCTGCGGGGGTATAGTGTGCATACCATGCCGAACCATCAGATCACCTGGGAGGACGCCCAGCAGATGCCGGACGACGGCGTGCGCTACGAGGCGATCGGCGGCGAGCTGATCGTGACGCCCGCCCCGAATCTGCGGCACCAGGACATCGTGCTCCGGCTCGCTCTGCAGCTCCAGGCGATTCTCGTCGAACCCGGACACGGCCGCCTGTGGATCTCGCCGGTCGGGGTGGAGTTTCCCGCTACGTTAGAAGGGGTGCAGCCCGATCTCGTGTTCGTGTCGAACGAGCGCCGCGGCATCATCGCCGACCTCACGTTGAAGGGCCCGCCCGACCTCGTGATCGAAGTGCTGTCGCCCGGCACCACGCGGCGCGACCGCGGGCTCAAGCACCGCCTGTACGCGCGGCGGGGCGTGGCCCAGTACTGGATCGTCGACCCCGAAGCCGACGCGCTGGAAGTCCACAGGTTCGGCGAGGATCCTGCCTTCGAGCGATTCACGGACCGTGTTCCGGTGCGGATCGGGGCGGCGGGGGCCGGAGTGCTCGGCGAGGTCGACCTGGCGACCGTGTTCCGTCGCGATTGATGCGCGGTTGACGGCGGGTTCACGATTCGGACGTCTCCGCGGAGACGTCGGCGAGGCCGCAGAACCCTCGATCCTCCCCGCGCGTCGCCGTAGGATTCCTGCACGGTACACGACACCCCTGACGGCCTGGGTGACGCGTGACCTGAACGTCAGTCGTCCGCTTTCGCTCCCTTGCCGCCGCCCGACTTCGGCTTCGAAGCCGAGTCGCTCGCGCCGGAGCCGCCCGACGCGGACGAAGCGCCCGAAGCGGACGCGTCCTTCTTCCCCTCGCCCGACGAGCCCGACTCGCTCGCCTTCTTCCGGTCCGCCGCCTTCTTCTCGTCGGCCCGCTTGTAATCGGTGATGTAGAAGCCCGATCCCTTGAACACGAGGCCGGTGCCGGCGGAGATCTTCCGTTCGGCCGGCGCGCCGCACTCCGGACACTCGGTGAGCGGCGGGTCGCTCATCTTCTGAAACGCCTCGAAATCGTGGTCCTTCTCGCAGCGGTACTCGTATGTCGGCATGAAGCTCTCGTCTCCGGGTTCGTCTTCGCGGGTGCGGTGCCGCCCGTCAGGCCGGCTCGTACCGGCCCCACTTTTCGCGCAGCACGCCGCTGATCTCGCCGACCGTGGCGCGCACGCGCACGGCCTCGACGATCGGCGGCAGGAGATTCTGTTCGGCATCGGCCGCGTCGGCAACCGCCGCGAGCCGTTCGCGGACGGCTTCGGCGTCGCGCTCCGACTTCACCCGATCGAGGCGGCGCTTCTGCTCGGCCTCGAGGCCGCCGAAGTCGGGCAGCTCGATGTGCGCGGCCGGCTCCTCGTCCTCCGCGTAGGCGTTGACGCCCACGACGCGGCGCTCCCCGCTCTCCACGGCGAGCTGATGCCGGTAGGCGGCCCGGTGAATCTCCTCGGTCATGAACGCGATGACGCCCGACTCGCCGCTCGACTCGCCGATCTCTTCGATGCGCTCGAGGTACTCGACGGCGCGTGCCTCGAGTTCCGCGGTCAGGCTCTCGACGTAGAACGAGCCGCCGAGCGGGTCTGCCGTCGAGGCGACACCCGACTCCTCGGCCAGGATCTGCTGGGTGCGCAGCGCAAGGCGGACGGCCTCGGCCGTGGGCAGGGCGAGCGCCTCGTCGTAGCTGTTCGTGTGTAGCGACTGCGTGCCGCCGAGGATCGCGGCGAGCGCCTGGACGGTCACGCGCACGACGTTGTTGAGCGGCTGTTGTGCCGTGAGCGTCGAACCGCCGGTCTGTGTATGGAAGCGCAGACGGCAGCTCGGGTCGGAGGCGCCGAACTCGTCGCGCATCATCCGGGCGTACAGCCGGCGCACGGCCCGGAACTTCGCGACCTCTTCGAACAGGTCGTTGTGGGCGGCGAAGAAAAAGCTGAGACGCGGCGCGAAGGCTTCGATCTCGAGCCCCGCGGCGAGCGCCCGGCGCACGTACTCGCGCGCGTTGGCGAGGGTGAAAGCGATTTCCTGGACGGCCGTCGAGCCGGCCTCGCGCATGTGGTAGCCGCTGATCGAGATGCTGTTCCAGCGTGGCACCTCGTCGGCGCAGAACGCGATCAGATCAGTGACGAGGCGCAGGCTGGGCTCGACCGGATAGATGTACGTGCCGCGCGAGGTGAATTCCTTGAGGACGTCGTTCTGCACCGTGCCCGACAGCTTACCGCGCTCGATCCCCCGCTCATCGGCCAGCGCCACGTAGAGGCCGAGCAGGATGGCGGCCGTCGCGTTGATCGTCATCGAGGTCGATACGCGCTCCAGCGGGATCGCGTCGAACAGCGTGGCCATGTCGTCGAGCGTGTCGATCGCCACGCCCACGCGGCCCACCTCGCCCGCGGCGATCTCGTCGTCGGAGTCGAGGCCCATCTGAGTCGGGAGGTCGAAGGCCACCGACAGGCCCGTCTGGCCCGAGTCGAGCAGGTAGCGGAAGCGCTCGTTCGTCTCCTGGGCCGTGCCGAAGCCGGCGTACTGGCGCATCGTCCAGCGCCGTCCGCGATACATGTCGGGGTACACGCCGCGGGTGAACGGAAACTCGCCCGGACCCTCGCGCGGCGCGTCGGCCCCGTCCGGACCGTACACGCACTCGATAGGTACATCGGAAGTCGTTTGTAACTTGTCGTCTACATCGAATGATCTCATGTCGATTCCACATTGGACGCGAAGGTGACGAGCAGGTCGTCGCGATCCACCGTCGTGCCCTCGCTGGCGTGCACCTCCGCCACGACGCCTCCCTGCTCCGCTCGCAGCTCGTTCTCCATCTTCATCGCCTCCATGACGACCAGCGTGTCCCCCGCCTCCACGGTGTCGCCCTCCGCGACGGCGACCCGCACCACGAGGCCCGGCATGGGCGCGCGCAACTCGACCTCGGCCGCGCCCCGCCCCGTCTCGGCCGTCAACTCGCGGATGCGGTGCGTTCGCTCGTCGTCGACGCGCACCCGATGAAGACGCCCCTCGAGCTCGATGTGCCAGACGCCGTCGCGCCGCTCCGCGAAGCCGACGGCGGCCCGTCCCCCGAAGCTCACGAAGAAGCGGCTTCCGTGCGGGAGCCTGCGGACCTCCGCCGTCCCGGCGTCGGCGAGGCGGGCGGTGGGCCCCTCGACGAGTACCTCCCGGGCCGCGCCTCCCGCGCTCGCGAAGTAGCGCTCAGACGTCATGCGGCCTCGGCTTCGTCGGCGTCCTCGGCGTCGTCGGCTTCGTCGGCGGGGTCCGGCATCGCGCTCTCCTCCCGCCGCTCCAGCCACGCGATGGTCTCGACATGGGCCGTCTGCGGGAAGGCGTCGAAGGGCTGGACGGTGACGATCCGGTACGGGCCCTCCACGGCGCAGAGCGCCTGGAGGTCGCGCGCCAGCGTCGCCGGATCGCAGCTCACGTAGGCGATCGCCCTCGCGGGCCCCGCGGCGAGCGCCGCGCGCACGGGCCGCGCGAGTCCGGCCCGCGGCGGATTCACCACGACCAGGTCGGCATCCATGAGCTCGAGATGATCCTCCGCCCGGCCCTCGACGACATCGATGTCTGCCCCCACGTTGCCGGCCGCCACGCGGGCCGCTTCGCACGCCATCGGGTCGATCTCGCAGGTCGCGACCGTCGCCCCCGCCCGCGCCCAGCGAATTGGGCGGGCGGCGACTCCGGCGTACAGGTCCGCCACTCGCAGCCCCTCGAGCCCTCCCGGCCCACGCTCGAATCGCACGGCGCCCCGGCCCAGCCGCGTCGCCAGGCGCCCGGCCAGCCACTCGTCCATCGCGGCGGCGGCGGCGCGGTTCACCTGCAGGAAGACCCGCGGGTCGAGGTCGTAGTGAATATCCTGCCAGGTTTCGCCGAACCATGCACGGCCGCCGAGCAGCAGCGGAGTGCCCGACTCGTCGATCCACAGGTAGCTCTCGAGGTTCGGCAGACGGTCGGCCACGGCTTCGCGGTCACCCGGCGTCTGTCCGCCCTCGACCAGCAGGGCGATCCGGCCGGCCGCGCTCGCCCGAATCGTCACGCGGAGCTCACCGCCGCCCGGCAGCGCCGTCCATGGGGCGAGCGCGTCCCACGCCTCCCGCACCGGCTTCTCGGCCAGCAGGCAGTTCGGGCAGTCGACGATCTCGTCGGGATCGTGGAGCCCGTGGAATCCGGACCGGCCTCCCCGAATCGTCAGCGTGACCCGGTTGCGATAACCGAGCGGCTCGCCCGGGCGTCGGAGCTCGGACACCTCGATTTCGAGCCCGCCGATTCGCCGCAGGGCCGCCGCCACCACGGCGCGCTTTGCCGTCACCTGGCGCTCCGGGGGCAGGTGCTGGAGGCGGCAGCCACCGCACACGCCGAACACAGGACACGGAGCCTCGCGCCTGTCGGGCGCCGCCGTCAGCAGCTCGAGCATCCGGCCGCGCGCCCAGCGTGCCTTCGCGGTCGTGATCTCGGCGCGCACCCGGTCGCCCGGCGCGGTGAGCGGCACGAAGGTCACCCGTCCCGCGTCGTCGCGCCCCACACCGTCGCCGCCGGCGGCGATGGCGTCGATTTGCAGCTCGATGATCTCGCGCGTGCCTCCATCGGGCGCGGATCGGCCGTCGTTCACCGATCCCCCTCGAGCGCTCGCTGCCAGGCGGAGCGCTCGACCGGCGGAGCGCCGGATGCCGCAATGGCGTCGCGTGCCGATGCGGCCGGGGCACCGCCCGCTGCCGCCACTCCCGCGCCGCTCCGCCGCGCATCCTCGAGCCAGGCGGCCGCCGCGAGGGCCGCCTCGAACGTCCAGTCTCCCCCCGCCTCGAGGAGATCGGAATGCTCCTCGATGTACCTGATCGACACGTCGCCGGCCCGGAAGTCGGGCTCGTCCATCACGGCCAGGTGAAACGGGATGGTCGTGCGGATGCCGGCGATGCGCAGTTCCCCCAGGGCCCGCTTCATCCGCTCGATCGCTTCGTCACGGGACGGGGCCCGGGCGAGCAGCTTCCCGAGCAGCGGATCGTAATGCAGTCCCACAACCGTGCCCGCCTCGACGCCCCCGTCCCAGCGCACGCCGGGGCCCGACGGCAGGTCGATGGCGCGCACCGTTCCCGTGGCGGGAAGAAAGCCCGCGACCGGGTCCTCGCCGCCGATCCGGCACTCGATCGCGTGGCCGCGCGGCCGCGCCGCCTCGTCGGGCACCGTGAGCGACTCGCCCGCCGCGATCCGGAGCTGCCACTGCACGAGGTCGACCCCGGTGACGAGCTCGGTGACGGGGTGCTCGACCTGGATGCGGGTGTTCATTTCGAGGAACCAGAACTCGCCGTCCTGGAACATGAACTCGACGGTACCGGCGCCCACGTAGTCGACGGCGCGGGCCGCCTCGCACGCGACGGCGCCCATGCGCTCGCGCAGATCGGCGTCGAGCACGGGCGAAGGCGCCTCCTCGATCAGCTTCTGGTGGCGCCGCTGTATCGAGCACTCGCGCTCACCCAGGTGGATGAGCCGGCCGTGCGCGTCGCCCAGCACCTGGATCTCGATGTGTCGCGGCCGCTCGAGGTAGCGCTCGAGGTAGACGCGGCCGTCGCCGAACGCCTGGGTTGCCTCGCGACCGGCCGCCTCGAACGCGGCCGCCAAAGTGTCGGGCGACTCGACGACGCGCATGCCCTTGCCGCCGCCGCCCGCCGCCGCCTTGAGCAGTACCGGATAGCCGATCTCGTCCGCCGCTTCTGCGGCCTCGGCAGCGCTGTCGAGGGCCCGTTCGGTGCCGGGCACGACGGGCACACCCGCCGCGATCATCCGCGAGCGCGCCGCCGTCTTGTCGCCCATCGCGGCGATCGCGGCGGCGGGGGGCCCGACGAACACGAGGCCGGCGGCTTCCACCCGCCGCGCGAACTCGGCGCTCTCGGCCAGGAAGCCGTAGCCCGGGTGGACGGCGTCGGCCCCCGTGGCTTCGCAGGCGGTGAGCAGCGCGTCGACGTCGAGGTAGCTGCGGGCCGCCTCGGCGGGTCCGATCGCCACGGCCTCGTCGGCCGCCGCGACGTGCGGCGCCCCGGCGTCGGCCTCGGAGTAGACGGCCACCGACCGAAGCCCGAGCTCGCGGCAGGCACGCGCCACACGCACCGCGATCTCGCCCCGGTTCGCGATGAGCACCGTCGTGAGCGTCATGCTAGCATCATCGGCATCATCGGAGTGTCATCAGAGCGGGATGTTGCCATGCTTCTTCGGCGGATTCCGGTCCCGCTTGTCGGCCAGCATCTCGAGCCCCGAGATCAGCCGCGCGCGCGTTTCGCGGGGGTCGATGACATCGTCGACGTAGCCCCGCCGCGCCGCCAGGTAGGGATGGGCGAACTTCTCGCGAAACTCCGCCTCGAGCTCCGCCGTGCGCGCCTCGGGATCGTCGGCCGCCGCGATCTCGCGCCGGTACAGCACCTCGACGGCGCCCTTCGGCCCCATCACGGCGATCTCGGCCGTCGGCCAGGCGAAGTTCAGATCGCCCCGGATGTGCTTCGACGACATCACGTCGTAGGCGCCGCCGTACGCCTTGCGCGTGATCACCGTCAGCTTCGGAACCGTCGCCTCGCAGTAGGCATACAGCAGCTTCGCCCCGTGAACGATGATCCCCCCGTGCTCCTGCGACACGCCGGGCAGGAAGCCGGGCACGTCTTCGAGCGTCACGAGGGGGATGTTGAACGCGTCGCAGAACCGCACGAAGCGGGCGCCCTTGCGGCTCGACTCGATGTCGAGCACCCCGGCGAGCACGGCCGGCTGATTCGCCACGATCCCCACCGAACGTCCCCCGAGGCGCGCGAACCCGACGATCAGGTTCTGCGCCCAGCCCGCGTGCACTTCCAGAAAGCTCCCGTCGTCGACGATCGCCCCGATCACCCGGTGCATGTCGTACGGCTTCGCGGGCTCGTCGGGCACGAGGTCGAGCAGCGCCTCTTCGGCCCCCTCGGGCGGATCGTCCGTCGCGGCAGCCGGCGGGTTCTGCGTGTTGTTCGACGGCAGGTAGCCGAGCAGCTCGCGCACCGAGCGCAGACAATCGAGCTCGGAAGGCGAGCTGAAGTGCGCGACGCCCGACTTCGTGGCGTGCGTTCGGGCGCCGCCGAGCTCCTCGAAACTCACGTCTTCGTGCGTAACGGTCTTCACGACGTTCGGACCGGTCACGAACATGTGGCTGATGCCCTCGACCATGAACACGAAGTCGGTGATGGCCGGCGAGTAGACGGCGCCGCCCGCGCACGGCCCGAGCACGACGCTGACCTGCGGGACGACGCCCGAGGCGAGCGTGTTGCGGAGGAAGAGCTCGGCGTAGCCGCCCAGCGAGGCGACCCCTTCCTGGATGCGCGCGCCCCCGGAGTCGTTGAGACCGACGATCGGCGCGCCGTTCTCGAGCGCGAGGTCGACCACCTTGCAGATCTTCTCGGCGTGCGCCTCGGACAGCGACCCGCCGAACACCGTGAAGTCCTGGCTGAACACGAACACGAGCCGCCCGTCGACCTTCCCGTAACCCGTGATCACGCCGTCGCCGGGGATGCGCCGATCCTCGAGACCGAAGTCGGTGCTGCGGTGCTCGACGAACCGGTCGAGCTCGACGAACGAGTCCTCGTCGAGCAGGAGGTCGAGCCGCTCGCGGGCGCCCAGCTTGCCCTTGTCGTGCTGACGCTGGAGACGCTCGGGGCCGCCGCCTTCGCTTGCCCGGCGACGCTCCTCGTGCAACCGCTCCAGCTTGTCTCGCGTGCTCATTGGTCTCCGGGTGCGGTGACGTCAGGGGATAAGTGTTCGCCGCCTTCTATGCGTACAAGTGTACAACTAGAAGGAGACGCACCCCACAACATACGCAAGGGCGGGATACTGCGGGGTCGCGCCTTCAGGAACCTCTCGGACTTTCAGGCTGTCAGGGCGTCGAGTCGCGGCGGCGTGCCTCTTCCTCGGCCTCGCGCTCGAGGCGTTGCCTCTCCTGCTCGCGCGTCTCGATCGACCATTCGAGGATCGCGTCCGGATCGGGCTCGGTCAGCTCGGAGTGCAGAATCATCCAGACGCGCGCGCTGCGACTCAATCGTCGACCGTCGGGGTCGAACGAGAACTCTCCCGTCGCGCCGCGTGCCCGGGAGACCCGCGACAGCGTCCGTGCGATCGCCGCCGGTCGTACCAGCCTCGGCTCCGACACGGAACGCAAGAGCAGCCACGCGGCGTCGTAGCCCAACGCGCCGAATGCGTTCTCGGGCAGCGAGCGGCGGTAGGTCTCATCCCATGCCGCCGCGAAACGCTCCCACTCGGCGTTGCCTTCGCGCTCGAAGTACACGGCGGCCACGCGGTAGTCGGAGAACGGTTCGTCGAGGCGGCGCGCGACCACAGGGTGCGTCCAGTCCTGGCTGACCAGGATGATCCGGCCGCGCAGGCCGTAGAAATGAAGCTGCGGCGCGACCTGGAGCACCTGGCGCGGGCCGTCGACGATCGTGTAGACGAAGTCGGGATCGGCCCCGGCCAGCGCGGCGATCTGCGCCTCGTGCGTGGTCGAGTCGGCGGAATAGGCCTGCCCGCCCACCCACTCGAAGCCCGCGCCTTCGGCGATGTCGCGGAAGATGCGCGCCCGGCGGCGCCCGCTCTCGTCGTCGGGATGCAGCGCCCCGACGCGGCCCGACTGGAACGCGGAGACCAGCCAGTTGGCCAGAGTCGTCGACTCGAGGCTGTCGCGGCGCGCCCGATCCCACAGCGAGTAGATATGCGGTGGAAGCCCCGAATCATCCGATGCCGTGGGGCTGACGACCATCAGCCCGGGCGCCCGGCGCGCGGCAGCCGCCGCCCGAAGGCCGTCCGTGGTGATCGGCCCGATGACGCCCGCCAGCTCGGGCTCGGCGGGCGGCGCCTCGCGCAGCGCGTCGCGATCCGCGCGGACCCCGCCATCGTCGCCGCCGTCGCCGTCCTCATCCTCCGCCCCTTCGACCGTCTCGCGCAGCGCGGCGGGCTCGTGGAACGCACTTGGCGCGAGCGCGGCGAAGCCGGACCCCACGCTGTCGACGGCGGCAGACTCGTCGAGCACGACCAGCTCGACCGGCACGCCCGATTCCTCTTCGTACAACTCCGCGGCCAGCCGAGCGCCCTCGAGCAACTGATCGCCCACGGGCTCGAAGCCTCCGCTACGCGGCACGACGACGCCGAGGCGGATTCGTGCCTCCGCCGGCTCGACCCGGCCGGACAGCACGTCCTCCACCTTCCGGCGATCCGCGTCATGCAGGTCATCGGGATCGAGATCGCGCGCCAGTTCGCGGGCCCGTTCGTCGTCGCCCGACCGGGCTAGGGCCCAGGCCCGCTCCGCCCTCACGATGCCGAGGGCGCGCTCGTCCCTCGTCACGCGACGCGCCAGGCCGTCGAGTTCGTCGAGCGACATCCGACCTACCGCCGCGCGCATCTCGGTACGCCAGCTCTCGTCGAGCGCCGACGGATGATACAGGAACTGATCGACGGCCTCGACATCCTCGGCACGCGCGAGCAGCAGGCGCGCCAGGCGGCGCACCGAACGATCGTCGACACCGGGGCGGCGCGTCCAGGCACGGCTCAGCGAATCGGTGTGCGCGGCAGCCGCCAGGTAGTCACCGTCGAGCCATGCGCGCTCGGCCTCCGCCAGGGCGAGGCCCTCTGGGCTGTCGTCGTCCTCTTCCAGAACGACGCTGTCGGCGGGCTGCTCGTCGATCGGGCCCGGGCGGTCGCCGGGTGTCGTGCGCTCAGGAGCCGCGCAGGCTCCGAACGCCCCGACGGCCGCGAGGGCGACCCACGCCAATGCACGAGAGGGTCCGAACCCGGGGGCCGGACCCTCTCGTGATGTGGCCGATCCGGCGCGACGACGAATCAGGATGATTCCTCCTCGTCTTCGTCGTCCTCCTCGTCCTCCTCTATGTCGTCGTCTTCGTCTTCGTCGTCCTCCTCGTCCTCCTCTATGTCGTCGTCTTCTTCGTCGTCGTCTTCATCCTCGTCATCATCATCGTCGTCGTCTTCGTCTACGTCATCGTCATCGTCTTCGTCATCATCGTCGTCGTCTTCATCTACGTCATCGTCGTCGTCTTCATCATCTTCATCATCGTCGTCGTCCTCTTCATCGTCGCCTTCGTCGTCCTCATCATCGTCATCATCATCGTCATCGGACTCCGCCTCGGCCGTCGGCGCCTCGTCGCTATCCTCGTCGGCTCTGGAGTCCTCGTCCGCCTCGTCGCCGTCCTCGCTGCCCTCTTCGGCCTCGGCGGCACGCTGCACGCTGCCGAGCGGGCGATCCTTGATCTCGTCGGACAGCTCCGTCACTGACAGCACGATGCGGCGGTTGATCGGGTCGGACTCGAGCACCTTGAGGTTCAGCTCGTCCCCTTCGACGAACTTCATCGACGGATCGTCGAGCTCCTCTTCGACGCCGAGCTGGCTGATCGGCACGAAGCCCTCGACGTCGTCGCCCAGGTCGACCACGACGCCCTTGTCGAGCAGCCGCACGACCGACCCCGCTACCTCGGTGTCGGGCTCGTACTTCTGTGCGAGCTCGTACCACGGGTCTTCGTCGGTCTGCTTGAGGCCGAGCGAGATCCGCTTCTGCTCGGGATCGATGTTGAGGATCACGACCTCGACCTCTTCGCCCTTGCGCACGATTTCCGACGGATGCTGCACGCGGCGCGTCCAGCTCATGTCGGAGATGTGGACCAGGCCGTCGATGCCGGGTTCGACTTCGACGAACGCGCCGAAGCTCGTGAGGTTGCGGACGACGCCGGTGATCCGCGTGCCCTGCGGATACTTCGCGGGCAGTGCGAGCCACGGATCCTCCTCGGTCTGCTTCATGCCGAGCGAGATCTTCTTGTCTTCCTCGTCGACGCGCAGGACGACGCACTCGACCTCTTCGTTGATCCCCAGGAGCTGCGAGGGGTGCCGGACGTTGCGGGTCCAGCTCATCTCGGAGATGTGGACGAGACCCTCGACGCCCTTCTCGAGCTCGATGAACGCGCCGTAATTCGTGATCGAGACGACCCGCCCCTTCACGCGGCTGCCGACCGGGTACTTTTCGGCCACGTCCTCCCACGGATACGCTTCGAGCTGCTTGAGACCCAGCGAGATGCGCTCGCGGTCCCAATCGATGTCGAGAATCTTGACCTCGACCTCGTCGCCGATCGTCGTGACCTCGGACGGATGGCCGATGCGGCCCCACGACATGTCGGTGATGTGGAGCAGCCCGTCCATGCCGCCCAGGTCGATGAAGGCGCCGAAGTCGGTGATGTTCTTGACCACGCCGCTGCGGACCTGCCCGACCTCGAGCTCCTCCTTGAGCTCTTCGCGCTTCCCGGCGCGGATCTCTTCGAGGATCACGCGGCGGCTGACCACGATGTTCCGGCGCCGCTTGTTCAGCTTGAGGATCTTGAACTCGTACTCGTTGCCGATCAGGTCTTCGACGTTCGGAACCCGGCGGAGCGCGATCTGCGACCCCGGCAGGAACGCGTCGACGCCCATCAGGTCGACCGTCACGCCGCCCTTGATCTTCCGCTTGAGCGCGCCCGGCACCGTCTCGTCGTTGTCGTAGGCGGACTTGATCTTCTCCCACACCCGAAGGAAGTCGGCCTTCTTCTTCGACAGGACGACGACGCCTTCCTGGTCCTCGAGGCTCTCGAGGAAGACTTCCACCTCGTCGCCCGGCTGCAGCTCTTCCGGATTGCGGAACTCGTCGAGCGGGACCGCACCCTCGGACTTGAAGCCCACGTCGAGGATGACGGCCGTGTCGGTCGTCCGCAGAACCGTCGCCTTGACGATCTCTCCCTCGACGATGTCGCTGAGAGTGTCGTCGTACATCTCGAGCATCTGCTCGAACTCGTCGTCGGCGTACTCGCCGAGCTCGAGGTCTTCGACGCTCATGCCGCCACCGGCCATGCCCCACTCCGTCGCGGTGACGTGCGAGGTCATCGTGGGCGCGGGCGCATCGGCGACGGGTTCCTCGGCCGCCTCGGCGGCCCGGGCGTCGGCGATGTCGGCGTCGACGGCCTCGGCCGTGGCCTCGGCTTCGTCGGACAACTCGACTTTGGCCGGAATGCCGGCCTCCTCGTCGGTTTCGACGGTCTCCTCGGTCGCTTCGACAGCGTCCTCGGCCGCATCGTCGGCCTCGTCGGCTTCGACAGTTTCCTCGGCGGCGGCAGCTTCAGCGGCGGCAGCGTCGACAGCTTCGACGTCGTCGACCTGTTCTTCCTGCTCGCTGGCCGACTCGGGGGTTTCCGGACTGGAGGGCGTGGACTCGGTGGAGGTCTGCTCGTTCATATTGAAAGACTACTTACGGACAAGGGTTGAGGTTGACGTCATTCGTTCGACGCACGACAAGCGCGGGAAAGTAGACACGACAAGGCCTTCCGTCAACCAGACGAGGGCCGGAGAGCCCGCGACGTCTCCGCCGCGATCCAGACCGCGAGGAATCCGCCCACCAGCGAGGGCCAGCCGGGGCCCGGGGAGCTCACGGCCCAGATCCAGTGCCATACCCAGATCGAGGCAGCGGCGGCCCCGATCAGTCGCCACGTGCCGGGCCGGTAGCGCACCCGGCTCGTCCACCACACCACGGCCGGCACGGCCAGCACGAGCACGTCGTAGAATTCCACGTACAGGTTGGCCGCCACGGCGACGAGCACCGTAATGACGAGCTGGTCGCGAACGTCGGGCGAGCGCAGCCAGACCGACAGGCACGCGACGAGCGCGAGCAACTCGAGCATGACCCAGGCAACCTGCCCCGCGGCGGGCGAATACGAGCCGACGGTCGAGCGAGCGAACGCCTCGAAGGTCACCAGCTTGTGGGCAGGATAGGAGTACTCGCCCGTCGCCGGGTCGAGCAGGTCGCCGATGCCGGCCGGGCCGGCCACGAGGTAGGCCCGCCAGGCATCGAGGCCCATCGGAAGCGTCGAGAGAATCATCGCCGCGCCGACCAGCGCCATACCGCCGAGCGTCCGCCAGCGCCGGGTGACTACGAGCCAGGCAATGAAGAACAGAGCCCAGTTCGGCTTGATGCCCACCAGGCCGAGGAAGAGGCCGGCCGTGAACTCGCGGTCGTCACGAAGCGCCCACAGCGCTCCGGCCACGCCGACCAGCAGCAGCGCCGAATGCTGGCCGGTCACCAGCGTCGCGAAGAGCGCCGCGGAGCCGACGACGAACAGGGCGATCGTTTCAAACGACCGTGACGGAAGCGCCGCCGCCAGCAGCTTCAGACTCGACCCGGTGAGAACGATACTGGCCGCGACCGCCACCCCATAGTAGACGAGCGGCGGAAGCATGGACGCAAGCGCATACGGATAGAGAAGATACGGTGGGTAGAGCCAAAAGTAGTCGTCGATGCACTGTTCCACGTACGTGCTGACGGGCCCCGTTTCGAGGAACCGCTCACCGGCCGAGTAGAAGCAGAACCAGTCCCGCTGCCAGGCTGACGGGTCACTCCGGTTCAGCCAGAGGTAGCCAAGCCACAAGCCGAACGCCGTAAGCGCGAGCCCGAATAGCCCGAGGTGCAGCAGCCGGCGGCCCCGCCCCGGCGACTCGGCGGCGCCCCCGCGACCCATCAGCTCTGCGACGCCCGCGCCTCGTACAGGCGCACGATTTCGTCGACGACCTCGGCGCGGCCGCGCTCCGTGGAGTCGAGCTCGACGGCGTCTTCGGCGCGCGCCAGTGGGTCGATGACGCGCGAGGCGTCGAAGCGGTCACGCTCACGCAGGCGTTCGGCTTCGGCCGTCAGGGCGCCCTCGTCGTTCTCGTTCGAGCGTCGCTCCGCGAGCCGGCGACGGGCCCGTTCCTCGGCCGACGCGGTGAGGAAGATCTTGAGGAAGGCGTCGGGGAACACGGCGGTTCCGATGTCACGCCCGTCGACCACCAGCCCGGCCTCCTCGGCCGCCGCTCGAAGTGCCTGATTGACCCGCTCCCGCACGGCGGCGCGCGCCGACACCTCCGATACGCGAGCCGTCACCTCCGCCGATTGGAGCCACGGCCCGGGATGCTCGCCATCGATCTTCAGGCGGAACGTAGGCGCATCGGGCTCGAGTTCGAGGCGCAAAGCCGCTAGGCGCCCGTCGAACTCGGGCGTATCGATCCAGCCGTCGCGCAGGGCCGCCCAGGTGACCGCACGGTACAGGAGCCCCGAGTTCAGGTGGACGAGCCCCAGGCGGGCCGCGACTTCGCGGGCCGTCGTGCTCTTGCCCGAAGCCGAGGGGCCGTCGATCGCGACGACGTGGCCTACGGTCGTCACGCGCTGACTCCCTGCCCGGCGCGCAGGCGCGCCAGGTCGCCCCAGAACTCGGGATAGGACACGGCCACAACCGCGGGATCGTCGACCCGAATGTCGGCGCCCGGCACTATCCCGAGCGCGCCGAACGCCATGGCGATCCGGTGATCGCCGTGGGCCTCGACCACGCCCGCCGGCGAGTGGTCCGGTCGGCCGCGGATCACCAGGCCGTCGGGCCGTTCATCCACGTCGATACCCAGAGCGCCCAAGTTGCGCGCGAGAGCCGCGAGCCGGTCGGACTCCTTCAGCCGCAGCTCCGCCGCACCGCGGATTTCGGTGGTTCCTTCGGCGCGCGCGGCCAGCACGGCCAAGACGGGAATCTCGTCGATCAGGCCCGGCATCCCCGCGGGCCCGAGATCGATACCCGACAGCGAAACAGAGCCCGGACCGGCCGTGACCCGTCCGATCGGCTCACCCCCGACGTCCCCCGTCGGCTCGATCTCGACGTCGGCCCCGAACAGCTCGAGCGCCTCGAGAAAGGCGGCCCGTGTATCGTTGAGCAGCAGGCCGTCGATGCTGACCGTCCGTCCGGCGAGCACGCCGGCCGCGAGCAGGAAAGCCGCCGACGAAGGATCGCCGGGCACGGTGAGGTCACGCGCGGTGATCCCGTCACGCGCGCCCGCCGGAAGATGCAGGTGGGCGCCCTCGTCTTCAGGGCCGAACTCGATCGGCACCCCGACGTGGCGCAGAAGGCGCTCCGTGTGATCGCGCGACCGACCCGGCTCCCACATCTCGAACTCGACGCCCGCGGTCAGCGCGGCCAGCACGAGGGCGCTTTTAACCTGAGCGCTGGCGATGCGCGAGCGGTAGCGGAGAACGCGCAGATGGCCCGTAGACCGGGGCGCCAGGCGCACCGGCAGGAGCTCGGGCTCACCCGTGTAATCGATCTTCGCCCCCATCGCCTGCAGGGGATACACGACGCGGTCCATCGGACGGCGCCTCAGCGAGTCGTCGCCGTCGAGCACGACCTCGAGACCGAGGCCGGCGCACAGGCCGATCAGCAGCCGCACGGTCGTCCCGCTGTTGCCGGCGTCGATCTCGGCGCCCCCGCGCCACGCGGCCGGCGGCGCCACGACGGCCGTGGTTTCGCCGGCCGGCCAGTCGACGCCGACCCCCACGGCCTCGAGCGCGCGGGCCGTGCTGCGCACGTCGGCTGCCTCGGGCAGCCCCGTGACCTTCACGGGCGCCGGCGCCAGCGCCGCGACGATCAGGGCGCGGTGCCCGATCGACTTGTCGCCCGGCACGCGGAACTCGAGCGGATTCACTCGCCCTCCTCGCGCAACGGCAGCTCGACCTCGAGCCCGTCCTCGGCCGCGATCACTTCCCCGCCGAAGACTGCGCGAGCTTCGGCCGCCAGGCGGTGCGGAAGCTCGGAATAGCGCGCGCTGAAGTGCGTGATTGCGAGCCGGGCGACGCCTGCCGCCTCGGCCACCTCGCCCGCCTCGCGCGCCGTCGAATGCCGGGTCTCGCGCGCCCGTTCAGCCCCTTCCTCCATGAACGTCGCCTCATGGACGAGAAGGTCGGCCCTGCGCGCCGCCTCGCGCACCGCCGCGCAGGGGCGAGTGTCGCCGGTGTAGATGAGGCTGCGCCCCGGCCGCGGCGCACCGACGAGGTCGCTCGCGCGGATGGTCCGCCCGTCGGGTAGCTCGACGTCTTCGCCCCGATGCAGGCGCCCGAACAGCGGCCCCTCGGGAATACCCGCCGCCCGCGCCCGCTCGACGTCGAACCGGCCGAGCCGGTCGGGCTCGACGAGAGCGTAGCCGATCGAAGGCGCCGTGTGCTCGGTGCGCACGGCGCGCACCTCGTAGCCGTCGAAGGCGACCACCGCGCCGGGCTCGAGCCCTTCGATACGCAGGGGGAAGGTGAGCCGTTCCCCACCGATCACGACGATCGTCCGAACGTCGGCCTCGCGGCCCGCCGGGCAGTAGACGACGAGCTCTTCCTCGCGCGCCTGGAGACACATCGTGCGCAGCAGCCCGGGCAGCCCGAGAGTGTGGTCGGCGTGCAGGTGGGTGAGGAAGATCCCGCGCACGCTGAAGCCGACGGCGAAGCGCATCATCTGCCGCTGCGTGCCCTCGCCGCAGTCGAACAGATGCAGGTCGCCCTCTCGCTGGACGGCCAGCGAGGAAACACCACGGCGCACGGTCGGCCGCGACGAAGACGTTCCGAGAAAAGTCAGCTTGAGCACGGCCGCAACCTACCCGCCACGGGTAGAGCGTCAACGCCGACGGCAGGCGCGGCACGGCGAGGCACGGGCCATGCACACTCGATCCGGAGGCGGGGTCCACGCCGCGGGGATGCGGGCGACGACTGCGCAATTAAGCATGCAATCGAATGAATCGAGTCCGTCCCCGCATCGGGGCGAAAGGCTGACGACACCGCAGAATGCAAGGCGATAAACACCAGCACGGATACGATCTTCTCGCGCACCTGCGCCGGCTCGAGACCCGTATCGCCCGGCTTCAGAAGCGCTGGCAGACGTTCCGCGCCGACCCGCGGCCCGAGCGCCTCGAGGAGTTCCGAACGGCGTTCGCGGTCACCGATCGCGCGCTCGAGCAGCTGGCGGGTCAACTGGGCGGCGGCCGTTCCGGCGGCGCCGACGTGTTCGGTGGCGGGGGCGTGGCCGGCGGCGCCGGCGGCGTCGGGCGCGAAGCCGATCCGTTCGGGGCGCACCGGGCCGACCCGCGCTCGCCCGACGCACGCGCCGTGGTCGAGGCCGGACGGACGCTCGACAACGTGCTGGCCGAAGTCAGTCGCGCCTGGGGATTCCTGCGGCGCGACCCCGATCCGGCCGGGCTCGGCGGACTCGCCGATCGCCTCGCCCGCGCCGAAGCCGCCGCCAACGTGCTCAGCCGTGCCCTCGCGCCTCGCGACTGGCTCTCGGCCGACGACGCGCCGGCCGATCGGCACGGACCCGCACCGACGACGGAAGCGGGCAGTCTCGACGCGGTTCTGACGCGAGTTCGCGACGATTGGGAGCATCTGCGGCGCGATCCGGCCCCCGATCGGGCCGGCATCCTGCGCGGCGAGCTCGCCGAGGCACGGCGGCTGGCCGAGGCCCTGGGCAGCCGGATGATGTCGCCCGAGCCGCCCGATCCTGAGACGGCGCGCTACCTGACCGGGATGAACGACGCCGTCCGCTTCGCCCCGTACCGGGACGCCTTCACCGGGCTCTACAACCGTCAGGGGTTCGATGCGCTGGCCGGAGCCGAGCTCAAGCGCTGCCGCCGATACTCGCGCTCGTTCGGGCTCCTGCTGATCGAGACGCAGGCCACCGACCTCGCGGAACTGCGGATCACGATCGGCACTCTGCAATCGCTGCTCCGTGGCTACGACCTGATCAGCCGCTATTCCGACCGGCGGCTCGCCGTGGGCCTGCCCGAGGCCGAGGGCGCACAGACCCGCCGCATCGCGGCCCGCCTGCTCCGCGCGTTGCAGAGCGAAAGCCGCTCGTCGGTACGCAACCTCTCGTATGCCCTGATGCCGGAAGACGGCGCCACGCTCTCCGCCCTGTTCGAACAGGCCGAGGCGAGCCTGGAAGGCCGGGCCAAGGCGCGTGAAGGCCCCGGTTGACCGCCGGTTGAGGAGTTCGGGATTTCTGCGGCTCGGATGAGCGCTCCGGTCGACGCCGTATCTCACTCGATATATCAGGTATACGGCACTAACCAGTTGCCGGCTTTGCTACTACACTGTCACGAACGATGGCCGGTATCTCCCCGACTGTGAGGTATATCCCGGGCACCTTCTAGTTGTACACATGTACGCTTAGAGGCGCCGCACCACCACATACGCGGAAACGCGCGGGGCGGACTCAGGCCGCGTCGCGCGACTCGGCCAGCGCTCAGCCGTCGGCCTCGAGGGCACGCTCCAGGGTCGAGCCGAGCACGTCGAGCGGCGCGGCGCCGACCAGCTTGAAGCGGCCGATCAGGATGGTCGGGGTGGCGTCGATCTGGTAGCGGGCCGCCTCGGCCTCCACGTCGCGCAGCATCTGTTCGTAGCGGCCGTCGTCGAGGGCGGCGCCGAGTCCCTCGGCATCGAGCCCCACGTCTACCGCCAGATCGATGATCACGTCGCGCTGCTCGATGTCGCGGCCGTCGACGAACACGGCTCGAAACAGGGCGCGGTGCAGGCGGGCGAACTCGGCCGGGCCGCAGTCGGCCGCAAACTCGGTGGCATGTAGCGCCGTTCGCGGGTCGGGCGGCGTGGCGGGAAGCGACAGCGTGAGCCCGAGCGCCGCCGCGTCGCGCCTGAGGGCCTGGAGGGTCTCGGCCAGCGGTACCCCGGGCTCCGTCGCCATCTGCCAGCCGACTTCGACCCCCGCGGCGGCATCCGCGGCCGCCGATTCAGCCGGCGGCAGTGGGCGCCAGGTGACGGTGACCGGGGCCTCGGAGGCGAGCAGGTCGAGGCGTCCCTGGGCGATGTAGGTGTGCGGGCAGGCGTAGTGCCCATACAGAAAGGCAGATACCGGCACGGCGTCAGGCGTCTCCGCTCAGCGCGTCCTCGAGCAGCCGCCGCAGCTCGTCGGGCCCCGGAATCGGGCCCGGCGCGCGGCCGTCCACGGCGTAGCGGCGGCCCGACCCGTCGAGGCGGAGAAACTGCAGCCCGCACAGCTCGGCGGAGGCTTCGGCCGGCTCGGCCCACGCGGGGCCCGTTTGCTGCACGAGCCATGGCACGCCGTCGA
>DATHRZ010000033.1:0-30740 GCA_035464655.1 Gemmatimonadota bacterium
TGCCGTGCTTCACCAGCTCGTTCACCATCGCCTCGGTGTTCTGGACGTGCACGTTGTCGTCACCCGAGCCGTGAACGAGCAGCAGCCGGCCTTCCAGCTGCTCCGCGAACGTGAGCGGCGCGCTCTGCTCGTAGCCCTCGGCGTTTTCGTCCGGCAGGCCCATGTAGCGCTCCTGGTAGGCCGTGTCGTAGAACTTCTCGTGCGTCACCGGCGCGACGGCCATGCCGGCGCTGTACAGGTCGGGATAGCGCGTCAGCATGTTCAGCGTGTACGTGCCGCCGCCCGACCAGCCCCACGCCCCGATCCGCTCGGGGTCCACGTAGCTGCGCTCGGCCAGCAGGGCGCGCACGGCGTCCGCCTGGTCTTCGGAGCTCACCTGCCCGTACTGCCGGTAGATGGCCTTGCGGAAGTCGCGTCCCTTCGGGCCGGGCGTGCCGCGGTTGTCGACCGTCGCGACGATGTAGCCCTGCTGCGTGAGCATCAGGTGCCACAGGTAGCGGAAGCCGCCCCACGAGTCGACGGCCGTCTGGCCGAACGGTCCGGTGTAGCCGTACATGAGCACCGGGTAGCGCACGCCGTCGCGGAAGTCGGGCGGTCGCATCATCCAGCCGTCGAGCGACACGCCGTTCACCTCGACCGTGAAGAACTCGTGCTCCCCACGCTCGAGTGCCGCGACCGTCTCTCTCAACTCCTCGTTGTCGACCAGCGAGCGCGCCGGCTGATGGCCCCGCACGCGGATCAGCTCGGTGGTCGGCGGGACGCCGAACCGCGACCAGGAATGAATCGCCCAGCGCGCGTCCGGCGAGATGTCGTAGGAGTGCCACCCCGGCTGACCGGCCGGCGTGACGCGTTCCGGCGGGCTGCGGCCGTCGAGCCGGGTGCGGTACAGATAGCGCTGCGTCGCGTCGTCCGGTGAGGCCATGAAGTAGAGCCAGCCGCCCGGTTCGTCGACCAGCTCGACGCTGATCACGTCGTATTCGCCGAACGTGACGGCGGTTGCGGTCGCGCCGTCGCGCGGCACGGAGTAGACATGCCGCCAGCCCGAGCGTTCGCTCACCCACAGAAAGCGCTCGCCGCCATCGAGCCACGTCCAGTCGTCCACCACGTCGAGCCATGCGTCGTCGCGCTCGGTGAACAATGAAGTGACGGTGCCCGTTTCGGCGTCGGCCAGCGCCACCTGGTTCCGGTTCTGGAGACGGTTCAGCCGCTGGACGATGATCGCGTCGGGCGCTCCGGCCCACTTCATGCGCGGGATGTAGTGCTCGCGCGGATCGCCGGGGAACTCGATCCACGTGGTCTCACCCCCCGTCGCGGAGACGACGCCCACCTTCGCCGCCGAGTTCGTCGTCCCCGCCTTCGGATACTGGACGGGAATCGTGAACGAGTAGAGTGAGTCGGTGTTGTTGATCATCAGAAAGTCGCGCACGCCCTCGGCGTCGAGCTGCCAGTAGGCGATGCGCGAGCCGTCGGGGCTCCAGCGGAATCCGTCGCGGGCCGAGAACTCCTCCTCGTACACCCAGTCGAACGTGCCGTTGATGATCGTGCGCGAGCCGTCGTCCGTCAGTCGGGTGATCGCCCCCGTCCGCAGGTCCTCCACGTACAGGTCGTACTCTGCCCGGTAGGCGACGCGCGTGCCATCGGGCGAAAACTTCGCGAACATGAGCGACGACTCCGCCGCGTCGCCGCCGAGCTGGGTGAGCGTGCCTTCCTCGCGGTCGAGCACCCAGTAGTCGCCGCGCGTGTTCTGTCGCCACACCCGGCGGGTGTTCGTGAAGATCAGGAGCCGGTCGCCGTCGGCCGACCAGTCGTAGCCCTGCACGCGCAGGGGACGCTCGCGCCCTTCGGGGGTGAGCTCCGCGGCGGAAACCAGGACGTCGCGATCGCCCGACGACGTCTCGTAGCGGATCAGCTCGAGGCCGCGGTTTCCGCCGTTCTCGCCATCACCTTCGGCCGCCTCGAGCGTCGTGTAGGCCGAGCCGCCGTCCAGCCACCGGGTGGCCCCGAGGAACTCTCCCTGGAAGTCGTCACTGAACAGTCGCTCGAGCGTGACGTCGCCCATCGCCTGCTGCTCGGGCTCTCCGTCCGCCGCCTCCTGCGCGAACGCCGCGCCGCCGGCCGTGCCGAGAACGGGCCAGGTCGCCAGTAGCGCGGCGACCGCCGTGAGCGTTACCGCCGCACGAATGTCAAACAACTCGCTGTGCATCTCTCGCATCGATTCCACACCTTTGGCATGCGTGCCGGATTCACGGCGCAATTGCGGAACGGGGTGCCCGCGCTGCGCCTGACGGATCGGTCCCGAATCTAAGGCCTTCGCCCCATCGGGACGATTCGGCGCCCCTGCCGTACGCGACCATGTGTAAATCGATTTTCACATGGTGCGCCGAACGCCCGGAGTGCACGGCGCCGGTTCGGGCGGCGTCAGATTCCCAGCACCCGCAGGATGTCGTTGAGCAGTGCGAACATCATGAAGAAGCCGACGATCGTGGCGCCGGCGATCGTGCTGTAGCGGTAGACCGGGGCGGGCAGCGCCGAGCCCTTCAGGCCCTCGAGCACCAGCAGGAAGAAGTGGCCCCCGTCGAGGACTGGAATCGGAAGAAAGTTCAGAATCGCGAGGTTCAGTGACAGAAACGCGATGAAGGCCAGGAACCCACCGAGGCTGAGCTGGAGGGTCTCGCTGCCGATGCGCGCGATCTCGACCGGACCACTGAGTTGCCGAAGCCCGATGTCGCCCGTGGCCAGCAGCCGGCCACTCTCCGCGATCAGGCGAGAGTTCCGCTCGACCTCGCGCGCCCCCAGGCGTATGGCTCCGCCCAGGTCGGTCTCGACGACGGGTGGGAGAACGGGGATCAGAGCTTGCAGGATCGCGACGCGCGCCGACTCGTCGGCGGGAATCCAGACCCGGTGGAAGGTGCCGTCGTCGAGTTCGAGCTCGTGGAAGCCCTCGGGCGCGCTGAGCAGTTTGAGCCCGAAATCAGCCCAATCCTCGAGGGGCTCGTCGTCGATCGCAACGATTCGCTTATCGAGCGGGATCGCCCCCCAGCCGACGATGTCTTCGACGGCGGAGGCGTCCACGGCAAGCAGCCTCGGTTCCATCGGTCCGCCACCCCCGCCGAGGGCGAGAACCACGTAGAGCAGTCCGGCCAGCACGACATTGGCGGCGCAGCCGGCGGCGATCACCGTCATTCGCGCGTGCAGCGGCTGGAACGCGAACCCCGTCGGCCAGGCGCGACGCTCCTCCTCGGTGCCGCGCATGCCCTCGATGCGGACGTATCCGCCGAGCGGAATCAGCGCCAGCCGGTAGCTAGTGCGGCCGATCTGCTTCGAGACCAGGCTCGGGCCGAACCCCACCGAAAAACAGGTCACTGGCATCCCGGCCCACTTCGCGGCGAGCAAGTGACCGAGCTCGTGCACGAAGATCAGCAGGTTGGCGACCAGGGTGATGGCGAGTACGGCTGTCCACACCTCCGACCTCCTTGGCTCACATCGTCGAGTTTCCGGTCTGCAGTACCGGGAGGGAAGCAAGATCCGGTTCGCTTTGCCCTCCGGATCACGAGGTTGCCGGCCGAACTCGCCACGCGCGGACGACCAGATGCGACGCCGCATCCGCAGGGGCGTTGGCGACGAAAGTATAAGACGTGGCGTGACAAACGATTATACGGATTGGCTCTGCGGTGCGATCGGCGGGGGCTGCGTATGTCTCGGCGCCGGGGACGGTGCCCGGAGGCCCGCGTCTGCCGCCGGGGCGAGGCGCCTCCGGGGGCGCGATGTCGCGCACACGCAACACATTTCGCAGCGTTGCCGCACGGGTGCCGCAGGCACGCGGGCCGGATTCACGAGGCCGGCCAGAACTCTTCGTACATGACGTAATTCGATGGGAGCATGCCGAGGGCAAGATAGGTCGATTGTGCCGCCTCGTTGTCGCGCTCGACATAGAGCCGCAGGCCGATCACGCCGGCCTCCCGGGCGATGGCGCGCACGTGTCGATGGAGCTGGCCGTAGATTCCGCGCCGCCGATGACTTCTGGCGATGTACACGCTCTGAATCCACCAGATCTCTCCGTTGCGCCAGTCGCTCCACTCCGAGGTGACCGCGAGCTGGCCGACGATCTCGGCTTCTTCGGGGGCAATACCCTCTTCTTCAGCCACGAAGTAGCGTCCGTGAGCCGGATCGGCGAGCATCGCCTCGACGCCCCGGTTGAGCGTCCCCCGGTCGAGCATTCGCCCCTCCGTTTCCTTCGCCATCGCCTGATTGAACAGGACGATCCGGTCACGGTCGTCGTTCGCTGCCTGACGGATCGTAAGGCTCATCGTCGCCTCTCGGGTTGTCGGTTGTCGCTTATCTGACGAGCACACATCGGCTTCCGGCCTGTATGGCGCGATGCCGCGCCCAGTGGCGTCTCGCGGCGCAATCGCGCCTCACACGGCCACATCGTAGCAGAAGTCCGACCCTTTTACAGGGCACACACCTTGCTCACCGTGCACACGGAGGTTGCAGATCCGCTTCCCGCGTACTGAGGATACATGGACCCGACAGTCGAGATTCGACGCGACATCTGGGATTCGCCGGCCGAGTCCCTGCTCCAACCGGCCGGCGAGGGCGAACTCATCGTCTCGCGCTTCCGCTCGATCATGTCGGTGCTCGGATGGTGTCTGGCCATGGTGGTCGCCTACCGCAACCCGGTCTCCGAGCTCGCTCGCATCTACCACTTGTTCGCCACCGTCGCCGCCGCGCTCAGCCTCACGCTTCACCTGGTTGTGAACCGGGTGCATTTCGGCTGGTGGCTCGGCTTCGTTGCCAGCGCGTTCGACGTCACCCTGGTGAGCGGTGGCCTGGCGGCCCTGCTTCTGAACGGATTCACCGATCACGCGCTGGGTGGTTCGGTGCTGTTCGTCTGCTATTTTTGCGCTCTGACCGCCAGCATGCTGCGACTCGATCACCGGGCCTGCCTGCTGGCCGGTCTCGTGGCAGCCGGCCAGTACCTCGCGCTCATCGCGTTCGCCGGCTTCACAGCCGGGTGGTCGACACCGATCCTGCAACCCCAGACACAGGGCGTCAGGCTCGCCCTTCTGATCGGCATGGCGGTACTCACTGTCGTCGTAAGCCGGCGGATGCAGGCGCCCCACATTCTGTCGGCCACCGACTTCCTCACCGGCGTGCTCAACCGGCGCGCGTTCGAGGAGCGCTGGGAGAGCGAACTGGCCCGGGCCCGGCGCTACGGCCGACCGATTTCCATCGCCGTGCTCGACATCGACTACTTCAAGCAGTTCAACGACCGGTATGGACACGCGGCCGGAGACTCGGCCCTGACGGCGGTGGCTCACGCGTTGCGCGGTCGGATGCGCTCCACGGACTTCGTCGGGAGGCTCGGCGGCGAGGAATTCGCGGTGGCGCTGCCCGAAACGAGCTCGACGGCGGCGCTCGAGGTGGCCGAGGGCCTTCGCAAGGCCGTGGCCGAAAAGATGCTGATCATCCCGGGCAACCGTGTGCCGGCGAGCGTCACGATCAGCCTCGGCGTCGCGAGCTGGCCCGAAAACGGCGAAGAGATCACCCGTTTGCTCGATCGGGCGGACGACCGCATGTATGAGGCGAAGCGCCACGGACGCAATGGCGTGACGGGGCCGACCTCTCCTTCGAACCCGCTGGGCACGCCGATTCCGTACTAGGCCGCGACGCGCTACCGCGATCGTGATTCGCGCCGGAGCGCGCGCCTCGTCACGAGGTAGACCACTCCCAGCGCGACCCCGATCCACAGCCCTCCCCAGACCACGGTCGGAACGCCGGTCAGCTCCGCCAGCATGCGGGCGTCCGAGTCGAGCTCGGGCCGATCGATGACGTCGCTCTTGATGTCGAGAATCGCGTACAGGGCGCTCGTGAGCCCCAGCGCGTACAGCAGCCGCGCGTTCCATGGTCCCGGCAGTCGCCGCGCGGCTACGAGCAGCGCCGCCGCGCCCACGAGCCCGAACACGAGCCCGAACATCGTCCGCACGTAGAGCAGCGTGACCAGGCACATGACGACGCCGACGGCGGCGGTCGTCCAGTGGGCCAGGCGCTCGAACCGGGCGAGCCACACCAGGGCGAGGCCCCAGGCGAGGCTCCCGAGGTACCCCGCCGACAGCGTGACGAACGGACTTCCGCCACCGCAGTAGCAGGCGCCGCTCTGGTCCGCCGCGATCGCGATCCGATCGATGCGGCCACCCGTGGCCACGGCGGCGATTCCATGGCTGATCTCGTGCAGGAACACCACGAACAGCTTGAGCGGCAGGACGGCGGGCGTGTTCCACAGGAGCCAGAGGGCGGCGAAGAACGCCGCGAAGCCCACGAGGCCGGCGGGCGTGACCGGGCGGGCCTTCGGTTTCTTCGTCGCCATCGCGTATCTTTCGGCTGTGAGAGCGTCCCCTCGAATGTCCGGAACCTGAATGCGGATACTCCAGTTGGCCAGCGAAGCCGTACCGTTCGCCAAGACCGGCGGGCTGGGCGACGTGGTGGGCGCCATCACACGCCACCTCGCGTCCGTCGGGCACGAGGTCGATCTGATTCTGCCGTACTACCGGGCGATCGCCAGGGCGGAACGGGCGGACGACCGGCCCCCTTCCGTCCGTTTCGCCCCGTCGGCACTGGGTACGTCCGGAGAGGGTCGACTGGTTTCAGGGCCGCCGCTCGACGGGGCCCGCACCTGGTTCGTCGACGTGCCTGAGCTGTTCGACCGTGACGGCCTGTACGGCGCCGGCGACGGCGATCACCCCGACAACCTGCAGCGTTTCGCGGCGTTCGTGCGCGCCGCTCTGCTCGCGGCCGAACGGCTCGAGCTGGCGCCCGACATCGTCCACTGCCACGACTGGCAGACGGCGCTCGCGCCGGCGTGGCTCACCGGGGCCGATGCCGCGCCCACGGTTTTCACGATCCACAACCTCGCCTACCAGGGGTGGTTCCCGGCCACCGACCGCGGGTCGGCCGACGTTGCACCCGGGGCGGGCCCTCGACTGCCCGGCGCGGGTGACCTCCATCTGTTGCGTGTCGGCCTGACATCGGCCGACCAGGTGACGACAGTGAGCCCCACCTACGCCTCCGAGATCCTGCAGCCGGAGTTCGGGTTCGGGCTCGACGAACTGCTGCGCGATCTCCGGCCACCCGTCGTCGGAATCCTCAACGGCATCGACACCGAGGTGTGGAACCCGGCTGACGATCCGTACCTGCCGGACGGGTGGCAGGTCGGGGACATGGCCGGCAAACGCTCGGCCCGGGTCACGCTGGCCGACGCCTTCGGAATCGACGCGCCGTCCGGAACGCCCGTGTTCGGACTGGTTTCGCGGCTGGTCGAGCAGAAGGGGCTCGGGTTGCTGGAAGAGCTCCAACCGCGCATCGCCGCCTGGCGGGAGGCCCGCTTCGTGCTGCTCGGCACCGGCGAGGTACGCTACGAACGGCTGCTGGAGGAGCTGTCGGAACTCCCGCACGTCGGTGCCCGGGTGGCGTTCGACGAGCGGCTCGCGCACCTGGTGGAGGGAGGGAGCGACTTCTTTCTCATGCCGTCGAAGTTCGAGCCCTGCGGCCTGAACCAGATGATCAGCCAGCGCTACGGCACCCTGCCGATTGTGCATCGCACCGGCGGGCTCGCCGACACCGTGACGTCCGTCGACGCGAAGACGATCGCCGACGGGAGCGCCACGGGTATCGTGTTTGAGCACTTCGACGCGGCGGGGCTGGAATGGGCCATTCGGGAGGCAATGCGACTGTACGCCGACCCGGCCAGCTACGCGCTCGTCCAGGCCGCCGCCATGCGCCTCGACCATTCGTGGAACGCGCGGATTGCGGCTCATGAACGTCTGTACGAGCGGGTTCGCGCGACGCCGGCCGGCGTGCACCGCGACACCACCCTCTGAGGTCGGGATTTCATGCGAACCAACCTGCGCGTACTCGGACTCGTGATGGCCGGCGGCGAAGGCAGCCGGTTGCGCCCGCTCACCCGCGAGCGCAGCAAGCCGTCGGTACCGTTCGGCGGCAGCTATCGGATCATCGACTTCGTCCTCTCGAACCTGCTCAACTCGGGGGTCTATTCGATCTTCGTGCTCGTCCAGTACCGTTCGCAGTCGCTGATCCATCACCTGCGAGAAGGCTGGCGCCTCAGCACCCCACACCCCGACGACTTCCTCACGGTCGTCCCGCCGCAGATGCGGGTCGGGAAGACGTGGTACCGTGGCACGGCCGACGCCGTGTACCAGAACTTCAACCTGATCGCCGACTATCGGCCCGACTTGATCGCGGTGTTCGGCGCCGACCACATCTACCGGATGAACATCGGACACATGATCCGCTTTCACCGGAAGAAGGAGGCGGCCCTGTCGGTGGCGATGCTTCCCGTGCCGCGCTCGGAGGCCACGGGATTCGGCGTGGCCGAGGCGGCCCCCGACGACACGATCGTCGACTGGCTGGAGAAGGCGGCGGAGCCGCCGTCCATGCCGGACCGCCCGGATTTCGCCTACGCGTCGATGGGCAACTACATCTTCCAGCCCGAGGCGCTCGTCCGGGTGCTCCGCGACGTGGCCGACGAGGGGCTCGAGCCCGACTTCGGGCGGACGATCGTTCCGCGGATGGTGGAGGATTCGCAGCACCGGGTGTGCGCCTACGATTTTCACCGCAACCTGGTTCCCGGAATGAAGCCCTACGAGGAGCTCGGCTACTGGCGGGACGTCGGCACGCTGGAGACGTACTGGGCCGCCCACATGGACCTGCTCGGCGCCGAGCCGAGATTCGACCTGAACAACCGCAACTGGCCGATCCACTCGCAGGCCTATCACCGTCCGAGCCCTAAGATTCTCGGCGGCACGGTGGAGGACGCGACGATCGGTGTCGGCAGTGTGGTCGAGGACGCGCGCATCGTCCGATCGGTAATCGGGCGCGACACGTACGTCGAGGCGGGCGCCGAGATCGTCGACTCCATCGTGATGGATCACTGCCGGATCGGCGCGGGCACCCGGATCCACCGGGGAATCGTCGATCGCTACAACGTGCTGGAGGCCGGATCGGCGGTAGCCGCCGATGCGCCGGAGAGACCGGAAGGGGCGACGGTCGCGGGCGACCTGATCGTGCTGCCCAGGGGACAGACGCGCCCGCTGTAGGGTCGCGATCGCTGTCGGATCGGCTTCCCCATGGGTTACTAGAGCAGTATGATCAGCGCGGCGACGCACACCACCAGCCCCGCCACGGCGAGCACCGGGAACCGCTGCTCCCAGCGCAGCCGTGCGGCGGCGAACACGCCCAGGAACACGCCCAGCGCGCCGTAGATTCCCATCAGGCCGCCCCGCCAAAGCTCGACGTCGGGATAGAGGAACACCGCCAGGCCCGTGACGAGCGCGCCGATGAACAGAATGCGCTCGGTCAGCACTTCTTCGGGCCGCGGGCGTCGCGTGGCGGGCAGGCGCCCGGCTATCGACAGGCCGAACAGCACGAGCAACTCGATGCCGATCACCGACCCCCACGACACGAGGGCGGGCCGGTTGCCGTGAAACGCCTCGGTGAGCGCCGCGAAGGCCAGCGACGTCAGCGATATCGCGCCGAGCGCATAGATGCCGAACGCGATCAGCCGGCCGACGATCAGGTTCGCGTAGTAGGTGCCCGGATCGTCGCGGCGCAGGCGCAGCGCCGGAACGTCGGCCAGCGGA
Source organism: Gemmatimonadota bacterium (assembly GCA_035464655.1). Classification (GTDB taxonomy): domain Bacteria; phylum Gemmatimonadota; class Gemmatimonadetes; order Palauibacterales; family Palauibacteraceae; genus JARFPW01. The sequence continues at coordinate 9,657 of DATHRZ010000033.1, forward strand.
TACTCGCGGACGATCCGCGGGGGCCAGCGTCCGGCCTCGGCGGCGCGAAGCACGGCCGCCGCCTCGGCCTCGACCCCCCGGGCCTCGGCGGGCTCGATGACGCCGGTCGCCACCGCAGCTTCCAGCTCGTCGGCGTCGAGCAGGCGCGCCCGGCCATCCGGCGGCTGCCAGACGTCGAGCCACAGATCGGTGAGCTCCCAGCTGTCTGCTTCGATCCGGGGCGGTCGGATGAAGTTCGTGTAGTGGCCGAGCAGCCGCCCGCCCTCGTCATGCACGCCGGCCACTTCCCATGCGCGGCCCGGAAACAGGTACCAGAGCACGGCGGCGCCGGTCTCCAGCTGCGTGTCACCGATCTCGAGCGGAGCCATCGCCTCGTCGACTCGCATCAGCGTGATCCGGCAGTCGGGCCCATCGTGCAGCAACTCCTGGTGGAACCGGGCCACACGGTCGGGCAGACGGGTGTACACGACCTCGACGGTCGGAGCGTCCGCCGGGCCGTTCGGCGCGCCGCCGGGCCGCGGACTACGGAAGAGTCGTCTGGGAAGAATGCGTGAAGGTCCGATCGTTGTCCGCCAACTGCCCGAGCAGCGGAGCGGGCGTGAAGCGAGGGCCGAGGTCGGCCGCGAAGGCCTCGAGCCGGTCGCGAATCTCGCGGACGCCGACGTCGTCCGCCCAGCGGAGCAGGCCGCCGCGGAACGGCGGAAAGCCGGTACCCATGACCATGGCGAGGTCGACCATGCCGGCGTCCGCCACGACTTCGTCCTCGAGCGCAAAGGCGGCCTCGTTGACCATCAGGTACAGGCAGCGCGCGAGAATCTCGTCGTCGCTCGCCCGCCCGGCTGCGCCGCCGGCGTCCGTCTCCAGGCCGCGGACGAGGTTCGCCGCCGCCGCGTCGGCGCCCGTCGACTTCCCATCCTGATACAGATAGAAGCCGCGTCCGTTCTTCTTCCCGAGACGTCCACTTTCGATCAGCCGTTCGATGACGTCGGACGTGGCGAGCCGGTCGCCGAACGCCGCGCCCATCTCCTTGCCGGCGTGCTCGGCGATGTCGAACCCGATCTCGTCGAGCAGGCGCAGGGGACCCATCGGCATGCCGAAATCGGTGAATACGCCGTCGATATGCTCGATGTCGCCGCCTTCGGCGAGCAGCCGTCCGGCCTCGCTCAGATATGGGCTGAGCAGCCGGTTGACGAGAAACCCGGCCCGGTCGGCGACGACAACCGGCGTCTTCCCCATGTCGAGCACGAAGCGCACGCCGGTGGCGACCGCGTCCTCGTCGGCGGTCTCGGGCCGCACGACCTCGACCAGCGGCATCTTGTGCACGGGGTTGAAGAAGTGGATGCCGACGACGCGCCCCGGCCGATCCACGGCTTTCGCCATCCCCGTCACCGAGAGCGACGAGGTGTTCGTTCCGAGCACGGCGGTCGCCGGAACCTCGGCCTCGACCTCCTTGAGCACCTGCTGCTTGACCTGCATCCGTTCGACCACGGCCTCGATGACCAGGTCGACATCGTCGAACCCCTCGTAGTCGAGCGTCCCGGTGATCAGGGCGAGCTTCAAGCTCGCTTCCTCCGGAGAGAACACCCGCGCCGACGCGGCCTTGTCGAGCAAGGCCGCCGCGTGCTTCATGCCGGAGTCGAGCGCGCCCTGATCGATGTCTTTGAGGATGACCGGCACGTCGTTGGCCGCGACGAGCTCGGCGATCGCGCCGCCCATCACACCGGCACCGAGCACGGCGACCTTCTCGACCTCCGCCGCGCGCTCCATCGTCTCTTCCGGCAGCGCACGCTTGGCCTGCTGCGAGAGCAGGAAGACGTGCACGAGATTCTGCGACGACGGGCTCGTCAACAGCTCTCCGACGGCGGCCGCCTCGTTCGCATACGCCTCGTCGACGTGGGCGCCATGGGACTCCTCGAGTACGTCGATCGCCCGGAGCGGGGCCGGATAGTGCTCACCCGCTTCTTCGCGGGTACGCTTGCGCGCCAGGGTGAACAGGATCTTGCGTCCGATCGCGGTCCCCTCGAGGAAACGCGTCGCGAGGGAACGGTCCCGTTCCTGTTCCGGCACGCGCTTCGACAGGACGAGCGTCATGAAGTCGTCGAGCTCCCGCTCGAGTCGCTCGGGCGCGACGACGACGTCCACGAGCCCGATCCGACCTGCCTTGCGGGCGCTGACCGGCTTGCCGGCGAGAATGATTCGCAGGGCCTCCTGGAGCCCGACCACCGCCGGCAGCCGAACCGTTCCGCCGAAGCCCGGGATGATGCCGAGACGCACTTCGGGCAGCCCTATCCGGGTGGAAGGCCGATCGGTGGCGATGCGGTAGGTACAGTGCAGGGCGAGCTCGGTGCCGCCGCCCAGGCAGGTACCGTCGATCACGGCCACCGTTGGCACGCGCAGCCGCTGAAGGCGTCGGAAAATGCGCTGGCCCTCGGCGCTCGCGGCCCGTGCCGCTGCGGCCGATTCGAGCTCGGCGAACTCCTTCACGTCGGCGCCGGCGATGAACGTGCCGGGCTTGGCGCTGCGGATGCCGAGTGCGTGAATCTGTCCGTTGGCGATCCTGGACTCTAGCTGGGCGAGCAGGCCGTCGAACGCGCGGAGAACCTCGCTGGACATGATGTTCGGTGCGTCGGCCTGGTCGAGCGTGAGCCATCCGACATGGCTACGGTCGACCTCGAAGGTCATCCCGCTGCCCAGCTCGAGAAGGTCGTTCATCGGATCCGCGGCGAAAAAGGCTCCGGGCCGGGGCGCCCGAGGCGCCCCGGCGTCCGAAGCGGGAGGAATATCAGAGTCGAGGACGGAGCGTCGCGTTTGACTCGTCGAGACGAAGCGTGTCGGTGTCCGGCACGGGCACGTTCCAGTAAAGCTCGCCGTCGAGCACCGGGGCACGGGTGGTCACCCACCAGTCGCCGCCCGGAAGGGTGGCGGTGGCGCGGCCCGCGTCGTTCGTCGTGTCGGCGATCACTTCATCACCATCGAGCAGTTCCATCTCGATATCGTAATAGCCGGAGTACGCGTCGTTCTCCCAGGTCTCGAGCACGACGCGGAACGAGTCGAGTCGCGTGGACACTTCGTCCTGCGCGGTCGTGAAGCTGTCGAACGCTGCCTTCCGCTGGCGATCGAGTTGCGCCTCGCGACCCTCGAGCTGGCCGAACTGATCATACAGCGACCGATAGTCGGGGTCGCGCGGGTCGATTTGATCGAGCCGCTCTCGCAGGTTACGGAGCTCGTCGCGCGTCTCGCTCCACTCCGTCTCCGCCTCGCGCCATTCGGCCTGCAGGCTCAGAACCCGATCGGAGGCTGCCTGGAGCTCTTCGCCCATCTCGGGGCGAGGGGTTTCCGCCGCCGCGTCGAGCGCGTCGAACACGGAGTCGCGGTCGAACGGAAGGAAGTCGAGTGGCAGGTTCGCCTGGGGTTGCGGTTCGCCGTCGGGGCCTTCGGTCACCACTTCGACGGTGACGCTGGACCCGCAAGCGGTGGCGGTCAGGGCGACGACTGCGAGCAGCGCCGCGGTGATTCGATGGGTCCGCATGCTTTCTCCACGTTTAAGCCCGGATAGCCCGATTCGGTGCGGCGGCAATCTACCCGCGCGCCACGCATTTTTCAAACCTCGGACACGGGATGCAGGCGGCCCGGAAGGATCCTAGAAAACGACGTCGTCGAGCAGATAGTTGCGCGGGTTCGCGGGCTCGCCGTCGATCAGAACCTCGTAATGAAGGTGTGGCGCCGTCGCGAGTCCCGTTCGGCCGATTTCTCCGAGCAGCGCGCCTCGCTCGACCCGATTTCCGCGCTTGACGTTGATCGACGCCGCGTGCGCGTAGCGCGTCACGTACCCGAAGCCGTGGTCGATTTCGATCGTCTTTCCGTACCCGGGCTTCGTGCCGGCGAAGACGATCCGACCGGCTGCCGTTGCGAGGAAGGCCGTGCCCTCGGGGGCCGAGATGTCGAGCCCCGGGTGCGGACGATTGACCAGCAGGACCGGATGGAACCGGCTATGGCTGAAGCTCGAGCTGATCCACGAGTCGGGGGACTGCACCGGCCGAATCGACGGCCTGGCCCGGAAGATCGCCGCGTGGACCCGAACCGAATCCATCGCCTCGTCGAGGCTGGAGGTCAGCAACTCGACCCGTCGAGATAGTTTGTCGACGTCGTAACCCAAACCGAGCGAACGCTCCGCCAGCTCCGGCGAGGTCTTCAGGAACCGCTCTCGGCCCGGGTCGCCGCCAAGCGGTCCGCCTACGCCCACGGCCTGCACGTCGGGATCGATGTGCGGCAGGCCGGCCAGCAGCCGGATCTCCTGGTCGCGAGCGGACAGGCGGTCGATGTAGCCGTCGAGCGTAGCGACCTGAGTTTCCATACGAGCCAGATCGCTGGTCAGCGCGCGGTTTTCGATCCGCAGCCGGACCAGCTCGGCCGAGCGCACGGCATCGGACCCGAGGCTCACGACGAGGCCAGCCACGAGTACGAGCAGCAGAACGCCGCCCGCGGCGGCCAGGCCGATCGCGCGACGCGTCACGTTCAGGTGGCGGATCGAACCGCCGCCGTCCGGCATGATCTGAATCGTCCAGTGCGCTGGCTTCAGGCCATCCTCCGGTTCGTTGCTCTTTTGGTCTCGTGTCGGTTCCGGCATGCCCATCCATATGTCGAGGGCACACCAAACCGACGGCCTGTCGGCCTCTCGCGGAGGTGCGCCCGATTGTGACTCAAATTCGATTGCGCCGCGACAAAGGTGAACTGCATCGCGGGCGACCCGGGAGGCATGCGGCCTCCGGGCGGGACGGACCCAAACTGACGCGCTCCGGGGGACCCTGTCAAGCAAGGATGGTGCCGGAAGGCCCGGAGAGTCCGGGGACTCCCGGCGGCCGGTCAGCTCGGCGTCGAGTCGATGCGCGGGAACAGCACGCCCGTGCCGTCATCCGGCAAGCGGACGGGCCAGCGGCCGCCCAGCGCGTCAGGGTGCGGAGGGACTCCCTCGCCACCCAGGCGGCCCCACAACTCTGAAGATTTTTCCGGCATGAACGGCTGGAGGGCGCCGGCGGCACGTGCCAGGGACCGGATCAGCGCCCCGAGGACGGCGTCGAGTTCGTCGGCCGCTTCGGGGTTCTTCGCGAGGGCCCACGGGGCCCGCGCGTCGACCCAGGCGTTGGACTTGCGAACGATCGTCATGACGGACTCGAGGGCGGCGTGCAGGCGCATGGCCTCCATGTGCTCGGTCCATTCGTCGATCGCCCGTTCGGCTTCGGCGTCGAGCTCGGTGCCGTCGCCTGCCGCGACGTGGCCGTCCCGATACTTCCGGACCATCGCCACCGTCCGGTTGAGCAGATTGCCGAGGTCGTTCGCGAGATCGGCCTGGTAGCGCTCGTCGAACTGCTGCAGAAAGCTCTCGACCGAGGGAAAGTCACGATCGGCGTCCCAGGGCGCTTCGCGCATCAACACGTAGCGGAAGGCGTCGGAGCCGTGTCGGTCGATCAGCGCCTCGAGGTCGAGCTGCGTCGTGCCGGACTTCGACAGCTTGCCGCCGCCGATCTTGACGAATCCGTGCGCCCACACGACGGCGGGCAACGGCAGCCCGGCGGACATCAGCATCGCCGGCCAGATGACGCAATGAAATCTCGTGATGTCCTTGCCGATCACGTGGAGGCCGGCCGGCCACCAGTCCTGGTAGCCCTCGTCGGGGAAGCCCAGTACCGACAGGTAGTTCGGCAGGGCGTCGAACCACACGTACACGGTGTGCCCCTCGGCGTCGGGGAAGGGCACCCCCCAGGGCACCCGCGAGCGCGACGCGCTGATGTCGTCGAGCCCGCCTTCGAGGAGCCGGAGGATCTCGTTGCGTCGGCTCTCGGGTTGCACGAACTCGGGATGCGCGGCGAGGTGGTCGAGCAACGGCTGCGTGTACTTCGACAGCCGGAAGAAGAAGTTCTCCTCTTCCGTCCACGAAATCTCACGCGTCGGATGCATGGGGCAGCGTCCGTCGACCAGCTCGGCCTCCTTGCGGAAGGCCTCGCAGCGCTCGCAGTAGTAGCCCTCGTAACGGTCGAGGTAGATGTCGCCCGCGTCGCGGATGCGGCGGACGAGCGCCTGGACGGCGGTCGCGTGCGCGTCGTCGGTCGTGCGGACGAAATCGGTGTTGGAGAGGCCGATCCGATCCCATGCCCCACGGAACCGGTCGGCGAGCCGATCGACCCAGGCCTGCGGGCTGATCCCCTGCCGCTCGGCTTCGCGCAGGACGTTCTGGCCGTGCTCGTCCATCCCGACGGCGAACTTCACCTCGTCGCCGCAAAGCCGGCGATAGCGGGCGATCACGTCTGCGCCGATCTTCTCGAACGCATGCCCCACGTGGGGATCGCCGTTCGCGTAGTCGATAGCGGTGGTCACGTAGTAGCGAGCCAATTGGGATCCTGTGGTCTGCGGTGGCCGGTGGTCGGTGGCTGGTGGTCGGTGGCTCAGCCGCGCCGCCCGCGGCGGCTGTCCACACCGCGCTTGACCCGGGTGCTCATCGTTTCACGCTTCACCTCTTCGAGCGGAACCGTGCGCGTGTTGCCCTCGGTGTCGCGCAACGAGACGGTGTCGCGGAAGATGTCCCACGCGACGACCTCCTCTTCGCCCGCCTCCGTAGACAGGGTGCGCCCGACCTTCGGGAAGCGCTTCTTCGCCTGCAGGTAGAACTCGTGCTCGTAGTGCAGGCACGACATCAGCCGGCCGCAGGCGCCCGAGATCTGCGCCGGGTTGAGCGACAGGCCCTGGTCCTTGGCGAGTTGCAGCGTCACCGGCTCGATCTCCGGCAGCCACAGGCGGCAGCACAGCTCGCGCCCACAGCGACCGAGGCCGCCGAGGCGTTTCGCCTCGTCGCGCACCCCGATCTGGCGCAGCTCGATACGTGTCTTGAACGTCCGCGCCATATCCTTGACCAGCGCGCGAAAATCGACCCGCTTGTCGGCCGTGAAATAGACGGTGAGCTTGTTGCGATCCCACTGCCACTCCGCTTCGCTCACCTTCATTCGCAGGCCATGGCGGCTGACGAGTTCGCGGGTCCGGCGCCTCACCTCCGGCTCTTCGGCTTCGAGGGTGAGCCGTCGCTCGACGTCGGCCGGAGCGGCCCGGCGCAGCACGCGTTTCGACGGCGGGACGACGGGGCCGTGATGGGCATGGTCGCATCCACCTTCGCAGGTGTGCGAGCCGGCGTCCACGGCGCGGTGCACCCAGCCCAGGTCCTGGCCGCGGTCGGCCTCGACGATCACGTACTCGTTCTCTCGCAGGGGCGAATCTTCATCGAATCGAAAATACTCGGAGCGTATGCCGCGAAAGCGGACCTCGGCGATCTGGCGGGCGCGCCGGGTACCCGTGACGGGGATGGGCCGGGGTGCGCGGTCTCGCGGCGAATCCGTCACGTGCCCGTGTCCTCCCAGCGGCCCATGGCGTAGAACTTCTCGCGCCGTCGCCGAATCAGCTCGTCGCCGTCCAGCCGGACGAGCTCGCTCAGGTGCCGTCCGAGCGCCTCACCGAGGGCTACCGCGGCCACTTCCGGATCGAGGTGGGCTCCGCCCTCCGGCTCGGGCACGATTTCGTCGATCACGCCGAATTCTTCCAGGTCGGGCGCGGTCACCCTGAGGGCCCTGGCCGCGTCCTCGGCCCGATCGCGGCTCCGCCACAGGATGGCCGCGCAGCCCTCCGGCGAGATTACCGAATAGATCGCGTTCTCCAGCATCAGGACGCGGTCGGCCACGGCGATTCCGAGCGCGCCGCCGCTGCCGCCTTCGCCGATGATCGTCGCGACGATCGGCACGGGAAGGCCGGCCATGACGAACAGGTTGCGGGCGATCGCTTCGGCCTGCCCGCGCTCCTCCGCTCCGATGCCGGGATAGGCGCCCTGCGTGTCGACGAACGTCAGGACGGGGCGCCCGAATTTGGCGGCGAGCCGCATGAGGCGTTCCGCCTTGCGGTACCCCTCGGGGTGTGGTGAGCCGAAGTTGCGGTGCAGGTTTTCTTTCATGTCGCGGCCCTTCTGGTGACCGACGACCATGACGCTGCGGCCCTGGAACCGGGCCCAGCCGGCGACGATCGAGGGGTCGTCGCGGAACTTCCGGTCGCCGCTCAGCTCGATCCAGTCTTCGAACAGAAGGCGCACGTAGTCGAGCGTGAACGGACGCTCCTGGTGACGGGCGAGCTGCACACGCTCCATCGGGCCGGGCGACTTTACGTCACCCTCCCCTCTATCGACTTCGTTCACTCGTCGTCTCCCACTTCGATCGTGGCCGGTGATGCCCGGCGCCGGGTTCAGCCGCGTGTAAGGTGTACCCGGTCCCCTCCGAGTAGGGCCCGCAGGTCGGACAGCAGGCTCGCGCTCGGGGCGACGCCGAGGCTGGACACCAGGACCGGAGGCTCACCGCCCCCACCGTTGCCGTTGGTGCCGTTCGGCGTCCAGCGGACGAGCACCGGTCCCGGTCCGGGGGCTCCCTCTAGCACCTCGCGCACGCGCTGAAACTCCTCGGGCACGCACTCCATGCCCTGCCTCAATTCGATGCACACGCCGATCTGACCCGTGGCGGCGACGTCGCGCAGCCGCTGCACCGAGTCCACGAAGATGGGGGGATCGTCCTCGTCCCGCGAGTTTCCCGACACCGTGCCTTCGATGAGAACGGGCAGGTCTTCGGCGAACAGGTCGCGAGCCGATGTCCATACGTCGCCGAACACGAGGGCTTCGGCCGTGCCGTGGAAGTCTTCGAGGGAAAGGCGGCAGTACTCCTTCCCGCTCTTGCGCGAAACGCGCACGTCCATGCTCGTGACGACGCACGCGAGCTGCACCTTTCGGTCGCGCAGGCGCTCGAGAATGGACGTGTTGGCCTCGACGGACAGCAGGTCGACCAGGTCGCGGTGGCGCTCCAACGGGTGGCCGGAGATGTAGAAGCCGAGCACCGCCTTCTCTTCCTTGAGTCGCTCCTGCTCGGTCCACGGCGCCACGGCGGGCAGGCGCGGTGTCGGCCGGGCCACGGGGGTCGCGCCGCCGAACAGCGATTCCTGCCCGGTTTCCTGCTCCCGCTGGCGGGCCTGGGCCTCCGACAGGGCCGTTTCGAGTCCCGCCTTCAGGGTGGCCCGCTCGCCGAACGTATCGAGGGCGCCCGCCGCGATCAGGCATTCGATCACCCGCTTGTTGTTCAGGCGCAGGTCGATGCGCTGGCAGAAGTCGAACAGCGAGGTGAACGGGCCGTCGTCGCGGGCCTCGATGATCGAGCGGATGGCCGATTCGCCCACGCCCTTGATCGCCCCGAGGCCGAAGCGGATCTGATCGTCGGCCACGACGGTGAACTTGTAGCCCGATTCCGCCACGCTGGGGGGCAGAATTTCGAGGCCCATCGTACGCGCGGCGCCGATGTAGCTGACCACCCGGTCGGTATTGTCGATGTAGGACGAGAGTTGGGCGGCCATGAACTCGGCCGGATAGTGCGCCTTGAGCCAGGCCGTGCGGTATGAGATGAGCGCGTAGGCGACGGCATGCGCCTTGTTGAATCCGTAGCGGCCGAAGGTGCGGATGAGCTCCGCGATCTCGCTCGCCTTCGCCTCCGTCAGTCCGCGCTCGACGGCCCGCGCTTCGAAGTCGCCCAGCACGCGGTCGGTGAGCTCGGCGTCCTTCTTGCCGACGGCCTTCCTCAGCACGTCCGCTTCGGCGAGCGTGAAGCCGGCGAGCAGGTTGGCCGCCCGCATCACCTGCTCCTGGTAGGTGAAGATCCCGTAGGTCGGCGCGAGCAGCTCGGCCAGCTCGGGCGTCGGGTACTCGACGCGCTCGAAGCCGCGCTTGCGCCGGATGTAGACGTCGGTCATCCCGGCGTCGAGCGGTCCGGGCCGGATCAGGGCGTTGACGGCCACCAGGTCTTCGAATCGGTCGCAGCGCATGGCGCGAAGCTTCTCGGTCGCGAGCGCCGACTCGAACTGGAAGATGCCGCCCGTTCCGCCGCCGGCCAGCATCTCGAACACGGCCGCGTCCTCGAGGCCGATCTCGTCCCAGTCGACTGTCACGCCGTGGCGAGCTTCGATCGCCTCCGCCGCGTCGTGGATCACGGTCAACGTCCGCAAGCCGAGGAAATCCATCTTGAGCATCCCGGCCTGCTCGAGCGCGACCATGTCGTACTGCGTGATGACCGAATCGCCGTCGCCCCGCGTGTCCCGACAGACCGGCACGAACTCCTCGAGCGGGCCCGGGGCGATCACGACGCCGGCGGCGTGTACGGACGTATGGCGCTTCAGGCCCTCGATGCGGATCGTCTCGTCGAGGAGCTGGCGGGTGCGCGCGTCGTCGCGGTACAGGTCCGACAGCTCCTTCACCTTCTTCACGGCTTCGGCGGCGGTGAGCGAATAGTTCGGGCTGTTCGGGATCAGCTTCGCGAGCCTGTCGATTTCCGAAGGCGTGAAGCCCAGCACGCGGCCCACGTCGCGAAGCGCGGCGCGCGCCAGCATCGTACCGAAGGTGATGATCTGGCCTACCGAGTCGGCGCCGTACTTGTCGCGCACGTAGTCGATGATCCGGCCCCGCCGCTCGTAGCAGAAGTCGATGTCGATGTCGGGCATCGACACCCGGTCGGGGTTCAGGAAGCGCTCGAACAGGAGGTCGAACTCGAGCGGGTCGACGTCGGTGATACGCAGGCAGTAGCAAATGATCGAGCCCGCCGCCGAGCCGCGGCCCGGCCCGACCGGAATCCCGAGTTCCCGCGCCGCCCGGATGAAGTCCCACACGATCAACAGGTAGCCGGCGTAGCCGGTCTGCTCGATCACCCCGATCTCGTACTCGAGGCGTTCGGTCACGTCGTCGGGCAGCGGATCGCCGTAGCGTTCCTTCGCGCCCGCCGTCGTCAGCTCGCGCAAATAGGCGTTGTCGGACGAGAACCGCTCGGGAAGCGGGAAGTTCGGGAGGTGGTACTGCTGTTCGAACTGGACGTCGCACATCTCGGCCACGCGCAGCGTGTTCTCGAGCAACTCCGGCCGATCGGGAAACAGTTCGGCCATCTCGGCGGGAGACTTGAAGTAGCTCTCCTGTCCGTGGAACGACAGTCGATCGGGGTCGTCCTTGAACTTGCCGGTTCCGATGCACAGCAGGGTGTCGTGCGCGTCGGCGTCTTCGCGCCGCATGTAGTGGGCATCGTTCGTGACGAGCACCGGCAGGCCCAGCTCGTCGGCGAGCTGGAACACGCCCTGGTTGATCTTCGCCTGGCCCGGAATCCCGTGGTCCTGCACCTCGAGGAAGTAGCGATCCGGGAAGGTGCGTGCGTACCACTCGGCCGTCGCCTTCGCCTCGTCCCAGCGGTCGTGCTCGAGGGCCCGCGCGATCTCGCCGGCCATGCAGGCGCTGGTGACGATCAGGCCGTCGGCGCACTCTTCGAGCAGCGCGCGGTCGATGCGCGGCTTGTGGTAGAATCCTTCGGTGAAACCGCGCGACGACAGCCTCACGAGGTTGTCGTACCCGCGTCTGTCGGCGGCCAGCACGACGAGGTGCGAGTGGTTTGCCGGGGCGTCGGGCGGACGCTCCTTCGAGCGTCGGCTCCCGTAAGCGACGTACGCCTCGAAGCCCAGGATCGGCTTGAGGCCACGCTTGCGGGCCCGCTGCTGAAACTCCCACGCGCCGTGGAGGTTGCCGTGGTCGGTGATCGCCAGCGCGGGCATGTCGAACTCGAGCGCGCGGTCGATCAGCGCGTCTACCGGGTTCGCTCCGTCGAGAAGGGAGTACTCGCTGTGACAGTGGAGATGGACGAAAGACATGGATGCGACATCATTTCTGGTCGAGCGTCAGTCGGCGGTGCAACGGAAGGAATCGAGAATCTCCTCCAGTTGCAACATGAACTCGTACTTGCTGTCTTCGGGGTGCGGCGAATAGAGCCAGGCGTCGAAAAACCAGGTCGCGTCGGGGCACCGTACGGCCCGGGCTACGAACGGTCCTGCGGCCGGATAGGTACCCTCGTCGCGCCAGATGCCCTGGACCTGGATCGCCGGCGCTCCTCCCAGTTCGAAGAAGCGCGGGTCGACGTCGGCACGCTCGATGGCCTGCGGGACGTTGTAGGCGACACTGTCGACGCCCTCCCGCCAGGCGAATACGGCGTCGGGATCGAGTGGCGCATCGTCGGCGTCGCCGGTCGCCGCGGCACCCGGTCCGGCGCGCTCGATGAGGATCGAACGGATGCGGTCGGTCGGAGAGGGCCGGTCGTTGCGCAGCCGGATCAGTCCGTCGTCGCCGATCGAGCCGTGGTAGATACGGGGCGCGCGCAGGCTGACGCCGTACTGCTCGCGCAGGCGGGTGGCGAACGCCGTGTCGACGCCGCTTACCCACATCCTCGACGTCGCGAACTCGCGGAACTGCCGGTCGAGCAGTTCGGCCAGCTCGGGCAGCGCGGCGCGCCACGTCGCCGCCTCCGCGCCCGGCTCGAGCACGATGGCCGTGGCGAGCTGACCGCGAGCCCAGACGTCACGCGCCTGGACGATCTCGCCGGGTGACGGAGACGCGTCGCGGCCGGCCTCGTCGACGATCTCCCGAACCCGGGCGTCGTCCGGCGTGCCGAACACGAGCACCTGGCGCCACAACAGCAACTGGTCGAGCTCGGAGCCGTCGTTCGGCACGAAGGTGACGTGGAACGTGCGATCTTCGCGCACCGTGGTCAGCGTCGGCTCGAGGATCTCGTACGTCTCCTGCTCCAGGTCCGTCCACAGCGCCTCGTCGGCCACGAGGATGAGCGAATCCACTTCGCCGAACGCCGTCGACTTGTCGCAGGCGGCGGACAGCAGCACGGCCGCCGCGAGGGCGAAAAAGGCGGTCGTCGGGGCGGATCGGGCGGCGCGAGTCGCGCGATACGGTCGAGGCGGCATCATGGAATCCAAACTAGGCGGGACCTCGGAGAGGAGCAACGCCGCCCGGTGGAAACCCGACCGGGCCGAGGCGCCTGTGCTTCCCCTTTCCGTTTGCCCTCCGAGCTGCCATTTTCTTCAGTCTTTTTTGCGATCGGCCCACGCGACACTGAAAGATCGTTACGTTTCTCAGATGAACACCCACATACGCAACATCGCGATCATCGCCCACGTCGATCATGGGAAGACCACCCTCGTCGACCAGATGCTCCGCCAGACCGGGACGTTTCGCGCCGGACAGCAGCTCGAGGAACGGGTCATGGACTCGAACCCGCTCGAGAAGGAGCGGGGCATCACCATCTTCTCGAAGAATGCGGCCATCCGCTGGAGCTCGCCCGAAGGCGTGGACTACAAGTTCAACCTGGTCGACACGCCGGGTCACGCCGATTTCGGCGGCGAGGTCGAGCGCATTCTTCGCATGGTCGACGGCGTGCTGCTGCTGGTCGACGCGTTCGAAGGGCCGATGCCGCAGACCCGGTTCGTCACCCGCAAGGCGCTGTCGCTAGGACTGCAGCCGATCGTGATCGTCAACAAGGTCGACCGGTCCGACTCCGATCCCGAACGCGTGCACGACGAGGTGCTCGGCCTGCTGATGGAGCTCGAGGCCAGCGACGGCCAGCTCGACGCGCCGTTCCTGTACGCTTCCGCCCGCGACGGCTGGGCCGCACGGGAGCCGAGCGAGCATTCGGGCGACCTGCAACCGCTGTTCCAGACGATCGCCGCCCGGGTTCCGCCGCCGGACAACGACCCCGAGGGGGCGTTCCAACTCCTGGTTTCGATGCTCGACTATTCGCCCTATCTGGGCCGTATGGCGATCGGACGCATCGAGCGCGGCCGGCTGGCTCTCGGTGACGCCGTGGCCGCCTGGCCGCTCGACGAGGACGAGCCGCTGCCCGCCGTGCGCGTGCCGAAGTTGTTCGCCTACGAAGCCCTCGGTCGGAGCGAGATCGACGAGGCGGTAGCCGGTGAGATCGTCGCGATCTCGGGCATCGAAGGAGCGGAGATCGGGGCGACGCTGTGCGACCCGGAGGTACCTGGCCGACTGGCCGGAATCGCCGTCGAGCCGCCTACGCTGTCGGTCGAAATCACCCCGAATACGTCCCCGTTCTCGGGGCGCTCGGGCCAGTTCGTCACCTCGCGGCAGATCCGCGACCGACTGCAGCGCGAGACGCTGTCGAACGTCGCGCTCCGGGTAGAGGACACCGAGGATCCCAACCGACTCCGGGTGTCGGGCCGCGGCGAGCTCCACCTGACGATCCTCATGGAGACGATGCGCCGCGAGGGATACGAGTTCGCGGTCGGCCGTCCCCGGGTGATCACGCGAGAGCTGCCCGACGGGACGGTCGAGGAGCCGTGGGAAGAGGTCGTGGCCGACGTTCCCGAGGGAATGACCGGGGTCGTCATCCAGGGGATGGGTGGCCGGCGCGGCGAGATGCAGAACATGCACCGGGCCGAGGGCGGCCTCACGCGGCTCCGTTTTCTCGTACCGACCCGGGCCCTGACCGGCTATCGCGGCGAGTTCCTGACCGACACACGCGGTGAGGGGACGCTACACCGCCAGTTCTCCCACTACGCGCCCTGGGCCGGCCAGATCGAGGGGCGCAAGGAGGGTGTGCTCGTCTCGATGGCCGAGGGCGTCGCGACGGGATTCTCGCTGTTCAACCTCCAGGAACGCGGCCGGCTGTTCATCGGGCCCGGCGAACCCGTGTACGACGGGATGATCGTCGGCGAGAACGCCCGAGAGAACGATCTCGAGGTGAACGTCACGAAGGGAAAGAAGCTCACGAACATCCGCGCCGCGGGCTCCGACGAGGCGATTCTGCTCGAGCCGCCGCGCGAGATCACGCTCGAGTTCGCCCTCGAATTCATCGCCGAGGACGAGCTGGTCGAAGTGACGCCGGATGCGATCCGGCTGCGCAAGCGTTCGCTGAAAACGCATGAGCGCAAACGCGACCGCAGGGCGATCGAAACACCCTGATTCCGGGCGGGAGCTTGACACGGAGCAATTCCGTGCTATAAACAGGCACTTCAACCCCCATTCGTTCCGGAATACAAGGAGTCGGGCATGCTGACGATGCTGGCGGAGCTGGTCGAGACGGACACCGAGGTCGCGTTCGACGAGATCGACGCGCCGCGCGCCGACTGGGACGAGGACGAGGACGAAGAAGACCTGGATATCGACCTCGATGATCTCGATGACGACGATGACGACGACTGGGACCTGGACGGCGACGACGAAGACGAGATCGACGAGCTCGACTGGGACGACGATGACGACGATCTCGACGCGTTCATCGACGAGGACGACGACGAGGACTGGTAGCGAAGCTGGCGCGGGCGCTCGAGCAGGCCATAGCTTTCAACAGCATGTACATGGCCGTGTCGGAGATCCCCGGCACGGCATCCTCGTGCCGGGAGGCCTGACGTGAACAGGAACGCTCTGCTCGTCGGATTGCTCGTCGTTGCGCTCGTCGTCGTGCTGATCCTGTGGATGAACGATCGGGAGTCCCAGGACGCCAGCCTCGATGTCAACATCGGCTGGGTCGACGCCCCCGCGCTGGTCGAACTCGTCTAGCGGAGGTCACTCGACCAGCCGGCCGAGATCGCCCATTCATCGTCCGACAGGCCGGTCGCGACGTCGACCCTGAGGATCGGACCGCCCGCCGCCGTCGTCAGGCGCAGGCCGAAGCCCAGGTCGGCGCGTGAGGCGCCGCGACGCTCACCCCACGCGTGCGCAACGTCGATGAACGCGGCCGGCCCGACGCGGACGAGGGCGTTCGGCGCGAGCCAGCGAACGACCTCCGCCCCGCCGCCGGCCAGATGCCGGTCGAATGTCCGCCCCGTGATCGCCCCGTCGTCCAGCAGCGGATGGGCGCGGAGCAGATCGGGGCGCGCGATGCCGATGCCCGCTCCCGGCCACAACGTGGGCGGCGCGTCGGCTGTGGCGCTGCGGATGTAGGCCCGCGTCGAGAGCGCCACGCCCTCGGGCTCCGTTCGAGACACTCCTTCTACCCGGGCCGCCAGCGTGGCGAAGCCGGGGCCCTCCTCGAGCGAGACCCAGCGGTCGGCCTCGAGTGTCAGCCGCAGCCGGTCGTCGGCCGCTCGTGTCTCGCCGGTGAGTCCGCCGCGCAGGTGGCCGCCGCGGGCATCCCAGCGATCGAAGCCCAGGCGCACGACCCCCCGCAGGTCGGGCAGCAGCCACATCGACGACGACAGGGTCGCTCCGGCCCGTTCTTCGCGCGATCGCACCGGCGCCACCGGGGTGTCGAGCCTGTAGCTCTCTCGCTCCCAGTCGCCGGCGACGCGCCACACGGCGGGCGGGCCGATGCCGGAGGGTGCGGCCAGGGCGAATGAAGCGGCCGGGCGGCCGTCCCACCAGCGCCACGCGCCGGACCACGTCTCCCCGAGCCCGAGCGGTGAAACGGCGGTCAGGCCGAGCTCGCGGTAGATGGCGGCCCGCACGACCGTCGCGGCCAGGGGCACGGGGGCGTCGGGAAGCCCGGTGCGCTCTGCCAGCCCGGCCACGACGTCGGCACGGCCGCCACCCGTCGGCGCGTACTCGACCCGCGATCGGGCGACCGCCGGCAGGTCGTCCAGGTGTCGTCGGGCGAGCCGCAGGGAGCGGGGCGTGAGGCGGTCTCCTCCGCGAATGCCGAGCTGTCGGGCGACGGGGCGGTGGGAAACACGCCGCAGGCCGGCGACCCTGACCAGGTCGACCGTCGGCTCACCCACGCGATTCCACGCCTCGAGCGCCGCTCCGGGTTCGCCGTTCACGTACAGGGCCGTCGCGAGCGTTCGCGCCGTATGGGCGTCGCCGGGCACGAGCCGGAGGGCGCGACTGGCGAGTTCGATCGCCTCTACAATGCGTCCGCGGCGCAGGCGGATGCCCGCCAGCTCGCGCAGGAGCGCCGGTTCTTCGCGGCAGTCGGAGCCGGCCAGCAGCCGGTCGGCCTCGGCCATGCGGCCCGCGGCTGCCGCGCTGAGGGCCCGATCGACGTCGGAACGGCACGCAGGGGGCACAGCGGCGCCGGTTGGTCGCTCGTTCCGGACGAGTCCGGCCGGCGGACGGACGTTGCGTGCCATGTCCTGCGGCGGGACGATGAGCAAGCTGAGCCCGTCCGTCGGCGCCCAGGCCTGCTCGAGCTCTTCGCGATCGACCAGCCGGTAGGGGGAGCCGGCAGGGTCGTGCAGAACGAGGCGATCTCCCGCTTCGCCGACCAGCACGACGAAGTGAAAACGCCCGCCCCCGACCTCGATCAGCGTGACCACGGGTCGACCGAGACGCAGGTGGCGGCGAACCTCATCGAAGCGGCCCGCGAACGGGAAGACGTCCCACCCGAGTTCCCGCAGCCGCGCGGCGAGGTCATCGGCCCGCATGCCGCCCCGGGCCTCGCTGACGAGGTCGCTGAAGTCGTGGGCGCGCACCCCGGCCATCCCCCAGTAACGCAGGACCATGGCGGCAGCCGCGCCGCCGCACAGGAGCTCGGACTGGGGGAGATAGGGGACGTCGAGCACGGTGGCACCGGCCGGCAGGGCGCCGGCCGGCGGTCGCGGGGCATCCTGGGCGCGAGCCGTCGCCGAAGCCAGGCCGGCCGGCGCCGTCAGGACGAGCAGCCCGGCGGCCAGGACGGCGATCCGTCCGGCCACCGGCCGCACGGGCGTCAGGACACCAGGATGATGATCAGGACCAACAGGCCGATGATGATCGCCGTCGTGGTGAGCACGACCCTGTCACCGCCGGCCAGCGCCGCGTCGACCTGGGCCAGCGGTCCGGAGAGCTGACGGATCTCGTCGGCGTCGAGCGACGCGACGGCCGTCTCGGCGGTCATGACGTCGATGCCGGCTTCGGAGGCGACCCGCCGCACCTCGGGCTGCTGAAGAAACGAGCGCAGCTCGGCCCGTTCGGCCTCGAGCCCCCCGTCGTGTTCGGCGACGATGGCGTCGAGGGCGTCGATCGGGGCGGCGTGGTCCTGCGCCTGGGCGAACCCGGCCGCGGGCAGGGCCAGCAACGTCAGGGCACCGATGGCGGAAAGCAACGAGCGTCTCATATGGGCCTCCAGAAGGCGGATAACTGGCATCTGCGAATACGCAGCGCACTTATGAAAGCTATTCCCCCGGGTCGGCGGCAACAACTAAAAGGGTGGAAGCGGTGGGAGAGAACGCGGGCCGCGCCGGCACATCGGAGTGCCGGGCCGACGGCCCGCGTCGACGGGAAAGGGTGGCTGGCGCTACTCGGTTTCCTGGCCCACCACGGTGATCTTGAACGGGCCCATTCCGTGAAGCTGAATCTCGGTGTAGCCCCTCGCGCCGCCGAAGTGCGCGTGCTCCGCCGGGATGTAGAGGTAGTCGCCCGGCTCGTACTCCGTGATCGCCGATTCGTCGACCGCATCACCCATCGCCAGCAGGAACGTACCTTCTAGCACCGTGACGTTCTCGGTCATCGGGTGCCAGTGTGGCGGAAACCGGTACCCGTCGGGGAAGGCGAGGCGAAGCACGTAGGGGCCGTCGCCGCTCGGGTCGCCGCTCAGCACGGCGATCTGCATGCCCGAGTCGAACCCCGGAACCTCGATCGGGGCGTAATCGATGGTGCCCGAAGAGACGATCAGAACTTCGGGTTCCTCGATCGCCATTTCGGTCGGCGCCGCGTCGTCCTGGGCGAGCAGCGGGCTCGAGGACGCGAGCAGGAGCATGAAGGTGGCGGCAAGCAGCGTTCGATGAGTCACGGGTACCTCCCTAATCCGGTTTGTAACGAGCCCAAACTCGGACAATATAGCCAAGTGAGATCTCAGATCAAATTGCGCCGGCGCATCGACATCGTGCCGTGGAGCGCTAGTTTGTTCCCCCGCAGAGACGTGCTTCAGTGCTCGCCAGAACGAGGACCTACGCCTGAACGAGGATTCCATGAACGCCAGCGACGCTATCAAGACACACTACGCCTTCGCGTTTCGGACCATCGCGATGAATACCGAGGGAATGTCGCACGACGATTCGATTCGCCAGCCGGCGCCGGCCGGCAACTGTGCCAACTGGATCGTCGGCCACGTGACGGCGGTTCAGAACGAGGTGATGAAGCTGCTGGACGAGGCCCCGGCGTGGAACAGCGAGGCGCTCGCGCGGACCGCGGGCCCGATCACCAGCGAAAAAGAGGCGATCGATTGGAACGCCATGCTGGAGGCGCTGCTCGGGGCGGAGGAACGCTGCCTCGCGGCGATCGACCGCCTGCCGCCCGAGAAGCTCGACGAACCGGGTTACCCGAACCCGCTGGGTGGTGAACTGACATTCGGAGAGCTGCTGAACTTTCTCGCCTTTCATCAGTGCTACCATGCCGGCCAGATCGGCATGTCGCGCCGCCTGGCGGGCCTCGACGGCGTGATCAAGGGGCCGCAGGAGCGGGCCGAAGCGAGCGCCTGACGGATGGCGGTAATCGGTTTGGGACGGGCCGCCGCCCCGCTCGTGTTGCTTGTCCTGCTCGCCCCGACGGGCTGTGGAGCGGAGGGGGGAGGGCGGCCCGACGAGGCGCCGACCCCGGCCGGCGCCGGGGTCGATTTGGTCGACGTGCGCGAGGTCGAGCCGTCCATTCGGGCCGACATTCGCTATGCCGATTCGAACAACTTCGTCGGAGCGCCCGTCGACGGGTACGAGGCGGCGAGATGCCTGCTGTCGCGTCCTGCCGCCGAGGCGCTCGCCCGCGTCCAGCGCGAGCTGGCGCCCGAGGGGCTGGGCGTGCTCGTTTACGACTGCTACCGGCCGCAGCGGGCCGTAGACCACTTCGTGCGCTGGGCGGCGGACACAGGCGACGTGGGCACGAAGGCCGAGTTCTATCCGAACGTCGACAAGGCACTCCTGTTCGACGAGGGATACATCGCCGAGCGCTCGGGACACAGCCGCGGAAGCACGGTCGACCTGACGCTCGTACGCGACGACAGGGCGGAGCCCCTCGATATGGGGTCACCGTACGATTTCTTCGACCCGCGCTCGCACACCGAGTCGTCCGAGATCACCGACGAGCAGCTCGCCAACCGGCTCCGCCTGCGTGATGCGATGGAAGCCGGGGGGTTCCAAAACTACACGGCCGAGTGGTGGCACTACACTCTGCGCGACGAACCTCACCCCGACGACTACTTCGACCTTCCCATCCGGCCCTGACACGCAGGGAGCTCTCCGGACGTTTCACAGAACAGGCGGGCTTTCCGGCCACGGGGAGCCCCGATTCCGTCGGAAGCGCAGAAGGATCGGGTAGTTCCCGGTCCGGCAGGAGAGCAGGCACGTGAGCCGTACCTTCGCCCCACCGCCGAACACGTCGGCCGGCCGCCGCGCGCGACGGCGGAGGGTCGTGTGGCTGTCCACCGTGTTCGTAATCGCCGCGCCGCCCGCGGCCTCCCCGCTCGCCGCCGTGCAACACAGGCCCGTTGCCGACGGTCCCGCCGCGGGCGACGACCCTTGGGTGTCGCAGCCGCGACGCGACGAGCGCAAGGCGCTCGAGCGACTCGAGAAGGAGCGCCGGGAGCTCGAGATCGTCGCCGAGCCGGCGGGAACCGTGGACCCGTGCGCGCGCCCCGGGGGCCCGAACCTCGTCAACTTCATCCGCCGCGGGACGCAGCCGGGCGACCCGACCTACATGTTCGGGATCGACCTGTGCTCGCGCCGGCCGTTCGTCTACGAGGAGCCTACGCGATCGGGCGTGATCGTCGGATTCCGGGCGAATCCACCCGCCATCGAGTGGGCGGAGGATCCGGCCGACGATCGGAACCTGCGCGGCGATCGGTTCGCGGCGGAACTGCTCGTCGGCGTAGACATGCTGTTCGGCACGTCGACGCTCGATTTCGGCGAGACCGCTTCGGGCTCGGTGGACTTCGCGGCCGCGCCGTCGATCGGCTTGCGGGTAGGCCGCTTCCGCGCCTCGTTCGCGCGGGCCGCCGCGCCTCCCGAGCGGAGCTGGCTGGCCAAGGTGTCCGTAGCGCCGTTCCGGCAGGGTCCGCCCGATGAGCCCGCGCCGGTCGAGCCGCTCCCGCCCGGTAGCCCTGACGCCCGCACGACGTGGTTCGACGCGGTGGACGAACCGTGCAACGCCGAGGGCGTCGGCACGCGCGGCTTCGACCGGTTCCGCATGGGGCACCGCGCCGAGGATGGTCGCTATCCGATAGAGGTCGAAATGGTGTCGTACTGCACGCGTCCCCACCGGGCGTATCGGGTGCGCACGGCCAC
>DATHRZ010000034.1:0-4570 GCA_035464655.1 Gemmatimonadota bacterium
GAGAGAACGTGGGCCGCGTTGATCAGCCCGATGTGGCTGAAAGCTTGTGGGAAGTTGCCGACCAGCTCACCGGATGCCGGCGCGACCTCCTCGCTCAGCAGCCCGAGCGGGTTCGCGTAGGCGATGGCCCGCTCGAACGCCTCGTGGGCCTCGTCGACGCGTCCGCTGAGCGCGTACGCCTGGGACAGATGAAACTGGTTCACGAGGAAACACCCCTCCGTTCCGGGAACTCCATCGTCGGTAAGATAACGAAATAGGAGCCCGGTGTGGGGATCCCGCAGTTCCTCCACCGTGCGATCGATGGTCGAGGCGAGGCGTGGATCCTCGTGGGGCAGGAACCGCAGGACGGCGATCAGCAGGTTCGCCGCGTCGGTACGGTCGGTTTCGTAATGCTGCGTGAAGGTGCCGCGCGCTTCGTTCCAACCGTGCTCGAGCACGTCGGCGTGGATCTCGTCGCGGGTCCGGCGCCAGCGGTCGACGTCGCCGGACAGCTCGAGCTCCTCGGCGGCGCGGATCGCCCGGTCGAGCGTAACCCACGCCATCACTTTGCTGAACACGAAGTGGCGCGGCTCGCTTCGCACTTCCCACGGCCCGAGGTCGGGCTCGTCCCATAACCGCAGCACGTCGTCGACGAGCGACTTCGCGAGCGCCCACATCCCTTCGGTCATGTCGTGGTTGCGCCGCCAGATGTGTATCGAGTCCATCACCTCTCCGTACACGTCGAGCTGGAACTGGTCGACCGCCGCGTTGCCGACGCGCACCGGTCGGGAGCCCCGGTAGCCTTCGAGGTGGTCGAGGGTACGCTCGGGCAGGCTGCGCTCGCCGCCCACCCCGAACAGGATCTGCCGGTGCCGCTCGCCACGCTTCCGACAGATCTTCTTGAGGTAGACCATGTACCGGTCGAGCTCCGAGAACTTCCCGAGCGCGTGCAGGGCGAACAGCGTGTACGTCGAATCGCGCAACCACGAGAACCGGTAGTCCCAGTTGCGCTGTCCCCCGATCTCCTCGGGCAACGAGGTCGTGGCCGCGGCGACGATCGCACCGGTCGGCGCGTAGAACAGAAGCTTGAGGGCGAGCGCGGATCGGACGACGAGGCCCTCGTACTCGCCCTGGTAGCGCAGATCCTCGGCCCACGACAGCCAGAAGTGCCTCGTGTTGCGCAGCTTCTCGGAGGCCTCGTAGTGCTCGGGGGGCCAGACGTCGTCGTCGTCGTAGCGCAGGACGAACCAGGCGTCGTTGCCGGGCGCAACTTCGCAGACCGAACGCGCCTCGCCGGCTTCGTCGTCGAACTGCCAGACGTGCTGGCGGTCGCCGCACAGGGTCAGCACCTCGTCGACGCCGTCGGTCGCGAGCAGGCCGTAGTGGCGCATCGCCAGCCTTGTCTCCCCGAGCGCATAGTCGAAGCGCGGCTGGAAGACGGATTCGATGCGCACGGTTCCCTCGATCGCCCGGACCCGGCGGTGGATCTCGTGGTGCGAGGCGAGTTGTCGATCCCACTCGAGACAGGGCATGAAGTCGGTGACCTCGACGATGCCGAGCTCCGTCTCATAGCGAGTCACGAGGACGTTGGTGCGCGGCTCGTAGTACTGGATGCCGTCGGGGGCACCCTCGGGACCGACCCGCCAATACCCGCCCTTGTCGGCGTCGAGGATCCGCCCGAACACGCTCGGACTGTCGAACCGGGGCAGACAGCACCAGTCGATGGACCCGTCGCGTGCGACGAGGGCGCAGGTGCGCATGTCGCCGATGATCCCGTAGTCCCTGAGCGGTCGGTAGCGTTCGCGTGGCATCCGCCTAGGGTTTCTCCTTCGGCGCTCGCGGGCAAGTGCGACGGATGTGACGGCCCGGGGGCCTGACACGTCGACCAGTTGTATGAAGGTCACGCTTTCGACAAAGGCACACCCGGTGCGAGCCGGGGCCGCAAAGCCAGGAATCTCCGGAACGGGCGCGACGAGCACCCATCCGGCGATCGTCCGGTTGCCGAACGATTCGATATCGGCCAGACGAGAGCACCAACCCGCAATGATGCGGACAAGTTTCAGGCTCAGGAGGCCACTGTAATGCACACGGCTACACTCAAGAGACAACTGCTCATGTTCGCTGCGCCATTGTTCGCGCTCGGCGCTGTGGCGTGCGAGGACTCAACATCGCCCGCGGATGGCACGGGGCAATTTTCCGTCGCACTGACTGACGCACCGAGCGCGATGTTCGCCGAGGCGGTCGTCGACATCGGCGCAATCCAGCTCGTCGGCGGCGAAGGTCCGCCGATCACGCTGACGAATGACGGAGGCGTACACGACCTCCTCGAGCTGCAGAACGGCGTCATGGCCGATCTGGCCACACTCGACATCGAGGCCGGCACCTACCATCAGCTTCGACTGATCGTGGAATCGGCCCAGGTCACGCTGGCCGAAGGCTTCGAGTTCGCCGACGGCACGACGACCCGAACGCTGTTCGTCCCGAGCGGCGCCCAGACTGGCGTCAAGGTGAATCTGCGCTATGCGGACGCCGACGAGAGCGCCGGCGTCGAGATCTCGTCAGGTGAGACGATTCTCGTCGTGCTCGACATGGACGTGGAGCAGAACTTCGTGCTCCAGGGAGATCCGGACGGGCCGTCGGGACTGCTCGACGTTCTGTTCACGCCGCTCCTCCGGGCGTCCATCCTGGACGTGGCCGGTAGCATCTCCGGCACCGTGACGTACACTTCAGCCACGCCGGCCGACGAGACGGAGTTCGCCTCGATTCAGGCTGAGCTCGACGAATCGACGTCGCTGGTTCTCGAGGAAATGCAGACGACGACCGTAGCGACGACAGCTGCGGCGGACGGAACGTACACGCTGTGGTTCGTTTCGCCGGGCACCTATGACGTTTCGGCGTCGGCGACGATCGGCGGTACGATGTATTCGGACGGGCCGCAGACCGTGCCGGTCAGCGAAGACGAGGACGTGACCGCAGTCGATTTCGATCTCTAGTAGCTAGCAGCAACTCGCAGGCGGGAAGCCCTGCGGACGTGAAGTGAGAAGCGGGCGCAGACCGGAGGCACGGTCGGCGCCCGCTTCATTTTATGGGTGTTCAGCGAAGCGAACCGGTGGTGCGGCTCCTCGGGACCCTGTGAAAATCGAGTTTCACATAGTCCCGTCGCGACCGGCGTCGGAGATCCCGCGTGCCTATCTTGTGGATGTGCCGCCCCGGAAAGCGGATACGGGCATCCGGGGCAGCGCGACACAGCGGCTACCCTCAACCATTCATCAACGGAGCATCATCCATGAAGAAGCGACAGGCGACGGCCCACTGGCGGGGCGGAATCAAGGACGGGACGGGATCCCTCTCGACACCGAGCGGCGCGTTGCAGGAAACGCCCTACAGCTTCGGCGACCGATTCGAGGAGGGGCCGAACACGAATCCCGAAGAGTTGATCGGAGCGGCCCACGCGGGGTGCTTCGCGATGGCGCTGTCTGGCCAGCTCGGGAACGCGGGTATGACCGCCGACAGCCTGGACGTCACGGCCACCGTAACGCTCGACAAGGAGGGCAAAGGCTTCGCGATTACCTCCGTGCATCTCGACCTCACGGCGCGCATCCCGGGCGCCGACCGCGACGCCTTCATGCAGGCGGCGAACAATGCGAAGAACGGTTGCCCCGTGTCGAAGCTGCTGAAAGCCGAGATCACGCTCGACGCGCAGCTCGAGACCTGACTCGACCCCGAAATTCCGAAGGCGGGAAGCCGGCGGGGGACAAGGCGCGGCGTGGATCTTGAACTGATAGGGAGCGTACGTCTAGCGCGAGCAGCACGACCACGCGCGTATTGTCGCGAATGCTACGGAGGCATCTGGGTGCGAACCGAAGACGAGATGGCGAAGACGACGAAGCGGCTGCACGGGTTGCGTCCTGTCAAATTGCCGTTCGTGGCGGCGATTGCCGGCACCCTTTGCCTCCTGGCGGTCATTTCCACGCCTC
This sequence comes from Gemmatimonadota bacterium, assembly GCA_035464655.1. Lineage (GTDB taxonomy): Bacteria > Gemmatimonadota > Gemmatimonadetes > Palauibacterales > Palauibacteraceae > JARFPW01. The sequence goes on from DATHRZ010000034.1 coordinate 3,957, forward strand.
TCGCGGCGGCCTCACCCGCCCCGTCCGCCCGGTCCGCCACCCTCCAGGAGGCTGTCGAGCAGCAGGATGACGCGCAGCAGGTTCGTGACGCGACGGGGCCAGCCGGCCAGACGACACCCGCGAACCTCGAGGAACTCTCGAGCCTCGCCACGGCGGCCGTGGTTCTCGTCGAAGTCCAGGCGGGTGACAGATCCCGACAGGGCAGCGGCTTCATCGTCGATCAAGAGGGGATCATCCTCACCAACCACCACGTGATCCGGAACGCGACCAACGCCACCGTGCGACTGTCGTCCGGGGACATCTACGATCGCGTGTCTGTGCTTGCCGTGGACGAACGACGGGACCTGGCCGTCCTCAAGATCTCGGGGTTCGGCCTGCCGACACTCCAGCTCGGGAATTCCGACTCCGTGCGGATTGGAACCGACGTCATCGCTATCGGCAGTCCGCTCGGTCTCGAAAATACAGTATCGACAGGCATCGTGAGCGGGCGGCGCACCGAACCCAGGGGCTTTCAACTGCTGCAGATCACGGCGCCGGCTTCGACGGGCTCGAGTGGCGGTCCCGTGCTCCTGCGCGACGGGCGGGTGGTCGGCATAGCGGCCTCGCAGTTCCGT
>DATHRZ010000035.1:0-7400 GCA_035464655.1 Gemmatimonadota bacterium
TCTGTTCCTGACGGAGATCGTGGAGCGGGCTACGCACGGGGTGGATCTGCATACGGGCTCACTTCACCGCATGAACCTGCCACAGGTACGCGGGGACCTGGACGACCCGGCCACGCGGCGCTGCGCGCTCGCGTTCGGCGCTCCGATCGTGATCCACGGAGAGGCGCCCGAGGGGTCGCTGCGCAAGGCCGTCGCTCGACGCGGCCTCCCGATCATCGTCTACGAGGCAGGCGAGCCGCAGCGCTTCGACGAGTCCGCCGTCGAGATGGGTGTCGCCGGTGTCTTGCGGCTCATGGCCAGCCTCGGCATGCGTGACGGAACGGGCGATCCATCGCCGGGCCCGATGCTCGAGGCGCGGAAGCGCAGCTGGATCCGGGCGCGACGCAGCGGGATCCTGCGTCTCGAGGTGGGGCTGGGCGATCGCGTGAAGGCGAAGCAGAAGCTCGGCGCCATCGAGGGTGTGCTCGGCGGCGACAGCACTACGATTCGCAGCTCGCATGCGGGAATCGTGATCGGGCACACCGCGAATCCGCTCGTCTACCAGGGCGACGCCGTGGCCCACATCGCCCGCGATCCGCAGCCGGTAGGGCCTGTGGGTTAGGCGACGTTCATATTCTGCTCCGCGCTCCCTCGATCAGGAACCGGGCGGACAGTCGTCGGCGCCCGCCACCCACGCCTGCAACGCCATCGCTTCGGCGGCCACTACTTCCCGGGCACGCGCCTCCGACCAGTTCCAGTTGCGCCAGTCCGAGTCACGCGTCGCGCCGGGCCCCCAGCGCTCCAGCAGACCGCGCGCGAGCTCGCAGCGTGGCCGCGGCGCGAGGTCAGCCACGGCCTCCAGCAGCGTCGGTACGGCGTCGGCGCCGAGGGACGCGAGGTAGCGGGCGTCGACCTTCTTTTCGGCCCGATCCGTCGCGGCGGTCTTCGCGCCCACGCGCTCGAGGTTTGCCCGCGCGATTCGCACGTCGGGATTCACAGCCACCAGCAGCGCCACGAACGCGAAGCCGGAGACGAGAGCCGGGAAGCCGAATTTCTCGCGCCGTCCCCGCAGGACGGTGGCCGCGAACCAGGCGGTCAGGAGCGTGAGCCATCCGAGAAACAGGGCGCCGTAGAAGCGCGGCTCGGTCAGCCCGTACACCGCCTCGTAGACTCGCACGCGCTGGAACGCGGACGCGATGACCACGACGAGCAGGAGGAGCAGCAATCCTCCGAGGACGCGGAAGACGCGGGTGTCGCGCCGGTCGCGGGCTTCGAGCAGCCAGTCGGCGGCGAGAAGAGACGGAAGCACGAGCGTACTGGCCAGCGCGAGTTGTCCGAAGCCCTCGCGCACGTACTCGGCGTAAGTCAGGTCCGGCGTCACCTCCACCAGCCCGCTTCCGCCGAACAGGTACTGGAACTGGACGCCGACGAACGCGAGGAACAGGAGGTCTACCAGGGCGAGCGCGATCCCGATCTCGACGATGCCAGTCCGGGGCCGCACGCGGGAGCCGTCCGGGAGTTCGAGGCGCGTCCCCGCCACGAACCCGGAGAGGTAGCCGCAGGCGAGCCAGGTGAGAACGGCAGTCACGAGGAGATGTGAAGCGATCTCCTCCAGATCGAGGCGGAATACGTCCGTGACGAGGTCGGAGAACATCGGGTCGGCGGACATGAACAGCGCCCCGAACAGGAACAGGAAGGGGATGGCGAGCAGGAGGCCGCGAATGACGCCCCAGGCGGGATGGCTGGCGGTTGCCGGTTCGCCGCCAGCGGCCGCGCGGCGACGCGCCCCACCGCCGAGCGCAGCACCGATCAGCCGGAACGATCCGGCCAGCGCGTTCAGCCCGGCCCCTATGACGGCTCCGACCTGCTGACTCATGCCGCTGCGCCGCAGCCAGGCGGCGCCCGCCCGGAAGGCCGGAAGCGCGAAGGCCACAGACGCGGCGAGGAATGCGACGAACCGGAGTGCCTCGGAGCCGCGAAACACGAGTGTGGCGGCGAGCGCGACCCCGACGCTCATGGTGACGATCGCCTCGCGGCTGAGCGCGAGTCGGGCACGGCTACTCACCCCCCAAACGGCGCCGCCGAGACCTACGAACAGCAGGAAGAAATTGAGCCCGGGTCCGCCCGGACCGCGGAGCAGCATGTCACCTGCGATGCCGAGCACGAGGCCCGCAACGAGCACTCCGCGCACCGGGATCGGGGCGTGCGCGACGGGAGGCATGGAGGCGCCGGGTGTCTCTACCCCGGATGTGCGTACTCTCGATCGGTCGTCCATCGGCTCAACCTTCGTTGCGGTGTGGTTGTGATTGTCGTGGCCGGCCGCCGAATCGGCGCTCGCGCCTCTCGAACTCTCCTAGCGCGGTCGCCAGATCGGCCTCGTCGAAGTCGGGCCAGAGCCGCGGCGTGAATACGAATTCAGCGTACGCGCATTCCCAGAGCAGGAAGTCGCTCAGGCGCTGTTCCCCTCCGGTACGAACGAGGAGATCGACATCGGGGATCGCGGCGTCCGCGTGAAGGGCCCGGGCGATCCGGGCGGCGAACTGCTCCCGGCCGAACTGCGGCTCGTCCGCCGATAGCCGGGCCGCCTCGACGATCGCGTCCCGGCCCGAGTAATCGACGGCGATCTGCAGGTGCAGTCCGGCGCCGCCGCGGGTGCGGTGTTCTACCGCCCGAATTTCGGTGAGCAGCGCGGGGGCGAGCCGGTCGCGGCGACCGATCACGTTCAGCCGGACGCCCCCCTCCGCCAGGCGCTCGCATTCGGACCGGAGATACGTCCGGAAGAGGCGCATGAGGTTCTTCACCTCGAGGGGCGGCCGGCGCCAGTTGTCCGCCGAGAAGGCGTACAGGGTGAGCGTCCCGATGCCCTGGTCCGGGGCCGCCGACACGATCCGCCGCACCGCCTCGGCCCCCGCCCGGTGCCCGGCGACCCTCGGAAGTCCCCGCTGCTCGGCCCAGCGGCCATTCCCGTCCATGATGATCGCGAGATGGAGCGGGTCCCTTCGCTCACGGGGGATCGTCGCCGAACGGGCCGTCTGTACGGCGGGGGGCCCGGCGGATCCACCGCGTCCGCTCGATCGTTGAGCTAAAGTACTTTGTTTCATGAAGTTTATCCGCAAATAAAAAGGGCGTGGTCCGGTACTTCCGTCACGACTCCCGGACGCGCTCGATCAGGGCCTCCATGTGGTCGAGGTACTTCTGGAGGGCGCGCCGCCCCACCGCCGTCAGCCTGTACTCGGTGTGGGGGACGCGGTCGGCGAACGACTTGTTGCACGACAGGTACCCCGCCTCCTCGAGCCGGCGGGCATGCACGCTCAGATTGCCGTCCGACGTCTGGAGGAGGTCCTTGAGCTCGGTGAAACTGAGCGACTCGTGAACGGCCAGCGCGCTGACGATGCCGAGGCGGACCCGGCCGTGGATCAGCCGGTCGAGGTCGACCGGACTCGACGGTTCGCTGCTCAGCGGCGCCGGCACGTCGCCCTCCGCGGGACCGGAGCGCGAGGCGCGCGCGGGTTCGGAGCGGGCATGCTCAGCCACCGTGCTTCCTCGCGATGTGGTAGCCGAACACGAGGTGGAGCCCGCCGAAGCCGGCGGCCAGGAGCGAGTCGCCCCAGGCGGGCGCGGCCAACAGTGCCAGGCCACCGAGCACCATGAAGCAGATCCCCATCACCGGCACAACTTTGACCGAGAACGCGCCCCCCGTCACCACCGCCGCGCCGTACAGGGCGAGCCAGGTGCCCGGGAGCAGCGCGAAATCTCCCGCCCGATACAGGGCGATCGTGAGGAGCGCGGCCGCGACGGCCGGGGGCAGGAAGCTGAGGGCGAACTTCCGTCCGGCGCCCGACAGGAGCGGGAGCTCCGCGCGGCGCGCCTTGCGGCGCATCGCCCAGGCGCCGACGCCCGCGGCGACTCCCGCCTCCGCCAGCCAGACCAGCAGCCACCCTTCGGCCGTCGGTCGGGTCGCGGCGATGGCGGCCGCCAAGAGGGCCGTGAGACCCATGCCGGCGCCGCCCCAGCCGGGCACGGCGGTGAAGGCCGGGCCGCGCTCCATCGTGCGGCGGATGAAGCGCAGGTCGTCCATCGCCCGGTCGCCGAGCGCAGTCGGCTCGGGCGAGGGGCGCCGCGAAGCGCGCTGTGGTGACGAAATCGAATCCATGGGCCGAATGATGGGGCATGTGACTGGGGTTGTCAAGTACTTTAATATACAAAGTACACGCCGATTGCCAATCGCGGTACGTTCCGCGAACGTGCGCTGCCATGAATCACTTCGAATACGTGATGGTCCTGGTCTCGATCATCATCGGGCTCGGGATCGCCCACATCCTCCTCGGACTCGGGGGGATCGTCGATCGCCTGACGGGTCGAGGCGAGCGGTTCCTCCTGAGCGTCGCGCACGCCGCGTGGCTCGCGCACACGTTCCTCTGGCTGGTGCTGTTCTGGTGGTGGCAGTTCCGGCTGGAGGTGATCTGGGAGGAGTGGACGATCGGCGTCTACTTCTTCCTGGTCATGTACGCGGTCGTACTGTTCCTGCTCGCCGTCATCCTCGTCCCGCGAGACTGGGACGGTGTGACGGATCTCAACGACTTCTTCCTGCGACGCCGCGCCTGGTTCTATTCGATCTGGATCGTGGCTGTTCTGCTCGACGTGCTCGACTCGTGGCTCAAGGGAGGCATGGACTACATCGTGAACGACGTCGGGCCCTGGGTCGCGACGTACCTGCTCGCGGCCTTCGTGGTGGGCGCCATAGGCATTCGAGTCCGGAGCCTTCGGTACCACGCGATCGCCGGCGTGTCGCTGCTGATTTTCGATTTCGCGACGAGCGTCGTGAACCTGCCGAAGCTGGGGTTGTAGGCAACCGCTCGCACTACCGCGCCAGTCAGAGCCGCTCCGGCCGACTCGACCTCACGGACGCGCAGCGAGAGCGCATCGACTCGATCCTCGCCGAGGCCAAACCGGCCGAGGCCGGCATTCGATCCGTGCTGACTCCAGACCAGGGTGTCCGGTTCGACTCGCTGCTGGCAGACCTCGGCGGGATCCGGATGCGGGTCGAGCGGCGGATGGTCGTTTCCGACAGCGCGGATGATCCCCGCTAGACCGCAACATTCGATCAGGCTCTCCATTTCCCTGAGGAAGTCGCCGGCGTAGATCGAAACTCGCCCGCCCGCCCCGACGTACTGGTTCCGGCAGCGACGTCGATGAATCAACCACAAGGAGAGATCAGTGCCAAAGAGCCTACGAGCCGCAGGCTTCGCAGTCCTGTTCGCCGCAGCCCTCGGCGCATCCGAGCTCACGGCGCAAGAGGCGGCATCCGAGAACGAGGAGACGCCCTCAGAGAGCCGCGTCGTCGACGGCACCGTCATGCCTCCCGGGGCCCCGGAGCCGATGGACATCCATTTCGAATTCACCGGGTCCGGAAACGAGCTTCAGGCCACGATTCACGTTCCGGGAGCGAACGTGCGCGTCGAGCTCGTCGACCCGGTCGTTGGCGAGAAGCAGTTCACTTTCGCTTTCTACGAGCCCGGCGGGAACGATCGCATCGAATGCACATTGTTCCGGGCGAGCGACGATTCCTTCAAAGGCGACTGCATGGAGACGGATGGTGGAGCACCCGGCCAGATGACGCTGGAGCCCACCGGATTCTAGACGGAGTCAATCCGGCGCCAGTCGAGTTCCGTTGCGGCTCGGCGGTGCCTCCGCCGGGCGGCCGGCTCGGTAGGCGTCGATCATGTCGTCGAGAGGCTCGCCGGCGTTGAGCCGATCCAGCCACCTGGTCGAAAACAGCCAGTCGTCGAAGACGGCTTTCGCCGTCGCGCCGCCGGCACCCATCATCGAATCGACGAACTCCTCGGTAGTGCTTCCCGAGTCCCGGTAGTCGCTGATGTATCGGCCCACGGCCGCGTCCAGCGCGGGCTGACCGAGACTCCGCTGCAGCACGTAGAACATCAGCGCTCCGGTCCCATATGACAGGTCGGTCTGCGCGTGCTCGCCGTACGCCGACATCGGGACGGCGGGCGACCCGATTCTCTTCACCTGCCTGGCGGCCAGTGCCTCCATCGACTCCTTGAGATCCGTCCGGGGGTCGAGCTCCGCCTCGAGCCGCATGGCCAGGTAGGTCGCGAAGCCCTCGTTCCATCGGTCGGGCGGAAGATCCGTCTCCGTCGGATGCCAGAGATGGGCAATTTCATGGTACAACTGCGACACCTCGGTCGTGTCGCGAAACGCGTCCGCAGTCTGAATGATCCCGCCGGCGAGACTGGCTTGCGATCCCCAGCCCTCCGGGATCTCGATGATCGTCACGCGGCCGTCGGGCATCGAGACGCCGAACCAGGCGCCGTAGCGCTCCATCGCCAGCCCGACCTGATCCCGGAGCCGACGGGCTCCGTCTCCGTCCGCGGCGAAGTGGAAAATGCGCACACTCTCGGAGGCGATCGTCTCGTAGGGCGCGATAGCGATGTTCAGGAAGGGCACGGGCCGGACTCCCTCGAATAGCCAGGTCGCTTCGTCGCCATGGATTTCGCGTGACACCGGTTCCACGCCCGCCGCGACCGTGAGGTCCGCCGGTACGGTGATTCGAGCCGAGAAGTCGAAGTCGCCACGCGGGAGGGACCGAAGTCCTTCGAGGCTGGGAACCCCGACGGTGGGAAAGGCGAAGGCGTCCGTGCGAAGGATCGTGAACTCGCGATCGACATGATCGCGGACGTAGCGCATGCCCGTCTCCGTATACCCCACGAGCACGCCACCATACTCGATCGCGACTACCATCTCATCGTCCGGGCGCAAGCCGCCCGGCAATTCGACCACGACCTGGTTCACCTGGAACGCCGGCCAGTCCGTGAAGGTCACGATGTCCTGTCGGAAGGAAAGCGGCTGGCCGTCTCCGTCGCTGACCGCCTCGACCGTCATCAGCCGGCCTACCTGCAGGGGAACGATCTCGAGGATAGAGATGCCGTCGTTGCGAAGGGTCAACGTCGCCGACCCACCGACGGTACCGGACCCGTAGTCGACCTGAACATCCAGGTCCAGGCGTGTCTGTAGCAGCCGCGGCAGCGTGTCCGTCGGCCCGACAGGGTGTGCCAGCGCACTCATCAGTGCGAGGGCTGCGAGGGTGTTGCTCATAGTGACCTCTCCGGGAGATGCACGTCCTATTGTTGGACGCGTCGGCCGGAGCAGTCGTTGCCTCGAAGGCGTCGGGCCAACGCCTCGAGGGGGAGCCATCGGATCGCATGTTCGTCGGGCGGCTCGGGTTGGGAGACGTCTTCGAACTGAATGACGGAAAGGGCCGGCCGCGGCTGCGCATTGTTGTCGCTGAGACAGGCGCCGTTCGCATCGAATTCATTCACGAGGCGGGCACGATCACGAAGACGATCGACGGGTCCTGACGTCACGCGACGAAAGAGGTCGAACCATGGAGCCGACCGGGATCG
>DATHRZ010000036.1:0-23174 GCA_035464655.1 Gemmatimonadota bacterium
GTGCCTCGCGAGCGGCTCCGCCACGTGAAAGCCCGCGGCTTCGATCGTCCGCCGGGCCTCGGAGTCCGCCCACAGGGCCGGGTTCGTGTGGTTCAGGTGAATGAACCGGATGCGGTCGCGCACTTCGGCCGGCAACGGGGAGAAGCGTTCCATGCTGTGGGTGATGAACGGATGCGGAAAGCCGCTCATGTCGCGGCCCGGGATCTCACCGTCGGCGTAGAACGTCGCGTCGAGAAACGCCAGGTCGACCTCGGCGAGCAACTCCTCGACGCGCGTGCCGGCCTCGTCCCACTCCTCCCAGCCGTCGATGTCGGGGATGAACAGCGCCGAGCGCCGCGGGCCGTCGATCCGGTAACCGACCACCTCGCTGAACTCCTGTCGGTGCGGAACGAGGAAAGGCGTCACCGTCAGGCGCTCGTTGAGGCGGACGGGCACGCCGGCCGCGAGCGGACGCAGTGTGATGTTCCCGTAGGCGACGAGCTGGCTCCACGGACCGTTTCCGGCCAGGAACTCTCCCATCCGCGGCATCGCGTACACGGGAACGCCCGCCGCCCCCATCGACTCGTGCCCGAGGTACATCAGGCCGGTGTAGTGGCCGATGTGGGCGTGAGTCAGGAAGATGCCGGCCAGGCCGGGGCGCGGTTCGACCCGGTGGAGCTCGTCGAGACGTTGAAGCTGCCGGCGGAAGTCGGGCGTCGCCTCGAACAGCCAGCGCTCCTTCGTCACCGGATCGACGAGCCCGAGCGCGGTGGCGAGACGGCGGCGTTCGGGATCGTGCCAGCCCGGATGATCGGGCGAGCCCGCCTGCGGAACACCGCCGTCCTGGGCCACACCGAGCACGACGACGAACGGATCGGCGGACGCAGCCGATGCGGCCGGGACCGTTGCCGACACCGACGCCGCGGCGGGCGCCGGACCGACGGAAGGAACGCCCCCGAGGAGCCACGTCAGGTACCCGGCGTACACGAGCAGTAACCCGGCCCCCTCGACCCGACTGAGCCGACGCTGCGTGTAGAGGAGCGGCACGATCAGCAGGGCTACGCCCACGAACACGCCGAGGGTCATCCAGTCGATGGCCCCGCGACCGAGCGGTGTCACGAGCGTCGCGATCCCGAGGATGCCGAGAACATTGAACAGGTTCGAGCCCACCACGTTTCCGACCGCGATGTCACCGTGACCGCGTACGGCCGCCACCACCGAGGCCGCGAACTCGGGCAGGCTCGTTCCCACCGCGACGATCGTCAGCCCGATGACGGCCTGGCTGACCCCCGCCGCCGCGGCGATCGCGACCGCCGCGTCGATGAGCAACCGGCCGCCCACCACGAGGGCTCCGGTGCCGCCGAACACGAACAGCACGGCGATCACGACTCGCGACAGCGAGTGGGGCACACTCTGCGAAAATTCCAGTCGCACCGCCTGCGATTCCTTCCGGGCAGCCAGCGCGGTGAACCCGATCCACGCCACGAGCCCCGCGAACAGCAGGCCCCCTTCGAACCTCGCGAGCCCACCGTCGGCGAGCATCGCGACCAGCACCAGCGAAGCGAGCACCATGAGCGGCGCGTCGATCCTCAGGATGCGCGCCTCGACCCTGGTCACCCTGACGAGAGCCGTGACCCCGAGAATCAGGGCAATGTTCGCGATGTTCGAGCCGATGACGTTTCCGAGGGCGATGTCGCCGACACCCCCGAGGGAGGCCTCGAGCGACACCGCCAGCTCGGGCGCGCTCGTGCCGAAAGCGACCACAGTGAGCCCGATGACCAGTGGCGAGATGCGCATGCGCAGAGCAAGTGAGCTGGCGCCGCGCACGAGCGCCTCGCCACCCAGATACAACAATAGGAGCCCGGCGGCGCCCGTCACGGCGGTGATCTGCACTCGTTCTCCCGGCCACGGTATCGGCCCCTCGTTCGCGTACGTCCACGAGTATGAGGAGCCGTCGGACGGGAGGCGAGTGAAGCGTCAGGTCCCGGGCGGTTCGCCTCCCTCGAGAAAACCGGCGAGCTCGGCGGCGAAACGCGGCGGGTCCTCCCAGTGCGGCGCATGCCCGACGCCTTCATACACGCTCAACCGAGCCCCGAGAATGAGCTCGAGGAGGCGGGCCTGCTGATCGCGGCCGAACACGCCGTCTTCGGTGCCCCACAGGATCAGCGTTCGGACCCGGACCTCGCCGGGCACCACGACGGGCGCCTTGTCTTTGCGCGTACCGCTGGAGTGCGCAAAGGGAGGAAGGGTCGTGACCCCCGGCTCAGCGTGCTCCCGGTGAAGGCTGACGGCAAGCTTCGGTCAGAAGCGCAACACCATGTGATGCTCGGTCACGGACCGGCCTTCGTGCCTCAGCGCATCGGGCTCCGAGCCCCAGGCCTCGAATCCGGCGCGCTCGTAGAGATGGCGCGCTGCCGGGGCCGCATCCGTCACGCTGATGTGGAGGATCGTTACGCCGGGCAACGCGCGAGCGTGCTCCACGGCCGCGGCGAGGAGGCGGCGTCCGAGGCCGCGCCCCCGGTGCGTGGGCGTCACGTACGCGCCCCAGACGTGCATCTTGTGCCGTGTTTTGGGTCGATCGTCCCGGTAGACTCCGATCGCGGCCACGAGCCCCTGATCGAACACCCCGTAGATCGCCGAATCGTCGCCGCGAGCGATCTGCTCGCGCACCATGTCGGCGGAGCTCATGAAGTCGTGTCCCGGCGAGGCTCCGAACGCGAGGGGCGCGTCGGTCAGCATGCGGCCGCGCAAGTCGACGTACGCCGACGCGTCGTCTTCGGTCAGCCGGCGCACGAGCGACTCTCCGTCCGCGGGCTTCGTCTCACCTTTGGGCGTCACGGATCCGCCCTCGCTTCCGCCTCGGCTTGTTCCTCCGCTTCTGCCTCCGCCTCGAGCCGTCCGCCGCGCACGGTGGCGCCGACGACGATCGCGGCGCCCACGAGGACGAAGTTCTTCACGATGTACTGCCCTTCGAGTGTCGGTGCGTGAGGGAACGCGTTGAACGTCTCGGCGGGGAAGAGGAACAGGGGCAGCATCGTTCCCGGCATCTGGACGAACAGCAGGAACAGGGTAGCGCGCAGGAACCTCCCGGTCAGCAGACCGAGACCGATCAACGTCTCCCAGACCGCCAGTATCGGCACCCCGACGGCCGGTTCGACGAGACCGAGCGTCAGCACCTCGATCGTCCGGCCGGCCAGGTCGGTGGCGGGGCTCCAGCCCGGACCGAGCTTGATGATTCCGAACCACAGGAAAACGAGGCCGAGACCGAGACGGGTCAGGCGTACGCCGTGCGCCGCCATCCAGCCGGTGATTCGCCGGTCGATGAAGTCGACCCGATCCGGCAGCTCTGTCGACATCAGAACGGCCACACCAGGGGCGCGAGAAGCACCGAAATCACTCCGATGAGCAGGTTGAGCGGCAGACCGACGCGGGCATAGTCGCCGAACCTGTACCCGCCGGGGCCGTATACCATCAGGTTCGTCTGGTAGCCGATCGGCGTGGCGAAGCTGGCCGAGGCCGCGACCATGATCACGAACACGAACGGCCACAGGCTGACCCCGAGGCCGGCCGCCGTGGCCTGCGCAAGCGGAAACACGAGCACCGCCGCCGCATTGTTCGTGATCATCTCGGTGAACAGGTTCGTCAACACGTAGAGGGCCGCGAGCGCGACCCACGGATTGGCGCCCGCGAGGCCCAGCCACGCCTCGGCAATCGCCGGTGCCGCGCCGCTCTGATCCATCGCCCGCCCGAGGCCGAGCGCCGCTCCGATGACGACGAGCACCGACCAGTCGACGCTCGCGCGGGCATCGCTCCCGGTCGTGCAGCGTGTCACCAGCATCAGGCCGGCGGCGACGAGCGCCGCCTCGAGCATCGAGAGCACGCCGAGCGCGGCGGCGCCTACCATGCCGCCGAGTACGAGCACCGCGATCCACGCCCTGTCGTGCCGCGGAACGGCCGACCCGCGCAGTTCGCTCACCAGCAGGAAGTCGCGCGAACCACGATGCTGCTCGACGAAGGTGGGGCGAGCCTCCAGCAGCAGCGTGTCGCCGACGCGCAGGGTGATGTCGCCGACCTTCCCGTCCAGGCGCTGTCCGTCGCGTGCCACCGCGATCACGACGGCGTCGTACAGCGTGCGGAACCGCCCGTCGCGGATCGTCCGGCGCACGACCGGGCAGCTGTCGGAGACCACGACCTCGACCAGGCTGCGCTCGGGCCGTGGAACGCTGAGCTTGTCGAGCTGGTCGGGTACGGGCACCAGGCCGCGCACTCGCATGAGGTCGGCGAGCGAGTCGACGGCGCCGACGAACAGCAGACGATCCCCCGCCTGCAGGGTCTCGGTCGGCGCGACGGCCGGCAGGATCGTATCGGCCCGCTCGATCTCGGCCAGGAAAGCGCCGGGAAGGTTCCGCAGGTCCGCCTGCTCGACGGTTCGGCCGACCAGGGGGCTCGAGGCCTCGAGCATGAGTTCGACGGTGTACTCGCGCACGGCCGCGGGCGTGGCGAACGGCGCCTCCCGATCGGGGAGCAGCCAGCGCCCCGCCACCACCACGAACAGGGTGCCGGCCAGCAGGGCGGGGATACCGAGCGCCGCCACGTCGAAGAAGCCGATTGCCCCGAGATCGGTTCGCTCGAGTACGAGTCCGTTGACGACCAGGTTCGTGCTCGTGCCGATCAGGGTGCAGGTGCCCCCGAGGATGGCGGCATAGCTGAGCGGAATCATCAGCTTCGAGACTGGCACCCGAATCCGGCGCGCCCAGTCTTCGACCACGGGCACCATCATCGCCACGACCGGCGTGTTGTTGAGGAACGCGCTGAGCCCAGAGACCGGCAGCATCAGCCGAACGCGGGCGCCGACCTCAGACCCGGGACGACCGAGCAACCGGGCCCCGAGGGCGTAGGCGGCGCCCGTCTGGACGAGCCCCGAAACGACCACGTACAACACGCCGACCGTCGCGAGTCCCGGATTTCCGAGACCAGCGAGGGCCTCGGTGGGCGTCAGGACCCCGGTCACCATCGTGAGCGTCAGCGCACCGACGAACACGAGGTCGGCCGGGATGCGGGAGGTCGCCAGGAAGGTCACGGTGACCAGGATGATGCCGATCGTAATCCACGCGTCAGCCGTCAACCGCCGCCTCCCGCCCGGAATGGTCGAAGATCGCGGGCCCGTGCGGCCCGCATGATGCCGACGGACATGGTACGAAACGGCACCGAAGCGCGCACCGCCCGCTTTCGCCGCCGCAACCATTCGGTCAGTCCCTCCATCTCACCTCAATGTGGGCCGCAACGGGCGGCCGGTGGCGGATGAACGGGTGGATGGGAGCGGACGATGCGGCAAACGGGTGCGGGTCGCGGTGGTATCGCTGGCGTGGCGGCGTGGATGGGCTTCGGGATGATGGCGCTGCTCGGCGCGGCCTCACCCGCCGTCGCGCAAACCGGGCCGAGGGCGAGTGCGGAGCAGGATCTGTCCCCCGTGGCCGAGGCGGCGCCCTTCGCGTCGATCAGCACGCCCGCCGTCGGCGCGCCCGGGCACGAGAACCGAGCCCCGAGCGCCGTCGGCGCACGCCTCACGGGCACGATCGAGGTCGACGGCCGACTCGACGAGCCGGACTGGCGATCGGCGACGCCGATCACCGATTTCCACCAGAAGGAACCGGTCGACGGCGTCTCCCCCACGCAGCGCACCGAGGTCCGCTTTCTGTACGACGGCGAGACGCTCTACGTCGGCGCGCGCATGTTCGACGACGAGCCCGAGGCGATCGTCGCACGGCTCGTCCGGCGTGACGCCGACTCCGACAGCGACCTGTTGATCATCACCTTCGACACGTTTCTCGACCATCTCGGGCAAACGCAGTTCTCGATCAATCCGCGCGGCGTGCGAGGCGACGCCTACGGGCCCGGCGGATCGAACCTCGACTCGTCGTGGAATCCGATCTGGGAGGGCGAGGCGAGGATCGACGACGAGGGGTGGACCGCCGAACTCGCCATCCCGTTCTCGCAGCTTCGCTTCCCGCAGGGCGTCGAACAGACGTGGGGTCTTCAGGTCGAACGCTCCATCCAGCGAACCAACGAATACATCGTCTGGTCGTTCTGGCCGCGCGGCGAGTCGGGCGGACCTTCCCGCTACGGCCACCTGACGGGCGTCGCGGCGCCGGAGAGCGGCACGAACCGCCTCGAGCTCCTGCCTTACACGGTCGGGCAGTTCTCGAACGCCGCCTTCGTCGATCCCGACGACCCGTTCGCCTCGAACACCGAACAGACGTTCCGACTCGGCGCCGACGCCAAGTATCTCCTGACGTCGAACCTCACGCTGACGGCGACGGTGAATCCCGATTTCGGACAGGCGGAGGTCGATCCCGCCGTGGTGAACCTGAGCGCGTTCGAGACGTTCTTCCCCGAGAAGCGGGAATTCTTCGTAGAGGGCAGCGGCGTATTCGACTTCGGGGGGCTCTGGTGCTTCACGTGCAGCAACATCTCCTCGCTCAGCATGCTGTTCACGCGGCGCATCGGCCGCGCGCCGCAGGGGATGTCGCTGGCGCACGACGCCGGGCCGTACGTCGACGCGCCCGACGCCTCGACGATCCTCGGCGCGGCGAAGATCACCGGGCGCACGGCCGGCGGGCTGTCGATCGGCGTGCTGGAAGCGATGACGTCGCGCGAACGGGCCGACGTGGTGGGCTTCGACGGCACGCGGCTGAGCCAGGAAGTGGCGCCGTTCACGAACTACTTCGTCGGACGCGCGAAGCAGGACTTCATGGACGGCGACCTGCAGATCGGGGGGATCGTCACCTCGGTCGCCCGGTCGTTCGACGACCCGCAACTCGAGTCGCTGTTGAACGCGCACTCCGAGGGCCTCGGCGTCGACGGCGAGCTCTGGTGGGGCGACCGCACCTATCACCTGATGGCCGACTTCGCGCTGACGAACATCGCGGGGTCGTCCGACGCGATCGACCGGGCGCAGCGTTCGAGCGCCCGCTACTTCCAGCGCCCGGATCGGGACACCGATGGCGACGGTCTGTTCTCGGCCGCCTACGATCCGAGCCGCACGTCGCTCCGCGGCTACGGCACGTACACGCGGCTCGCGAAAGAGTCGGGCGCGTTCCGCTGGGAGTCACAGCTCAACGTCCGCAGCCCCGGCTTCGAGAACAACGACTACGCCTTCCTCTCGCGGACCGACTTCATCTGGATGCAGGGCAACCTCCAGTATCGCTGGCGCACGCCGACCAGCACGTACCGGTGGTTGCAGACGACGTTCGGGGCGCAGCAGAAATTCAACTTCGACGGCGACCTGATCGACCGGCAGATCCACAGCTCGTCGTTCATCGAGCTGCCGTCGTTCTGGGAGGCCAGCCTGTTCGCCCGCTGGCGCACGCCCACGCTCGACGACCGTCGCACGCGCGGCGGTCCGGTGGTCGCCACGGCGGGGAGCGGCTACGTGAGTCCGTGGATCGGGACGGACGACCGCGGGCCGATCCGGTTCGAGCTCAACCCACAGTACGGCTGGTCGACCGACGGCGGGGAGTACATCGCCTTGTCCGCGGGGTTGACGTTCAAGCCGGTCTCGAACGTCGAGCTCCGCCTCAGCCCGCAGTACGAGATCGATCGCGGGCGCGCCCAGTACGTTACGACCGTCGACGATCCGACCGCCGCGGCGTTCTACGGACGACGCTACGTGTTCGCCGACATCGAACAGCGGACGCTGTCGATGTCCACCCGGCTCAACTGGACGTTTACGCCCGAGATGTCGCTCGAGCTGTTTCTGCAGCCGTTCGTGTCGAGCAACGACTACTCGCGCTTCAAGGAGTTCGCGGCGCCGCGGCGACTCGAGAAACTGGTGTACGGCGAGGACGTCGGCGCGATCCGCGCCGAGGGCTCGGGCGGCTCGCTCTCCTACGTCATCGACCCCGACGGCGACGGCCCGGCCGGTGAATTCGAGGTCGCGAACCCCGACTTCAACTTCCGCTCACTGCGCGGCAACCTGGTGTTCCGCTGGGAGTACGTCCCGGGCTCCACCCTGTTCTTCGTGTGGACGCAGGATCGGAACTCGGCGCAGCGGGTGGGGGATTTCGACCTCGGGCGGGACGTGGGGCGGATGTTCGACAGCCCGGCCGACAACGTCTTCCTCGTCAAAGCGACGTACTGGCTCGGCCTGTGAAGCGCCGCGGGCTACGGCGTGCGGGCGAGCACCGCGATGATCCCGATCACGACGATTGCGAGGATGAGCCCGAGGACCATCCTGACCCGACTCATTCCGTGTCCTCGACGACCCGCTCGACCCAGACCTCGAGTTGTTCGCCCGCCGCGGCGACGAGGTCGACGCGCCCTACGCCGGCATAGGCGGCCAACAGCAGGCGTCCGCGCCGCGGACCTTGCTCGACCACTACGATCCGCCGGCGTCCCGTCTCCGCCGGAACGCCGACCGCGACGGATACGCCACCAGGGGGTGCGAACGCCGAGTATACCAGCGTGCGCGCGCCATCGTCTTCCTCCACGTACACGGCCCAGCGGTGAATGTCGTCCCACAGTGGCTCGCCGTCGTCGGTGACGAACACGTCGGACGCGACGACCAGTCGTTCGGGCACCGCGTCCCCGTCGAGATCGGCGACGGCGGTGCGCCTGTAAGCCCACGCGCCGGCCGTGTCGGCCGACACCGTGCTGCCGCTGTCGACGGCCGTGGCGAGCGCCGGTATCACGCCGACGTCGGGCGCGGGGGGAACGGCCACCGAGTTCGTCTCGCCGGTTTCGGCCGTCACCTCGGCCCCACCCCACGTCGGGATACCCAGGACGATGAGCGTGACGCAGGCGATCGCCAGCAACGCCAGCAGGACGACGAAGCGCCGTCCGTTCACGGTTCCCCGATCAGGGCGGCGGGCGGCTCACCCGTGACGATCGAACGACCGGCCAGCTCGACGGCGTCGAAGATCTTCGTGTAGCCGGTGCAGCGGCACAGGTTTCCCGACAGGGCGCGCGCGATCTCGTCGCGATCGGCCCCGGGATTGCGCGCAAGCAGTCCCGCCGCGCTGCACAGGATGCCCGGCGTGCAGAAGCCGCACTGGGCGGCGCCGGTGAGGTCGAACGCCTCCTGAAGCGGATGCGGACCGTCTGCGTCGGCGAGCCCCTCGACCGTACGAATCGAATGGCCCACCGCTTCCTGCACCGGAAGGATGCACGAGAGAACGGCCTCTCCGTCCATCAGGACGGTACAGGCGCCACAATCGCCTTTATCGCATCCCTGTTTCGATCCCGTGAGGCCGAGCACGTAACGCAACGTCTCGAGGAGGGTAAAGTGCGTCGGCACTCCCGCCTCGTGACGATCTCCGTTGATCTCGAGCTCTACGATCTGCTTCATCGGCCCCTAATGGCTCTGGTAGCGACCGCTGGCGGACCCGGTGGCCGTCGATGCGGTATCCCTGCCATGAGGTTAGACTTCCGATCCCCCGGAAACAAGCAATCGGAGCATGATGAACCTGGTACGCAAAGGCCCGACCGCGCTTCTGCTCGCGGCGCTGTTCGCCGGTCTCGGAACGCATCCGACCGTCTCGTCCGCGAGCTCGGGGTCGACGCAGTCCGTGCAGAACCGTCCGGTCGACCGCTGGCTCGTCGCCGCTCCGGAAGTCGCCGACACCCTGGCGCCCGAGGCGCACCTCTCGACCGACCTGCTCGCCGCCCCCGGCGAACCCGGCGTGCTGCCCGACCGGGGATCGGAAGCGGCCGGCGTGACGTGGCGGCTCGTGCGCCGGGACGGTGCGTCCTCGGTCCCGCTCGATTCCGTGCTTCCCGATTCGAATGCCGGGACCGTGGTGTACGCCCACGCGTACCTGCGGTTTCCGGCTGACCGCACCCTCCGCCTGGAGTGGGGCGGCGCCGACTGCACGCTTGCTCGGGCCTGGCTGAACGGGCGCGCGATCTCGACGGGCGTCGTGGACGCTCGGTTCGGCGAGGGCTGGAACACCCTGCTGATCAAGCTCGTGGCGGGCGATTGCCCGTTCGGCTACTACGCGGCCCTCGCGTCACGCGGAAACGGCCCGACCGACGATGTCCGCGTGCAGGCCTCCCGACCGTTCGGCGACGTACGAACCGGACCCGACGACTGGATCGTGGCCGCCGACACCGCGCGGATCGCCGCAGACCGACGCTGGCGAGACGATCGACTGTACGCCGGGCTCTCGATCGGCCTCACCGCCTGGGGCAGGGGCTCGATATCGGGGGCCGAGCTCGAAGTGCGCGGGTTGTCCGACGCACGGGCCACCGCGTCGTGGCTCGTTCCGGGCGACCGCGAAGACGTCGTCGTCCCGGTGCGGCTCGATCGGGTCGACCGCCTCCTCGCCACGGGCGAGATGGACGTGCGACTCGAGTGGGGAGACGAAAAGATCGACCGCCGGATCACGGTCGTCGGGACCCCGCCCGGAGCGTCGGAAAGCCTCGCACTCGACGGGTGGGAGGCCGTGGGCGCCGGCGAGGGCGGGTCCGGAGGCCGGAGGGGGCTGTTGCCCAACGCTCCGGGTCGCACGCTCGAGGGCGAGTGGAGGGTGCCCGACGGTCTCGCCGGACACGCGCTGGTGCTCGACGTCGAAGGCGCCCCGGCGGACTACAGCCTGAACGGGTCGCCCACGCCAAGCGTCGACGGCACGGTGAGACTCTGCTCGCCCTGCACGCAGGGGGTCCGACTGCGGATCTCGGCGACATCCACCGCTCCCTGGACTTCCATGCCGTCGGCCCGGATCGCCGACGCGACGCGTGGCGGATGAACCGGCGCCTCGACAGCGTCGTCGTCGCCCTCGCCCTGGGCGGGGCCGGGCTCCTGGCCTGCGGAGGACCGTCCGGCGACCGAACGATGGCCCGCGAGACGCCGGGCCGGTGCGACACGGCCGAAATGGTCGGCGAGCTGCCCTCCGAGTTGCTCGAGGCGTCGGGCATCACGCAGGATCCGCGTGACGCCGACGCATTCTGGGCCCACAACGACAGCGGGAACCCGGCCGAGCTGTTCGCCGTCGACGCCACGGGCCGGCTGCTCGCGATCGTGCCCCTCGAGGACGTCCCGAATCGTGATTTCGAGGACATTGCGGTAGGCCCGTGCCCGTCGGGCTCGTGCCTGTACCTGGGCGACATCGGCGACAACCTGGCCGTGCATTCGTCGATCCGCGTTCACCGCCTGCCGCTGCCCGAGCTGCCGGCAGAGGCGGAAGCCTCGGAGGCCGGGGAGGCGCCCACGCTGCCCGCCCTCCGTCCCGACGCCTCGTGGCACCTCGTCTACCCCGCCGGTCCGCGCGACGCCGAGTCGCTCGCGATCGACGCGGAGCGCGACGAGCTGATCATCGTGACGAAGGGGCGCGAAGACGTCGTCGAGCTGTACAGCCTGCCGCTGGGCGAGCTGCGCGGGCGGCCGGGATCGCCCGACACCCTGCGCCGCCTCGGCCGGCTACCGTTGCCGATCGGATCCGGCACCAGCCAGTTCATCACGGCGGGCGATCTGTCGCCCGACGCCTCGCGGCTCGTCGTCCGCAGCTACACGACGCTGTACGAGTTCGCCTGGCCGGGAGCCGCCGATTTCGACACGCTCGCGTCTCCCGCCGCGTCGTCGCTGCTCAGCGCCCTGGAAGCGCAGGGCGAGGGCGTGGCCTGGGACCGTGCCACCGAGACGCTGGTGCTCGTGAGCGAGGGACGCGGCGGCCGGCCCGCCACGATCAGCCGGATTCGCTGTCCGGCTCCGTAGGGGACACATCGGGCGTGCGGGGCGTTTCCGGCGTCGACGAGGTGGGCGGCTCCGGACGCTCGGGATCGAGGATCGAGCGGGTTTCGTCGCGAACCGTGCGCACCTCGTCGCGCACCGTCCTGACGGGGTCCGCCTCCTCGAGCTCCCGCTGGATCTGGTTCAGGCTGCGCCGGAACTCCCGCATGGCCGTGCCGAGGGAACGCCCGAGCTCCGGCATCTTTCGCGGCCCGAACACGATCAGCGCGATGACGAAGATGATCGCCATCTCCCCGAAGCCGAGGCTACCGATCCCCATGTCCGATGGGTTCCGAGAGCGCGCGCAGCGCCGATTCGCCGTAGAACATCTTTATGTAGCGTGCCTGGATCGGGGTCACCCGCCGCACGGCCCAGATCAGCTCGACACCCGTGGGCTCCGCCGGTTCGCTGCACAACCGCATCCGCGCTTCGTCGGGTGTCCGGTTGCCCTTCCGCAGATTGCAGCGGCTGCAGGCGGTCACGACGTTCAGCCAGTCGTTGTCGCCGCCGCGGGATATCGGAACGACGTGGTCGCGGGTCAGCGACTCGCGGTAGCCGAGCTCGCGGCGGTGCCGGCCGCAGTACTGGCAACTGTACCCGTCGCGGGCGAACAGGAAAGTGTTCGTCACCTGGCGCCGGAACCGTCGCGGAACATGGATGAACCGCACGAGCCGAATGACGACGGGGGCGGGGAAAGTCTCGCGCTCGGAACGATACGGGCGCGACTCGTCGACCTCGAGGGCTTCGGCCTTCCCGTCGATGATCAGCCGCAGCGCCCGCCGTACCGGCAGGATCGTGAGCGGCTCGAACGAAGCATTGAGTGCGAGACATCCCATGTTGTGCGCGACCTCCTCAGTTGGTCGCGATAGTGTGGATTCCCCCGAACCCGGAGTCAAGGAGGGCCCGACCGTGAGCCGTCGCACCTGTCGCGTCGCCCTCCCCCGGCCCGTGATGCAGGACTTCGCCTATTCCGTGCCCTACGAGCTCGCAAATCGCGTTCTGCCGGGCGTTCGCGTGCGGGTTCCGTTCGGGCCGCGCAAGGAGATCGGTCTCGTGCACGAGGTGCGCGATTCCGGCGATGCCGAGGCGGCGCCGGCTCGAATCAAGCCCGTGATCGCCGTGCTCGACGACGAGCCCCTTCTCGACGAAGCACTTCTCGACCTTTGCCGCTGGGTCGCCGAGTACTACGTCGCCCCGATCGGCTTCGTCTATCGCGCCGCGCTGCCCCCGGGGATGCTGACTTCCCGCCATCCGAGCGGCGCGCCGCCCCGGACGCAGCAGGTCGTCCGGCTCACGGCCGAGCTGCCGACCCTGCTGGAGCGCGAAGAAGCGTTCGGCCGCGCCGGCCGACAGCGCGAGGCGTTCGAGACGATCGAATCGATGGGCGGCACCGTGGTGGTCGCGCACCTCGAGCAGCAGCTCGGCTTCGGCCGCAGCCTCGTGCGTGGCCTCGTGGAGCGCGGCCTGGCCGAGATCGTCGAGGAGACCGTGGAGCGCGATCCGTTCGAGACGGACGCGCCGCTCGAACCGCCGCCGGCTTCGCTCAATCCCGACCAGGTCGCGATCGTCGAGGCGCTGCGCGGACGACTGGCCGCCGCGGAGCCCGGCGCCGCGCTGATCCGCGGTGTGACGGGTTCGGGCAAGACCGTCGTCTACACGCACGTCATCGAGACGGCGCTCGCGGCGGACAGGTCGGCGCTGATCCTCGTGCCGGAGATCGGCCTCACCCCGCAGACGGTCGCGCGCTTCCGGGCCGTGTTCGGCGACGGGATCGCCGTGCTGCACTCGGGCCTGTCGATGGGCGAGCGGCACGACGCCTGGCGCGCCCTGCGCGCCGGGCGCAAGCGCGTGGCAATCGGTACTCGCTCCGCCGTGTTCGCGCCGCTGGCGAATCTCGGCGTGATCGTGATCGACGAGGAGCACGACGGGAGCTACAAGCAGAGCGAGACGCCGCGATACCACGCCCGGGCCGTGGCGGCCATGCGAGCACGCCGCGAAGGCGCCCTGCTCGTCCTCGGTTCCGCCACGCCATCGCTCGAGACGTGGGACAACGCCCGCCATGGCCGGTATCGCCTGTTCGAGCTCGAGCGCCGGGCTACGGCGCATCCGCTGCCCGAAGTTCGGCTGATCGACCGACGTACGCCGCGCGAAGCTTCGTCGAGGAAGGCTGCCACGAGCGGCGACGGCGCCGACGACGCGGCCTCCCGCATCCTGTCCGACGAACTCCACGCCGCCGTCGATCGGCGGCTGCGCGAGAACCGGCAGGCGCTGCTGCTGCTCAACCGCCGCGGCTACTCAACCGTACAGCAATGCCGCGCATGCGGCTGGATCGCGACCTGCCCGGCCTGCAACGTGTCGCTCACGTGGCACCGGCGACGCGCCCGGCTCGTGTGCCACCACTGCGGCTGGGAGGAGGCGGCGCCCGAGAAGTGTCCGTCGTGCCGCGAGCCCGAACTCGCGTTCGGCGGCGTGGGCACCGAGCAAGTCGAACGCGTCCTGGGCGAGACCTTTCCCGCCGCCCGCATCGCCCGGATGGACGTCGACACGACCGGCGGCAAGTGGGCGCACGAGAAAATCCTGCGCCGGGTGCGCGACCGCGACGTCGACATCCTGCTCGGCACCCAGATGATCGCCAAGGGCCTCGACCTGCCGGGCGTCACGCTGGTCGGCGTGATCGACGCCGACGTCGGCCTCAATTTGCCCGACTTCCGGGCGGCCGAGCGCACCTTTCAGCTCCTCGCCCAGGTGGCGGGCCGCGCCGGACGCGGCGCCGAGCCCGGCGAGGTGCTCGTCCAGACCCTGCGACCCGATCATCCGGCCCTGCGCTGCACGCTGACGCACGACTTCGTCGGGTTCGCGAAGCAGGAGATCGAGGACCGCGCCGGGCCGGGTTATCCACCGCACGTGCGGCTCGCGAACCTCGTCGTGTCCGGCGAGGACGAGACGTCGGTGGCCGACGCGGCGGGCGGGCTGGCGGAGTGGCTGCTGGCCGGGCTCGAAGCGACGGGCCTCGGCGACAGCATCACCGTGCTCGGCCCCGCCCCGTGCCCGATCGACCGCCTGCGCGGCCGCTGGCGCTGGCACTTGCTGCTGAAGTCGGGCAATGCGGGCGACCTCGGACGTCTGTTGCGCTACACGGCCGAGAAAGACCCGGTCGTCGGATCGAACCGGCTGGAGATCGACCGGGACCCGGAGTCGCTGCTGTAGGGAGCCTGTCTCGCCATCACTCCGAGCGCGTCGGACCCCCCGGCGCCGGATACCGCCGGATCAATTCGTCGGGCGGCGCGACGACGGGTGGCAGGTCGGCCGGAACCTCGGCGCCGGGATCCGCCTGCACATCGCCGGTGCGCCACACGGCCAGCACCTGCCGACCTTCGACCTGGAGGCCGGAGAGCCGGACGCGTTGCTCCCGGCGGCCGCCCTCCTGCAGCTCCCGAATCTGCGCGAGCGGCGTGCGGATCTCCCACGAGCGGACGATCCAGCTCCCGTCGGGCAGGTGATCGAACTCAACCCGGCCACCGAGCGGATCGGTGGGCACCGGAAGCTCGAGGTTGGCATAGCCGAACTCGAGCGCCCGAAGCTCGGCGGTCTCGGGATCGAGCCACAGCACCCCGTGAATGTCGGGAAGCGCCCGTCCGACTCGCCGGCCGGGCACCGGCTCGAACTCGATGCCGAGAAGGCGGCGCGGAGCCGACTCCGATCGCACGAGCCGGAAGCAGTGCAGCCCGAGGAACGACTCCGACAGCATCACCTCGGCGTCGGGCGCGTAGAACTTCAGCCCATCCCCCTGGCGCCGCACCCAACCACCGAAGGCGAGGTCATTCGGGGGTGCCGAGACGAACGGGTGCCTCCCATACACGCGAATCGACTCGTACTCCGGCTCGGTCACGGGCGTGCCGCCGGGGTCGAGCTCCTGGCGAAACAGGAGAACGTCGAACCGATAGTACGACTGCCTGTCGGTCCACGCCGCGCCTTTGAGCGCCTTGCGAGCCTCGTCCCACACGCGGCCGAGCTCGAGAGCTTCGTCGGCCGGGGTTCCGCACCTCGGCTCGCCGCCGGCCACCTCGACGGCCGACAGCTCGATCGGACGCACGTTCACTTCCAGGCGACGGCTGATCCTCTCGCGGGCCCCGAGCCGGAAAGGCTCCGATACGAGATCTTCGAACCCGATTCGTTCGAGCCGCAAGCGGTATGTGCCGGGACGAGCCGTCGCCAGCCGGAAGCGCCCGTCGGCCGTGGTGAGTCCGCGAGCCCGCTCCTCCCCGTGCTCGCTCTCGAGCAGGACGAACGCGCCGCGAATCGGACGGCCGTCCGCAGCATCGACGGCCGTCCCCAGCACGGTCTGGGCGCGCACGGACTCCGGATCCACGGCCAGATGGAGCAGCAGTCCCAGGATGACGACCGCGCCGCGGCGCACGAAGCGCCGAGCGCCCGAGGGCGAGCGCCGCTTCATTGCACCTCCGCCTCGGCGGCGATGCCGGCAAGAGCCCGCAGATGACCGACAACGTTCCGGCCGAGGGCCGCCGTGTCGTAGCCCCCCTCCAGCGCCGAGACGGTGCGCCCCCCGGTGCTCGACGTCGTCAGGTCGATCAGCCGGCGGGTCAAGCGCTCGAAGTGCCGAGTCTCGAGTGTGAATCCACCGAGCGGGTCGCTAGCAGCCGCGTCGAAGCCCGCCGAGAAGATCAGGAGGTCGGGGGCGAACGAGGCCGCTTCCTCGGTCGCGGCTTCCAGCGCCTCGACGTACGCCTCGGGATCGAGGCCCGGCGCCATCGGAAGGTTGCGGGTCGTGCCGTCTCCGGGTCCCGCGCCGCGCTCGTCGGCCGCCCCGGTCCCCGGATAGTGCGGATCCTGGTGCAACGACAGGTAGTACACGTCGGGATCGCGGTAGAATATCTCCTGCGTGCCGTTGCCGTGGTGCACGTCCCAGTCGACGATGAGCACGCGACTCGCCAGGCCCTCTTCGAGGGCGACTCTCGCCGCGATCGCGACGTTGTTCAGCAGGCAGAAGCCCATCGGCCGGTCTGATTCCGCATGGTGGCCCGGCGGTCGCACAGCGGCGAGCGCTGTGCGCGCGTCGCCGTGGCACACGGCACGCACGGCGTCGACGACGCAGCCGGCGGCGGCGAGGGTCGCGTCCCACGATCGGTCCGACACCACGGTGTCGGCCTCGAGGCGCAGGGGAGAACCGGCGTCGCCCGCGCGCTTCACTCCATCTTGAACGAACCTCACGTGGCGGTCGGTGTGTACGAGTCGGGCGAGGGCGGGATCGAGCGGCGCGCCCTCGCAGGGCCGCACGTGCGGATGCAGCTCCGGCAGCGCCGCCGCCACGGCCGACGCCACGGCCCGCAGGCGACCCTGGTGCTCGGGATGGCCCCAACCCGTGTCATGCAGGCTACACGACGGGTGATGATAGAAGCGGGTTCGATCCATCGGGCCTCCGGTCGTCGGGCGTCCATATTGTACGCCGCCGCGCGGGCGTCTAGCTTTCGCGCTCGCGGCGGCGCGTCCCTTTCTCGGGAGACATGGGAATCTACGGTCACGCAGCTTCCAGTTCACGATGGGCGATCGCCCTCGTTCTGTCTGTGTCGCTCCCGCTGGCGGCCTGCGATGTCGAGTGGGGCGGTGCGTCGTTCGCGTTCGTGAACCCCGCGCCGGCGCCCGACCCGGCGGAATCGACGACCCCGGACGATGAACTCGTCGAGCCGCTGCCGGGGGGCGACCTGCTGTATCTCGTGCGCCTCGGCGGCGATGCAGCGGACGGTGACGCGACCGACGGCGCGGCGCGGGCGCGGCCGATCGCCCGCATGGTCGACGGGGTGCCCGTCGAGCTCGGCGTTCCCGAACGCGTCGACGACGCCTATCGCACCCGATTCGATTCGGCATTCTATGCGCCCGGCACCGAACTCCCGCTGCACGCGGGAGGGGACCGCATCGGAACCCTGATCATCGGCGGAGGGGCGGACCCTTCCCCCGCGGGATGCCTGCCTGTCGCAACCGGGCGGGTGCTGCTGCTGCCCGGTGCCGACGAGCCAGAATACGCCTTCGCCTGGACGGGCGAGGGCGCGTTCGGCGCACCGGTCGACTACGACCCGACCGACACCGACACGCGGATGCGAACGTTCGGACCCGTCCTCGCCGAGAACCTGCTCAGCCGCGGGGGGGAGAGCCGACCGCAGCTGGCGCAGCGAGTCGCGATGCGCGCCGTCCCCTGGCCGGGTGACGAGCGGCCGGCGATGGCGGCCACGTACCTGGTGAACGACGACCTCGGCCCCCAACCGCCCCGCAACTCCGCCAGTTCGTTGTATTTCCTCGCCCGATTCGACGGGAGGCAGTACGTGCCGGAGTGGTGGGAGGTGCGCCGCTACGACGGGGCCGACGGACGCGAGGCGTTTGTCTACTTCGGCGCGATGGGAGGGCCCGCCGGCCGCGTCGACTTCGCTTTGCGGCACGACGGATCGGTGCCTCGCCTCGCCGCCAGCGTCGACCGCGAGGGCGAGGACCGCGAGATCGACTGGGTGGAGCCGGCCGGCTGCCCGGCCGTTTCACAGCTCGGCCCGGGGCCTCCGACCCCGGTGACCGGTGGGTAGCGCATGACCGACTACCGCTGGACGAGCGCGACCCGCAGCGATGTCGGACGAGTGCGCGACAGCAACGAAGACTCAGTGTTCACGAGCCCGGAATCTGGCGTGTTCGTCGTGGCCGACGGGATGGGGGGGCACGCGGCGGGCGAAGTCGCGAGCGCGATCGCCTCCCGGACGATCGGTGATTCGTCCTGCCGCGAGTGCGGCTCCCTCGAAGCGCTATCGGAGCAGATGGTCGACGCATTTCTGGAGGCCGGCCACGAGATCTCGCGCCAGGTCGAGCAGGATCCGTCGCGTTCGGGAATGGGAACCACGGCCACGGTCCTGCGGCTGCGTCGCGACGGCACGTACCTGATCGCGCACATCGGCGACAGCCGGGCCTACCTGAGCCGCAACGGCGACTTTCAGCGCGTCACGCGCGACCACTCGTGGGTGCAAGAGCAGGTCGACCGCGGGTTGCTCTCGCCCGAAAAGGCGGCAGGCCATCCTCAATCGAACATCATCACGCGCGCGCTGGGCACCGACCCGAACCCGACCCCCG
The DNA here is from genome assembly GCA_035464655.1 of Gemmatimonadota bacterium. Lineage (GTDB taxonomy): Bacteria > Gemmatimonadota > Gemmatimonadetes > Palauibacterales > Palauibacteraceae > JARFPW01. Next base: position 18,827 of record DATHRZ010000036.1, read on the forward strand.
ACCTCTATCCCGGTGAATTGCGGGAGGGCGACCTGTTCCTGCTCGCCACGGACGGCCTGACCGACATGGTGCGCGAGGACGACATCGCCACGATCCTTCACGACGGCGCTTCGCTCGAGGCGACGGCCGACCGGCTGGTCGCGGCGGCCAACCGGGCCGGTGGCGTCGACAACGTCACGGTGCTGCTGGTGCGGGTGACGGGGGCACTCGACCCGGATTGAGGATCAGCCGCCGACCAGCGGCCTTTCTTCCGCGAGTCGTCGGTCCGCCTCGGACTCGTTCATCCGAAACAGCTCGAGCAACCGGCCCGGATCGACGATCGGCTCGGCCCGGCCGAGCGTAAACACCCGCAACACCCGCGTCGTGTGGTGCAGGGCGCGGCCGATGCGTGGCAGGTCGATCAGACCCTCCTCGCCCGACGACGTGAGGCGTTGCACCTCGCCGCGGCGCCGCACGAGCAGGAGCCGCAGGTCGAGCATGCGAGGATTCGACGGATAGTCGAGCAGCACCTCGCCGGGCCGGCGTCCGAGCTCGGCTGCCAGGCGGTCTTCCACCCGGCGCACGAGCTCGCGCCGCCCGGGAATCCAGCCGGCCAGATCGGTCGGGAGCTCGTCGCCGTACAGCTCGAGCGCCCGCTTCGGCAGACGGCGGTTGCTCAACCCCTCGAGCAGAGTGCGGAGTACCACGAGCGACGGCCCCGAGCCCTCGTCTCCGCGACCCGTCGCCGGATCGTCCTCCATACGGCCGGCGAGCCGCGCCAGCAACTCTTCGTCGGTCGGCCCGGCGAGCTCTTCACGCGCGAGCAGCCCGGCCTCGAGCGCTCCCTCGACCAGGCGGCGGAACGCGACGGTGGCGGCCCGCACCGCATGGTGCCAGTAGACGTTGCGGAACATCTGGTACTTGGCAAACAGGAGGGACTCCAGCGCGCTGATCCCTTTCTCGGTCACGGCGACTTCGAGCGGGCCGCCGTCGGTCTCGCGCGCCAGCGTGAGCGACTCGAGCAGTCGCTCGACGTCGACGGCGCCGTACGGAACCCCGCAGAACAACGAGTCGCGCCGCAGGTAGTCGATCTTGTCGAGGTCGAGCGAGCCCGAGACGAGCCCCTGCAGCGGATGATCAGACGTTCCGCGGATCAGCGCTCCGATGCGCGCGGCGGCGTCGGGCGCCACGCCGGCGAGCACGCTCCGAATCCCGGGGGCCGCCATGAATCGATCGGCCATTTCCTCGTGATGCCCCGGGATCGCGGCGGCTTCGAGCTCCTCCATGGCGTGCGAGAACGGGTAGTGCCCGATGTCGTGGAGCAGCGCGGCGAGGCGCACGATCGGCACGCCGGCACGCTGATCGTCATCGAGCGCCGCGAGGGCGCCGCGTCCCTCGAGCGCGTCGATCGCCCGGCTCGTCAGGTGGTGGACGCCGAGCGCGTGCAGGAAGCGCGTGTGAATCGCCCCGGGATACACGAGGTGCGCAAAGCCGAGCTGCTTGACCCGGCGCAGGCGCTGGAACTCGGGCGTATCGACGATCGCGGCGGCCGCCGCGTCGAGCCGGATGTTCTGCCACACCGGATCCCGGACGGTCCGCCCTCCCTCGCGCGCGTCTCCTCGCGCATTCGCTCGACCGGGGTCGGGATGGTTCATGCGGGGCACGCTGCGGTAGTCTCGCCGCCGTGTCCAGCCCGTGGGCACGTGCCGCGCTCTCTCGCCCCCGGCGCGTCCGCTTGCCCGGCCTCGGCGTCCCGGGCAGTATTCCGGCGGGCATCTCGTTCATTTCGGCGCAGGAGAACAGGCGTGGATATCCGGCCGGCTCGCATGATATTTCTGGGCTACGGGAAGTACTGGCGTTCGGACCACATCGTCGGCCTGCTGCCGATCGAGAACGGACGTGGGCCGGGACGGCGTACCGAAGTCTACGTGGCGACGCGCGAGGAACCGGTCGTCGCCTCCCGGTCGGAGCAGACGATTCTCGGCGATATGGCCCACATGCCCGACGAGGCGGCCCGGATCGCCCGGCTGTCGGAGGCCCTCGAAGAGCTGCTGGAGGAGATGGAAACGCTGCCCCCGGTGCTGCGTCGCATGGTGGAGCGCGAGGGAGGCCTCGACCTCGACGCGTGGATCCGCCGGCTGCGCGCTCTGCGCACCGCGGGGGCCGCCGCCGGTTCCGCCCCGGGACCCGGCCAGGAGGATTTGTTCGGCGCGGAGTGACGTCCGGCGGGAAGGTGCATATGTCCGCCGCGCGCCTTCTAGTTGTACACATGTACGCTTAGAGGGGGCGCCGCCAACCCGGTCGAATCGAAACCCCGCGACCTCTCGGCGGTACTCCGAGACGTGATTGAGCCCATCTCCGCCCGCCTGTGCGGCCGCTTCCTCCTCGTCCCGATCGCCCTTCTCGGCCTGGCGTCACCGTCCGCGGTGGCCGCCCAGTCCGGGGGGGCCGGAGAGTGGAACGACGCCCGCACGCTCGAGGTCGTGCGCGAGGCGATCGACGCGCGCCGCCTCGGGCGCGACAACGATCTCGAGCGATTCAGCGCCTACGCCGAGGGCGAGGTCCACTACGTGGCGGAGTACGGCGACCAGCTTCGGGATCAGATCGTGCGTACCGACCGGGTCGCCCTCGACCTCGACTGGCGGCGCGGCGTCGGGTCGTTGCAGACGATCGTCGGGCGGCGGCACGTGAGCTGGATGCCGACCTCCGTCCGCTACCACATCGATCACCTCAGCCTCGTGGTCGAGAATTTCGGCGATCGGATCCACATCGGGGACGGCGACGAGGTGCGCGACGTGCTCAATCCGGTGGCGCCGGGCGCGCTGTCGTTCTACGAGTACCGACTGGCCGATTCGCTCAGCATCCGGGTCAACGATCGACTCACCGAACTCTACCGTCTCGAGGTTCGGCCGATTCACGCCGACAGCTCGGGTGTCGTGGGGACGATCGACCTCGAACGCGAGTCGTTCGCGGTCGTACGGCTCGCCGTCACGTTCACCCCTTCGTCCTATGTCGATCCCACGGTACGCTCGGTCAGCGTCGACCTGCAGAACGCCCTGATCAGCAACCGCGTCTGGCTGCCGTCCGAGCAGCGCACCGAGGTGAGGCGGCAGCTTCGATTCCTCGAGATGCCGTTCGGCGGCACCATCCGCTCGAGCTTCAGGGTGCTGAGCTGGGACCTTTCACCGTCCGCAGACACGTGGATTCCCGTCGGCCATCGGGTGCGGGCCGCCCCCGAGCATGACCTGAAACACTACGTCGGCTGGCGTATCTGGGACCCCGAGGGGGCCTCCGAGCTCATGAGGGCCGATTCCGCCCTGTTCGACGGCATCCGCACCGAGGCCGTGCGCGTCGTGCGCGGACGCTACCTGGGCGGCGCGTCGCGCCTGCGCCTGCACGTGCCGAGCGCGTCGTCGCTCGTCAGGGTGCGCAGGGCGGAGGGCGTGTTCGCGGGACTCGGGGCGCGGTACGACGTCGACGGCCACTGGGCGGCCACCGTGCACGGCGGATACGCGTTCGGCGCCGACCAGGCCGAGCTCTCGGGCGGGATCGCGGCCACCTACGGAAATGTGCGCTTCGGAGCACAGGGCTGGCTCGATCAGCTGTCCGACATCGGTCCGTGGACGGCCGCCGCCGGCATCGTGTCGACGGGCGGCGCGCTGCTGCGCGGCGAGGACTACGTCGACCCCTACTATGCGACGGGCGGACGAGCCTGGGTCTCGGTGCCCGTCGGGGGCGGGGCGGCTTCCCTGGCGGTCGCCACGGAAGAACACGAGTCGGCCGAACTGTATCTCGACCCACTCGGTGACGCCGAAGCCCGCCCCGTGATGCCGATTCAGCCGGGCCGGGACACCCGGATCGAGGTGGGCTGGGACCGCCAGATCGGCCCGCTGGCGGGGTCGGAGCTTTACGCGGACGTCGACATCGATCTCGCCACTTTCGGCACGTTCGACTACACGCGATGGGTGCTCGAACTGACGGCGCTTCCGGCGGAACACGATGCGGCGTGGGCGTGGGAGGGTCGCGCCGGCTTCGGCCTCGTGACGGGCAACGAGCCCGTGCAGCGCACGCTGCGGATCGGCGGTCGCGGCACCGTGCCCGGATACGAATCCCGACGGTTCACGGGCGAACAGGTGGCGTTTCTCAACCTGGCCCTGTCGCGCAACGTCGCCTATCCGTGGCTTCGTCTGCGCGCCCTCGGCGCTCTCGGCTGGAGCAACATCGGCGACGAAGTCGTCGGGCTGCGGCACGCCACATCGGGAGAGGCCCTCGAATGGTGGACCCCGGATACCGGTGGCCTGCGCCCCGCGGTCGGCGGCGGGGTGTCGGTCGTGTACGACCTCGTGCGCTTCGACGTCGTGCGCGGGCT
>DATHRZ010000037.1:0-5660 GCA_035464655.1 Gemmatimonadota bacterium
GGCGAGGACCTCACGACGGGAGCGGGCGACGAGCGGATCTGGTGGGTCGAGCTCCGGTATGCGGCCCCGGCCGGATTCGAGACACTCGGGATCCGCGCGGCGATCCTGTACGAACGGTTCGACGACCAGCGCAACATCGTGCGAGTCCTTCATACGGGAACGGGCCGGCAGAAGACCCTCTACTTCGCCGCGCCGGACGACGACTGGTCGGAGGTCCGGCTGGGCTGAAGGCGGGAGGGTAGTGGTGCGGCCCCCGGCGCGACGGTGCTGATCGGTTCCTCGCGCATGCAGTTCGACGTCCTCCACGTGGCGCGCGATCATCGAGAGCATCCCCCCTCCGCCTCCCGAGGACGTGGCGCGCGAGCAGTTCGAAGGGTTGCTCGAGCGGATCGCGACGGACGTCGGGCGCATTCGCGAGCGGGGCGGGGAGGTGGTGTTCGTGCGGCTGCCGTCGTCGGGCTACTTTCGCGAGGCTGAGGCCCGCATGACGCCACGCGAACAGGTGTGGGAGAACGTGCTCGCCGCGGCCGACGCGGTCGGCGTGCACTTCGAGGACTACGCCGAGCTGGCGGACGTCCCGACGCCGGAGTGGTCGCACGTGAGCGCGCGCGACAAGGACCGGCTCACGCGGTCCCTCGTGCGCGTTCTCAGGGAGCGCCTCGCCGAACGCGGCATCACCCGACCGGAGCTCGAACCATGAGCCTGCTCGTCGCCGTCGATTTCTCCGCCGTCACCGAACGGCAGGTCGCCGCCGTGGAGCGGCTCGCCGCGCCCGGGCGTGAAATCCACGTGCTTCACGTGGCCGAGCCCGATCCAGACTTCGTGGGTTTCGAGGGCGGCCCCGACACCGTGCGTGACCAGATCGCCGCCGAGTTCCGGCAGGAACACCGGCAGGTCCAGGCTCTTGCGAACCGCCTTCGCGACGCCGGCTTCGACGCGACGGGGCTGCTGGTGCAGGGCCCCACTGTGTCGGCGATCCTCGATCAGGCCGAGAAGGTCGCAGCCCACGCGATCGTCGTGGGCTCGCACGGACGCGGCGCGCTCTTCGATCTCGTCGTCGGCAGCGTGTCGGCCGGCGTGATCCGCAAAGCCCGCGTGCCGGTGCTGGTGGTGCCGTCCCGCTGAGCTCTGCCGGGCGTTTCACACTCAAGCCCCACCCCCGCATATTGGCTCGCCGTACGAGATGTCGCGCCGACGTGCGCGAGGGGGGAATCCGGGAACGAGGAACGAGGCGTGGACGACGTTCACGACGGATCGATCGAGACCCGCGGGCTTCAGGGCGGCGTATGGACGGCGCTTCGCATCGCCGCGGGCCTGGCCTACTTCTCTCACGGTGCCCAGAAGATGCTCGGCTGGTTCGGCGGGTTCGGCGAGGCCGGTACGGCGGAGCTGATGACCGAGTACGGCGCCGCCGGGATGATCGAGCTGGTCGGGGGCGCCCTGATCGTGCTCGGGCTGTTCACACGGCCCGCTGCGTTCATCGCCTCGGGCGAGATGGCCGTCGCGTACTTCTGGAAGCACGCGGGCCGGAACGATGAGATCTTCTGGTGGGAGAACGGCGGTGAGCTCGTTATGGTGTTCAGCCTCCTGTGGCTGTTCTTCGCGGTGTGGGGCGCCGGACCGTTCAGCCTCGATGCCTGGCGGCGCAAGCGCTCGGCCACGGCCGCCGGAGAGCCGTAGGAAGCGGACGCCTCAGAACAGCGCCGCCGCGATCAGTTCCCGCGACTCCTCGATCTCCTCCGGCAGGATGGTGTGGGGCCGGCCGGGCCAGCGCCGCATCGTCACGCGACCCCGCATCCGCTCGAGTACGGCTCGCGTCGCCTCCACGCGGCGCCACGGGATGTGCGGGTCGGTGTCGCCCGCGCTCAGATAGACCGGCGTTTCCTCGAGGTCGCCTTCATGCGGGAAATCGGTCAGCGGGGGCCCGATGAGCCCGCCCGTGAACGCCAGGAGGGCACCGTAGCGCGTGGGGTGTCGGGCCACGTACTCCGACGCCAGGCACGCCCCCTGCGAGAAGCCGGCGACGATCGTTCGGTCCCGCGGGACCCCGGCGTCGCTCACCTCATCGAGAATCCGCCCGAGAAGCTCGAGCGCGGAGCTCAGCCACGGCTCGTTCCGCTGCACCGGAGCCATGAACGACTCGGGGTACCAGGTGTGGCCGGCGGCCTGCGGAGCGAGCAGCGCGACGTCGGACCATCCGGCGGTCAGCGCCCGCCCGAGCGACAGGATGTCCGCCGCCGCCGCCCCCCGGCCGTGCATGAGCACGATCGCGCGGCCGGCCTCGTCGAGGGGCGTCCCTTCAAACCGGACGGGCTGATCGCCGTGGGGATCGCGGGGCGTTCCGTCGTTCACGTGGCCACGCCTTCGGACGCCGAGTCTGCCCATTCCTCATCCGTCGGCGCGGTGCGGCTGCGCTCGAGCGCGGCGCGGTCCCACCCGCCCAGCCGGGCTGCCGCCACGTAGGTCGCTTCGAGAAAGCGGGCGAGCAGGTCGTCCGGATCGGAAGCGCTGCGCACGGCATCGTAGGGCAGGAGGTACTCGCCGAGCTCGGCGTTCCACTCGGCACCCGGCACGTCCGTGACGGCATCGGCGAAGCCGTCGAGCGTCGGATACGCATAGCTGTAGTAGGCGGGGTAGGGGACCATCGCGTTGCCCGCCCAGAAACCGGCGCTCGACACCTCGTGCGAGTAGGCCTCGCGGGTCACACGGTCGGGCAGGTTGGGAATCCCGCCGGGGTGCAGCGGCGCCTCACGGCCCGAGAACCGCGTCACCGCCAAATCGAGCGCCCCCCAGAACAGGTGCACCGGGCTGACCTTGCCCTGGAAACCGGCCCGGAACCAGGTGAACACGCGGCTCGACTGCGCGAAGGCCTGCCACAGGCGGTTCGAGTAGTCGGCGTCGTACGAGGCGTGCGTCTCGTCCTCGTCAAACGGGATCGGATCGGGCAGCTCGTTCGGCGTGCCGTGAATCCGTACCGGGAGTCCGAGGTCACCGAGGCCCGCCATGAGCTCGGCGTGGAACGTGGCCACCGAGCGCGGCTCGAGCGGCATCTGCCAGGCATGCCCGTCGATCGTGTTCACGAGCAGCGCGTGATCGACGAAGTCGAACTCGATCTCGAACGATCGCGACCCGTGCGGAATCGGCGACGTCGTCAGACCGCGACCCGTCACATACAGGGTCGCGTGCCACGAATGGTTGACCCACGGCGACAGGGCGAGCCGCACCTTCCCGACGATCTGTGCCCACAGGTGAAGGGTCTCGAGCGTGTCGCGACCCTCGGCGTAGCTCAGCGCGGGCCAGCTGGCGTCGTCGGCGCCGCTGACGCGGGATGCGGCCGAATGCATGCGGATCTCCTCTGCCGTGCGAGACGTACCGTGAGCACCTCACGGTAACGACCCGCGCAAGGGCAGAGCCAGTTCAGGGCGCCTCGAACTGCGCTGCCTCCGTCGAGCCCTCGAGCGCAAGCGTCGACGACGCGCCCCCCGTGATCACTTGCTTCACGGCGTCGAAATAGCCGGTGCCGACCTCACGCTGGTGCCGCGTGGCCGTGTAGCCGTCGGCCTCCGAGGCGAACTCCGCCTCCTGCAGTCGCGTGTAGGCGGCCATTCCGTCGGTCGCGTAAGCCCGGGCGAGCTCGTACATGCCGTGGTTCAGCGCGTGGAAGCCTGCCAGCGTGACGAACTGGAATTTGTAGCCCATCGCCCCGAGCTCGCGTTGGAACTTCGCGATCGTCGCGTCGTCCAGGTTCCGCTTCCAGTTGAACGACGGGGAGCAGTTGTAGGCCAGTAGCTTGTCGGGATACTCGGAGTGGATCGCCTCCGCGAACGCGCGGGCCTCGTCGAGGTCGGGCGTCGATGTTTCGCACCAGATCAGGTCGGCATAGGGCGCGTAGGCAAGTCCGCGCGCCACGGCGCACGACAGGCCGCCCGAGATCCGGTGGAAGCCCTCGGGAGTCCGCTCGCCGGTCATGAACCGGTGGTCGGTCTCGTCGATGTCGGACATCAGCAGGCGGGCGCTGTCGGCGTCGGTGCGCGCGATGATGATCGCGGGCACGTTGAGCACGTCGGCGGCCAGCCGGGCCGCGACCAGCGTCTGAATGAACCGCGAGGTCGGCAGCAGCACCTTGCCGCCCAGGTGCCCGCACTTCTTCTCGGACGAAAGCTGGTCTTCGAAGTGAACGGCGGCGGCCCCGGCCTCGATCATCGCCTTCATCAACTCGAAGGCGTTGAGCGGTCCACCGAAGCCCGCTTCGGCGTCCGCGACGATCGGCACCTGCCACCAGCGAGACGCCTCTCCGCTCTCGGAGCGCTCGATCTGATCGGCCCGGGCGAGCGCCCGGTTGATCCGCCGCACGAGCCGGGGCGCGCTGTTGGCCGGATACAGGCTCTGGTCGGGATAGGTGCTGCCCGAGAGGTTCGCGTCGGCCGCCACCTGCCAGCCGCTCACGTATATGGCCTCGAGCCCGGCCCGCACCTGCTGAACCGCCTGGCCACCGGTGAGGGCGCCGAGCGCGTGCACGTAGTCGCGCGTTCGCAGGAGATCCCACAGGCGCCGCGCACCGATCGCTGCAAGCGTGTGCGCTTCGACGACCGTGGGGCGCAGCCGGTCGACGTCTTCGGGGGCGTAGGGTCGCCGCACGTCGAGCCAGCGATCTTCGGCATCGAGCTCGAACGCGTCGGGCCGCCGCGGTGAAATCATCGTACCCTCCGTTCCAACAGGGTGTAGGCCGGGATGGTCAGGAACTCCTCCAGCCGCTCGCCACAGGACAGTCGCTCGAACAGGGCGCGGGCTTCGTCGAACCGGCCGTCCGCGAAGCGTTCGACACCCGTCTCCTCCGGCATGCGCCGCATCTCGTCGTCGATCACGCGCCTGACCAGTTCCGGCGTCACGACGCGGCCGTCGTCGAGCGACGCCTCGTGCCGGATCCACTGCCAGACCTGCGTGCGTGAGATCTCGGCCGTCGCCGCGTCCTCCATGAGGTGGTAGAGCGGCACGGCGCCCGCGCCCGTCAACCAGGCCTCGAGGTAGCGGATACCTACCCGCACGTTGAGCCGGAGCCCGTCCTCGGTGCGGGGGCCCTTCGGCACCCGCAGCAGATCGCTGCCCGACACGGGCCCCTTCGGCATCACGTCGAGCTGATTCGGCCCGTCGCACACCTCGCCGAACGCCTCGCGGGCGACGGGCACCAGGGCCGGGTGGGCGACCCACGTGCCGTCATGCCCGTCGCGCGCCTCGCGCAACTTGTCGGCCCGTACGCGCTCGAGCGCCTCGCGGTTGGCGTCGGGGTCGTCGCGAATTGGGATCTGTGCGGCCATCCCACCCATCGCGTGGGCGCCGCGGCGGTGTGCCGTCTGAATGGCGAGCCGGGTATAGGCCCGCATGCACGGCTGCGTCATGTCGACGGCGGATCGGTCGGGCAGCACGGCGGCCGGATCGTCGCGCCGCGTCTTGATGAAGCTGAAGATGTAGTCCCAGCGCCCGCAGTTCAGCCCTGCCGAGTGGTGCCGCAGCTCCCAGAGAATCTCGTCCATTTCGAAGGCTGCCGGCAGGGTCTCGATCAGGACGGTCGCCCGGATCGTACCTAGGGGCAGGCCGCCGAGCTGCTCGGCCCGGCTGAAGATCCGGCTCCAGATGCGCGCCTCGCGGTGACTTTCGAGCTT
>DATHRZ010000038.1:0-3058 GCA_035464655.1 Gemmatimonadota bacterium
CAGCAGCTTTCCGTCGGGGTCGACGTGCACCTCGTAGTCGTCGGCTGTCCACGGGAGCCGTAGCATCTCGCTTCGGCCCTCCATCCAGATCTCACGCCGCTCCACGCGGCCGTCCGGGGCGCGTAGCTCGATCTCGAGCGGAAGGCGAAAGGTCGGCCAGTCGGCGGACTGCACCTGCTCGATCGTGACGAGCACGGCGTCGTCGACGGTGCGCGTCGACACCTCGAGTCGCGGAAAGCCCGGCGCGTACGCCCATTGCTCGAAGAACCAGCCGAGATCCTCGCCGCCCGAGGCCAGCTCCATGGCGCGGCGCACGTCGTCGGTGTCGGCCGAGCCGCCGCCGTGATCGGCGTAGTAGGCCCGGATTGCCACGTAGAACGCTTCGTCGCCCAGCATCTCGCGCAGCATGTGGAGGATCCAGGCGCCCTTCGGGTAGCTGTTCGAGTTGAGCAGCCCGAACAGGTCGGCCCGTTCGTCGACGACCGGCCGGTTCGAGGCGTCGGAACCGATAACGGCACGCCGGCCGTTCTCCATGGCCGCGCGGAATGCTTCCGGGCCGTCGCGCTCGCCGAAGTAGACGGCCGCGAAGTAGGTGGCGAAGCCCTCGCTCATCCACAGGTGCGACCAGGCCTCGGGGGTGACGTGATCGCCGAACCACTGGTGAACCGTCTCGTGCGCGATCACGCCCTCGCCCATTTCCTGGTCTGCCCACGACCCCATGGCGTAGAAGATCGCGCTCGAGTTCTCCATTCCGCCGAACCGGGTGGACGACTGGACATGCGCGAGCTTCTCGTAGGGGTAGGGCCCGAACCCCTCCTGGTAGAAGTCGAGCATGTCGGGAGCGCGGGCGAAACGCTCTTCGCCGTACTCTCCGCCGCCGCTCAGCGCCCAGATCGAGACCGTGACGCATTCGCCGTCTGCGGCCCGGGGCGCAGACCCGCACGCGGCCCGCCCGAGGTCGACCCGCTCGAACGGCGCGACACCGATCACCATCGTGTAGGCCGGAATCTCGACGTCGGTGCGCCAGCGCCATACGTCGTCTTCCGTACCGAGATGGCGGCCGTTGGCGACGACAGAGTACCCGTCGGGGGCCCGCACGCGAAACTCGACGGTCGCCTTGTCGGGCGGATGGTCGTTGGACGGGAACCACCAACGCGCCCGGTTCGGCCAGTTGTCGACGAACGCCGTCGGGTGGCCGGCCGGGTCGGGACCGATGAACAGCCCGTCGCGGGGCGTGCCCCCGTAGAACACCTCGACGGTGGTCTCGCCTTCGAAGCCGCCGTCGGGCTGCACGCGCAGCACGGCGGGGCCCTGGGCGAACGGAACGCGGGCGCCGGCGATCCGCACCGAGTCGACAAGCAGCCCGACGAAGTCGAGGTCGACCCATTCGCTTTCGGGCGCGGCGCGCAGATCGAGGGCAGCCCGGGCGACGAACAGGGAGTCGGCCAGCCGGCTCAGATCGACCTCGAGGTCGTAGTGGAGCACGTCGACCTGGGCGCGATCCTCCGCGTCGCGCCGCTCCATTCCGGGCTCCGGGAGGGCGCTGCTGGGAACCGGGTCGGGCCGGGGTTCGATCGACGGCTCGGGCAGGACATCGGGCCCGGTCTCGGCGACCGTCGTGGTGTCGTCGCCGGCGCCGGGTCCGGCCGCGACGGGTTCGGGCGTGGACGAACACGCGGCGAGCGCGAGAAGGGCAGCCACCGAACTGACGCGACAGACGAGGCGAACCGAAAGCTGATTGTTCATCCCTGGAAAGATAGGTGCCGCGGTCCGCCCGTCCAACGGAGCGCGTTCGTTGCTCGCACGTCCGAGACCCTGTACGTTTCGAGTGGCGAATGTGAGGCACGTTTTGAGCCAACGCTTGGGTTTCAAGCCTCTGATCTTCTGGCGGACGTCACGCCCCTTCGGGGGACGACGAAACACCGGGAGGATGGGCAACCGTCTAACAACGGTCTCAAAAACCCCCCTCATGTTTGTCGTAGGGGCGGTCCTCACGGGTCGCCCCTACTTTTTTGCACCCGACCGTCAGTGTGAAACGACGACTTCGAGATCACGGAGCGGGCCATGCCGATTGCGCGGGTAACGCGGCGCGTCCACTTCTGCGCCGGACACCGGCTGTACAATCCGGCCTGGGACGAGGAACGGAACCGCGCCACCTACGGTGCGTGTTCCAACCCCAACGGGCACGGACACAACTACGACCTCGAGGTCACGGTCGAGGGCGAGATCGACCCTGACGTGGGCTACGTGATGGATCTGCGCGCCCTGAAGCAGCTGCTCGGCGATGCCGTGCTGTCGGAGGTCGATCACGCGAACCTGAACGTCGACGTACCATGGCTCGAGGGCATCGTCCCGACCACCGAGAACCTCGCGGTGGCGATCTGGCGGCGAATCGAGGGCCGCATTCCGGCGGCCCGACTCGTATCCGTCCGCCTATGGGAGACGGAGCGCAATTCCGTGGAATACCGGGGAGATTGACGCGTGATGGAGGATCAACGGAGGGAACCGGAAAGCTCGACGGAATCGACGGTCGGGAGCGGGGCAGTCGACCTTAGCGACGTCCCGTTCGAAGATCTGGTTCGCGAGCAACTGCGACGGCTCGGCCTCGATCCGTCGAAACGGCCGCTGTCGGGCACGCCGCGCCGCGTCGAGAAGGCGCTGCACTGGCTGACGCGCGGCTACGGCACGACGGTCGAGGAGGCGATCGGCAACGGCGTGTTCGTCGAGGAGCACGACAACATGATCATGGTGCGCGACATCGAGCTCTACTCGCTGTGCGAGCATCACATGCTCCCGTTCTTCGGCAAGGCGCACGTGGCCTATCTGGCCAACGGCCGGCTGCTCGGGCTGAGCAAGGTGGCGCGCGTGGTCGAGGTGTTCGCTCGCCGGCTGCAGGTGCAGGAGCGCCTCACCGACCAGATCGCCGACGCGATCCAGGACGCCCTCGAGCCCGAAGGCGTCGGCGTGGTTATCGAGGCGACGCACCTGTGCATGATGATGCGCGGCGTCGAGAAGCAGAACAGCAAGACGATCACCAGCGCCGTGCGGGGCCGCTTCC
>DATHRZ010000039.1:0-2597 GCA_035464655.1 Gemmatimonadota bacterium
GGGGCGGCCCGTCGGTTGGAAGGACGTCCAGCCGGAGCCCGCAGCGGCCTGAGGCGCGGGACGAAGCTTGCCCAGGGCGCTCCGCCGGGTCATCTTAGTCGCCCTCGTTCCTGTCACCGCCGAGCCGTACCGTAACCCGGCACCCCCTGATCGCGGAGCCTCCCAAGATGAGATCCATAAGATTATTGTCTCTGACCGTCGGCGCCCTCACGGCCGCCACCCTGACCTTCGGCTGCGCGCCCGCGGATTCTGGCGATGAGGCCGGCATGCAGGAGGTTGCGGACGCCGTGACGGCGGCCCCGGACCACTACTCGGTCGCGTACGAGAACGACGCCGTCCGCCTGCTGCGCGTGAGCTACGAAGCCGGCGAGGAGTCGGCGATGCACTCGCACCCGGCTCACTGCGCCATCGCGCTCAACGACGGCACCTATCGCATGACGCCCGCGGAGGGCGAGCCGGTCGAACTCGACCTCGCGATGGGCGAGGTGGCCTGCGTCGAGGCGGGCGCCCACCAGATCGCGAACGCGGGCTCGGAGGCCGTCCAGGCCGTCCTGGTCGAGTTCAAGCCGGGGGCGACGGCGGGCTCCGACGCGCTGCCCGACTATCCGGGCGCCGTGAGCGCCGACCCGGAGCACTACACGGTCGAGCACGAGAACGACATCGCCCGCCTGCTCCGCATCCAGTACGACGCCGGCGAGACGTCGACCATGCACCGGCATCCCGCCAACTGCGCCATCTTCCTGAGCGATCAGCCGACCCGGATGGAGATGCCTGACGGCGAGACGATGCAGACCGAGGGGTACGAGACCGGACACGTCGAGTGCTGGGACGCCGAAGCGCACCTGCCCACGAACATGGGCGAGGAGGGACTCGAGCTGATCCTCGTCGAGCTCAAGGGACGGGCGAACTGGGACGGAGACGGCGCGGGCAGCTGAGGCGCAGCCGCTGACGCGGGAGGGCGGTTGGGTCCCTACCAGCCGCACTCCCGTCCTTCGTTCCGCTCTGCGAGCCAGTCGGTGAGGGGCGCGAAGTACTCCACGACGGCCGAGGCGTCGAGCTCGTTCGACCCGGTGAACGTCTCCAGGGCTTCGGGCCACGGGCGCGACCGGCCGAGCTCGAGCATCGCGTTCAGCCGCTCACCGACCTCCTCGGAGCCGTAGATCGAGCACCGGTGGAGGGGTCCCTCCCATCCGGCCATCTCGCAAGCGGCCCGGTGGAACTGGAACTGCAGGATGAGCCCGACGAAGTAGCGGGTGTACTCGACGTTGTTCGCGATGTGGTACTTGGCGCCGGGGTCGAAGTACTCCGACGGGCGAGCGACCGGCGGCCGGACGCCCTGGTATTCCTCGCGCAGCGCCCACCAGGCGTCGTTGTAGTCTTCCGGCCCCACCTCGCCCGAGAACACTTGCCAGCGCCACCGGTCCATCAGCAGGCCGAAGGGCAGGAATGCGAGGCCGTCGAGGGCACGGTCCATGAGGAGCCCAACGTCCTTCGACGGGTCGGGGACGTCTTCCAGCAGGCCGATCCGCCGCAGGTAGTCCGGCGTCACGGACAGCGCGATCATGTCGCCGATCGCCTCGTGGAAGCCGCTGTTCGCGCCGGTGCGGAAGATCGGGGAGAGATCCTTGTAGGCGCGCTGGTAGTAGTTGTGCCCCAGCTCGTGGTGGACGGTGCGGAAGTCGTCGGCGTTCACCCGGGTGCACATCTTGATCCGGACGTCGTCCTCTCCGTCCAGGTTCCAGGCGGAGGCGTGGCACACCACCTCCCGGTCCTCGGGGCGGGTGATCTGGGAGCGCTCCCAGAAGGCCTCGGGCAGCGGATCGAAGCCGAGCGACGAGAAGAACGCCTCGCCGGTCTCGACCATGCGGACCGCGTCATAACCCTCCTCCTGCAGGCGGGTCGTCAGGTCGAAGCCCGGATCCGATTCGGGAGGCGACACCAGCGGGTAGATGTTGCCCCACGACTGCGCCCACATGTTGCCGAGCAGGTCGGCGCGGATCGGCTCGTCGAGCGGCACGATCTCGTCGCCGTACTCGTCGTTCAGCTCGGCGCGCACGTGGCAGTGGAGGGCCTCGTACAGCGGCGCGACCTGCCCCCACAGTCGGTCGGTCTCCGCCACGAACGCGTCGGGCGCGAGATCGTACCGCGCCCGCCACATGGCCCCGACGTCTTCGTAGCCCAGCTCCCGCGCCCCCTCGTTGGCGAGCGCTACCATCGCGGCGTAGTCCTGCTTCATCGTCGTCCCGTCGTCGTTCTCGGCAACCGGGACCTCCCTCCACTTCACCCACATCTCCCGCAGCTCGTCGGGGTCGCGCACGGTTCCCATTCGATCCTCGAGCTCGTCGCGGGCCACCAGCTCGCCATCGAGGTCGATCTTGCCGGTCGCGTAGGTCGTCGACATGCGGGTCACGAGCGCGGCGAGCGAGTCCGCTGCGCCGGGTCGCTCGGGCGCGGGGAGGTTCACGCCGAGCTTGATCAGCTCGATCTTCCGGCGCAGGTCGTCGGGGAGTTCGACGTCGTTGAACCGTTTCGCCTCGTTGGCGAACCGCACACTCTGCTTCGTCCCCTCCGCGCGCACGCGAGCGCGGAGCCAGTCC
>DATHRZ010000040.1:0-8815 GCA_035464655.1 Gemmatimonadota bacterium
GCTCGTGCGCGGCGGCCTCCCGGTCGCGCTCCTCTGGGTCGGCAAGCTGATCATCGACGAGGTCGTGCTTCTCGCACAGGCGGGCGGCGTGGGGATCGGGGCGGGCGGGGGCCTCACCGGCGTGTTCGGCGGCGAGTTGACCTACCTGTGGACGCTGGTCGCGATCGAGCTCGGCCTGGCGATCTTCTCCGACTTGCTCGGACGCGGGGTCGCGCTGGTCGACAGCCTGCTCAGCGACCTGTTCACCAACGAGACGTCGGTGCGGCTGATGCGCCACGCCGCGCGTCTCGACCTGCGTCATTTCGAGGACGCAGAATTTTATGACCGCCTCGAGCGCGCCCGCCGCCAGACGACGGGCCGAATCGCGCTACTCAGCCAGATTCTCGGACAGGCACAGGACCTGATCACGATCGTCACGCTCGGCGCGGGCCTCGTGATCATGGCGCCGTGGCTGATCTTCCTGCTGCTGTTCGCGCTCGTCCCGGCCTTCCTGGGCGAGGCGCACTTCAACAGCCTGAGCTACTCGCTGATGTATTCGTGGACGCCGGAGCGCCGCGAGCTCGACTACCTCCGCTACATCGGCGCGAGTGACGCGACGGCGAAGGAAGTGAAGATCTTCGGCCTGGCGGAGTTCGTCAGCGAGCGCTATCGACAGCTCGCCGACGCCCTGTACGAGGCGAACCGGTCGCTCGCCACCCGCCGGGCCGCATGGGGGACGGCGCTGGCCGCCGTCGGCAGCATCGGCTACTACGCCGCGTTCGCGATCATCATCTGGCGCACCGTGATCGGCGTGTTCTCGATTGGCGACCTGACCTTCCTGGCCGGGTCGTTCCGCCAGCTCCGCCGCCTGATCGAGGGGATGCTCACGGGCTTCTCGACGATCGCCGAGCGGGCGCTATATCTGAAGGACCTGTTCGATTTCTTCGACATCGAGCCCGAAATCGCGGCCCCGGGTATACTGGCGGCGGGCGCCGGACCAGGCGGCGCCGCGGATTCCGACGGCGCCGCGCGCCCCGTTCCCGATCCGATTCGCGAGGGCTTCCGGTTCGAGAACGTGAGCTTCCGTTACCCGGGCACGGAGCCGTGGGTGTTGCGCGATCTCTCGTTCGAGTTGCGGGCCGGTGAGAAGCTCGCGCTGGTGGGGGAGAATGGCGCGGGCAAGACGACGATCACCAAGTTGCTCGCCCGCCTGTACGATCCGACCGAGGGCCGGATCACGCTCGACGGCACCGACCTGCGCGAGTTCGACCCCGAAGAGCTGCGCCGGCACATCGGCGTGATCTTCCAGGACTTCGTGCGCTACCACATGACGGCGGCCGACAACCTGGCGATCGGCCGGATCGAGGCGCGCGACGATCGGCCGCGGCTCGAATCCGCCGCGGAGCGCAGCCTCGCGAGCCCGGTGATCGAAGAGCTCCCGGACGCCTACGATCAGATGCTCGGGCGGAGGTTCGAGGGTGGGGTCGAGTTGTCGGGCGGCGAGTGGCAGAAGGTGGCGCTCGGGCGGGCCTATGTCCGCGACGCGCAACTCCTGATTCTCGACGAGCCGACGGCCTCGCTCGACGCCCGGGCCGAGTACGAGGTGTTCGAGCGTTTCGCGGAGCTCACCGTCGGCAAGACGGCCGTACTGATCTCGCACCGCTTCTCGACCGTGCGCATGGCCGACCGCATCCTCGTGCTGGAAGACGGGACCGTGCGCGAGCGCGGCACGCACGCCGAACTCGTGGCGGCGGACGGCCTGTACGCCGAGTTGTTCCGCCTCCAGGCGCGAGGCTACACGGAGTAGGCGGGCATACCGGGGCAGGTGTCAGCGAGTGCTCCCACGTTCCCCGTCGTCGGCCCCATCGTCGCTCTCATCGGGCGTCCAGCCCTCGCCCCACTCCTCCAGCATCTCGCGCTTCCTCTCCTCGACCTCTCGAACGATGCGGCGCGCCTCGCGTTCGTGCGGATCCTCGATCGGTAGCAGCCGTTCCGTGCCGCGTACCTCGTAGTCGAACAGCACGCGCCGGATATCCCCGAGCCGGGAAAGGAGGAACGGCACAGCCTTCAGCAGTGAGCCGGACTCCTCGAGCTGCTGAATGAGGTCGGCGAACAGCACGAGCTCGAGGCGCACGCGATCTTCGGAGGGAGGACCGGCGCGCCGTTCCCGTTCCTGTTCATCCGGATCGTTCACCTGCTGGACCCTCCGCTGGAGTCTTCGATCGAAGTCACGTTGCTATACCCGGAACACGGCATCGGGGTCGGCTACGCTCACCCGGCATCGAAAGGGTGGAACGCTGCTCCGGTGGATCTATATTTCTTGAACGGAGGCCTTTCCGGTCCCCTTCGCATCGAGCTGGAAGTTTTGCATCGAACGAGGAGGACCACGGTGGCACATGCACGCCCGCGGAACGAAGTGGAGAACGAGATCGAAGAAACCATGGGCCTCGTCCCGAGCTTCTTCGATCAGATTCCCGACGAGCACCTGGACGCGGAGTGGAAAAGAGTTGATCGGGATCGCCGTGCACGCCGAGACGAAGTGTCGCTACTGCACGCGAGCGTCTCCGGCTGCCGGGCTTTTCGCCACGCATCGACCGGAAGGGCCCGCGGAGAGCTTTACGTCTCTACGCTCCCGCGCCCCTACGCCCTTGCGCGATCTACTCCGCCAGTTCGCCGCGGTGGATGTCGAGCCTGTCGAGATACTCGCCGTACAGGTACGCGCGTCCGCTGCCGTCGGGACCGATCATGTTGTGCGGGAAGCCGGGATCGGTAGCGCTCACCTCGTCGAGCCGCTCCAACTGATGGTCATCGAGCGTCACGTCGACGGCACCAAGGTTGTCCTCGAGCTGCTTCACGTCGTTGGCACCTATCAGCGGGATGATGACGCCGCGTTGCTGGCGGGCCCACGCGATCGCCGCCTGGGCCGGCGAACAGCCGATCTCGCCGGCCACCTCGATCACGACCTCCGCGATCTCGAGGTTCCGCTCCACGGTCGCGGCGCCCTCCTTCGCGCGCCCCGTCTCGGGTGGGTCGTCACGATTGTACTTTCCGGTGAGGACCCCGGCGGCGAGCACGCTCCAGGGCGTGACGGCGAGATCGAACTCGCGCGCCATCGGCAGCAGGTCGCGCTCGGCGGTGCGGTCGATCAGGCTGTAGCGGAGTTGGAGGGCGGTGAACGGCGTCCAGCCGCGAAGATCGGCCATCGTGTTCGCCTGCGAGACGACCCAGGCCGGCGTGTCGGAGATCCCGACGTAGAGCACCGCCCCCGACCGCACGAGGTCGTCCAGGCCGCGCATCACTTCGTCGACGCGGGTCAGGTAGTCCCACGCATGCACCCAGAGCAGGTCGATGTAGGCGGTGTCGAGCCGATCGAGACTCGCCTCGACAGCCTGCTGCATGTTCTTGCGGTGGTTTCCGGACGCGTTGGGATCTTTCGGATCGAGCTGGGCCAGGGTGTACTTGGTCGCCAGCACCCAGTGGTCACGATCGGAGGCGATGAAGTCACCCAGGTAGCGCTCGCTCGTCCCCTGCGTGTAGACGTTGGCCGTGTCGAGAAAATTTCCGCCCGCGTTCGCATAGGCATCGAACATCCGGCGGCTTTCCCGTTCGTCGGCCCCCCACTCCCAGTCGGTACCGAAGCTCATCGTCCCGAGCGCGAGCTCCGATACGCGAACGCCACTGCGGCCGAGCAACCTGTATCTCATGAAGCACCTCTCAGCGGAAACCTCCAACTGTCGTGTGCTGCAAACTAGGCCGCCGCGGGACCATGTGAAAATCGATTTACAGTGGCGCCGGGTGCCTCGGCGCCGTCGCGATTCCGTCGGTCAGTCGGAGAACTTGCGCCCGCCCTTCAGGCTGAGGAGCGAGTCCCTGAGCGACAGAACGGGAAGTTCCTCGAGGCGGCCGGATTCCGCCTGCGCATACGCCAGAAGCGTGAACACGAGCACGCCGCCGACCGTGTTGCCGAGCAGTACGGGGAACCAGAAGCCCGCCGCGAGCGCCCCCAGGCCCGGGCCCGGAGCGCCGAGGAAGACGAAGAACAGCACGTCGGCCGCCGCTGTGACGACGTGGAACAGCTCGGCCACCGCGATCATGTAGAACACGATGTAGACGAGCAGAAGGCGTGTGACCGAATCGCGCGCCGCGTAGCCGAGCCAGACGACGCCGGCCACGAGCCAGCCCGCGAACAGGGCCTTGAAGAACGCCGTCCACGCCCCTCCTTCGAGCCCGTGCAGCGCCAGGCCCGCACCGGCCTCGATCGCCTCCGGCGAAAGCACGTGGGTGCGTGCGAGGACGAGGGCGCCGAGCGCGGCCCCGGTGAGGTTCGCGACCAGCACCGTTCCCCACAGGCGCAGAAGCAGAGGCAGGCTGGCGAAGCGCATGAGGACGAGCTTGACGGGCGGCAGGGTGTTCTCGGTATACAGCTGGTAGCGCCCGAGGATGATGTAGACGAAGCCGACCGGGTAGAGCAGCGCCGCGAGAAAGTCGTTGTCGGGAAACTGGGCCGTTCCGACCGCGAAACCGATGAAGGTGAGGACGATCGCGAAGCCGGCCGTCACCCCGCTGAAGAACAGCTCGCGTACGCCGGAGCCGATCTCTTCGGCCGCGCTCGCCAGGAGGCGCTGGTGAATCTCCTCCCACGAGAAACGATCGCCGATCGCCCAGCCCGCGGAGGGGGCGCCGGACTCCGCCTTGTCGGTCGCCTCGTTGTTCGTGTCGCTCGAGGCGCTGGAGGAATTCGCCGGGTTCGTGGGACTCCCGGGCTTCGTCTCGTTCAAGTGGGCCTCATCCCGATCGGTGGATGCGCAGGGCACACTTCAAGTTATGGCGCCGCCCGCAGCGCGGCACGATGTCATGCATCCGAGGGCGACTGCGCATCCGACGTCACCGACGGCGCGGCCGGCAGGCGCGAGAGCGCGATGCGCGAGCGTACGACCTCCATGGCCAGGCGCAGCATCCCCGAACCCCCCGGCTCACGGAGCCGCCCTGCCCGGTACCGGGAACGCGCCTCCGCGCGCCGGATCTTTCCGCTCGAGGTGCGCGGCAAGGTTCCCGGCTCGAGCACCTCGACACGGCCGGGAACGAGGCCGGTACGCTCGGTCACCCGGGCGCGCGCCGTCGCCGCGAGCTCGCCATCGGAGGAGGGCGAGGCACCGCGGGCTCGTTCCAGTAGCACGACGAGGCGTTCTTCGCCGGTATCGTCGAGCGGGAGCCCGATCGCCGCCGCGCATCCCCGGCGCGCTCCCTCCAGCCCGTCCAGTGCCTGCTCGACCTGCTGCGGCGCATACTTCCGGCCGCGCAGGATGATCACGTCCTTCGTGCGCCCGTACAGGTAGAGCTCGCCGTCCAGCAGGAAGCCCGTGTCGCCGGTGTCGAACCACCTCGCAGCTTCCGGATTCGCCGTACGCCGGGTTTCGTCGTCGTACCCGTCGAACAATGACGCCCCTCCGACCTCGACGTGCCCGAGAACACCATCCTCCACGTCCCCGCCACCGGCAGCGGCGATCCGCAGGCGCACGCCGCCCAGCGGGCGCCCGAGGCTGACGAGTTCGACCGGCGGCGCGGCATCCGCCGCCTCGCGGGCCAGGCCCTCCCGCGCCAGCGCCCCGGCGTCGAAGCGGCGCGACCGGAACGGAGCCGCCGGATCGGCAAACGTGACGGCGAGCGTCGCCTCGGCAAGCCCGTACACGGGGGTCAGCGCCTCGGGGCGGAATCCGTGTGGCCGGAAGCGTTCGCCGAAGCGGTCGAGCGCCGACCGCGCGACCGGCTCCGCCCCGGTCAGCGCGACGCGCCAGGCGGAAAGGTCCAGCCCCGCCGACGTGTCTGGTTCGATGCGCTCCGCACAGTAGCTGTACGCGAAGTTCGGGGCGCCGCTCACGGTCGCGCGGTAACGGGAGATCACCCGCAGCCATACCGACGGACGAGCCACGAAAAGCTCCGGCGGGATCAGCGTGAGGTCCGCCGGATGCGCGACCGACGTGAGCACGCAGCCGATCAGCCCCATGTCGTGATACAGCGGGAGCCAGCTCACGGCCGCGTGTTCGACGTCGTCCACCTCGGGGTAGGCCGCCAGGATCCGGTCGCGGATCGCCTCGAGGTTCGCAAGCACGGCGCGGTGGGCCAGGCGGACCGGTCGCGGCCTTCCCGTCGTGCCCGAGGAATGCTGAATCAGCGCGACATCATGGTGGCGGACTCGAGCGGTAAATCCCCCGGTGCCCCGCAACTCGCGTACGTCCGCCAGCCCGAGGTCCGGAGACGCGGCTGCCACGGGCCGGCCGATCACGCGCGACGTCCGGGCATCGGACAGCACGAGCCGGGCGCGGCAGTCCCGTAGCAGGTCGGCGGTCTGCGTCCGATACTCGTCCAGCCGGCCGAGGCGGACCGGTGGATAGAGCGGCACGGGCACGGCGCCCGTCAGGCTGACGCCGAAAAAGGCGTCGTAGAACTCGGGACAGGTCGGCAGGATGATCGCCACGCGGTCGCCCGGCGCCACGCCCCGTGCCTGAAGCCCGCCGCTCACCTGCCGGGCGCGCTTCAGAAGGTCGGCGTAGGACAGGTACGTGGCGTCCTCGTGACGATCGATGAACCGGACGCCCTTCGGGGAGGCGGCGGCCCGCTCGAGCAGCCGCCCCAGCGTCGGCTCGCTCTTCGACGGCGACGATGGACTCGGCTCATGCATCGGCGTCGTCCTCGCGCTCCCCGGCGCGCCGGCGGACCACGTCGGCCAGGTCGCCCAGGGTCTCGACATCCTCCTCGTCTTCGGGCTCGAGGCGCACGCGGAACCGGTTCTCGACCTCGATCACCAGCTCGATCCGGCGGAGCGAATCGAGATCGAGATCGCGCCGGATGTGCGTATCGCGCCCCACTTCGTTCTCGAGGTCCATGCCACGCAGGATCGCGCGCAGGCCTTCGAACACCTCCTCCGGAGGCCCGGCGTCGCTCACGACTTCCCCCCCCGGCCCCGGTCACGCGGAACGAAGCGCGGCACGCCGGCCATTGGCGCGTAGCCGGAGTAGCGCGCCAGCGCCTCCTCCTCGGCCCGGATCCGGACGGCGAGGAGGACCAGGTTGAGTACGGTGAACACCAGCGCGGTCAGCCATGCCGTATGGACGAGGGGAATCGCGAACAGCTCGATGACGACCGCCAGGTAGTTGGGATGGCGGATGAACCGGTACGGACCGGCTGTCACGACCGGGACGTCCGGCAGCACGAGGACGCGGACACTCCAGCGCCGGCCGAGGGTCCCGATGGCCCAGTAGCGCAGGGTCTGCGCCCCGATCGCCAGCACGAGCATCGGAATCCCGAGCCACGAGATGAACGGACGGCCCAGCAGCCAGACTTCCAGCGCGCAGGCCGGTAGAAAGAGCGCGTGCACCGACGTCATCACCCGGAAATGTCCCTGCCCGACCTCGAAGCCGCCGCGCTCGAGCGCCCACGCCTCGTTGCGCCGGCTGAGCACGAGCTCGACCACGCGCTCTGCGCCGATCAGGCCGAGGAACAGCAGGTAGGCCGTCATCGGAGTCTCATCCGCGCAGCAGCACGAGCTCGGAACAGAAGCCCGGCCCCATTGCGAGCATGAGCCCGTGGGTGCCGGGCCGTGGACGCCCCTCGCGCAGTGCGTCGCGCAACACCATGAGGACCGAGGCGCTCGACAGGTTTCCCACCTCGGCCAGCGAGCGCCACGTACGGGCGAGCGCATCGGCGGGCAGGTCGAGCGACGATTCGAGCGCCTCGAGCACCCGCGGCCCGCCCGGATGCGCCACCCACGTCGACACGTCGCCGCGCGCGAGCCCGTGCTCGCCCAGAAACGCGTCGACGTCGCCCGGGACGTGCGCCGCCACGACGTCGGGCACGTCGGCGGAGAGCACGACGCGAAAGCCGTCGCTCCCGATCCTCCAGCCCATCACGTCCTCGGTGTCCGGATAGAACACGGAGCGCGTGGCGACGATTTCGGGGCCGGCGGCGTTCGCCGGGTGGTCGCGTCCGAGCACGACGACCGCCGCGGCGCCGTCGCCGAACAGGCCGCTCGCGATGAGGTTCGGGATCGACACGTCCCGGCGCTGAAGCGTCAGGCTGCACAGCTCGACGGACAGCAGGACGGCCGCGTGCGCGGGAAACGCCTGCACGTAGTCGGCGGCGCGCGCCACGCCGGCCGCCCCGGCCACGCAGCCCAGGCCGAAGATCGGCGTGCGCTTCACGTCGGAGCGCAGGCCGAGCCGGTTCACCAGCCCGGCGTCGAGCGACGGCGTCGCGACCCCCGTCACCGACACGAAGAACAGGTGATCGATGTCGCGGGGCTCGAGCCCCGCCGCGCCGAGGACGTCGCGGACGGCACGCTCGCCGAGCTCGAGGCCGCAGCGGATGAACGCGTCGTTGGCCGCCGTGAACGAGTCGAGCCCGCGGTACTCGTCGATCGGGAGGGCGAGGTGGCGTCCCTCGACGCGCACGTTGCGGTGCAGGCGGGTGAGCCGCTCGGGGTTGAACAGCCGGCCGCCCCACTCCCGCTCGAACGCCTCGATCAGGTCGTCCTGGTCGTAGTAATGCTCGGGAAGGGCGTGGCCGACCGCGGCGATCCTCATGCGGGCATCATGCGGTTCTCGCGCACTCGGGGCCGTGCTCAGTCGGCACCATGGGCGGCGAGCACCGACTCCACGAGGCCCTGGCGGAAATCGGAGCCCGGCGCGAAGTACCCGCCGAGCACGGCGAGTCGGCGCTCCGGGCCGACGTCCACCTGGTCGAGGAGCACTTCGCCGTCGGCGCCCTCGTACACGGTGCGCAGCGTATCACCGCGTACGCGCTGCAGCATCCGGTCGCCCGAGCGGATTCCGCGCTCCTC
>DATHRZ010000041.1:0-4644 GCA_035464655.1 Gemmatimonadota bacterium
TGTAGCTCCCTCCGCGAGCTGGCGACCGGCTGGACGACGCCGCTCAATGCTCGCTCCGGGAGCTACACCCTTCCCCATCACTATTCACGTCGTCGGCTCCCGGCGGACACTCGGTAACCGCGGGGAATGACGGAGTCCGTGGCTGGCCCTGGTCCTGGAGGGGGCGATCAGGCGCTTTCGGGCTGGAACGGCTCGACGGAAGCTGCGGGAGGGGACGGAAGCGCCCCCCCCGGAAGGCGCGCCGGGTATATCAGGCTGCAGGCGGTGCGCTTCCACCCCCCGCACCATTCTCCCACGAGGCCGTCTCTGCCCGAATCGCATGAATCGCCACCATCAATGCGGGAATCCCCGGAGGGCCCGCGTCCCGCAATTCCTCGATCAGCGTCTCGATTCGGCCCAGGCCCTCGCGGCGGCGCTCGCGGAACGCTTCCATGGCGCGCTCCGAGTTGTCCTCGTCCTCGTCGTCGCCCGCCGCCATGAGTAGCTGGCGGACGATGCGGGTGCGGGCGGCTTCGAGGTCGAGGGCGAGCGACTTCGCCGCCCGCAGCTCCCACGGACCGCCGCTCGCCGCGTCGTCGAGACGCTCCTGTAGCCACGGGAAGTCGATCGTGCCGGCCAAGCCGAAGTAGACCCGGCCGACGCGCGAAGTCGGCAGCTTCTCCTTTCGCGCCAGCGCAGCGACGGGCAGGAGGCCGTCTACGAATTCCAGGGCGACGAGGTCGCGCGCCAGCTCGCGATCCATGCCGTCGGTCTGGTACATCGTCATCCGCTCGTCGACTTCCTGTCGCTTGCGGGCGGAGAGATGATCGAGCAGTGACTCGGCCAGCACACCCACTGCGCCACCGTAACGATCGAGCAGCTCGGCCGCCGACAGGCCGAGATCTTCGTTGGCGAGCAGCCAGCGGATGGCCCGATCGAGGGCCCCGGCGGCCCGGAGGAGCCACTGGGCGAGCACGCCTGCCGGCGCGTCGCCGTCGAGGGCATGGATCCGCTCGATCACGCCCGAGGCCGAGCAGGCGACGAAAGCCACGTACCACGCCTTGAGGACCTTCGACGGCCCCTTACCGGTATCGTTGACGAGCTGCACGAGGCTCGCCCACCCGAGGGTGTCGACGGCGAGGTTCGTCAGCCGGGTGCAGGCGATGTGGGCGCCCAGGCGGTGCGACCGAAGCGCTTCCTCGCCCGCCGCTTCACGGATGGACTCGGGAAAGTATTCGCGCAGGAGAACTTCGAGCCCGGGATCTTCGGGTAGGGCGGATTCGAGCAGGTGCCGCTTGATGTACAGTTTCGAGTAGGCGAGCAGGACGGCGAGCTCGGGCCGGGTGAGCACCGGAAGGCCCGACTCCTCGCGCTCGACCATGTGCTCGGTCGAGGGCAGTTCCTCGATGTTCCGGTCGAACACGGCCGTGCGTTCGAGCACGGTCACGGCCTGGCGGAACACCTCGGGCCGCTCACGCACACGATATTCGTCGAGGGTGACGGCCAGGCTCTGCGTGTAGTTGTTGTGCAGAACACGCCGGGCCACGTCGTCCTCGGCGGCTTCGAGCACGGCGTCCCGCCGATCGGGGGCGAGCGTGCCGAGCTCGATGGCCGCCCCGAGCAGGATCTTGATGTTCACCTCGTGGTCGGACGTATCGACGCCGGCCGAATTGTCGAGCGCGTCGGTGTTGCAGCGTCCGCCGTCCAGCGCGTACTCGACGCGTGCGCACTGGGTGAGCCCGAGGTTGCCGCCCTCGCCGATCACCCGGCAGCGCAGCTCCGACGCGTCGACGCGCACGGTGTCGGTACCCGGATCGCCGACCTGAGCGTTCGTCTCGTCCTCTGCCTTCACGTAGGTGCCGATGCCGCCGTTCCACAGCAGATCGACCGGAGCGGCGAGGATGGCGCGAATCAGGGCGTCGCCGTTCAGCTCGGTCGCCTCGACGTCGAGTCGCCGACGTACGGCCTCGGACAGCGGAATGCGCTTGGCGCCGCGCTCGAACACCCCCCCGCCCTCGCTGATCAGCGACGCGTCGTAGTCCGTCCAGTTCGAGCGCGGAAGCTCGAACAGGCGCTTGCGTTCCTTCCAACTCGTTTCGGAATCGGGATCGGGATCGAGGAAGATGTGGCGATGATCGAAGGCGGCGACGAGCCGGATATGGCGGCTCAGCAGCATCCCGTTGCCGAACACGTCGCCGCTCATGTCGCCGATTCCGCACACCGTGAAATCTTCGGACTGGATGTCGCGGCCCATCTCGCGGAAGTGGCGTTTGACGCATTCCCACGCCCCGCGAGCGGTGATGCCCATCGCCTTGTGGTCGTAGCCCAGCGAACCGCCCGACGCGAAGGCGTCGCCGAGCCAGAACCCGCGCTCCCGGGCCAGCGCGTTCGCCGTATCCGAGAACTTCGCCGTGCCCTTGTCGGCCGCCACGACGAGATACGGATCCTCGCCGTCGCGGATCACGGTGTCGGGCGGGTGCACGACACGGCCCTCGACCACGTTGTCGGTGACGTCGAGCAACGCGCCCACGAAGTCGCGGTAGCTGGCGTCCGCCGCCTCGGCCAGCTTCGCGGAGTCGGACGGCGGATGCGTGACGACGAAGGCGCCCTTGGCGCCGGCCGGCACGATGACGGCGTTCTTCACCTGCTGGGTCTTCACGAGCCCGAGCACCTCGGTGCGGAAATCCTCGGGTCGGTCGCTCCAGCGGAGGCCGCCCCGCGCCACCGTCCCCATCCGCAAATGAGCGCCTTCGGTACGGGCGCTGCTCACCCACACCTCGTACATCGGAACGGGGTGTGTCATGAAATCGAGCTCGCCGCACGCGAACTTCAGCGCGATCGGTCGCCCGGGACTCTCGCCGAAGGCTGGCTGAAAATAGTTGGTGCGCACGGTGGCGCGGACGAGGTCCAGCAGGCGGCGAAGCGTGCGATCGTCCTCGATGCTGCGGACGTCATCGAGGTACTGAAGGAACGCGTCCTCGAGCGCGGCGAGCGTCGTGTCGCGGTCGCCCGCGAGGAACGGATCGAACTGTGCCGTGAACACCTCGAACAGCAGCCGCGCCGCGCGCGGATGCTCGGTAAGCGGTCGCCGCACGGCGAGGCGACTGGGAACCGCGCCGACGCGGAAAGCATAGGCGGCGTAGGCGTTCAGCAGCGCCGTTTCGCGCCACGCGAGGCCAGCCGACAGGATCAGCCCGTTGATCTCGAGGTTGCGGGCCCACGACCACTGAAGGGCCTGAAAGGCGTCGGACATGCGCTTCTCCGCCGCTTCGCGGTCGATGTCCCACGAAGCCGGCGTCTCGACCTTGAAGGTGTGGATCGTCGTTTCGTCCTTCGCCTCGGTCTCCACCACGTACGCATCGGCTTCGAGCACCCGAAAGCCCATGTTCTCGAGCACCGGCATGACGTCGCTCAGCACGAAGCGTGCGCCGCGATCGAACACGCGGAGCTCGAAGGCGTTGTCGCGTGGCGGCTCGAGTTCGGCGAGCACGATCTGGCGCTCGCCACTCTGGCGGACGCTTTCGAGGCGCCCGATGTCGTCGGCCACGCGGCCCACGCTCGTGGCCGCCCGGTAGGCCGACGAGAAGGCGCCGCCGTAGCGCCCGACCAGCTCCGCCGTCCGGCCCCGATCGTGTTCGTCCTCGAGCTGCACCGAGAGTCGCTCGTTCCAGGTCAGCACGGTCTCGCGGATCGCCTCCCGCACGGCGGCGAGATCGATCGAGTCGAGGTCTTTGACGTCGGAGGCCAGGTAGAAGTGCAGGCGCGCGTGCTCACCCTCTCCAATCGTCAGGTAGTAATTGAGCAGGCGACCCGAAAACGCTTCGACCAGTATCTCCTGGATCTGCTGGCGCACTTCGCCGGAGAACTTCCTTCGCGGCAGAATGACCATCACGTTCGCCCCGCGGGCCAGCGCGTCGGGCCGGGCGTAGATCAAGATGTCTTCGGTGCCGTGCTTCTCGACCACCGTGTCGATGATCTTGAGCAGCTCGACGACGGGCGTGAGGAACAGGTCCTCCTTCGGCAGGCTGTTGAACGTGCGGACGATCAGCCCGTGGTCGTGCGAGCCCTTGTCGACCTGCTCGGCTTCGAGGATCTCCTGCAGCTTGCGGCGAAGGATCGGGATCTGCGAGGCGTCCTGGGCGAACGCCTTGGCCGTGAACAGGCCGAGGAAGCGGCGCTCCGCCAGCACCTGTCCGTCCGCGTCGATCTTCTTGATGCTGATGTCGTCCATCCGCGATCGGCGGTGGACGGGCGACAGCGAGTTCGTCTTCGACACGATGAGCAGGGGTCCCCCCAACAGACGCGCCCGCAGGCCGGGAGGGAGTTCCTCGACCGACACCGGGTCGGAGAACGCAGAGCGATTCTCGTCGCGCAGGATGCCGAGCCCCGAACCGGCATCGACGTGGACCGTCGACATCTCGTCGCCCGAGTCGAGCACGTAACGTCTGAATCCGAGGAATACGAAGTTGCCGTCGACCAGCCACTCGAGGAGCTCCTGGACCTCCTGGATTTCGGGAGCCCGCCACGACATCGCCCGTTTCGCCTCCTCGAGATCGGCGACGATCTGCAGGGCCTTCTCGCGCATCGGGTGGAAGTCGCTGGTGGCGGTCTGCAGCAGGCGGAGGTTGCCGGCCGTCTCCTCCTGCAGTCCGGCGGCGGCTTCGT
>DATHRZ010000042.1:0-6505 GCA_035464655.1 Gemmatimonadota bacterium
CAACGCCGAGGGCGTCGGCACGCGCGGCTTCGACCGGTTCCGCATGGGGCACCGCGCCGAGGATGGTCGCTATCCGATAGAGGTCGAAATGGTGTCGTACTGCACGCGTCCCCACCGGGCGTATCGGGTGCGCACGGCCACGGACCAGACGTGGTTCGGACAGTTCAACAACACGTTCCCGAAGTTTGCCGCATGGGAAGACATTCCGCGCGGTGGCCTGCTCAGCAGCCTGTCGTTCACGCTCGGCTTCGGAGAGGTCCTCAACGACGTGTTCAACGTCGACTTCCCGACCAACGTGATCTACGTGGGCCTCGGCGTCGCATTCAGCGACAGCCGCTGGCGGATCGATGCGGGCCGGCTGTTCTCCAACGAGGCGCTCGAAGTGATCAGCGCCGGCGTCCCCGTGACGGTGACGACCGACGGGTGGACCGTGCAGATCCAGCGCGCGTTGCACTTCGACGAGTTTTTCGGGCCATGAGGGCCGCCGGTCTCGCCGCCGTGGCGTTCACGGCCGTCGTGGGTGCCTGGGGTTGCACGATCCCGATTACCGCCCAGACGGTCACCGGGGGTGCGTTGAACGCGGGCGCGTTGCTGTTCGTCGATCGCTACAACGAGGGGATCGGTGAAGGCGAAGGGGCCCACGCCTACGACGTGCGCGCCGGCTCCGATACCGTCGCGGCCCTGTTCCGCCGCGCCGTCGCCGACGCGAACCGCCGGCACCTGTTCCCGGCCGCCGGGTCCGACCGGGTCGCCTCGGCCTCGCCCGACGACAACCCTGCGGCTGAGGGCGCCCAAGACGAGGTCATCCTGGCCCGCGCCCCCGGCCGCGCCTGGCGATCCGACGACCCGCCGGCGCCCGAGACGTTTCCGGCCCGGCAGTGGACCCCCGCTCCGCCCTTCAGCCTGCGTTCCGCCAGTCCCGAAGCGCGTGGGGACACGTTGCTCTGGATCGTGACGCACCGGGCGGCCAGGCAGGTGGCTTTCGTCCTCGTGCCGCGCGACGACGGGGCCGCGAGCCGCGTGGCTTTCATTCCCTACGATCCGCCGGCCGACGTCCTGCTTTCGGTGCCGAGCGACCACGCCCAGCGCAATGCCGTCGAGGCCCTGCACCAGGCGTTCTACTTCGTCGCCGTCACGCACCTCGGGCGTGAGGCGCTCGCCTACCGGCAGAGGGTCGATCCATGAGCCGCCGGCCGCTCATCGTCCTCGGGCTGCTCGCCCTGCTCGCGTCGGCCTCGCCCGCGCACGCCCAGCAGTTCGGCAAGAATCCGATGCGAACGAATCCCGAGTTCGCGAACCTCGAACTGCTTTCGTCGGGACAGGTGGACATCATCTACTACGCGCCCCTCGACACGCTGGCGCGTCTCGCACTGCCGATCGCGGACAGTTGCATCACGGCCATGGAGGACGTCTACGATCATCGACTGATCCCGCAGGAGCGCGTCACGATCTTCCTGTTCGGCGACAACGAGGACTACCGGCAGGGCTGGGTGCTGCCAGGCTACCTGACCCCGCCGTCGATCGGGTATACGGAGCCCCTCAAAGGAAACATCGGCGTGTCGTTCGACGGCGACGCGGCCCGGCTTCACGAGCTCGTGTGCCATGAGATCGCGCACCGCTTCCAGCTCAGCATCCGCGACGAATCGTACGCCGATCACCCGTTCGACGGGCTGCGGGAACGCAAGGGCCGCTACCACTACCCGCCCTGGGTGACGGAGGGGGACGCGACCTACGTGAGTCACGGTTTCAACAGCCTGTCTGAGATGGTCGTGCGGTATGTGGTCAACAGCGACCGCGTGACGTTCAGCCTGCGCGACATGCTCGATCAGCCGCGCAGCATCCTCAGCTACTTTCTCGGCTCGGAGTTCTGGCGGTTCGCGGCAGCAGACTACGGAGATCCCCTGCTCGAGCAGCTTCGCGAGCGGGAACGAGGCATCTTCGCGCGCCTGCGGATGGGCGATTCGCTGCGCGTCCGGTTCTTCAAGGACCAGGCGCTGTACGGCAATCCGACTGAGGCGCTCGAGGGCGTCTACGGCGTGCCGCTGCGCGAGCTCGATCGGGCCTTTCACCTGTACCTGAACCTGCGCTTCGGGCGCGACTACACGAATACGCTCGACCCGGTGATGTTCGCCGATCGAGTCGTTCCGGACCCCGACGAGTGGAACGAGCAGCCCGACCTGGTCGGCCCGCGCGTCGTGCAGGTATCCCCCGAGCGCGCCGATACGGTGGTCGACCTGTACTACACGGCCAACCCCGACGGCTATCCGGGCATCTTCACGCTCACGCTGCCGTATGGAGGTTCCGGTCCCGCCGCACGGCCCCGGCGCGATCCCGCGCTGTTCGACATGTGCCTGAGGCGCTCGCCCGACGATTGTCCGGAGTACATGGCCGAACCGGCCCCCGACGACGACGAAGCCGGCGCCGATCGGGACGAAGCGGACGATGCCGACGTCGAGCTCACCAAGGAAGAGCGCGAGGCGCGCGAGGAGCGGGAGCGCCTGGAGAAGGAGGCACGCGAGGAGCGAGAGCGCCTGGCGCGGCGTGCGCGCGAAGAAATTGCGCCATCACCGCGACGCATCGTCCGTTCGGGCACCGAGCGCTGTCAGTCGCTCGATCCGCGCACGAACCGGCTGGAGGCGTTCTTCGACGGTGAGCGGCGGCTGCTCGCCTACGTGTGCACGGACAGTCGCACGCAGTCGCGAGCGATCGCCGTGCGCGATCTGCACACCGACCGGGAGATCGAGCGTTTCTCGCTCGAATCGCTCGGCAACGTCAGTTCGCCCACCTGGTCGCCCGACGGCTCGCGGCTCGCCTTCGCCGGGATCTCGAGGTCCGGCACCTGGGATCTCTACACGATCCGCCGAAGCGACGGTGAGGTCACGCGCCTGACCGAGGACGTCTACGCCGATGGGGCGCCGGACTGGTCGCCGGACGGCCGCACCCTCGTGTTCACATCGGATCGCACCCCCTTCGGCCGTCCCGGCAGCGACCCCGGCCGAACGTACTCGAATCTCTTCCTGCTCGACCTGGGCAGCGGGCGGATCACCTACCTCACACACGGGCGGTGGACGGATATCGCCCCGCGCTGGGCGCCCGACGGCCGGCGCATCCTGTTCGCCTCCGACCGTGAGGGAGCCTTCGACCTGTACGTGTCGGATCGTTCGGGGCGGACGGAAAAGCTGACGCGGATCTCGACCGGCGTGCTGTCGGCGGAGTGGTGGCCCGACGGCTCGGCCATCGTGTTCACTGCCTACGACGGACAGTCGCAGATCTATCGGATGGAGGTGCCGCGCTCGTCCGTCGACGGAGCTCCCCCGGCTCGCGTGGCGGACGCCGGCTCGCCGCACCTGTCGGACGACGACGGCGACGGCGGCGCGGAGGCGGACGGCGCACGGGACGACGGGGCCGGACCCGGCCGCCCCTGGACGCCGACGTGGAGCTGGGACGACGAACTCGCGGATCCGCTTGTCGAGATGGCCCGGAGCCGGCCGCTGCCCGACCGCTTTCATCTGACCCTCGGCGGCGTGGGCGGCGAGGTCGGCTCGAATACGGGCCTGGCCGGCCTCAGCCTCATATACAGCACACTCGACAACAGCCGCATCCTCTACACGCAGTTCAACTCGGCCTGGCACACCGGGGACACGCGGCTGCGGGCGAGCCCGGGCAAGTATCAGAACATGTACGCGGCCGCCGGCTACCTGAACCTCAACCACCGGACGTTCTGGGGGGTGCACTGCTATCGCCAGAGCGGCCTGTTCATCGACGACGTGTACAGCAACATCTTCGGCGAAGACCACCTCGGATGCCGGGTGTCGGGGCAGCATCCGCTGTCGCTGTTCCGGCGCTGGGAGTTCGTGGTGGGCGCGGAGTGGTCGGACCAGGCCGACCTTCAGAACCTCGACATCCTGACGTTCGACCGTCTGCGCGACCACAAGGACGAGATCAGCTTTACCCGCCGGGCGGCCCTGCTGCAGGTGGGTGGCGCCTACGTGCATGACAACACGCTGTGGGTGGGGGGCTCGTATCCGGTCGACGGCATGCGCTACCGGGTCGACTGCGGCGTCGACTTCGACATCGGGCGCTTCCAGCCCGACACTTATACGTGCTATGGTGACGGGCGCCTGTACTTGCGCCTGGGGGCGCGCAGCAACGTGGGGCTCCGCGGATTCGCCTTCCACAGCGACGGCTTCACCTCCCGCCGGTTCACCCTCGACTGGCGGAACCACATGACCCTGTATCCCGCGTTCGGGCTGTACGGCCAGCGCGGCTGGATCGGCAACGCGTTCCTCGCCTTCCCGCTGATCGAGCGGCTCTCGGTGCGGACGCCGGCGGCGACGATCGCCTTTCCCCCGATTCGCGGCGCCTTGTTCGCCGACGCCGGCCAGGCCTGGCTGAACGACGAACCGATGGGCCCGGTATGGGCGGGCGCCGGGATCCGCGCCACCATGCCGCTCGGCCCCGTGTCGCTCGGCGTCGCCTGGGGCGCCCGCTTCACCCTCGGCCCCGACGACATCGAGCTTCCCGAGCGCTTCCGGGGCACCACCTGGCGCCTATTGCTGACGGGAACTCCCTAGGGCTTCGCGCGGAGCGGGCCCCTCCGTGGGGCGCTTCTTTCGCGCGCGCACGCCCGATCATAGGATCATAGTCTTTCCGTTCCCGGAACCTCGGCGTGCCGGCACCCGACCGAACCGAACTCGAAGGCAGGCCGCGTGCATCTCGACCTCGTCAACCTCCTTCTGATCCTCCTCGTCGCCTGGCTCGCAGGAAACCTGGCGGAGCGGTTGCGCTATCCCTCGGTTCTCGGCGAGTTGCTGGCGGGGATCCTCCTCGGCCCACCGCTGCTCGGGCTCCTGCACGGTTCCGACGAGATCGCGATCCTCGCGGAGCTCGGCGTCCTGCTGATGATGCTGTACATCGGCATGGAGATCGATCCGGCCGAGCTGGTGAAGGCCTCGTGGGCGGGTTTCCTGGCCGCGATCGGCGGTTTCATCACCCCCTTCGTGCTCGCCTACTTCACCGTGATCTGGTTCGGCGGGACGACGCTGGCGGGCCTGTTCGTGGGAATCGCCGCCGCCATCACTTCGCTGGCCACGAAGTCGCGCATCCTGGTCGATCTGCACCTGCTGGACACGCGGGTCGCGCATGTGCTTATGGCGGGCGCACTGATCTCGGATTCGCTCGCCCTGGTCGTATTTGCGGCGATCATGGGGGTGGTCGACGTAGGGAGCCTCGACCTGGCCGGGGTCGGCCTCGTCACGCTGAAGGCGTCGGTGTTCTTCGGGGTCACGGTAGCCGCGGGGTACAAGGTGTTCCCGTGGGTCGGCCGCCGGCTCACCGAGGCGGGTCTCACCGGGCGGACGTTCCACTTCACGCTCGTCCTGCTCATCGCCGTCTCGTTCGCCGAGCTGGCCGAGCTGGCCGGGTTGCACTCGATCCTCGGCGCGTTCATCGCGGGGCTGTTCATCCGCGATGACGTTCTCGGCCGGACCCTCGCCCGCGACCTAATGGAGGCCGTGCGCGAGGCGTCGCTCGGCTTCTTGGCGCCGATCTTCTTCGTGACGGCCGGTTTCGCCGTCTCGTTCCGCGTGTTCACCGGCGCCGACCTCGGGCTGTTCCTGGCGATCATGGCGGTGGCGATCATCGGAAAAATTGCGGGCACCGCGCTGTTCTATCTGCCCAGCGGCAACGGCTGGCGGGAAGGGCTCACGGTCGGGATGGGGATGAACGGCCGGGGCGCCGTCGAGATCATCGTGGCCGGGATCGCGCTCGAGCGCGGCCTGATCACGCAGGAGATCTTCTCGATTCTCGTGTTCATGGCGATCTTCACGACCGCCATGGTCCCCGTGATGCTGAAGTGGGGCGTAGACTGGCTACGGGACAGGGGAGAGCTGGTCCGGGCTCACGAGAAGCGTCACGGAACGGTGATCGTGGGTGCCGGGCCGCTCGGCCGGTTGCTCGGCCGACTGCTTTCGCCGTCCCGTCCCGTGTGGATGCTCGACAGCAATCCCGAACGTTGCGCCCAGGCAGAGAGCGACGGGCTGCGGGCGTTCTGTGGCAACGCGCTTCAAGAGCAGGCGCTCAGTGAGGCCGGAGCGCCGCGGGCGGATTCGCTCATCGCCCTGACCACGAATCCCGAGGTGAATGCCCTGGCGGCCCGGGTCGCCCGCGAGGTATTCGACGTTCCGGAGGTCTACGTCGTCCAGGTGCAGCAGGAAGTCGCGGAACGGGATGCGGCGCTCCGGCACCTGCACGCCTCCAGCCTGTTCGGTGGGTCGGTGGCGCGCGGCGAATGGGAGCGCACCGTCGCCATGGGCGCCTACCGGGAGATCGAGGTCGAGGTGAAGGAGGCCGCGACCGGCGAGGCATTCGCGCAAGGCCTGCGTACCCGCGGAAAGATCCTCCCGGTCGCGGTCCGGCGGAATGACACGGTCCTTCCGTTTCATGCCGGATCCACCCTGCGGGCGGGCGACACGGTCGTGGTGCTGCGCCGCGATGCCCGCAAGGA
>DATHRZ010000043.1:0-27056 GCA_035464655.1 Gemmatimonadota bacterium
GGCTCCCCGGACCGTCAGAAACGGGGCGAAACCGAGCCATACTGGTCAGCCCCGCAATCCCCGCGGATCGCTAGTGATGGTAGGGCTTCCGTAGTTTTCGGCTTCGATCCTCGGGGGCCGACTTTCGGACTCATAATCCCACGGTCGCTGGTTCGAGTCCAGCCGGGCCCATACTCGAGCATGCGTCAGTAACGGATCACGACGCCCACGGAGTAGAGCATGCCGGAACGGTCGAAGTCCGTCCCCGAAGCAGCCTCCGCACTCACCTCGAGCCTCGCCGCGTGTGCCGACACGCCTGCCGAGACGCCATGGGCGACCGGGAAATCGACCCCGGCGCCGAGGCCGTAGCTCCATCCGGTCTCGGTCGTCAGCCCCGCTCCGTCATCGGCGTCGAGCGACTGCCAGGCGGCCCGTCCGGCCAGATAGGGTCGCGTGCGCTGATCCACACCGCCGAACGTGTAGCGGGGTTCCGCGATGACGGCCCAGCGCCACAGAGATTCGTCGACCGACGTAGCGCCCTCGAGGCCATGTCGGACGAGCCCGAGCCCGAGGCCGATTCCCGGTCCGCTCGGAACGTCGTAGCCCAGCAGTACTTCGCCCCCGAATCCGGTTCCCAGATTCGACAGCTCGTCACCTCCCACGAACGCCACGACCGGTCCGGCCTGGGCGCGGAAGCCGTATCGAGCGCGGACTACGGTGTCGGCCGTGCGCGAGACAACGCGTGGCGCGTCGCCAAGCGTGACCTCGAGCCGATCCGATCGTCCCCACACGATCGTGCCGAGGCGGGTACGGACGCACGCCTCATCCCCGGCAGGTAGGACGGCCGCGGTGGGGGCGAACAGGACCTCGTGACGATCGTCGCAGCTGACGCCGAACACAGCCATTTGCGTTCCGGTGCTGACCGGGACCCGGCCGAACTCGATCACGGCCAGACCACTCTCGCCGGAGGTCGCGAGCCGCCGCAG
Source organism: Gemmatimonadota bacterium (assembly GCA_035464655.1). Classification (GTDB taxonomy): domain Bacteria; phylum Gemmatimonadota; class Gemmatimonadetes; order Palauibacterales; family Palauibacteraceae; genus JARFPW01. Next base: position 966 of record DATHRZ010000043.1, read on the forward strand.
GTTGCCGTCGCTGATCACCGCGAACGAGACGTCGGGCGCGGGCTCCCCGTTCACTTCGACACGTGCGACCATCGAGGGAACGTCCTGCGCCGGTAGCGCAGCGGGAGCGATGAGACAGAGCACGGCTGCGATCTGCAGGAGCCGGGAAGGAGCCATGGAACGTTCCATTCCGTGAAGGTTCAACCGGGAATTATTTCCGGGAGCATCTGCTGCAAACCCCGCGCCCGCGCCCCGGTTCATTGTCCCGGACGACCCTGAAGGCTCGAGTTGTGTGTGGCACGGATGCAACGCCAGGGGCGCGGAGCCTGCGGACGAACGGCGCCAATCGCCGCATCCACCCGACATTCCCGCCGGCCGGCCCGGTTCGGCATCGTACTTGCCCCTTCAGCGGGCACAGGGTCGAGGATTTCGTACCATGTCATTATTCCCGTGCTTCCCAAGGGGTGCAAGATGAAGTTCACAACCGTGACGATTCGACGAAGCTTCCTTCTTTTCGCGGCGTTCGCCTTCGCGGCGTGCGGGAGCGACTCGACCGGCCCGGGATCCGGCGGTTCGGGCGGAGGCGGAGGCGGCGGAGGAGAAGGGCCCGAGTTTCCCGAAGTTCCGCCGGCTGCGCAGATCTTCACCGACGACATCGATACGGAGAACGGTGGCGTGGGCGTGCAGAACTACACAGGGTGGGCGAACTGGACAGTGGTCGAGGGTTGCGTCGACCTGCACGGACCCGGCTCTCTCAATCCGCTGCCGGGCTTCGGCGTCTACATCGACATGGACGGGTCGTGCCCGGCTGAGGGCGCGGGGACGATGGAGTCGAAGCAGGCCTTCGACCTTGCCCCGGGCGACTATACGCTCGAGTTCTTGATGGCCGGGAACAACCAGGCGTCCGGCGTCGACACGCTCGATGTCGCGGTGGGCACCGCCATGTCGGGCCAGTTCGTACTCGACTGGGACGAGCCACTCGACCTTCGCGCCGTCGATTTCACGGTCATCGCCAGCACGACGGGCAAGATTCGCCTCGAGCATCGCGGTGCTGACGAGCAGGGCATTCTCATCGACGCGATCCGCCTGCGACGCAACTGATCGAACACGGCGGCGTCGACGCGGCATTTTCGCGCCCCCTCTGACGCACATGGGAAGCACTCGAGCACCCCCGCCCCGACCGGTTGTGGACCGGCCGGGGCGCGGTGCGTTATGATCCGGAGTCATCCGCACACCCGACCCGATTTTTTCGAATGGGGGACCCGTGATCAGACAGAACGTCGCAATGGCCGCCGTTGTGGCGCTCGCCGCCTGTGGGGGTGCACGCTCGGCGCCCGAGCCGATTTACGAGCTTCGAGCCACCGAGGCGCCACTGCGCTACGGGCTCGAGGCCACGCAGCACACGGTGATCGAGCTGCCGACGGGCGACGAGCAGGAGGTCACAACGTCGATGAATGCCGTCCTGGCGCTGTCGTACGGCGAGGCGACCCCTGACGGGCTGCCGTTCGAGCTGGTGTTCGACGAGCTCGAGGCGACGATGCCGGGGATGCCCGGTGCGGACCTGTCGGCGGTCGTCGGAGAGCCGATCCGCGGGATCGTGGGCTCCGGGGGCGAGATTTCGGTGGAAGAAGCCCCCGAGGTCGATATACCCGGATTCGACGCGGGGGGCCTGGCCGAGCTGATCGGACCCCTGATGATCCCCCTGCCGCCGGACGGGGACGCGGACGCCGAGAGCTGGCCCCTGGAACGGTCGAGGGCGGTCGGGGCCGGCATGTCCGGTACCTCGAGCTTTGACGGGGCGGCGCGGTTCACGCCCGAGACGGAGTGGCGGGGGGAGCCCGCCCGTATCCTCGTGTCGGAAGGTGATCTGCGGCAGCGAGCCTCCGGTCAGCCGCCGGGCGCGCCCGGCGAAGTGGACGTGGATCTCGAAGGCGAGTCGACGACCACCTACGCGTGGGACCCGCTGCAGGGCGTGGTGCTGCACGTGCACCAGACGGCGGAGCTCGAGGGATCGGTCAGCATGCAGGGCATGGCTCTGCCGATGACGACGACCGCGGAGCAGACGTTCGAGTTGCTCAGTCGCTGACGACCCTGAGACCGCTGGGCGGCGCGGGGGGCACGGTGTCCGCCGGTCCTTCGCCGAGACCGGGGGTGGTTACAGGAGGCGCGCTCGCCCGGGAACCCTCGAGGCCGTCGCCGTTGACGGCCGCCACTTCGTACTCGTACGTAGTGCTCGGCTCGACGGTCAGGTCGACATAGCCGACGCCGGGCGACGTACCGAGCAGGGAATCGTCCCGGTAGACGCGGTACTCGCTGACGCCGGATTCCGGATCTTCCGCCGCCGACCAGGTGAGCTCGACCCGGTCGGGCGACACGGCTTCGGCGCTGAAGCCGGCGGGCGTCGACGGCGGGCTTGGGTCCGTCGCCGCCGGGGTCGTGACTTCGGCCGCGGCGCTGGTCGGGCCCTCCAGGCCCACGCCGTTGCGCGCCGAAACCCGGTAGGAGTAGGAAGTCTCCGGTTCCGCCGTGCCGTCGGTGTACCCGGTCGCCGTCGTCGAATCGATCGGCGCCGCGTCCTCGTCGCGGTACACCAGGTAGCGCGAGATCCCGCTCTCCGGGTCTTCGGCCGCGTCCCACGCCAGCTCGACGACCCGGGCGCCCGTCGCCTCGGCCGTGACCCCCTGCGGGGCGCCCGGCGGCGAGCCGTCGGCCGTACGGGCCGAAGCGGCGTTGCTGAGCTCGCCCTCGACCCCCCCGGTGCTCACGGCGGAGACACGGTACGTGTACTCGGTGAAGGCCGTGAGGCCCGTATCGGAGTACTGCGCTCCCCCTGTCGAATCGTGGGGTACGCTCCCGCCGTCGCGGTAGATGTAGTAGCCGGCGACCGCGGGCTCGTCGTCATCGTCTCCGCGGACGGCGTCCCAGCGGAGATCGATCTGCGATGAGGAGACGGACTCCGCCATGAGATTGTCGGGTCTGCCTGGAGGGTCCCCGCCGGGGATCACCACGGTCAGCGGGTCGCTGCGCTCCCCCTCGATGACCAGGAATCTGACGGCGGAGACTTCGTACGTGTACTGCGCGCCCTCTACCACGTCGAAATCGACGTGATCCTCGTCGGTCGGCGTTCCGATCAACTCATCGTCCCGGTAAACGCGGAAGGATTCGGCGCTCGGACCGGAATCGTCCTCGTCCCAGGTCAGGCGTACCCTCTCGGAGGTCACGTCGGCTTCGAGGTTGACCGGGGCGTTCGGCGGTGATTGGGCCGCCACGGGTCCGACGGCCACGAGCAGGAAGCCACCCACCGCGACCGCGGCCCGACGCGGCGCGGTCACGATCCCACCTCCACCTGCACTTCGTTCGACGGCGTGCTTTCATTGCCCGACGCGTCATGTGCCGTCACGCTGAAATGCCATTGCCCGGCGGGCACGCCGTCGACCGTGGCCTGCGTGACGTCGGCGACCTCGACGATGGTCGCACCGGGCCCGTTCGCCGGGCTCGAGCTCCGGTAATGAATCCGGTAGCCCGCGAGATCGTCGAGCGGTTCGCCCAGGGCGTCCTGCGTCGGCGCGTTCCACTGGAGGGTGACGGAGAACGTCTCCGCCGCCGGGGGGGCGGGGTCCGTGGGTCCGTCAGGCTTGCAGGCCGCCAGCGCCGCGACCGCAACGCAAAGTAGTAACCCGAATACGCCTGGCATGCTGATCTGGCCCGCCCTGCCGTCGTGGGTCGATCGTTCCTCGTTCATACCTGTAAATATAGCCGATCCGGACGGTAGTCGCGCCTCTCGGGTGGCCGAGTACCCCGGGAGCGTGGTAGGTTGGGCCCGTGATGCGAGGGAAGACGTGCCTGGTGACCGGCGCCAACTCGGGGATCGGCCGGAAGACCGTGGCCGGTCTTGCCGCGCTGGGCGCCAGGGTTCTGATGGTCTGTCGCCACCGTGGTCGCGCCGAAGATGCGATCGAGGAGATCCGGCGGAGCGTCCCCGGGGCTGAGCTGGATCTGGTGCTTGCCGACCTGTCCCGCCTGCGTTCCGTGCACACCCTCGTCGGCGAGGTCGCACGCCGCACCGATCGTCTCGACGTGCTCGTCAGCAACGCGGGCTTGTTCAGCATGCGGCGCCGCGAGACGGAGGATGGCCTGGAGCAGACGTTCGCCGTGAATCACCTGGCGCCCTTCGTGCTCGTGAACGGCCTGCTGGATCTGCTTCGAGCGTCGGCGCCGTCACGGGTGGTCGTCGTCGCCTCGGCGGCGCACCGGAGCGGCACGATCGACTTCGCCGATCTACAGGGAGAGCGGCGGTACGGGGGGTGGACAGCGTACGCGCAGTCGAAGCTCGCGAACGTTCTGTTCGCCGCGGAACTGGCGAGGCGCCTGCCGGCGGGCGAAGTGACGGCGAACTCTCTCCATCCGGGCGTCGTCGCCACGAAGCTGCTTCTCCGGGGTATCGTTCCCGGTTGGCTGGCTCGCCCGTGGACGATCACGCCCGAAGAAGGGGCGCGTACGCCGCTGTACGTCGCGACCGCGCCGGGGCTCGAGGGAGTTTCGGGGCAGTACTTCGACGATTGTCGTCCGACGGAGCCGTCCGACGAAGCGCGCGACGAGGCGGTGGCGGCCAGGCTGTGGGCGATCAGCGAAGAACTGACGAACCACCGAAGTTGACGAACCGATGAATATCGAAGAATCGATGAATATGGAGATCGGCAAACACATGACGGATGCGATGACCGTGAGCGACGAAGTAGAAGAACGAGGGGAACCCACGAGCGACCATGCGTCGGCCGACGTCGCGTCGGTCCCGACGTTCGCCGAGCTGGGGTTGCGGCAGGAACTGCTCGACGCGGTTCGCGAGAGCGGGTACGAGACCCCCACGCCGATCCAGCGGCAGGCGGTTCCGCCGGCGATCGCCGGCCGGGACGTCCTCGGATGCGCGCAGACGGGAACGGGGAAGACGGCGGCCTTCGTGCTGCCGATGCTCCAGCGCTTCGCCGACCAGCCGTCGACCAGCGGCGAGGTCCGCGGGTTGATTCTCACCCCGACGCGCGAACTCGCCCAGCAGGTCGAGCGCAGCGTGAAGCGCTACGGCGGCAGCCTGTCCATCGAGCCTCTCGTCATCTATGGCGGGGCGTCGATCGGCGGGCAGATCGAGGATCTGAAGTTCGGTTGCGACGTGATCGTGGCCACACCGGGCCGTCTTCTCGACCATCTCGAGCGGGGCACCGTCGACCTGAGCGCCGTAGAGGTGCTGGTGCTCGACGAGGCCGACCGCATGCTCGACATGGGCTTCATCGAGGACGTGCGGAAGATCGTGAACCGTACGCCGCGCAGCCGCCAGACCTTCCTGTTCTCGGCGACCCTGAACAGCGTGCTCGGGCTCGTGCACGAGATGATGCGCGACCCGGTGCAGGTGCAGGTCGGGTTCGAGGCGAGCGCCGAAGGGATCACCGAGGTCATCCATCCGGTGGATCACGCTTCGAAGTACGGGCTGCTGCTGCACCTGCTCGAATCGTGGGGAGACGAGGGCCAGGCCCTGGTGTTCACGCGAATGAAGGTCACGGCCGCCCAGGTATGCGAGTTCCTGTGCCGGCGCGGCATCAACGCCGACGACCTGCACGGCGACAAGGCCCAGCGCGATCGCGAGCGCAGCCTCGCCGGGTTCCGCAAGGGAGACATCCGGGTGCTGGTCGCCACGAACGTTGCCGCCCGGGGGCTCGACATCGTCGGGGTCACGCACGTCGTGAACTTCGACGTGCCGGATGATCCGAAGGACTATGTGCACAGGGTCGGCCGGACCGCTCGAGGCGACGAGACGGGCGATGCCGTGACGTTCATGTCGACGCACGAGATCTTGATGGTGAAGGAGATCGAGAAGCTCATGGAAAAGAAGGTCGTCCGCCGGGCCGTAGAGGGCTTCGAACCGTCGTTCCCGCACGCCACGGAACCCGACGGGCCACCACCGGGAGCGCCGGACGAGGACGCCGTCCGGTCACGCCTGAGCCGCGGGCGACGCAACCGCTGAACTCCTTTCGCGCACCGTCCGCCGGCCATAGCTTGACCCGCTTGCCATCGAATTCGTCGCCTTGCGGCGGTGCATCGCCCGGACACTTACTCCAGCACGCGAGATCATGGGGACAGTCAGAAACCGAATTCTGATCATCATCGGCATCGTGCTGTTCTGTGGATGGACCCTGCTTCCCAGGTCGGTTCCCGATCCGCAGGATCCGACGCAGGAAATTCGCGTGTCGCCGATCAGCCTGGGTCTCGACCTGGCGGGCGGGATGCACCTGGCCGTCGAGATCTACGACCCGGACGGCACCCTCGACGACGACGCGCGGGCCGACGCGATCGATCGCACGCTGACCACCATCCGCAACCGGATCGACGAATTCGGCGTCCGCGAGCCCACGGTCCAGAAGTCCGGCGACGACCGGATCATCGTCGAGCTGGCGGGAATCGACGACCCCGAGCGGGCGAAGGCGATCGTCGAGAAGACGGCCTTCCTCGAGTTCAAGCTCGTCAGGGACGACGACGATTTCCGCGATGCGCTCCCGCGCATCGATCGGGCGATCGTGGCCGTGGTGCCGGCCGAGGAGCTCGGCCCGTCGCGGGTCGTAAGCGAGGAGGAGGCGCCGGGCCTCGACGAACTGCTCGGCGGCGAGAGCGACACGCTGTCCGACGCCCGCGACACCCTGCAGGATGCGGGTGGGGCCCCGGTGGCCGCCGGTGACACGCTCCCCGGCCAGGAGGGCGAGGGCGAAGCCGAGGGCGACGGGGCCGACGAGGCGGCGCAGGAGGTTTCGCGGCGTCCGCTCACCGCGATGCTGCTCGAGTCGGGGCTGCCGGGGATGTTTCTCGTGCCCGAACAGGACTTTCCGACCGTCGAGCGCTTCCTCGCGCTCGACACGGTGCAGGCGCTGATCCCGCGCAACACCGAGCTGCGCTGGGGCGCCCGGCCGACCACCGTCGGCGAGGGCAGCTACCGCGAGCTCTACGTGCTCGTAGAAGACCCGATGCTCACGGGCGACCGGCTGGCGGACGCCGGTCCCGTGAACCGCGACCCGAACACCAACGTTCCGACCGTGCCGTTCGAGACCACCCGGCAGGGCGCGCGGATCTTCGAGCGCGTGACCAGCCGGAACGTCGGCCGCTACATGGCGATCGTACTCGACGGCCGGGTCCAGAGCGCCCCGACGATCAACGAAACGTTGTCGCGTCGCGCGCAGATCACGATGGGTACGGCTTCGTCGCTGCAGGAGGCGCAGGATCTCGCCCTCGTGCTGCGCGCGGGCGCCCTGCCGCAGCCGATCCAGATCGTCGACGAACGGACGGTCAGCCCGTCGCTCGGGCAGGACTCGATCGACGCGGGGAAGCTCGCGTTCATCATCGGGATCCTCGGCGTCGTCGCGCTCATGATCGTCTACTATCGGGTCGCGGGGGCGATGGCGGTGGCGGCCCTCGGCGTGTATGTCCTGCTCGTCCTCGGGGCACTGGCCGGCCTGCGGGCGACCCTCACGCTGCCCGGCATCGCCGGGCTCATCCTGTCCATCGGGATGGCCGTGGACGCCAACGTCCTGATCTTCGAGCGCATCCGCGAAGAGACGGACGCCGGAAAGACGCCGCGTACCGCCGTCGACAATGGGTTCGCGCACGCCCTGTCGGCCATCGTCGACGCGAACCTGACCACGCTGATCACGGCGGCCATCCTGTACCAGTTCGGAACCGGGCCGGTGCGCGGATTCGCCGTGACGCTGTCCATCGGGATCGTCGCGTCGTTCTTCACCGCGCTGTACGTCACACGCACGTTCTTCATGGTCTACCTCGAGCGCCGGTCGCCGGCCGAGCCGCTGAGCATCTGACGAGAGTCCGTCCATAATGAGACTGTTTCAAAACGCGAACTTCGAATTCCTGCACGCGCGCCGTCGAGCCTACGTGGTGTCGGCGGCCGTGCTGCTTCTCGGCCTCGGCTCGATCATCCTGCACGGCGGATTGCGGTTCGGCGTCGACTTCACCGGCGGTACGTTGTACCAGATCGAATTCGCCGAAGAGGTATCGGTAGCCGACGTCCGGGACGTGATGGCGGATGTCGGCTTCGGGGAAGCGCAGATCCAGCGGTTCGGATCGTCGTCGGAATTCCTGATTCGCGTGCAGGAATTCGAAGCCTCGGGCGACTCGTCCGTCGAAGAAGCCGTGAGGGAAGCACTGACGAACGGCTATGGGGACAACTGGGAAATTGCCCGTCGCGAGGCCCTGAGCGCGCGTGTGGGCAGCGAGCTGCAACGTGGCGCCCTGATCGCGATCCTCATCTCGTTCGGGTTGACGCTCATCTACCTGGCGTTCCGCTTCGAATGGCGATTCGGCGTGGCCGCGGTGATCGCGACGATTCACGACATTCTGATCACCTTCGGGTTCATCTCGCTGATGAATATCGAGATCAGCCTGAGCACGGTTGCGGCGATCCTGACCATCGTGGGGTACTCGCTGAACGACACGATCGTCGTGTTCGACCGGATCCGCGAGAACATCAAGAAGTATCGGAAGCTCGGCTACATCGATCTGCTGAACCGCAGCATCAACGAGACGCTGCCGCGGACGGTCCTCACCAGCGCGACGACGGTCATGACCCTGTTCGCGCTGTTCCTGCTCGGCGGCGAGGTGATCCGACCGTTCGCCCTCGTGCTCATCCTCGGTGTACTGATCGGGACCTACTCCTCGATTTTCGTCGCTTCGCCCGCCCTGCTCGAAATCGAAAACCGCTCCGGCCACGCGACGGAATCCGCGAAGAAGCGTTAGCCGGAACCGGCGTGTTCGACTCCCACCTGCACCTGACGGCGGAGCGGTTCGACGGAGACGTGGATCAGGTCGTGTCTCGCGCCGCGGCCGCCGGTGTCTCGCGGATGGTCACGATCGCGACGAATCCGGCCGACGCGCATGCCGCCCTCGGTTTGACGCGGCGCCTCGCCGGCGTCGTCGGCTGTACGGCCGGTCTGCACCCGCACGACGCTTCCGCCTGGCGGGCCGACACGGCCGACGTCCTGCGGACGTTGCTGTCCGAGCCGGAGGTCGTCGCCGTGGGTGAGACCGGCCTCGACTATCACTACGACAATTCCCCCCGAGGTGTCCAGCGTGCCGCCTTCGAGGCGCAACTGGACCTCGCCGTCGAGTTCGGGCTGCCCGTGGTGGTCCATTCGCGGGACGCCGATGTGGAGATGTGTGACGTTCTGCGTGCCCGCGGAGCCGAGGTGCGCGGGGTGCTCCACTGTTTCACGGGCGGCGACGCGCTGCTCGACGCCGGCCTCGAGGCCGGATGGTGGGTGTCGTTCGGCGGCATCCTCACCTTCCGGTCGTTCGACGCTCCCGACCGGGTGCGGCGCGTCCCGTGGGAGCGGCTGATGATCGAGACCGACAGCCCCTACCTGGCTCCCGTGCCCCTGCGCGGGAAGCGCAACGAACCCGCGTTCCTGACGCACGTGTGCGAGCGCGTGGCGGAGCTGAGAGGTTCCCGGACGGACGAGGCGGCCAGGCGGACCACGCAGGCGGCGCTCTCGTTCTATGGCCTCGGACCCGGAACCGAGGGCGAGGACTCGCCCGCATGAGCGAGCCCGTGCGTGAGTCCGAACCCCGGATCCGGATCCTTCCCGACCACGTCGCGAACCAGATCGCGGCGGGAGAGGTGGTCGAGCGTCCGGCCTCGGTGGTCAAGGAACTGGTCGAGAACTCGTTGGACGCGGGCGCGTCACGCATCGAGATCGAACTGCAGGGCGGTGGGAAGACGGCGATTCGGGTAAGCGACGACGGCGAGGGGATGAGCCGGAGCGACGCGCTGCTCGCCCTCGACCGGCACGCGACAAGCAAGATCCGTAGCGTCGAGGATCTGTCCGCCGTGGGGTCGTTCGGATTCCGCGGCGAGGCGCTCCCGTCGATCGCGGCGGTCAGCCGCCTGGAGCTCACGACGGCGCCGGCGGACGGCGGTCCCGGCACCCGGATGGTCGTGGAGGGCGGGCGGATCGTATCGTCCGACGAGGTCGCGCGCCGGCCCGGCACGACGGTGGTCGTCCGTTCGCTGTTCCGCAACGTACCGGCGCGGGCGAAGTTCCTGCGCACGGCAGCCGCCGAGACCCGTGCCGCGAGCGAGGCCGTCGTCCTGCTCGCCCTCTCCAACCTTCCGGTCGAGCTTCGCGTCGAATCGAACGGCCGCGAGCTCCTCCGGCTTCCGCCTGCCGAGACCGTTCGTGACCGTGTCGCCGCCCTGTGGGGCGAAGACGAGGCGGACCATCTCATCGATGTCGACGGAGAGCGCGACGGCGTGCGCGTGGCCGGGTACATTCAGCAGCCCGATGCCGCACGTCCGGCGGGGGGTCGGCGTTACCTGTTCATCAACGGTCGACCGTTCCGCGATCCGGCGCTGCTGCGCCGTGTGGACGAGGCGTATCGCACGACGGTGGCGCCGGGGCTCCGGCCCACGGTGTTCCTCTACCTGGCCGTCGATCCCGGAACGGTCGACGTCAACGTCCACCCGTCCAAGGCCGAGGTCCGGTTCAGCGACGCCGCTGCCGTGGGAGAGGCGCTCGCGAGCGTGGTACGTGCCCGGCTGGCGGATCTCGTCAGTACGCCCGAGATCAGGGAGGGCAAAGGCCGGGCCCCGGAAACTCGCACGCGCGCCGAACGCGCCGAACGCGAGAGCGAGGGGGACGAGCGTGATCCGGGCCCGGCAACCCCGGCGACGTCCGGGTCCGGCGCCTCGGCCTCCGAACGGGAGCCCGACGGCTCGCAGTTCGCCCTGTTCGTGTCACGCGCGGAGGACGCCGAGGGGATCGAGGCCGCGATGGCGGAGGATCTGCGCGCGGCTGTCGATGCCGATCCTTCGCACAGCGGGCCCTGGCAGCTTCACGACAGCTACATTCTGATGCCCACGCGGCGCGGCCTGCTCGTGATCGACCAGCATTCGGCGCACGAGCGCGTGCTGTTCGAAGAGACCATGCGGCGCTTCGCGGGAAGTGACATTTCGTCGCAGCGGTTGCTGTTTCCGCTCACGCTTCGACTGTCGCCGCCCGAGTACTCCGCTGCCGAGGAACTGTCCGGCCTGTTCCGGGCACTCGGGTTCGAGATCGAAGCGTTCGGCGGGCGGAACGTGATCCTCCAGGCCGTCCCTCTCCTGCACCCGCGCTTCGACGCCGATCGGTGTTTCCGGGAGATGATCCACGAGCTCGCCCACGGATCCGACCTCGTCGATTCCGCTCGCAATCAGCACGAGAAGATCGCCAAGAGCCTGGCCTGCAAGGGCGCCATCAAGGCGGGTCAGGCGCTGTCGCGGCGCGAAATGGAAGAACTCGTCGACCGCCTGTTCGCCACCGAGCTCCCGGGTCACGACGTCCACGGGCGGCCCACGATTCTCCGCCTCACGCCCGACGAGCTCGCGCGGCGGTTCGGGCGCAGTTGAAGCCTCGTCAGGGGGCATCGGGGCCCGATGCGCTGGCCGTTCTCGGCCCGACGGCGACCGGAAAGACACGGCTCGCCCTCGAGCTGGCCGAGCGGCTCGACGGCGAGATCGTCTCGCTGGACAGTCGGCAGGCTTATGCCGGACTCGAGGTGGGCACGGCGGCGCCGGACGAGACCGAGCGAGCGCGGGTTCGCCACCATGGTGTCGGATTCCTGCCGCCGGGCGCGCGCTACGGCGCCGGGACGTTCACTCGTCTGGCCAGGGGATGGATCGACGAGATCCGAGGGCGCGGCCGGGTGCCGCTGCTCGTGGGCGGAACCGGACTGTTCTACCGGGCGCTCGTGCGCCCGATCTTCCGCGAACCTCCCATGGATTCGACTGGACGAGCGGCGCTCGAAGCCTGGCTCGAGCGGCGTTCCCTCGAGACGCTGCGCAGGTGGGCGACCGAACTCGACCCGGCCCTGGGCGAGCGCCTCGACGTGCTCGATCGGCAGCGCTGCCTGCGCGCCATCGAGATGGCGTTGCTTACGGGGCGGCCCCTCACCTGGTGGCAGCGTCACGGCCCGCTCGAGGCGGAGCCGATTCGCGCGCTGGCCGTCGTTCTGACGTTGCCGGGCGAGGAACATCGGCGCCGGATACGGGAGCGGGCCGAGCAGGCGCTCGACGGCGGCTGGGTCGACGAGGTTCGGGCGCTGCGGTCCGCGGGCCACGACGGCGACTCGCCGGCCTTCAGCTCGATCGGCTATCGTGCCGTCGACGACTGGCTGTCGGGTGAGATCTCGCGTCCGGAGGCGCTGACCCGCATCGTGCGCGACACGTGGGCCTACGCTCGCCGCCAGCGAACCTGGTTCCGACACCAGGTGACACCGGACGCGCCGCGGCTCGACGCGCGGGAACCGGTCGATGCGCTGGCCGAGCGGGTGTGCGCCGAGTGGAGACTCCGGGCGCGGGACGACAACGGTGACGGGGAAGGGACGATCGAATGAAAATCGGCATCACCTGCTATCCGACGTACGGCGGCTCGGGCGCCGTCGCGACCGAGCTCGGCATCGAGCTCGCCGAGCGCGGCCACGAGGTGCACTTCATCTCCTACGCCCAACCGTTTCGGCTCACCAGCTTCCACGACCGGTTGTTCTACCACGAGGTCGACGTCCACACCTATCCACTGTTCGAGTACCCGCCGTACTCGCTGTCGCTCGCCGTTCAGTTGCACGCCGTGGCGAAGCAGCGTGAGCTCGACATCATCCACGCGCACTACGCGATCCCGCATGCCACGGCCGCCTGGACGGCGCGCGAGATGCTGCAGGTCGAGGGCAGGGACCTGCCGATCGTCACGACACTCCACGGCACGGACATCACCCTGGTGGGACAGGATCCGTCGTTTCGCACGATTACGAAGTTCTCGCTCGAGCGCTCCGACGGACTCACGGCGGTCTCGCAGTACCTGCGCGACGAGACGTACCGGGCCTTCGAGTGCCCGCAGTGCGACATCCGGGTGATTCCCAATTTCGTCGATCCCACCGTGTACGACCGCACGCGCTACGAATGCGCGTCGACGGCGCTCGCGCCGCGCGGTGAGAAGATTCTCATGCACGTGTCGAACTTCCGCCGCGTGAAGCGAGTGGACGACGTCGTCCGGGTGTTCGGACGGGTTCGGGAACGAATCAGCGTCCAGCTCGTGCTCGTCGGCGACGGCCCCGATCGACCCCTCGCCCAGGAAACCGCCGAACAGCTAGGTATCGCGGATGACGTGCTGTTCCTCGGCAAACTCGATTCCGTTGCGGAGCTGCTGTCGCGCGCCGATGCGCTGCTGCTCCCGAGCGAGCAGGAATCGTTCGGGCTCGTCGCCCTCGAGGCGATGGCGTGCGGGACCCCCGTGATCGGCACGTCGGGCAGCGGACTCACCGAGGTCGTCGACGACGGCCATACCGGCTTCCTGCACCCGGTGGGAGAGATCGACGCGATGGCCGAGAGCGCCCTCGCCCTGCTCACGGACACCGAGCGCTGGGCCCGGTTCTCCGCGGCGGCGCGGCGTCGGGCGGTCGACAACTTCTCGATCGACCAGATCGTGCCGATGTACGAAGACTACTACCGGGAAGTGATCGGACGCGGCCGGCTGCGGGAGCGACGCGGCGCGTGAACGTCTTCGAGGGCCTCCTGCTGGGCATCGTCCAGGGGCTTACGGAGTTTCTCCCCGTCTCGAGCAGCGGTCATCTCGTGCTCGGCCAGGCCCTGCTCGGGATCGACGAGCCGGGCGTCACGTTCGAGGTCGTCGTGCACCTGGCCACTCTGTGCGCCGTGCTCTGGGTCTACAGGAGGAGGGTCGGAGAGTTGTTCGTCGGCATGGCCGGCGCGAAGTCCGAAGCATGGGGCTTCGCCGGGTTGATCCTGCTCGCCTCGGGTCCGGCCGGGCTGGCCGGCGTGTTCGCCCGGCCCCTGTTCGAAGATGCGTTCGGTCGCCCGGTGCTGGCCGCCGCGATGCTCCTCGTGACCGGCGCGATCGTCTACACGTTGCGCTTCACGGTCGCGGCGGCTCCCGACGACGACATCGGCGTCAGCCGGAGCCTGTGGGTCGGTGTCGCCCAGGCCGCCGCCATTCTACCCGGGATCTCCCGTTCCGGATCGACGGTGGCGCTCGGTGTCTGGATGGGTGTGTCACCGGTGCGCATGGCCGAGTTTTCCTTCCTGCTGTCGGTCCCCGCCATCGCCGGCGCGGGCCTGCTTCAGCTCGGGCATGCCGGGGAAGCGGCGGCCCTGCCGGTGCTCCCGCTGGCCGCCGGGTTCGCCGCGGCCGCGGTGTCGGGCGTACTGGCGATCCGTCTGTTCGTGCGGATGCTGAAGGGCGGGACGTTTCACCACTTTGCGTGGTACTGCTGGGCCGTCGGTTCCGCCTATTTGCTCGCGGCGCTGTTCGTGCCGGCGCTTCGCTGAACGAACCGGGGGTGGCCGACGGGGCGTCGCTCCGGGCGACCCCTGCTCCCGGCGGCTCGGAGCGTTAGTGTTTCAGCTAGATGACCCCTCATAATCCGGAAGACACATGACCGATCGCGAGAGCATCTGGGACGGGTGGACGGCCGAGCGTCTCCGCGAGCGCTGGTCGCGTGATCGGGTGGTGGTCCGCGCCTCTCTGACGTCGACGAACGACGAGGCCCGCCGGCTGGCCGAGGAGGACGACGCGCCGGCGGGGACGGTGGTCGCGGCCGGCGAGCAGACGGCCGGCAGGGGACGGGGCGGCCGGAAATGGTCGTCGCCCGCCGGGGCCGGCGTGTATCTGAGCATGGTGTTTCGCCCCGAGGTTCTCGAGCCGTCGCCCGTGTCGATCCTGGCCGGCCTCGGTATCGCCCGGGCGCTAGACGGCGCGTTTCCCGGCCTGCACCCGGCCATCAAGTGGCCCAACGATTTGTACGCTGGCGGCTTGAAGCTGGGGGGCGCGCTGAGCGAAGCCGCCTGGTCCGACGGCCATCCCCGTTTTCTGATCGTGGGCGTCGGCATCAATGTCCGCCCGCTCGGTGAGGGCATCTCGCGCGACCTCGCCCGCCGCGCGACCTCGATCGACGAGGAGCTCGAGACGACCGTTCGGCTCGTCGAGGTGGCCGACGCTGTCGTGCAAGGGCTGTCGGCGCATCTCGAAGCGGCGCGCCCCCGCCTCGGTCCGAAGGATCTGGCGGACCTCGATCGTTACGACGGGATGCGCGACCGTCGTGGCACGCTCGTGCCGCCCGGCGACGCGGAGCCGCTTCCGGGCAAGTGTGTGGGGATCGCGCCGGACGGCGCCCTCCTGTTCCGCCCGGACCGGGGGGCGCTACAGCGGGTGACCGACGGGTCGCTGGTTCCCGAGTGAGCTCCTCGAGCAGGCTGAACAGGCTGCGGCAAATGACGGCGCGGGAGGCCAGGTGATCGTCGCGATCGATATCGGCAACACGGAGACCATGGTCGGCCTGTTCGAGGGCCGTGAGGTGCGCGAAAGCTGGCGTGTGGCCACCGAGCGCCACCGGACGGGCGACGAGGTTGCGCTCACCCTGCGCGGGCTGCTGGCCGGGCCACTCGACGGAGAGTCGTGGAACGCGGAGCGCGGCATCATCGCCTCGGTGGTTCCGCCGCTCGACCGGGCGTGGACGGAGGCGTTCGAACGGCTCGGCCTGCCCCTGCGGCGCGTGGACGCCGACAGCGCGCTGCCCATTCGGCTGGACGTGGACGAGCCGGCGTCGGTCGGGGCCGACCGCATCGTGAACACGCTCGCCGTGTCAGTGCTGTACGGCCGAAACGCGATCGTCGTCGACCTCGGGACGGCGACGACCTTCGACTGCATCACGGCCGACGGGGCGTTTCTCGGCGGCGTCATCGCGCCCGGCCCGCGGGCGGGGGTCGACCGGCTGACCGAGCGCACGTCGAAGCTGCCGTCGATCGACCTGCGGCCACCCGACCGAGTCATCGGCCGGGCGACGGTGCCGGCGCTCGAGTCGGGCGTATTCTGGTCGATCGTCGACGGGATCGACGGGATCGTTCGCCGGATCCTCGCCGAGTGGGAGCCCGAAGACCCCCTCGTGCTGGCGACGGGCGGCCTGGCGCCGCTCGTCACGCCGCAGTGCGTGATGGTCGACGAAGTGGATCCCTACCTGACGCTCCGCGGCCTGGCCTGCGCCGACGAAGTGCTGGTGGGCGGCAGGGGGTCGTGAGCGGGCGCGGATGGGCGCTCGCGATCATGACGATCGCGGCGGCCGCGGCCTTCCCGACCGGGGTCGCCGCCCAGGACGGATTCGCGACCGTCAACCGCGACGGCCAGGTCGCCTTCGAGCGCGCCCTCGTCTCGGCCGTCGAGGCCGATTCCGTGGCCCGCTGGGCGCGATCGCTGGCCGCCCGATCTCACGTCGCGGGTACACCCGGGCAGGTGTTCACGCGTGACTCCGTCGTCGCGTGGCACCGCGCCGCCGGCATCGAGGTCGCCTACGACAGCCTCGTCATCTACCTGCCTCAGCCTCTGGAAGTGATGCTCGAGCAAACGGCGCCGGTGGCGCGGACGTTCGAGCTCGACGAGCCCCCGCTGTTCGAGCGCGAGTACGCCCACGTACCGGCGTTCAACGCGTTCAGCGGTCGTGGCGAGGCGAGCGGGCAGGTCGTCTACGCGAACTTCGGGCTCCCGGACGACTACGCCGTGCTCGACTCGCTCGGGATCGACGTCGCCGGCCGGATCGTCCTGGCTCGGTACGGCCGCTCGTTCCGTGGCATCAAGGCGCGCGAGGCGGAGGCGAGAGGCGCGGCCGGCCTGCTGATGTTCTCCGACCCGTCCGCCGACGGGTTCGCGCGCGGTGCGGTGTTGCCGGACGGGCCGCAGCGCCCGCCGCGTGGCGTGCAGCGCGGAAGTGTGCTCAACGCCGACGGCGATCCCTCGACGCCGGGCCGGCCGTCGCTTCCGGGGGCCGAGCGGGTGCCAGAAGCCGAGATGGAGGGTGTCGCCCGCATCCCGGTGCTGCCGATCGGATATGGCACCGCCGAAGAGCTCCTGCTGACCCTCGACGGACCTCCGGCGCCCGACGGATGGCGCGGGGCGCTCGACGTCGGCTACCGGCCGGGTCCAGGCCCGACTCGGGTGCGAATGCGGGTGCGGACGGAGGCGGGCGACGAGGCCTACCATGCAGCGTTCAACACGATCGCCGTGATCCCCGGCACGGTGTGGCCCGACGAGTGGGTGCTGGTCGGCGCGCATCGCGACTCGTGGGGGCCGGGTGCCGTAGACAACGTGAGCGGGACGGCGGCGGTAGTCGAGGCGGCACGCGCGTTCTCGGTCGCGGCCGCGCAGGGGTACCGGCCGAAGCGCTCGCTCGTCTTCCTCACCTGGGACGCCGAGGAGTGGGGAATTCTCGGTTCGACCGAGTGGGTCGAGGCGAACGCCGACCGCCTGTGGACGAGCGCGGTCGCCTACATCAACCAGGACTCCCCGGTATCGGGCGACCGATTCGGCGCCTCGGCGGCGCCCGAGATCCGCGAGTTGATTCGTGGGGCGACCCGTGCGGTGCGCCATCCGGCCACGGGCCGGAGCGTCTACGATCTGTGGCTCGAGCGCCAGCGCGAGGGTCGCGATGCCGCCGCCGTCGAGCGTCCCGCCGTGGGTACGATGGGCGGTGGATCCGATCACCTGCCGTTCTACATTCACCTCGGCATCCCGGTCGCCGGCCATGGGTTCGGCGGCCAGGGCGGCGTGTACCATTCGATGTACGACACGTCGGAGTGGATGGAGCGCTTCGGCGATCCGGGATACGCGTTTCACGCAGCGACGACCCGGTTGACCGCCGTCATCCTCGCGCGCCTGGCCAACGCCGACGTGGTGCCCTACGGACACGAGACGCTCGCGTCGGCCTTCCGCACCGAGCTCGCCGGCTTCGTGACGGAACTCGACCGTTCGGAGATCCCTGTCGATTCCATACTCACGGCGCGGCTCGGTGACGTGCGAGGTGCCCTGGAGGGCTACGAGGCGGCGGCACACGACTTCACGGCGGCGGTCGAGACGCGGCTGGCCGCCGCCGCGCCGGATCGCGACGCGGCCGCGCGAATCAACGAAGCGCAGCGCGAAGCCCTGCGGGCCCTGCTCCGGAGCGACGACGAGGCGGGCTGGAGCCGCAACCTGTACGTGCGCGACGACCCCGACAACGGCTATTCACCGCTCGTGCTGCCCGATCTCAGGCTGGCGCTGCGCGCCGGAGACGCGGCCGGAGTCGCGGCGGCGCTCGACACGCTTGGCGGCCACTTCGACGCGGCCGGGAAGCGCCTCCGGGCGGCCGTACGGCTCGTGGTACCCGAACAGACAGGGTCACGGCGATGACGGCGCGGGACGACGCGTCCGCCCCGCTGTGGGCGGCGGGCGTGGCGGTGCTCGGCGTCGGGGCCCCGATCGTGATCGCGGGCGGGTGCTTCTTCATCGCCCGGTCGGCCTATGGACGAAGCTCCCGTCGCCGCGAAGCCGCGGCCCGTGAAGCGATCGACCGGATCGCCCTGCTCGTAGAACCGCCGTCGTGAGCTACTTCGTTTCGTTGCGCAATTTGTCGCGCAGACGCTCCGCATCGCGCGGGCTCACGAGCCGCAGCAGCAGGTAACCCACCACGAGCACGGCCGCGACCTTGAGCGCGAACATGAGCAGCGGCATGAGCACGCTGAACAACAGGCCCAGCACGAACATGCCGAGCAGGCCCATGACCAGCAGTGTGAGGATGGCCCGGATCATCTCAGTCTCCCTCGTTCGTCGTTTAGTCGTATCGTTACGGTACGGTTGCCGAACCGGCTGTGCCGGCCGCCGCGCCGTCGTCCGTCGTCATGAGGATCGTACGGCCGCCGCGCCGTTCGTGTTTCAGGGCCCACGTCGGTGAAGGTGCTGGCCGTCGCATCGTACAGCGACCGCGCCGAGGCCGAGACGTTCATCGGGCTCTACCGGAGCGGGGTCGACGTCGAGGTGCTGTGCGAGCCCGACTCCACCGGTTACGCATACTACGAAGCGGCGGGCGTACCGGTGAGCCCCGTGCCGATTCGCCGATCGTACGACCTCTCCGCCATACGCGAAGTTCGGCGCCGGCTTCGTTCGGGCCACCACGACATCCTTCACCTGCTGACGCGCCGCACCGTGCGCAACGGGCTGGTCGCCGCCGCGGGGCTCGACGTCCGGATCGTCGCCTACCGCGGCGTCGTCGGCATGTCCCTGTCGGATCCGTCGAACTGGATCACGTACCTGCACCCCCGGGTCGACCGCATCATCTGCGTCTCGGAACAGGTCCGCCGCGATCTGGTGAACAGGCGCTTCCTCGGGTTCGGGTTCCCGGCGTCGCGCGCCGTGACCATCTACAAGGGCTACGACATCGAGTGGGCGGCGGGCCCGGCGGCCGACCTCGGCGAGTTCGATCTCCCCGACGAGGCGTTCGTCGTGGGCTATCTGGCCAACGTTCGCCGGGGGAAGGGAATCGATCTGCTCATCGATTCGGCGGCGCACCTCGATGCCGCGCTTCCCGTATACTTCCTCCTGGTGGGCGAGGGCACCGACGGCCCGGCGGTCGGCCGCCGGATCGCCGCGAGCCCGGCATCGCGGCGCTTTCGGACCGCGGGCTACCGATCGGAGGCCCCGGCTCTCATGGGGGCCTGCGACGCGATGGCGCTGCCGTCGGCGTCCGAGGGGCTCGGCCGGGCCGTCGTCGAATCGATGGCCCGGGCGACACCGCCGATCGTGACGCCCACCGGCGCGAGCGAGCTGATCGAGGACGGGGTGAGCGGCCGCATCGTGCCGCACGACGACCCGGCGGCCATCGCGGCGGCGATCGCCGAGCTTGCGTCCGATTCCGCCCACCGCGAGCGGATGGGGCGAGCGGCCCGAGAGCGCATCCGGCGCGACTTCTCGATCGAACAGACGATTTGTCGGACGAGGGATCTGTACGAGGAATTGCTGTCGACATCGACCTGAACCGGAGCTGCACCATGAAGATCACACACGCCTTCGCCTGCGCCGCCGTATTCGCGCTCCCTGCCGCTGCGTCGGGCCAGGACGCGGCCGTCGATGCCGACGATGCGGTCGCCGCCGTCGAGACAGTCCTCGACGACTTCCACCGCGCGGCGTCGGAGGCCGACGGCGACGCCTACTTCGGCCTGTTCGCCGCCGAGGGCGTGTTCCTCGGCACCGACGCGACCGAGCGCTGGACGGTCGAGGAGTTCCGCGCGTACGCGAAGCCGTACTTCGACCAGGGGCGCGGCTGGACGTACACTCCGCTCGAGCGGCACGTATCGATCTCGGACGACGGCAACACCGCCTGGTTCGACGAGCGCCTCCACAACGACGGTCTCGGGGAGACGCGCGGAAGCGGCGTCCTCGTCCGACGCGACGGTGCCTGGAAAGTCGCGCAGTACAACCTGACCATCCCCGTACCGAACGAACTCGCCGCCGACCTCGTCGAGCGAATCCGCGGTCTCGACGCCGGGCCGTAGACGCCCGGCGGGCCACATGCCCGCCGTTCTGACATTACGGTCTCCGCCGACCGGTCAGTCTGACAGCCGGAAGGGCCGATTCTCGGCCGTTTCAACCGACTTCGGCTGGCACGAGCGGTGCAGACTATCGCGAACACGACCCGCTTGCCGCCGGCCCTCCGTTGCGGCATGTTGAGGGGGTGTTAGCACTCATGGGTATCGAGTGCTAACAGGCGATCCGACCGGGTCGTGTGAACCAGCACTCGAAATAGACGTGCGACACCGCATCACACTACGCAGGAGGAGTTCCGGACATGTCGAAGGCGAAGGCGAAAGCGAAGCTCAACATCAAGCCGTTGTCCGACCGGGTCGTCGTCGAGGCGCTCGACGACACCGAGGAAATGCGCGGCGGTCTTTACATTCCCGATACCGCCAAGGAAAAGCCGCAGCAGGGCACCGTAATGGCCGTCGGCCCGGGCCGACGCACCGACAGCGGCGAGATCATCGCGGCTGAGCTCTCCGTGGGCGACCGCGTGCTGTACGGCAAGTATTCCGGGACGGAAGTGACCGTCGACGGGAACGAGTATCTGATCATCAAGGAAAGCGACGTCCTCGCGGTCATCGGCTGACCCAGGTCAAGCCATACGCCGACCGTTTCGAGGCAGATCATACAGAGGAGTTCTATACAAATGGCGAAGAATCTTGAGTTCAACACCGAGGCGCGCGCGAACCTGAAGCGAGGCGTGGACAAGCTCGCCGAGGCCGTCAAGGTCACGCTCGGCCCCAAGGGCCGGAACGTGGTGATCGAGAAGAAGTTCGGCAGCCCGACGGTGACCAAGGACGGCGTGACCGTCGCGAAGGAAATCGAGCTCGACGATCCGGTCGAGGATCTCGGCGCGAAGATGGTCAAGGAAGTCGCGACCAAGACGTCCGACAACGCCGGTGACGGTACGACGACCGCCACCGTACTGGCCCAGGCGATCTTCGCCGAAGGCCTGAAGAGCGTCACGGCCGGCATCAACCCGATGGGCCTGAAGCGGGGCATCGAGGCCGCCGTCGAGAAGGTCGTCGAAGAGTTGGCGAAGATCTCCGTCGAGACGTCCGGCAAGAAGGAGATCGCCCAGGTTGCTACGATCTCGGCCAACAGCGACCGGCAGATCGGCGATCTGATCGCCGACGCGATGGAGAAGGTCGGCAAGGACGGCGTGATCACGGTCGAAGAGGCCAAGGGTCTCGAGACGACCCTCGAGACCGTCGAAGGGATGCAGTTCGATCGCGGCTACCTGTCGCCGTACTTCGTGACCGATCCGGACAAGATGGAGACGGTGCTCGAGGAGCCGATGATCCTCATCCACGACAAGAAGATCTCGTCGATGAAGGATCTGCTGCCCGTGCTCGAGAAGGTCGCGCAGATGGGCAAGCCCCTCCTGATCATCTCCGAGGACGTCGAGGGCGAGGCGCTCGCGACGCTCGTGGTGAACAAGCTGCGGGGAACGCTGAAGGTCGCGGCCGTAAAGGCGCCCGGCTTCGGCGACCGCCGCAAGCAGATGCTGCAGGACATCGCGATCCTCACCGGCGGACAGGTGATCAGCGAAGAGCTGGGCTTCAAGCTCGAGAATGCGGTCGTGAGTGATCTCGGAAGCGCCAAGCGCGTGGTGATCGACAAGGACAACACGACGATCGTCGACGGCGCGGGCGAGCCCGACAAGATCAAGGGGCGGATCAGCGAGATTCGCGTCGCGATCGACAAGACGACCTCCGACTACGATCAGGAGAAGCTGCAGGAGCGGCTGGCGAAGCTCGCCGGCGGCGTCGCGGTGATCAACGTCGGAGCGGCCACCGAGACCGAGATGAAGGAGAAGAAGGCTCGGGTCGAGGACGCGCTGCATGCCACGCGTGCGGCCGTGGAGGAGGGCATCGTTCCGGGTGGCGGATCGGCGCTGCTGTGGGCGCAGAAGGCGCTCGACAAGCTCAAGCTCGACCACCAGGATGAGCAGATCGGCGTGCAGATCGTACGCAAGTCGCTCGAGTTCCCGCTGCGCCAGATCGCGCAGAACGCGGGGGCCGAGGGCTCGATCGTCGTCGAGCGCGTCCGCGAGAAGAACGATGTGAACTGGGGCTACAACGCCGCGACCGACGTTTACGAGGACATGGTCAAGGCCGGTGTCATCGACCCGACCAAGGTCACGCGCACCGCGCTCCAGAACGCCGCGTCGATCTCCGGGTTGCTGCTGACGACCGAGTGCGTGATCGTCGAGGAGCCGGAGGACGAGCCGTCGATGCCGATGGGTGGCGGTGGCGGCGGTATGGGCGACATGTACTGATCGTTTTTTGTGGCGGGAGGGGAGCTGCATGCCCTTCGCGAACCGCGACTGGCTGGACGACGCCGCTCAATGTTCGCTTCGGGCAGGCAGCTCCCCTCCCGATCACGGTTCTTGGGTTCAGTACGTGGCCCCGCAAGGGCAGGATGGGGGAGCCCGGTCGATTCGTCGGCCGGGCTTTTCTGCGTTCGGGGGGCGGCTATGTTCGGGTGGTTCGAGTGTGGGCATGTCCCGACTCCGGAGATACGCATGAGTGAAGGCCCAGCGCGCCCGAGCGGATCCATGGTTGAGCGCATCGGCAGATCGTGGAGGGGGGCCCTGCTGGACATCGTGCTCATCGTGGGCTCGATCCTGATCGCGTTCGCGCTCGACGCGTGGTGGGACGGCCGGTTGCGAGCCGACGAGGAGCGAGAGGCGCTGTCTGCCCTGGCCGAAGAGCTGCGAGGGAGCCGGGTCGAGTTGGATTCCGTGATCGCGTTCAACGAACAGCGCCGTGACGCAGCGACCTATTTCGTCCGCCTGGCCGGACGTGATCTGCGGAGCCTGCCGCTCGATTCCCTGATCGTCGCCTTCCAGGGATCCGCCGGCGGGATGACCTTCGACCCGAGCCTCGGAGCCACGGAAGCCATCTTGTCCTCCGGGCTCGGACTCGTGCGGGACTCCGATCTTCGAGCGCAAATCGCCGCCTGGCCGGGGATGCTCCGTGAGATCGAAGTTGACCAGGCGGTGATCGTCGAGCGCTGGGAGAAGGTCTCCGATGCCATGGTCGCCGTCGGACTGAGCTCCCGGCTCACGCTCGTCGCCGGCGGACAGTCCGGAGAGGAGGAACCGGACTGGGACGCCTGGCGGCAACTCATCGTCGCGATGCTGAACGAGCCCGAGTTGCACGAGCGCATCGGCGCCCTGGGCCGTTCCCTCGAGGGCTTGTTGTCCGAGCTCCGCGATGTCGAGGTTCGCCTCGACGACCTGCAGGCCGCCGTCGCCACCGAACTCGACAATCATCCCGCCCGTCGCAGGTGATCGCCCGCCGTCGAGCGTCTACTACGATCTCGGCAGGGCGGAGGGGCCACCACCCACACCCTCACGCAGAGATTTCGTGTGCCTGTCCCGCCCCCCTCGGTATCCGCACCCGTTCGATGAGCGCCCGGACCTCGGGTGGAGGCGGCGGAGTGAAGCGCGAGACGGTGAGCGTCACGGCGAAGTTGAGCAGCATGCCGACCGTGCTGATGCCCTCGGGACTGATGCCCAGCCACCAGTAGTCGGCCGCCGGGGCCGTGGTGTAGAGGAGGGCGATGAACACGAGGGCCCAGCCCACGGAGATGCGAGCGTCGCGCACCCAGGGCACTGTAAAGAATCGGATAATCACGTGCGGCAGGCCGGCGGTTCCCACCATCAGGGCAGCGGTGATGAAGAAGACGTCGAGGGTCGACTTCGTGCCGCTCGTGTAGGCGGCGAAACCGAGCTCGCGATGCAGTCCGTCGAGGCGCTCGAGCAGCGCGATTCCCGATTCCTGGTCGACGCCGCCGGTTCATCAACCATACGTAAACGAAGATCAGGTCGACGAAGATGTAGATGGAGCCCTGCTGGGCGAACCAGAATCCGACCGGAAAGCCGGTCCCCGGAATCGTCCACCTGTCGAGATGTCCGGCCAACAGTATTACGAACCCGAACGACACGACGAACCAGATCGTGAGAAGGACGGACAGATAGCGGATGTTTCGGCGCCAGTACTCTGCGCGTCGGCTCCGCGTCTCTTCGCCGCTGGTGGAGGGCCGATTCAAGGGCGTTTCCGCTGCCGGAGGCTTGGATCGGCCCACACCAGCGATCGCCGCGGTCCCGACGGGCAAGCGCCCGCGCACAGGGGCGGAAACGCCCGTCGTGGGGGATCTTAGGCCGCAAGATGGGGTTTGTCTGGATGAAAAGGAGGTCGTTCATCCTCTCTTCATGCTATTACGATACGAGGCCCCATTCATGGTGCGTCCGGCAACCGTAGCTTCGCTTCTGATGCTCAGCCTGGCATGCGGCGAATCGCCCGTCGCGCCGGATCCCGATCCGGAGCCGGATCCGCAGCCTCCCGTCGGCGCCGTCGCAGCAGAGATCGTGCTCACACCCGAAGCGCTCGCACTCACGCCGTGGGGTGAGACGGCCGTCGTGACTGCAACGGTGCTCGACGATGCGGGCGCGGAGCTCCCGGACGCGCCGGTGAGCTGGAGTACCTCCAACGCGGCGGTCGCAACTGTCGACGACCAGGGAACGGTGACGGCGGTCGACGTCGGAACCGCGTCGATCACCGCCCGGTCGGGCGACGCGGAAGGCACGGCAGCGGCGACGACGGCCTACGAGGCGATCACGGGCGGCGTCGTCGCCTGCACGAACGGACGGGCCGCGGGCTTCCCGTGCAGTGGCGTCGACCTCGTCTCCTTCCTCCCGCTGGCTGATCTCGGGGCACCCAATGGGGTGAAGCTGAACGACATGTGGGGCTGGACGGACGCGGCGACCTCACGGGAGTTCGTGCTGGTCGGCCGAACCGACGGACTGACCTTCGTCGAAGTGACGGATGCCCTCAACCCGCGGGCGCTGGGTCACCTTCCCGCCGCCGCGGCGCCCGCCAGCTGGCGCGACGTCAAGGTGTACGCCGATCACGCGTACGTCGTGGCCGACGGGTCGCCGGGGCACGGCGTGCAGATCTTCGACCTGACCCGCCTGCGAGACGTCGACGAGTTCACGCTCTTCGACGAGGACGGTCGCTACACGGAGGTGAGCAGCGTCCACAACATCGCGGTCAACGAGGAAAGTGGATTCGCCTATGCCGTCGGCAGCAGCGGCGGCGGCATGAGCTGTGGCGGCGGCCTGCACATGATCGACCTGTCGAGTCCGCTGGCGCCGACCTTCGCCGGGTGCTTCGCCGACACGACCACCGGGAACTCCATGACCGGCTACACGCACGACGTCCAGTGCGTGATGTACGACGGCCCCGATGCCGACTACGCGGGTCGCGAGATCTGCATCGGCTCCAACGAGACGGCGATCTCGATCGCCGACGTCACCGACAAGCGCAACCCCGTGGCGCTGGGCATGGCGACCTACCCGAACGTCGCCTACAGCCATCAGGGCTGGATCACCGACGACCACGCCTACTTCTTCATGAACGACGAGCTCGACGAGGGTCGCGGGCTGGTCGAGGGCACGCGGACGTTGATCTGGGACATCCAGGACCTCGAGGACCCGATCCTGGTGAAGGAGTACGTGTCGGACAATCCCGCCACCGATCACAATCTCTACATCCGCGGCGATCTGATGTACCAGTCGAACTACAACAGCGGTCTCCGGATCCTCGACGTGAGTGACCCGGAGAACCCCACGGAAGTCGCCTATTTCGATACGGTGCCCTACGCGGAAGGGCCGTCGATGGGTGGATCGTGGAGC
>DATHRZ010000044.1:0-126980 GCA_035464655.1 Gemmatimonadota bacterium
AAGCTTCGTGGGAGGTGCGGAGCAGGGACCTGAAGGAAGGACCGATTACTTCACGGTGACGTTCGAGCCGGGCCGATACGCATGGGTCTGCCACCTCCACGCCTCCTCCGGCATGGCGCAGGAGTTCGTGGTGGAATGAAGTCAGGAGGGCGGAGGGTCTTGTTCAGTCGTCTGGCCGGCCGGGTGGCCGAGGATCTGCCCAATGAGGCCGAGCAAATCGCCGTCATCCCACGGCTTCTGGACAAACGCCTTCGCTCCCGCCTGCAGGGCCCGCTCTTTGTTCCCTTGAAGGTCGCGGGCGGACACGACGATGACGGGAATCAGGGACAGATTGGGCATTGCCCGCAACCTGTCCAAAACGACAAAGCCATCGCCACCGGGTAGACCCAGATCCAGGATGATCAGATCGGGTTGCGATTTGCGAGCTTCGTTGATCGCCCCGGCACCGTCCGCCGCGAAGCATGTGGCGTAGTCGTTGGCCGTGAGCAGCACGTAGTACCCGAGACGTACGTCGGAATCGTCCTCGACGACGAGAATCTTCTTTTTACTCATGATGGATGGGTTCCCGTGGTTCTTGATGCTTGACGGACTCCTCGAGATGTGTCGCCATGCTCGCGACCATGAGTTCCGTTGATACACCTTCCTTCCAAGGTAGGGGCGGGAGCATGCTAAAGGACACCGAAATGTTTACACGTCGCTCCTCGAGACTCGCCAGCCGCTTGAACTGTTCACGAAGTCTATCGGCGAGGCCGGCTGCACCCTTCTCGTCCGCGAATGCGGCGATGAGAAAGCGCTCTCCCTCGGTGTCAGCGTCCATCGCGGGCAACAGCACATCGAGATCGGGCAGCAAACAGCGATGAACGACCGAGCGTGCTTCGGTGCTCAGTTCCTCGCGTGTGGCGTCGAGCGACGAGCTGCTGGGAACCTTCATGTCCACCGTCAGGAGAGCCACTGATTCGGCCGGCCACTTGTCGTTCTTCAGGAGAGGAGCAATGACGCTTGTCAAAGAAAAGGTCGGGAGGGTGAACGAAAAGGTGCTACCCTTCTCCAGCTGACTGCTCACCCAGATCTCCCCTCCCTGTCGTGTCACCAGTTCCTTACAGATGAACAGGCCCAGGCCGAGACCCTTCCGGCTGCTTTGCGTCCCGTCGGATACCTGGTACAGACGTCCGAAGATGTTCTCGGCGATTTCGGGGCTGATCCCACATCCGGTATCCGACACTTCCACGACCAGACCAGGCGGATCCTGATCCGTCTGACGCGCCCGAATTCGTGCGCTCCCCCCGTCCTGGGTAAACTTGATCGCGTTGTCGAGCAGGATGATCAGAATTTGTCGAAGGCGCGTACGGTCCGCATATGCGGCGGGGAGGTCCGACGGGACGTCCCAGGACAGGCTTACTCCTTTTCCGCGGGCAGGGCCCTTGAGGGTGTCGATGGTGTCGGTGATCGCGTCCGAGATAGACACACGCTCGGGTTCGACCGTCAGCTTACCGGTTTCGAGCCGTGTGACTTCCAGCAGGTCGTCGATCATGGATTGAAGTTGGTCGACATTCTTCAGGACGATCTCCTGATACTCCCGTTGCGCTGTGTTCAACTCGCCCGCCAGGCCGCCGAGAAGAATGCTCGTGAACTGTTTGATCGCGGTAAGCGGTGAGCGGAGTTCGTGTGAGACATGCGACAGGAAGTCATCCTTGAACTGCAGTTGATTTCTGCGGCTCTGCGCCAGGGCTTCCTCTGCATCTTTGCGCTCTGTCACATCCATGTTGACGCCGATGAGCCGGCTTACCTTACCCTGATCGTCGAGGACGGCTCGCTCTGCGACTGTGATGTTCCGGACATCCCCGTCGGGCCTGATGATGCGGAACTCCGCCGAGCCCTCACCCTTCCTGTCGATGGCGCTCTGCAGCGTGGCTTCGACATGTGCCAGGTCCTCCGGGACCACCATGGCCGTCCATTTGTCGTAGGCCATCGGCACAACTGGTGGCAGCCCATAGATCTCGAACATCGTCGCATCCCACGTGAGGCCATCGCTGGCCAGATCCCATTCCCACACGCCGACCTTTGCGACGGCCGTCGCGAGCGATAGCCGTTGGGACAGCAATCGATGCTCGGCATCCGCGCGGCTTTGTTCGGTGATGTCGTGGTGGATTGTCAGGACTCGGGACGACGTGCCTTCGGGGCCGATTTGCAAACCCCATCTGCTGGCGACCAGTAGCCGGCGTCCATCGCGCGTCTGGTGGACGACCTCGCCGTCCCACTGGCCGGTGAGCAGAAGGGCTCTGCTGAGGGAGTCGATGGGCTCCGGGAACTCGGTTTTCAGCAACTCGTAGGTCACTCTTCCCAGCGCCTCGGCCCGAGGCCAGCCGTACATGAGCTCAGCGCCGCGATTCCAAAACAGAATCCGGTATTCAAGATCCCGCACGATGATGGCGTTGGGCGCCATGTCCAGCAACGCAGCGTGTTGGGTAAGGACGGCGGCCTGCTGCTCCAGCATTCTTGTGCGCTCGACCAGGTCGGTCGTGCGCGACGCCACCTTCTTCTGCAGCGTCTGGCTGAACGAACTGTAGTAGTCGCTGTAGGCCTTGAGGCGCAGCAGGTTTCTCACCCGTACGCGCAGTCCGGCCCGGTCGACTGGTTTGCTCAGAAAGTCCTCGGCACCGGCATTCAGGCCCCGCAAGATGGCTTCGCGATCGCCCAGGGCGGTCACCATGATGATCGGAATGTGGTTCGTGGCGCTGTCGCCTTTGAGCCTGGCGGCCACCTCGTACCCATCCATGTCAGGCATCATGACGTCCAGCAGGATGAGGTCCGGCGGCTGCCGCGCCACGCAGGCTAGTGCCCCTTCACCGCTATTGGCCGTTTCAAACTGGAAGCCCTCTGGCGTGAGCATGACCTCCAACAGACTTCTGTTGTGAGGCTCATCGTCCACAATCAGAATGCGTGCCTGGTGGTCGGCTGCGCCGGGACCGGGCATCTCGGCAGGATCTGTCACGCACGCTCCACGGTGGGTTCGACCAACTGAGCCGAGACGACGGCCAGGAAGTCCTTGTATTCCAGTGGCTTCGCTATGTAACCGTCACATCCTGCTGCACGGATGCGCTCTTCGTCGCCCTTCATCGCCAGGGCGGTGAGGGCGATCACCGGAATGGAACGCGTCGCTTCATCTCCCTTGAGCAACGCGGTGGCCTCGAGACCATCCATCCCCGGAAGCTGGATATCCATCAGAATCAGTTGAGGAAGTTGCTCACGGGCCACCGTGAGGCCGGCCTCGGCGTCCGTCGCGCTGAGTACTGCATGGCCGGCCGACTCCAGCAGGAAGATCGCCAATCTCATGTTGGCGGGATTGTCCTCGACGACTAGCACGGTAGCCATGTCAGGCCACCACGGTGTGTGTGTGTTTCGACGTCGCCCGCCGGACTTCCGTTGCGAAGCGCTCAGTATTGAAGTCGGCTTTCTCCATCACCGCTTCGACACATCCATGTAACTTCGTCCGGTCCTCATCCGTGATCTCCTTGGCCGTGACCACCAGAATAGGAATTTGCGCCGTGGCGGGCTGCTCGTTGAGCGCCTCTACGACGTCGAAGCCGCTCACCTCGGGCATCATCAGATCGAGTACGATCACGTCCGGTAGCTGCAGGCGCGCCAGATCGATCGCCTCCTGGCCGCTGTGGGCACGCAGGACGGTCGTGGCGAGGCCTACCAGGCGGACGGCGACCAGCTCGACCGCCTTGGGATCGTCGTCGACCACCAGGACCTTGAGAGTCTCGCCCTCGGAGAGCGGAAAGCCGAGATCCTCCAGAGAATCGGTCAACTCCTGCCGGGACATGGGCTTTTGCATCACCGCCGCCGCGCCGAGCGAGAAGCCCTTATTGCGATCCGCGACAATCGATACGATCACCACCGGAACGCGTCGGAGCTCCGGCATCTGCTTGATGCGATTGAGGAACTCCCAGCCGTCCATGTTGGGGAGCATGATATCCAGCGTGATCAGGTCCAATCTTTGCTGCATGGCGAGGACCAGCGCCGCCTCGGCGGAAGCCGCGTGCAACACGGTAAAGCCCTGGTCCTCCAGTTGCAGGCGGACGAGCTCGGCGGATTTGAAGTCGTCCTCCACCACGAGGGCAGTGCGGACTCCCGACGTATCCTCGAGTCGCGGTGCGGTCGACCGCTTGAGAGGCTCCAGAGCGGCACCGTCCACAGTGCGGAACGGCAACCAGACGGTGAAGCAGGAGCCTTCTCCGATGGCGCTTTCTACGGCCACCGAGCCGCCGTGCAGTTCGGAAAGCAGCTTGACCATGGCCAATCCGAGACCCGTACCCTCGAATTTTCGCCCCAGGGTGCTGTCGATCTGCGTGAAGGGCCTGAAGAGTTGCTCCAGCCCCTCCGGCGTGATGCCGATGCCGCTGTCCGTCACACGGATCGCGAGAAACTGGTCGAATTCGCTGTCGGCCAATGGCAAGCTCCGTCCCGTCCAGCGACCGGAGAGCTGCCCGACCTCGGCGCGTGCCACCCGTTCGACACGCACCACCACCTCGCCCCCGTCTCCGGAGAACTTCACCGCATTGGACAGTAGATTGTAGAGTATCTGCTTGACCTTGCGGGGGTCTGCCTCCAGCGATCCCAATTCTTCTTCGGTATCGAGCGTCAGGCGAACGCGTCGGCTGGCGGCTCTTTCCTTGATGATCGAGATACTGTTCTCGAACAGGGAAGCGACCGACACCGGCTCCAGGTCGAGCAGCATCTTCCCGGCTTCTACCTTGGAAAGGTCGAGGATGTCGTTGATCAACGAAAGCAGGTGTTTGCCGCTGCCGTAGATGTCACCGATGAACCCGCGCTGCTTTTCGGTCATCTCGCCGAGCAGGCCGTCCTTGAGCACTTCCGAGAACCCGATGATCGCGTTCAGCGGCGTCCTCAATTCGTGTGACATGTTGGCAAGGAACTCGGACTTCATGCGACTGGCCTCTTCCAACTCGATGTTCTTGAGCTGGAGTGCCTGTTCGAAGCCCTTCAGTTCGGTCACGTCACGCGCTGCCGCGAACACGCCCTGCAATATCCGATCACGATCATGGAACGTCGTGGCGTTGTAGGACACGACGGTCTGCCTGCCATCCCTCGCCTTCGCAGTCAACTCGTAGTTGGTGACCTTGCTTTCGCGAAGGACGCGATTGATGCCGGCTTCGGCCCGGTCCGGATCGGTAAAGTAATTCTTGAACGGCGCGCCGATCAGCTCGTCACGGGTGCACCCCGTGAGGGCCTCCATCTGTTTGTTGACGTCGGTGATGATGCCGACAGGATCAGTGGTGATCAGCGCGTCGATATTCGATTCAATGAGCGAACGCGTGTAGAAATGTTGGTCGCGCAACCGCTGGTCGAGCTTCCTTCGCTCAGCCTCGACCTGTCTGCGAGCGGTGTTGTCCGTGCCGATCAGCAGATAGCCGATGATGGTGTCTTTGGCGTCGCGCAGCGCGGTGACGGAGACGACCGCAGGGAACCGGCTACCATCCTGGCGGATATAGGTGAGCTCATAGATGTCTTCGATCCCACGCGACGCCTTGAACACGAGAGCCTCGAAGCCCGGCGTAATAGGCTCGCCGAGCTCGACGCTGAGCTCCATGGCGCGCGCGACGACTTCCTCCGGATCGGAGATTTCAGCGTGTGTGATCTTGTTCACGACGTCGGTGGCCGTGTAGCCGAGCATCCGCTCTGCGCCCACGTTGAAAATCTGGATTACACCCTTCGCGTCCGTCGCGATGCTCGAGAAATTCTCGCTGTTGAAGATTGCGCTCTGAAGCGCCCCCGCCTTCGATAGTGCCTCTTCCGCTCGTTTGCGCGCGGTATTGTCCGTTCCGATCAGCAGGTAGCCGATGATGGCGTCGCCGGCGTCTCGCAGCGCCGTGACGGAGACGACCGCAGGGAACCGGCTTCCATCCTTACGGATATACGTCAACTCATAGATATCCTCGATTCCGCGCGACGCCTTGAACACCAACGCGTCGAAGCCGGGCGTGATCGGGGTGTGGAGCTCGTCGCTGAGCGCCGTGGCGCGCGCGATGAGTTCCTGCGGGTCTGAAATGTCGGCGGGCGTGATCTGGTTCACTACCTCGGCGGCCGTGTAGCCCAGCATCCGCTCCGCGCCGACGTTGAAGATCTGGATGACGCCCCTGGCGTCGGTGGCGATACTCGAGAAGTGCGCGCTGTTGAAGATCGCGCTTTGCAGGGCGGTCGTGTCGAGGATCTCGTCGGGTTGGTGCCCGTCGACGGCGATAGCTCGAGCTGTGGAAGGTTTTGTTCGGGTAGCCTTCGCCATGTGAACACCAGTCTCTCCGGAGGGCGGTTCCCCATCTAGAGTGATGGGAATAGAAACTAGTATACTCTCGAGGGGGTATTGTTCCCGTAAAGACTGACTGATATTATAAAAGTTTTTTTTGCCAGAATCACCAGGGGGTCGGTCTGGCCCGCCGCGGATGTCTCAGAACGGAGTTGTAGCGAACACCGACAATTCGGGTGAGTCGGAATGCTGTGGCAATCGGCGCTCGCTGCTTTAACCCCGCGTCAGCCGCCGCTTGTCCTCGTCCCAACCGCGGTCGAGCCCCAGCCGATCTTCCACCTTACAGGCGAGGGTGAGCGAGCCGGTGGCACGGGCAGCACTCGCGACGAGCCGCCAGCGAGAAAGCCGAACAGGTCAAGTCTCGTCCTCCTCAGCCCCTGGCCCGACGAGGCGGGTGGGACACGATGAGCACGGGGCAGGGCGCCTCGCGCACCATCCGCGCCAGCAGCTCGCCCATTCGGCTGCGGCCGCCGCGCGGCCGCGTGATGCCGAGGATGAGCAGGTCGTAGTCCGAGGCCCGTTCGACGATTTCAGCAATCGGATCTTCGGCCCGACAGACACTCGCTTCACCCCGACCGCGCGCTTCGTCGCGCACGTAGGCCTGGAGAGCCGACATCGCCCGGCGCTCCGACTCGGCCGATGCATCGGGCCGCAGAACACGCAGGAAAGCGAGGCGGTCGAGTCCCTTCCGCGCGAGCGCACCGATCACCCGGGCCCTCAGGCGATCGTGGTCGTTGCCGCCGCTCAGTGGGATCAGGACGCGGCGCACCCGGTCGAGGTCGAAGGCGTCGCCGCCGTGGAGGAGCGAGACGTCGCAGGGAAGTCGGCCGAGAAGCCGATCGATCGGGTGCGCCGGGGTCCCCGCCGCTTCCGGATCCTGGCCGCGGTCCGGGGCCTGCGCCAGGCCGAGCAGGACGTTGTCGACGTCGTGCTCGGCGGCGATCCGGGCGATCTCCCTCCACGGATCGGCGGCCACCGTAAGCAGCAGCTCCGTCTTCAGACCCTCGTGGCGCGCGTGCACGAGGGCGTTGCTGAGCGCGGCGCTGGCGTCCCCCATCGCCTTTCGGATCCGGGCTTCGTCCGTGGCTTCGTCGGCCACGATCACCTGGTGCAGCAGCACATGGCCTACGGCGGGGGGCGCGAGCGCGCCCGCCACCGCCGTGAGTCCGCGGGCCCGGGCCGGGTTGGCGAGGGGTACGAGGACGCTGGTGTGGCGTCCACGCAGGCGGCCGAACAGGGGATCTTCGCCCGAGACGGCGGCGTCGAGGGCCTCGGCCCGGTTCGACAGGAAGCCGGCATAGACGGAGACCCCAAACCCCAGCCACACCAGAAGCAGAAGCCCGGCGACCGGTACGGTCACGACCTGGAAGACGATCAGCAGGCCGCAGGCGACGATCCCGACCAGAGGCACGAGGGGGAAGAACGGGGCGGCGAACGCGCCTTCGATCTGCCCGCCGGCCCGACCGCGTACCTGCCACGCCGCGAGGTGGGTGATGGCAAAGGTCAGCAGGAAGATGAGGGATGCCGCCGCGCCTGCGGCCGCGAGGTCGGGCACGACGAGCACGAGGACGCCGGCGCTCGCGCACACGAACCCGATTGCCGTGGCAGGCGCCCGCGTGCGCTCGTGGACGCGTTCGAGCGCCCGCGGCAGGGTCCGGTGGCGGGCCATCGCGACCGTCACGCGCGATCCGGCGAGCAGGTTGGCCCGCAATGCGGTGGCCGTCGAGAGAAGAGCCGCCACGATCACCAGCCAGAAGCCGAACGCGCCCAGGTAGGCCGAGGCGGCCTCGGCGAAGTAGGTCTCAGGGTACCGGCGGGCCATGGCGGCGGGCGACTCGAACCCGTCGGGTACGCCGACACTCGTCGCTACGAACAACAGTGGCAGGTAGACGAGCAGGGCGATGCCGAGGCTGGCGAACATGGCGCGTGGAAGGGTGCGCCGCGGTTCGCGCACCTCTCCGGCCACGCCAGCGATGAGCTCGAAGCCCTGCAGGGTGATGAACGTGAAGCCCATCGCGGCCACGACCCCGGTCGCGCCGAGCTCGAAGAACGGCTCGAGCGGGGCGAGCGCCTCGGCCGGCCCCCGCCGAACGATCACGGCGAGCCCGGCGGCGATCAGCATGCCGAACACGGCCAGCTTTCCGAGATTGCCGAGCTGCCCCCCGGACGGGTTGCCCCTGAGCAGGCGAAGGCCGTAGGCGGCGATTGCCGCCACGGCGATCAGGGCCGTGAGGAGGCGCACGGGTAGCCCCGCTAGCGTCGCCATGGGGCCCGGCAGCAGGGCGTCGAGGGCGGCCACCGCGTAGGCGGCGAAGCCCATCGCGTACAGGCCGCCCGTCACGACGTGGGCAAAGATCATCACCCAGCCGACCCCGAACGCGGCTCGCACCGAGAAGGTACGCCGGGCGTAGACGTACTGTCCGCCGTTCTCGGGAAACGCCGTGGCCAACTCGGCAAACGTCAGCGCGGTGAGGAGCGCGATCGCCCCGTTGAGCGCGAAGGCGAGGATCGCCGACGGCCCGGCCTCCGCGACGGCGACCCCTCCCAGGACGAGGATGCCCCCGCCGACGATCGCCGCCACCCCGATGCCGGTGGCGCCGACGAAGCCGATCGACCGGTCGCCGGGCGACGCGATCGGTGGAGCGGAATCCGGCGTCATGCGAGGCTGAGAGTGATCAGCCGAGGATGTCCCGAATCGACGGATCGCGCGCGAACTGGGCCCGCGCGAACGGACACACGACCTTGAACCTGGTCCCGGTCTCCCGCGCCCACCGCATCTCCACCTCTTCATGCCCGATCTGCCCGATGCCGTCCCCCAGGTCCCCCATCCCTCAAAGCCCCCGGTATACGAGGCAGCCGGCCCGGAGATCGGAGGATGGCGGTCCGGAAAAATCGTAGGGCGGGGAAGGAACACCTCCGGAGCGCGCCTTCAGCCGCGTCGTCCAGCGCGTGTCAGCGCGCGCAGAAGGTGTTCCTTCCCCGGGCCACAAACCAATCATACCGCCACCCCGACCCCCGAGGTAACTTCCTCGAACACCGGAAGCGTCTCTTCGAGAATCTCCCTGGTGACCACGAGCGGCGGAGAGATCCGGATCGTCTGATGGTGCGTATCGTTGCACAGGATCCCGCGCTCCATGAGCGCTTCGCAGAACGGACGGGCGGCGCCGGAGGGTTCCTTGATCACCACGCCGATCATCAGGCCGCGGCCGCGGATGTGATCGATGTGCGGCGAATCGATCTCGCGCAGCCGGTCGGCGAACCAGGTGCCGAGCTCGAGCGAACGCTGCGAAAGCTCCTCGTCGAGCAGCACGTTCAGGGCCGCGCGGCCGACGGCGGCGCCGAGCGGGTTGCCGCCGAAGGTCGAACCGTGGTCGCCCGGACGGAACACCTGCATGACCTCGTCGTTCGCCAGGATGCCCGACACGGGATACACGCCGCCGCCGAGCGCCTTGCCGACGATCAGGATGTCGCCGCGCGAGCCGTCCCAGTCGCCGCAGAACAGCTTTCCGGTGCGGCCGAGCCCGGTCTGAATTTCGTCGTTCAGCAGCAACACGCCGTGTTCGCGACAGATCTCGTGCGCGCGGGCCATGTAGCCGTCGGGCGGCACGATGATCCCGCCCTCGCCCTGGATCGGCTCGACCAGGAAGGCGACGGTGTTCTCGGTGATCGCCGCCTCGAGCGCGTCGAGGTCACCGTGCGGGATCAGCTTGAAGCCGGGCGCGAAGGGGCCGAACCCGGCGCGGTACTGCGCCTCCGACGAAAACCCGACGATCGTCGTCGTGCGGCCGTGGAAGTTGTTCTCGCATACGATGATCTCGGCCTTGCCGTCGGGTACGCCCTTGTTCGTGTACCCCCACTTGCGAGCCGCCTTGATCGCCGTTTCGACGGCTTCGGCGCCGGTGTTCATGGGCAGTGCGCGCTCGAACCCCGTCGCCTCGCACAGGTCGTGGAGGAACGGCCCCATCTGGTCGTTGTGGAAGGCGCGCGACGTGAGGGTGAGCCGTCCGGCCTGCGCCTCGAGGGCCTCGATGATCCTCGGATGACGATGCCCCTGGTTGACGGCCGAGTAGGCGGCCAGCATGTCGAGGTAGCGATTGCCGTCGACGTCCCACACCCAGCAGCCTTCGCCGCGCTCCAGCACGACGGGAAGGGGACCGTAGTTTCGAGCGCTGTACCGCTCGGTTTCCCGTATGAAATCGCCCGTGCGCGACATTCCGTGTCCTCCGCTCCAGATCCGTGAAACTCGCCCGTGCCAGCCGGTCCGGCCCACCGACGGGAGCTTAGGCGAGCGATCGCGGCGGCGCAATCAGTTCGGGGTCTGGACAGCGGGGCGTTCCCGCCGCAATGTTCCCCGGCCCGGCGTGCCCGGGCGCGCGACGCATGGCCGAACGCACGTCAAACCCTGGAGGTCGCTTTGTACATTTTCGTCACACTCCTGCTCGCCGTGATGATCGCCGGCTTCGGCGTCGGCGTGGCGCTCGGCCTGCGTATGCCTCCCGCCGACTGACCCGGCGTCCTCTCCCCCCGTGTCCGTACGGGGCCGAAAGCCCTGAATATCTGGACAAATCAGACCTTTCTCGCTATGTTACCAGACTTGTTTCGGGCTACGCGAGTCTCCACCCACGAGGTGTGAATGACCAGGAATTTCGAGGATGAAAGCGGGCGTCGCTGGAAGGCCTGGCTGGCTTCCCGTGACGTGTTCTGGCCGGATCCCGCGGACAAGAAGGCGGCGGAAGGCCGAGAGGCCGTGCTGTTCGTCTGCTTTACGGATCCATCCCAGCCGCAGCGTCGCATCAGTCTCCCGGAGGGTTCGTTTGAGGAGATGTCGATCGACGATTTGAAGGGGAAGGTTCTCAAGGCGGAGCCGGATCCCGCGATCCGGTGATCCGATGCTGCTCGTGTGACATCGAGCGGGGGGCGTGACTCCGGCGTGACGGGGGTTGCGCCCCCTTTTTTGGCAGGGAACGCGAGGGATTCAACCACAATTCGGGACGGACGAAGCATGGCAGAGGGGACGAAGGGGCTGGCCGGCGTCGCGGTGGCCGACACGACGATCAGCTACATCGACGGCGAGGCCGGCCGCCTGTTCTATCGTGGGTACGATATCCACCCGCTGGCGGGAAAGGGCTCGTTCGCGGAGGCGCTGTACCTGCTGTGGTATGGCGAGCTGCCGACCGGCGCCGAGCTGGCCGTGTTCGAGGGGCTGCTCGCGCGGGAGCGCCGTCTGCCGGACGCGCTCGTCGGGGTGCTGCGCCAGTTGCCCACCGATGCGACGCCGATGTCGGCGCTCCGCACGACGGTCTCGGTGCTCGGCGAGCTCGACGCCGACGCCGGGGACAACTCGCGCGAGGCGAATCTGCGCAAGGCCGGTCGACTGGTGGCGATGCTTCCGGTCGCCGTCGCCGCGCACCACCGGCTGCAGCGCGGCGACGAACCCGTGGCACCCGACCCGGAGCTCGGCCAGGCCGCCGACTTCCTGCGCATGCTGACCGGCGAGCCGCCGGCAGACACGGCGGCCGCCGCCCTCGATACGTCGTTGCTGCTCTATCTCGAGCACGGGTTCAACGCCTCGACCTTCGCCTGCCGCGTCGTCGCTTCGACGCTGGCCGACCTGCATGCCGCGCTGACCGCCGGCGTGGCCGCCCTGTCCGGACCCCTTCACGGCGGTGCGAACGAGCACGCGATGCGCATGCTGGAGGAAATCGGAAGCGTCGAAGCGGTGGACGACTACCTCGACCGTGAACTGGCAGCCGGCCGCAAGATCATGGGCTTCGGGCACCGGGTGTACCGCACCGAGGACCCGCGCTCGACGCACCTGCGGAAGATGTCGAAGCGCCTGGGCGAGAGCATGGGTGACGCGTCGTGGTACGAGCTGTCGCGAGCCGTCGAGGCGGCGATGCTCGACCGCAAGGGCCTGTACTGCAACGTCGACTTCTACTGCGCGACGGTCTACCGGAATCTCGACATTCCGCTCGACCTGTTCACGCCGCTGTTCGCGCTCGGCCGCACGGGTGGTTGGGCGGCGCACGTCATGGAGCAGTATGCGGACAACCGCCTGATTAGGCCGCGCGCGAACTACACCGGAGCGATCGACCGCCCCTACGTTCTGATCGAGCGACGCGACTGAATCCGACGACCGCCTGACGACCACTAACGAACTGACGCCAGATACGGAGACACGAGATGACAGTATCGCCGCAGCATGCGGTCATTCCCGACAACGCCGAGCCCATCACCCGCGATGCGGAGGGAATCGCCGTTCCGTCCCGCCCGATCGTCCCGTTCATCGAGGGCGACGGCATGGGCCCCGATATCTGGGCGGCCGCCGTTCGGGTGTTCGACGCCGCCGTGCGCGAAGCCTATGAGGGCGAGCGCGAGATCGGCTGGATGGAAGTGTACGCGGGCGAGAAAGGGAAGCGGATCACCGACGAGTGGCTGCCCGACGAGACCGTAGAGGCGATTCGCGAGTTCCACGTCGCGATCAAGGGCCCGCTGACGACGCCGGTGGGCGGAGGCATCCGATCGCTCAACGTCACGATGCGCCAGCGGCTCGACCTGTACGCCTGCATCCGTCCGTCGCGCTGGATCCGCGGCACGCCGTCGCCCGTCGAGCGGCCCGACCTGCTCGACGTGGTGATCTACCGCGAGAACACCGAGGACGTTTACGCCGGCATCGAATGGGAGGCGGGAACCCCCGAGGTCGAGAAGGTGCGCGCCTTCCTCAATGACGAGATGGGCACGAGCATCCGCGAGGGAAGCGGCATCGGGGTCAAGCCGATCTCGGAGTTCGGCACGAAGCGCCTCGTGGCGATGTGCATTCGCGACGCCTTGAAAGCCGGTGCCGAGTCTGTGACGATCGTCCACAAGGGCAACATCATGAAGTTCACCGAGGGCGCGTTTCGCGAGTGGGCCTACGAGGTGGCGCGCGACGAGTTCGGCGACGAGACGATCAGCGAGACCGAGCTGTGGAGCGCCTACGACGGCAATCGACCCGATGGAAAGATGGTGATCAAGGACCGCATCGCCGACGCGATGTTCCAGCAGATCTTGCTACGCCCGGACGAGTACGACTACATCGCCCTTCCGAACCTGAACGGCGACTACCTGTCGGACGCCTGCGCCGCCCAGGTCGGGGGGCTCGGAATGGCACCCGGCGGCAACGTGGGCGACGAGACGGCCCTGTTCGAGGCCACCCACGGCACGGCGCCGAAGTACGCGGGAATGGACAAGGTGAACCCGACGTCCCTCATCCTGTCGGGCGTGATGATGCTCGAACACATGGGGTGGGACGAGGCGGCGGAACTCATCGTCGCCGCGATCACGCGGACGGTCCAAGAGAAGATCGTGACCTACGATCTCGAGCGGCAGATGGAGGGCGCGACGATCGCGAAGACGTCGGAGTTCGCGGACCGAATCATCCACAACCTGCGCCGCTGACCCCGCGTCATGCGCGGGCCGCCGACACCCCGTGTGTGGCCGGGGCCGATGTTCGTGGTCATCGGCCTCCTGGCGTGGGCGTCCCCGGCCATCGCACAGGAGGATCCGCCGGCCGATACGGCGGCGGTTCCCGACTCGGCGGCAGCACGTGCCGATACCCTGGTCGGTGAGCTCCCCGGCGAACTGGTCGGCGTGCTGGCCGACAGCGCCGCCGACTCGACGTTCGCCGTGCTGGCCGACCCCCTCCGTACCGAACCCTCCGGGCTCGCCGGCGAAGTGATCGTTTGGGACCGCGAGCGCATCCGTCGATCGAACGCGCTGCACCTCGGCGAGTTGCTGGCCGAGATGGCGCCCGGGTCGCTGCTGCTGCGCGCGGGCTTCGTGGGCGGTCCGGCCCACCTGGTCGACGGACCGCTCGGTCCCGGATCGCTCGACATCCGGGTCGACGGCCGGCCCCTCGTCCCCGTGACCGGTGGGCAGGTCGACCTGTCGCACGTCCTGCTCGCCCTGGTGGACGAGGTGAGGGTGCGGCGCTACGCGGCCGGCTGGCGCATCGACCTGACGACCCTGCGGCGCACCGAGCGACGGGCGTATTCGCGCATCGAGGCAGGCTCGGGAGATCCCGGCCTCGAGTCGTTGCGGCTCGTGTTCACCAACGGCATCGGGGATACGTTCGCCGCCACGGCGGGCTTCGAGCTGCTGGACTCGGAGAACCCGGTGTCCGACGTGCAGGGCTTCTCGGGTGGGCTCGCGTGGATGCCGGGCGGGGGCAGCTCGGGCGTCGAGTTGCAGTACGAACGGCGCTCCTTCGAGCAGTCGGTATTCGAGGAGCAAACGGGGACGCGGTCGCGTCTGGTGCTCGGCGGGAGGCTCGAGCTGGGCGAGCAGCTCCAGGCGTCGGCCTGGGTGGGCGAGTCGGCCCGCGAGCTCGACGCGCCGCCGGCCGGCGGCGCAGAGGGAGGGGAACCGGCGGACCTCCGGGCCGCCGCGGCGCATGGCGGGATCGGGCTGCATGGCGTCTGGGAACGCGCGTGGGCGGCGATCGGCGCCCGCCTGGCCGACGATCCGGCCCTCCCGGCGCGGGAGGTCGAGGTCGAGGGCGGGGTGCGTCCGGTGCCGTGGCTCACGCTGGACGCCACAGGAAGGGTGGGTGCGTGGGACGACTTCGACACGCGCGAGGGACATGTGGGCGCCGCGGCCCTCCTGCCCGTTGGCTCCGTCGATCTCCGGGTCTACGGACAGTTCGGGTCTGGCGTTCGCGGCGTCTCCTACCTCGCGGCAGGGCTGGGCGACCCGGTGGCGCCATCGGCCGACTCGGTGGAGTTCGAGGCGGTCCTGGGCGGCTTCGAGGCGGCGCTCGGAGCGTTTCGGGTCGGGGGGCGCGTGGCGCGTCAGCGAGTCGATCGGCAGTTGCCGTTCGGAACCGGGTTCGACGCCCCCTCGGCCGCGGCGGGCCCGGCCGCCGAGCTGATGGCGTGGGAGGGCGTCGTCGACGTTCCGATACTTCCGCTGTCCTGGCTCGGGCGAGAGTTCGATCCGATTCGGGTGCGGGGCTTCGTACGGCACAACCAGATCCGCTCCGACGATACGCCGCTCTATGCGCCGGCCAACGTCCTGCGCGGCGAGGTCTACTTCGAGGACGACTTCCTGCAGAACGACCTCGGCGTGCGCCTCGCCCTCGGGGTCGATCGTCGCGACGCCTGGCTCGCGCCGTCCGGCCCCGGAGCGGAGGCATCGTCGGTCGAGGTGCCGGGGCGTACGAGCCTGAACTTCGATCTCGGGCTGCGGATCATCGACGGTCTGATCTTCTGGCGGGTCGACAACATCTCTTCCGAGCAGCAACAAGATCTTCCGGGATTCGAATTTCCCGCGCGCCGCCAGGTCTTCGGCGTACGTTGGGCTTTCCGCGACTGAACGAGCACCCGGCGTTCGCAGCAGGCGGGTGCCGGACGTATACTGAGGGTTCTCTATGATACGAAGCATGACGGGATTCGGGGCCGCGTCGCTGCCGGCCGGTCCGGTACAGGCGAGCCTCGAGATCCGCTCGGTGAACGGGCGGCACCTCAAGCTCAACGTTCGCCTTCCGGCCGGGCTCGAGGCGGCGGAGGAGCCGTTGCGAACGTTGATTTCGAGCGTCCTGCGCCGGGGCTCGGTCGACGTCGCCCTGCGCACGGACACGTCGATGGGAAGCGGGGCGGTGCTTCAGGTCGACGAGGAGCGCGTGCAGGCCGTGCTCGAGGCCTACCGGGAGATCTCCGAGCGATTCGGAGTGCCGGGAGAGATCGACCTGGCGCTGATCGCGCGGGCCGACCGGGTGCTGGTCGAGCGTACCCCCCGCCTGGCCGAGCTGGTCGGCATCGAGGCGCTCGAGAGCGCGGCCGAGGCGGCGATCGAGCAGGTGGTGCAGATGCGCGAGGCCGAGGGCGCCAGGATCGCCGAAGACTTCCGAGGCCGGCTCGAGGCGATCGGCGAGCGGCTCGAGGTCGTCGCCGCGCGGGCACCGGAACGGCTGGA
Source organism: Gemmatimonadota bacterium (assembly GCA_035464655.1). Classification (GTDB taxonomy): domain Bacteria; phylum Gemmatimonadota; class Gemmatimonadetes; order Palauibacterales; family Palauibacteraceae; genus JARFPW01. The sequence continues at coordinate 16,280 of DATHRZ010000044.1, forward strand.
GCGGGAGCGCGAGCGACTGGGGGCGGCGGTGGCGGAGCTCACGGCAAACACGCAGTTCGACGACGACCGGATCGCGCGCGAGATCGCGCTGCTCGCCGATCGCTGGGACCTGGGAGAGGAGCTGATGCGGGCCCGGGCCCACCTCGAGGCGTTCGAAGATCTGCTGAACGCGCCCGGCGACGAGCCGGTGGGCAAGCGGCTCGGATTCCTCGGTCAGGAGCTGCTGCGGGAGATCAACACGATCGGCTCGAAGGCGAACGACGCGACGATTCAGCACGAGGTCGTCGAGATGAAGAACGAGGTCGAGACGCTGCGTGAGCAGATCGAGAACGTCGAGTGACGACGTCGGCAAGGCTCCCCGGCGTGCCGATCGTGCTGTCGGGCCCCTCGGGCGGTGGAAAGACGACGGTGTGCGACGCGCTCGTGCGGCGGCGCGCCGATGTGGCGTTCTCGGTGTCGGCCACGACCCGCGCCCCGCGGCCGGACGAGGTGAACGACCGGCATTACCGCTTCGTCGACCGGGAGCGCTTCGAGCAGATGGCGCAGGCGGGCGAGCTTCTCGAATGGGCTGAAGTCCACGGGGAGATGTACGGTACGCCGCGCGATCAGTTCGAAGGGGTGCGGGCCGGCCGCACCCTGCTGCTCGACATCGACGTACAGGGGGCACGCGACGTTCGGCGCAGGGTACCCGAATCGGTGCTGGTCTTTCTATTGCCACCGAGTGCCGACTCGATGCTGGCGCGGTTGCGCAAGCGTGGCAGCGAGGACGAAGAAACCCTGCGCCGCCGCATGCGGACGGCGTTGGCCGAACTCGATGCTGTCGGCGAGTTCGATTATGCTGTAGTGAACGAAGACCTGGAGGCCACGGTGGATGCCGTGGAGGCGATACTGGAAGCGGAGCGAAGGGCGGTGACGCGGTTGGGTGCGAACATCGTCGAGCGCGCGGACGCGCTCGCCGAAGCCCTGCGCGGAGCGCTCGAATGATATCATCGACAAGGAGACATCGGATGGAGATCAAGCGGGACACGGTATTCTCGGCGTACGATCTGGAGGAGGCGGCGCCGGACAAGTACCTCGCCGTCCTCGTCGCGGCGAAGTACGCCCGGGAGCTCAACGCGCTGCCTCTGGAGCGATCGCCCTACGGGGCCGAGAAGCTGACGACGCTGGCCCTGCGGGCCCTCGCCTCCGGCGATCTCGACTACCGCCTCGTTCGCAAGCGGATCGTCGGAGCGGACTGAGTTGCGGCCGTTTGACGGGAGGCGCGTCCTCCTCGTCGTAAGTGGAGGCATCGCGGCCTACAAGAGCGTGTACCTCCTCCGCCTTCTCAGGCAGGCGGGCGCTTCCGTAGAGGTTCTGATGACGGAGGCGGCCGAACAGATGGTGGGGCACGTGACGTTCGAGGCCCTGGCGGGCCGGCCCGTTCATCGCAGCCTGTGGACGCGGCCGCTGGCGCACATCGAGCTGGGGCGCGACAGCGACCTCGTCGTCGTCGCGCCGGCCACGGCTGACATCCTGGCGAAGCTGGCCAACGGCGTGGCCGACGACCTCGCGTCGTCGACGCTTCTCGCCGCCGCGGCGCCGGTGCTGGCGGCGCCGGCGATGAACACGCGAATGTGGGAGCACCCGGCCACCCGGGCCAACGTCGAGACGTTGCGGGCAGCCGGCGTCGAGCTGGTCGGCCCGGAGACAGGCTTCCTGGCCGAGGGGGAGACAGGGCTCGGCCGGATGGCGGAACCGGATCGGATCTTCGCTCACGTCGGCCGCCGACTCGAAACGGATTCGGTGCTCGCTGGCCGCAAGGTCGTCGTGACGGGAGGGCCAACGCGCGCGCCGCTCGACCCGGTGCGCTACCTGGGGAACCGTTCGTCGGGTCGCATGGGGCACGCGCTGGCCGCTTCGGCCTGGCGCCGCGGCGCCGACGTGGTCCTGATCAGCGGACCGGTGTCGGTGGAACGCCCGATCGGACCCCGCCTCGTCGCGGTCGAACGATCCGACGAGATGCTCGCTGCCCTGAGGGGCGAGATCCAAGACGCGGCCGTGCTCGCGATGGCGGCCGCCGTGGCCGACTTTCGGGCCTCCGAGGAACAGGGGGACAAGATCAAGCGAACCGGGGCAGGGCTCGATCTGCGCCTCGAGCCCGGTCCCGACCTGCTGGCCGAGACACGCGAGGCCCGGCAGGCGGGGGGCGTGTTCACCCTCGGCTTCGCCCTCGAGACGCGCGATGGCGTCGAGAACGCACGGCGCAAGCTCACGGAGAAGGGACTCGACATGATCGCGCTCAATTTTGCCGGCGAACCCGACAGCGGCTTCGATTCGCCGACTAGCCGGCTCACCTTGATCGAGCCCGGCGACGCCGTCGAGGAACTGCCGCTGCTCGACAAGCGGGAGGCCGCCGACCGGCTTCTCGATCGCATCGAAGAGCGGCTGGCGTGACGGAGGCCGACCGGGCGGCGGCGCTCGCGCATCTGCTGCGTGCTCGCGAGGAGATCGATGGACCGGGCCTGTACGTGCCCGGTGGTGAACGCGCACCCCTGCTGGCGCGGCTGCGCTCGCTCGGCGTAGAGGGAGCGCCGGCGCGATCGGCGAAGCGCGCGGCCAGACCCGTGCGCTCCGGTCCGGCCGCTTCGGGGGCGACCCCCGCCGCGCCCGCCGCCGAGATCGCGCGGCTCGCCGCGTCGGGCTCGGCGGCGGAGATCGAAGCTCTCGACACCCTCGAAACCGTGAGGCGCGTGGCCGAGGGGTGCACGCGCTGCCAGCTGCACGAGTCCCGGCGCAGCGTGGTGTTCGCCGACGGCTCGCCGGACGCACGGGTGATGTGCGTGGGCGAGGCGCCGGGCCGGCACGAGGACGAGTCCGGCGTGCCGTTCGTCGGCCGTGCGGGCAAGCTGCTCGATCAGCTCCTGCTCAGCGTCGGCCTGCCGCGCGAGGCGGTCTACATCTGCAACGTCCTCAAGTGCCGCCCTCCACAGAACCGGAACCCGCAGGAGGACGAGATCGAGCGTTGCTCGCCGTTTCTCCGGCGCCAGGTCGCCCTCGTTCGTCCCGAGGTGGTCGTGACGTTCGGAACGTTCGCGGCGCGCACGCTGCTCGGACTGCGCGAGAGCCTCGGACGAATGCGCGGCCGCACGCATATGTATGAGGGAGTTCCGCTCGTGGCGACCTATCATCCGGCGGCCCTTCTCCGGAATCCGAACTGGATCCGGCCGACCTGGGAGGACCTGCAGCGCGTGCGGCAGGTGCTGAAGGAGAGCGGCCGTGGTTGAAGCGGCCTCGGTGATGCCGGAGCGCACGAGCTTCTCGGGCCGTCAGCCGCCGTGGTCCGAGGAGGCCGAGATCTCGGTGCTCTCGGCGATGCTGATCGACGGCGACGCCGTGGCGCGCGCCATCGAGGACATCGACGAGGCGGCGTTCTACAAGGAAGCGAACCGCCGGGTCTACCGGGCGATGGTCCGGCTGTACTCGCGCGGCGAGGTCATCGATCCGGTCACCCTGTCCGACGAGCTCAAGAGCGCTTCGGAGCTCGAGGGCGTCGGCGGAATGGCCTACCTGGCCCGCCTCGTCGACGCCGTGCCGACGTCGGCCAACATCGAGTACCACTGCCGGATCCTGCGCGACAAGTCGGTCCTGCGCCGCCTGATCGAGTCCGCCACGGACATCATCCAGAACGCCTACGAAGCGCCGGCCGGCGACGTCGACGAGACGCTCGACCACGCCGAGTCCTTGATCTTCCAGATCGCCCAGGCTTCGAAGCGCGAAGGTTTCGTGCCGATCAAGAGCATTCTCTGGCCGACCTTCGAGCGCATCGAAGAGCTCCAGCGTAGCCCCGGCGCCGTGACCGGCGTCGCCAGCGGTTTCCCAGACCTCGACAACATGACGGCGGGCTTCCAGCGCGGCGACCTGGTCGTGGTGGCCGGGCGCCCGTCGATGGGAAAGACGGCGCTCGCCCTGAACTTCGCGCAGCACGCCGCGATCGACGGCGAGGTGCCGACCGCGATCTTCTCGCTCGAGATGTCGAAGGAGTCTCTCGTGCAGCGCATGCTGTGCGCCGAGGGCAGGGTGGATGCCGGCCGTCTGCGGCGCGGGCGGCTGCGCGACGACGAGTACACGCGCCTCGCGACGGCGGCCGGCCACCTGAACACGGCCCCGATCTGGATCGACGACAGCCCCGCGATCTCGCCGCTCGAGCTGCGGGCGAAAGCGCGCCGGCTGGCCGCCGACGCCGACATCGGGCTGCTGCTCGTCGACTACATGCAGCTGATGACGGGCCCACGGAACGTCGAGAATCGACAACAGGAGATCAGCGCGATCTCAAGAGCTCTCAAGGCGATAGCAAAGGAGCTAAGCGTGCCCGTGATCGCCCTGTCCCAGCTGTCGCGAGGCCCGGAACAGCGCACCGATCATCGGCCACTGCTGTCCGACCTGCGGGAATCGGGAGCCATCGAACAGGACGCCGACCTGGTGATGTTCGTGTACCGCGAGGAGCAGTACCGAAAGGAAGGAGACATGTTCGACGAGCAGGGCGAGTCGCTCGAGGGCAAGGCGGAGCTGATCGTCGGAAAGCAGCGAAACGGTCCCACGGGCACCGTGCGTCTCTACTTCCACAAGCACTACACGCTGTTCGAATCGGTCGCGCGGCGCAGCGGCGGCGCCGAAGGACCCTGACCCTCGCCCGCGTGCCGTCGATCCCGTTGATCCGACGTTGCGACCTTCCGGATATCTGCTGAAATGGCCAGGGCCCGAACTCTGTTTTTCTGCCTCGACTGCGGGGCCGAGTCCGTCCGCTGGGAGGGCCGCTGCCCGTCCTGCGGAGCATGGAACACACTCGCCGAAGCGCCGGCCGGGGCCGGCGGTGGTAGCGCTGGGAAGGGGAAGCGCCGCGGCCCCGCGCCCTCCGCGCCGCGCTCGCGCCCGGAACCGCTGGGAACCCCCGGCGAGGGCACCCAGCGCCTGTCGAGCGGGTTCGAGATCGTCGACCGGGTGCTCGGGGGCGGCCTCGTGCCCGGCTCGCTCCTGCTGCTCGGCGGCGAGCCGGGCATCGGGAAGTCGACCCTGCTGCTGCAGGCTGCCGCTCGGGTCCAGGCCGCCGGTCGGTCGGTACTGTACGCGTCGGGCGAAGAGTCGCGGGACCAGGTCCGGTTGCGAGCCGAACGGATCGGGGAGGGAGCGGTGGACCTGCCGTTTCTCGCCACCTCCGATATCGACGACGTCCTGGAGGCGGCGGAGTCCGGGACGGCCGAATCGGGCGGGCCCGCCCTGCTGTGCATCGACTCGATCCAGACCGTGTCGACCGAGGAGGGAGGGACTCCGGGCGGGGTGAGCCAGGTGCGGGCGTGCGCGGCCCGGGCCCAGGAGTTCGCCAAGCGCACGGGTACGGTCGTGGTGCTCGTCGGTCACGTCACCAAGGGCGGTGGACTGGCCGGCCCGCGTACGCTCGAGCACCTGGTCGACGTGGTTCTCCACTTCGACGGGCGTCGCTCGGCGGAGTTCCGGCTCCTGCGCAGCACGAAGAACCGGTTCGGCTCGACCGACGAGGTGGCGGCCTTCCGGATGACGGCCGCGGGGCTCGACCCGGTACTCGATCCGTCGGGCCTGTTTCTCGACGATCGACCGGCCGGCGCGAGCGGCTCGGCGGTGGCCGTCGCGATGCACGGCTCGCAGCCCATCCTCACCGAGATCCAGGCCCTCACGGCCCCCGCGCGCTATGGTTCGCCGCAGCGCATGACGACGGGGTTTCCGTCGCGCCGCCTGGCGATCCTGCTGGCCGTGCTCGAGCGCCGGGCGGGCGTGGGTCTCGGAGACTCCGACGTCTTCCTCAGCGTGGTAGGGGGTACGCGGCTGACCGATCCGGGCGCCGACCTGGCCGTACTGGCGGCCCTCGCGTCGTCGCACCTCGATCGACCGATCGGGGCCGGCACGGCGCTGATCGGCGAAGTCGGGCTGTCGGGCGAGCTACGGGGCGTCAGTCGGCCCGAAACGCGCGCCCGGGCCGCCGTCCGCGCCGGGCTCGACGACGTCGTGTTGCCCGGGGTTCATCGGGACGGGCTCGCCGGCGTAAGGGGTGCGCGGTTCGCCGATCACGTCCGCGAGGTCGTGGCGGAGCTCGCGTCATGAGTGGCCGAATCGGGGCCGTGATCGTGGCCGGCGGTACGGGCAGCCGGGTCGGCGGCCCGCCGAAGCAGTTCCGAGAGGTCGGGGGACGACCGATGCTGGGGTGGAGCTGTGCGAGGTTTACGCGGCACCCCGAGGTCGAACAGATCGTCGTCGTCGTCCCGGGGGCGATCGCGACCGACCCGCCCGCCTGGCTCCGGCGACTCGATGTCCGTCTGACGGCCGGCGGCGCGACGCGCCGCGCCTCGGTGCGCGCGGGGCTCGCGGCACTCCCGGACGTCGACGTCGTTCTGATTCACGATGCCGCGCGCCCGTTCGTCTCGGCCGAGCTCGTCGGCCGTCTGGCGCGGGCCGCCCGTGAGGGTCCGGTGATCCCGGTGCTGGCGCTTCCCGACACGATCAAGCGGATGCGACCGGCTGAGGGAGGTGGTTCGTCGGACCGGATCGAGGCGACGTTCGACCGCGACCTCCTGCGTGCCGCGCAGACACCTCAGGCTTTTCCCCTCGAGCTGATTCGTCGCCTGCACGAAGCGGCGGCGAGCGAGGGAATCGAGCCCACCGACGATGCGGATCTGTGTGAGCGGGCCGGCGTCGAAGTCCGCACCGTGCCGGGCGAGCGACTCGCGTTCAAGATCACGCATGCCGACGACCTGGCGATGGCCGAATGGCTCGTCGCGTCGGGCCGGATCGCACCTCCGGAGGCGGGCCCGTGAAGTTCACCGAGATGCGGGCCGACGACGTGGGGGCGGTGGAGGCGGCGGCCGCGCACCTGGCGCGTGGAGGCCTGCTGGCCCATCCGACCAGCAGTGTCTACGGGATCGGCGGGGCTCCCGATGCGGAGCTCGAGCGCGAAGTGGCGCGCCTCAAGGGCCGCCCCCGGGGCCCCGGGCTCGTGTACCTGGTGGCGGAGGCAGACGACGTGCTGCGGGCCTGGCCCGAGGCGGCGTGGCCGGCGAGCGCCAGCCGGCTTGCCGCCAGCTTCTGGCCGGGGCCCCTGACCCTCGTCCTCGACGGCGGTTCGGGGCACGGGATCGCGGTGCGGGTCGAGCCGCACGAGTTCACGCGTTCGGTCGTGCGTCGCTCGGGCGCGCCGCTCAGCTCGACGAGCCTCAACCCCACGGGTGAGCCACCGGCCGCCGATCCCGGGGCGGCGCGGGCGGCGCTCGAGGCGCTGCCGGAGTCGGAGCTCGCCGTTCTGTTGGTCGATGCCGGCCCGCTGCCCGGGCCGCCGCCGTCGACCCTGGTGCGCGTTCCCGGCCGGGGCGGGGAGGCATTCGACGTGCTACGGGAGGGAGCTGTCGACGCACGCCGGATCGGCGAGGCGCTCGTGGCCGACATCGGTGAACGATCGAGACGCGCGGGGCGGGGGGACGAGGCGTGACGCGAATCCTGTTCGTCTGCACCGGCAACACGTGCCGCAGCCCGATGGCCGAAGTGATCGCGCGCGACCGGGCGGCCCGCCGGGGTCTCGAGGTCGAGGTGGACTCGGCCGGGTTGATGACGGGTCCCGGGTCTCCGGCGGCCGAGCACGCCCGTCGCCTCGCCGCCGAGCGCGGACTCGACCTGGGGGCCCATCGGTCTTCCGTTCTCACCCCCGACCTGCTCGCCCTGTCCGATCTCGTCCTCGGAATGACCGGCCGTCACGTCGATGCCCTGCGGGTCGCGCAGCCCGGTGCCGAGGTCCAGCTGGTCACGGCGTTTCTCCCGCCCGGGCACCCGCTGGCCGGGGCGGAGATCCCGGACCCGTTCGGCGGATCGCCGGCCGACTACGCGGCCACATGGAATCGGCTGGAAGTCGCGATCGAGGCGCTTCTCGACCGCCTGGAGACCGGCGGGGACGGGGCGTCGGATGGAGGAGCGGGCGAATGAGCGGACCCCCGACCCGCCTCGGCGTGATCGGCGATCCGGTCGAGCACTCGCTGTCGCCCCGGATGCATGCGGCCGGCTTCGCGGCGCTCGGCCTGGAGGCGGCGTACGTGTCGCTGCGAGTGCCCGCCGTCGAAGGAGCCGCGGTCGAGGGTGCGATGCGCGAGCTGGCGGCGACGGGCGGTGGCAATGTCACCCTGCCGCACAAAGGCCGCGCGGCGCTCGCCCTCGAGGAGATGTCCGATACCGTGCGCGAGACCGGGGCGTGCAACTGCTTCTGGGAAACGGATGCGGGCCAGCTGGCCGGCGAGAATACCGACGTGATCGGCATCGCCGAGGTGCTCGAACGCATGCTGGACGGACGCGCGCCCGGCGAGGTGCTGATCCTCGGCGCGGGGGGCGCCGCCGCCGCCGCCGCGGTCGCCGCCGACCGCCTCGGCGCTTCCGCCGTACGGATCGCCAACCGTACCCCGGTACGAGCCGCTCGACTGGCCGCGCGGCTCGGAAGGAATGGCCGGGAGGCACGCCCCGAGCCGTGGCCGGCCGCGGGCACCTGCGACGTGGTGATCAACGCGACGTCGCTCGGCCTCGCGGCGAATGATCCGCTACCCGCCTCCTTCGACCGGGTGACCGCGCGGGTCGCCCTCGATCTGGTTTACGCGAAAGCCCGGGTCGAGAGCGATGCATGCGACGATCCGGCCGTCGGCACGGCCTGGACGCGAGCGGCCACGGCACGGGGAATCTCGGCCGCTGACGGACTCGAGGTCCTGGTCCGGCAGGGAGCCGCCTGCTATCCACGCTGGTTCGGCGTCGAGGCGCCCGTCGAGACGCTGCGGCGCGCCCTCGTCGGGACACGCTGATGCCCCGTGCTCTCGCCGCCGCCGGAGGCCGGGTGCTCGATCGGCTTCTGCCCCCGGCCTGCGCCGTCTGCCGGGCGACGGTCCCGCCCGGTCCTCCGCTGTGCGGCGTGTGCGAGAGCCTGCTGCCCGAGGTCCCCCGTCCGCGCTGCGGGCGCTGCGGCGCTCCCCGTACCTCACCGCTGGACGGCGAGCGCTGCGCGATCTGCGACGGCTGGCCCGAATCGCTCCATGGCGCCGCCTCGGCGTTTCTGCACGCGCCGCCGGCCGACGTTCTGGTAGCGGGGCTCAAGTACCGCGGCTGGTCGACGCTTGCCCCGCGCATGGCGGCGTACATGGTCGAGCCGGCCCGACGTCTTGCTCGGACGGCGGGTGCCGAGCCCGTGCTCGTCGCCGTGCCTCTCGATCCGCGGCGAGTTCGTCGGCGCGGGTTCAATCAGTCGGCGTTGCTCGCCGACGAGCTTGCGACGCGTACCGGATGGATCTTGCACACCGTCGGCCTCGCCCGGCGCCGGACACGCCGCCGGCAGGCGGAACTCGGCCGGGCCGAGCGCCTGGCCAACGTGCGGGCCGCCTGCTACTGGCAGCCGGGCGTGCCGGCCCCGCGACGCCCCGTACTGCTCGTCGACGACGTGCTGACCACGGGCGCGACGGCGGCCGCCGGGGCGGCGGCGATCGAAGCGGCGGGGGGACGGTGTCTCGGCGTCGTGACCTTCGCCCGCTCGCTACCGCGGCCCGACGAGCGCTGAGCCGGGGCCGATACGGGCGGCGAGCCGGGCCCGGATCGCGGCCGCAGGGTTGTCCGCGCGCCGGTCTCGGTGCAACGTGGTGGTCCGCCACCGATCCGGTCGCGGAACACGAATTCACAATCGTCCGGAGGTTCGCTTCCGATGTCCATACGCATCGCCATCAACGGATTCGGCCGCATCGGCCGCAACGTACTCCGCTCAGCCCTCGGTGGACGCGGAGAGAACCTGGATCTCGTCGCGATCAACGACCTGACCGATGCCGCCACGCTCGCCCACCTGTTCGAGTTCGACTCGGTTCACGGTCGCTACCCGGGGTCGGTCTCGGTCGACGACTCCGCGATCATCGTCGACGACGAGCGGTTCGAAGTGCTGTCGGAGCGCGACCCCGCGAAGCTCCCGTGGGGCGAGCTCGGCGTCGACCTGGTGATCGAGAGCACCGGGTTCTTCCGCAAGCGGCCCGATGCCGCGAAGCACCTCGAGGCGGGTGCGAAGAAGGTGATCATTTCGGCGCCGGCCGTGAACCCCGACGTCACGCTTCTGATGGGCGTGAACCACGACGCCTACGATCCCGACGCGCACGACATCATCTCGAACGCCAGCTGCACGACGAACTGTGTGGCGCCGGTGGTGAAGGTCCTGCTCGACGAGTTCGGCTTCGAGCGCGGACTGATGACGACGGTGCACAGCTACACGAACGACCAGGCGATTCTCGACGCGCCCCACAAGGACCTACGTCGGGCCCGTGCGGCGGCGATGTCGATCATCCCGACGACGACCGGCGCCGCGAAGGCGACGTCGCTGGTCGTGCCCGAGGTGGAGGGGAAGCTCGACGGCATGGCGATGCGCGTCCCGACGCCGGACGTGTCGATCGTCGACCTCGTGGCCGTCGTCGGCCGAGCGACATCGGCGGAGGAAGTGAACGACGCGTTCCGCGCCGCCGCGACGGGAGCGCTCGAAGGCATCCTCACGGTCGAGGACCGTCCCCTCGTCTCGGTCGATTACGTCGGCAATCCGTACAGCTCGACGATCGATGCCGATTTCACCTCGGTGATCGACGGCACGCTCGTGAAGGTGATCGCGTGGTACGACAACGAGTGGGGCTACTCGTCGCGGTGCGTCGACCTGGCGAACCTCGTCGGGTCGAAGCTGTAGCAGAGCCTGCGAAGCGCTACCGGACAGCCGGCCGCGCCATGAGCCGATCATGAACAGGCGGAGCGTTCGCTCCCTGGACCGGGAGTCGCTCCACGGGCGTCGGGCCCTGGTGCGCGTCGACTACAACGTACCGATCGGCACCGGGGGGCGGATCGAGGACGCTACGCGCATCGAAGCGACCCTTCCTTCGCTCCGCCTCCTGCTCGGGGCCGGGGCGCGTCCCGTGCTCATCTCGCACCTTGGCCGACCAGGAGGGAAGGTGGTCGAAGACCTGTCGCTTCGGCCCGTTGCGGCGGCTCTCGAGGAGCTGCTGGGCACGCCCGTGCGCTTCCGCGCCGACACCGATACGGACGAGGCTGTCGCCGCGACCCGCGCCCTTCCGGCCGGCGAGGTCATGCTTCTCGAGAACACGCGCTTCCTGCCCGGCGAGACGAAGAACGACGCCGGGCTCGCTCGCCGACTCGCGAGGCTCGGCGATGTCTACGTGAACGACGCGTTCGGCAGTACCCACCGGGCGCACGCTTCGGTGGTAGGCGTGACGGAACATCTTCGACCCTCCGTGGCCGGGCTGCTCGTCGAGGCCGAGCTCGAGGCGCTGTCGCGGTTGCGCGAGGGGCACGAGCGGCCGTTCGTCGTTGCGTTCGGCGGGGCGAAGATCAGCGATAAGATGCCGCTGGTCGAAGCGTTCGTCGATCGAGCCGACACGCTGCTGGTCGGCGGGGCGCTGGCCAACACGTTCCTCGCCGCGGCGGGCCGGGAGGTGGGTCGGTCGCTGGTCGAACAGGAGGCCGTGCCTTTCGCCCGCGAGATTCTCGAACGGTCCGATATCGAGCTTCGGCTGCCGGTCGATCTCGTCGTCGGCGTGCCCGGCGACGAGGCGGGGGAACGCCGTGTGGTTTCCGCAGAGAAGATCCCGGCGGATATGGCCGCCTACGACATCGGCCCCGACACGCGCGCCGAGTTCGCCGCCGTGATCCGTGACGCGCGCACCTTTTTCTGGAACGGTCCGATGGGCTGGTTCGAGGCCGAGGGTTATGATGCGGGCACACGCGCCGTCGCCGTCGCGGCCGCCGAATCGGCCCAAGCCGGCGCGTTCTGCGTGATCGGCGGGGGCGACTCGGCGCGTGCCGTGCACGAGGCCGACCTGGCCGACCGCGTCTCGCATGTCTCGACCGGCGGGGGCGCCGCGCTCGAGTATCTGGCCCACGGCACGCTACCCGGACTCGAAGCCCTGGACGAAGCATAATGCCGACCGACGACCGACACCCGGTGTTCGCCGCGAACTGGAAGATGCACAAGGGCCCGGACGAAACCCGCGACTACATCCGCGAGTTCGCCCGGCTGTACGCGGCGCGCTCGGACCGGCGGGTGGTGTTCTTCCCGCCCGCGATCAGCCTCGAAGCGTTTCGCGACGCGGCGACTGCCGCCGATCGTCCGGATCTCGAGTTCGGCGCCCAGGACGTGCACACGGCGATCGAGGGTGCCCACACGAGCGCGATCTCGGCGCCGATGGTGGCCGAGGCAGGGGCCACCTGGTCCCTGGCCGGGCACTCGGAACGCCGCCGCGAGTTCGGCGACGACGACGCGGCGGTTGCCGCCAAGACGGGGCGAATCCTCGAGTTCGGACTGGCGCCCGTCGTGTGTGTGGGAGAGACGCTCGAGGAACGCGACGCCGGAAACTTGCGGGCCGTGCTGGAACGCCAGGTCACCGCCGTGTTGTCCGAAGTGGCGCTCGAACGATGCGGGGAACTGACCTGGGCCTACGAACCGGTATGGGCGATCGGGACGGGACGGACGGCGGCTCCCGCGGACGCGTCCGAAGCCCACGCCATCGTGCGGGAGGCGATCGCCGCGGCGGCGGGCGGTGACGTCGCGGCGGAGGCCATCATCCTGTACGGCGGCAGCGTGAAGCCCGGCAACATCGACGAGTTGATGGCGGTGACGGGTGTTGACGGTGTGCTGGTGGGCGGCGCGAGTCTCGATCCACGGGACTTCGCGGCAATCTGCACCTGCGGGACGGGCAGCGAACGTTGACGCTCTCAGGGTGGGCGTCTAGCTTGGTGGACGCTTGGAACCCGAAGAGAAACCAGAGAGATAAATGTTCGCATTCCTCATCGTTCTGATCGCGCTCGTCGCGTTCTTCATCATCGCCATCGTGCTGCTCCAGTCCGGGAAGGGCGGGGGCCTCGCGGCGGAGTTCGGCGGGGCCTCGTCGTCGACCGATTCGATCATGGGCGGCCGACAGGCGGCGAACGTACTGACCCGCGCGAGCTGGATCAGTGGGGGCGTGTTCATGGCCCTCGCGCTCGTCCTGGCGATTCAGGCGTCGCAGTCGACCGCGCCGCAGAGCTCGATTCTGCGCCAGGAGTTCCAGGCGCCGTCGGGTGGCCCTACCTCGGTATTGCAGTCCGAGGACCAGGAGCCGGCGCCGGTGCTTGACGAAGCCGGCGATCCCGCTACGGGCGGCGAGACGGAACCCGAAGGCGACGAGTAGCGCCGGGCTCACACCTCCGGCGGCGCCCGATCCGGTTCGAACGGTCGATCGTCGGGCAGGTCGAGAAAGTCGAGCAGGCGATCGTTCTCCTGTTCGCCCTGCAGCCACGCTTCGAAGCCCGACGGCTTCGTGCCCTCGATTCCGCGCCGTCGCGTCGCCGTCTCGACGGCGAGGTGGTTCGCGTACTCGTTCTTGGCGTGCCCCGCGTGTCCGCGCACCCAGCGCCACTCGACCTCGTGGCGGCCGGCCGCCCGGCAGAGTCGCTTCCACAGGGCGAGGTTTTCGATCGGGCCGCCCTTGCGCTTCCAGCCGCGACGCGCCCATGCGTGCACCCATTCCTTCATGCCCTTCACGAGGTACTGGCTGTCGGTCGTGAACACGACACGGCAGGGACGCTTCAGCGCTTCGAGCCCGGCGATGCCCGACGTGATGGCCATCCGGTTGTTCGTCGTGTCCGCCTCGAACAGGGCGAAGTCGCGCCGGTACCAGCCCCGTCGCTCGTCGAACCGCTCGATCATCCCCGCGGCGCCGCCCGGACGCTGGGTGTCGCGGAACTGGTTGCCGAGGCACGACTCGTCGGCGAAGATGTAGACGGGTTGCTCGTCCAAGGGCGCTCCACTGGTTTCCGGCGGATTCGTTCCGCAACACGAGAACCCTAACGAATGGTCACCGTGCCGCTTACGCAAGGTCCTGCCGGAGTTCTGCTGCTCGAGGACGGGCGCGAATTTGCCGGCCGGTTCGTCGGTAGCGCCCCCGCCGCGGGCGAGCTCGTGTTCACGACGAACATGACCGGCTATCAAGAGGTTCTCACCGATCCGTCGTTCGCGGGACAGATCGTCGTGATGACGTCGCCGATGATCGGCAACTACGGTGTGAACTCGGCCGACGCGCAGTCGCGACAGCCGTGGGTGACGGGTTTCGTGGTGCGCGAGCTCCGCGAGAGCCTGCGGTCATGGCGCGCGTCGGGCTCGCTGGTCGCCTACCTGCGCGAGCACGGCATCCCGGTGCTGGCCGGGGTCGACACGCGCGGCGTCACCCGGCACATCCGCTCGCTGGGGGCGATGCGCGCGCTCGTCGCGCCGGCCGACATCGACCGCACGCGGGCCCGCGACCTCCTGCTCGCGGAACCAGAAATGATCGGGCGCGATTTGACCTCCGTGGTGTCGACGCCGGACAGCTTCGTCGTCGAGCCAGAGGGGCCCGTGGCCGGCGAAGTGGTTTGCCTCGACCTGGGGGTGAAGCGCAGGAGCCTCGAGCTGGTCGCCGCCGAGGGCTATCGGGTTCGTGTCGTTCCGGGTACGACGACCGCCGAGGACATCCTAGGCTCCGCGCCCGCCGGGCTGTTCGTCTCGAACGGACCGGGCGATCCGGCGGCCGTGCCCACCGCCGCCGGCACGTTGCGCGAGGTAGCCGCCGCCGGCGTGCCCGTGTTCGGGATCTGCCTCGGGTGCCAGCTCGTGGCGCGGGCCTATGGCGGCCGCACGTTCAAGCTCCCGTACGGGCATCGAGGCGGGAACCATCCGGTGCGAAATCTCGACACCGGCCTGGTCGAGATCACCTCGCAGAACCACGGCTTCGCGGTGGCCGAAACCGAAGCCGGCGAGGTCGAAGGGGCGCCGGAGCTCGAGGTCACGCACCGCAACCTCAACGACGGAACCATCGAGGGGCTCAGGCACCGGACGCGGCCCGTGTTCGCGGTGCAGTATCATCCTGAGGCGGCGCCGGGCCCGCACGACAGCCGCTACCTGTTCGAGAGGTTCGTCGAAGCGATGAACGCAACTCGCGCAGTGACAACCGGTTGACAGATCTCGGACCGGACGGTTAGCTTCTTTTCGGTTTCCGGCGAGCGCCGTGTCGACGGCCGTCGCCGCGGATCCTTTCCGAGAGGTCGACGGCTGTGAAGCGACGCACCGGCATCTTCGGCATCGTTCTCCTTCTCGTGCTCTTTGCTTCGGGCGCGTTCGTCGCCCTGCGCCTGATGCTCGGAGACGCCCCGTCGTTCGCGGTGGGCGATCGCGTGGCGATCCTTCCCGTGAGCGGTCTCATCGAGTCGGAGCGCGAGTTCGTGCGCCGTCTCGAGCGGTTCGAGGACGACGGATCCGTGCGCGCCTTCGTCCTCGAGATCCGGTCTCCGGGCGGCGCGGCTGCTCCGTCGCAGGCGATTTACGAGGCGTTGCGGGAGTTGCGCGAGACGGACGACCGGCCCGTGGTCGCGTGGATCGGCGAGATCGGGGCTTCGGGGGGCTATTACGCGGCGCTTCCGGCCGACACGATCCTCGCCCTGCCCAGCTCCGTGACCGGATCGATCGGGGTCGTCATGACCCTGCCCAACGCCGGCGAGCTTCTGCGGCGCTGGGGTCTCGAGGTCCAGGTGATCGAGAGCGGTCCGAACAAGGACCTCGGGGGGTTTCACCGTCCGCTCGACGACGAGGAGCGCAGTATCCTGCAGACGCTGATCGACGACACGCACGAGCAGTTCGTGGATGCGGTGGCGGCCTCGCGGCCGCTGAGCCGCGACTCCGTGCTCGTGCTGGCCGACGGCCGCGTCCTGTCGGGCGCGCGTGCGGTGCGCGCGGGACTTATCGATCGCACGGGGACTTTCGAGGATGCGCTCGCCGTGGCGGGACGAATGGCGGATCTCGGCGACGAGCCGCGCACGGTGCGGCCCGAACGGCCGACGCCGCCGCTGTTCGAAGCGCTGCGCGGCGGGGGCGTCGCGGCGATGTTCGTCGGGGCCCTGCTGGACCGGTTCGGCGTTCCGTCGTTCGTTCCACCGTCTACCACGCCGAGCCTGAGGTACGAGTGGCGATGATCGGGTCGCCGGACGGGAGTGTCCCGACCGAGGCCCGGCCAGCACACGAGAGAGGAACTGTATGACCAAGGCAGATCTCGTCGAACAGGTGTACGAAGCTATCGGTCCGGGTGTTACGAAGAAGGACTGCGCGGCCGTCGTGGAGGCGTTTCTCAATGCCGTGAAGCAGGCGCTGGCGAGCGGCGAGCACATCGAGATCCGCGGTTTCGGCACGTTCAAGGTGCGCGACCGCAAGCCGCGCCTGGCGCGCAACCCGCGTACCGGAGAGTCGGTGCAGGTGCCCGCCCGCCAGGTTCCGGTATTCAAGCCGTCGCGGTTGTTCAAGGAAGAAGTGGACGAGAGCGAGGATACCTGAGTCGAGGCTACGACCGACTGAAGAACGCCACGATTCTGCGAACGCCTTCGGCCAGCGCTTCTTCGTCACCCGCGTAGGTGATGCGCAGGTAGCCGGGCGTCCCGAACGCCTCGCCGGGGATAGCCGCCACGCCCCCGTCGATGAGGAGAGCCTCGGCGGTCGCCATCGAGTCTGCCCCCTCGGGCAGGCGCAGGTAGTGATAGATCGCCCCCGGCTGGTCGATGATTTCGAGTCCCGGTGCGTCGCGGAGTGCCTCGATCGAGCTGCGGCGGCGACGATCGAGGGTGTCGCGGAACGCGGCTACGACCGACTCTCGCTCCGGCGAGGCCAGGATCGCGGCCGCGGCGTACTGCGACGGGCCGGCCGCCGCCGACGTCGTCTGGCTCTGCAGGGCGGCCGCCTGGCCGACCACGTCCTCCGGGCCCAGGGCCCATCCGATGCGCCATCCGGGCATCGAGAACGCCTTCGACATCCCGTCCAGCGCTACGACGTGGGTCGGACGGTCGGGGATGTCGAGCACCGACGGCGCGGCGGTTCCCCCTTCCGCGTAGTGGAGGCGCCGGTAGATCTCGTCCGACAGCACCCAGATGCCGTGCTCGCCCGCCCACTCCAGAACCCCGGCGAGATCGTCGCGGCCGACGACCGCCCCGGTCGGGTTGTTGGGTGAGTTGACGAGCAGGCCCCGTGTGCGGGGTGTGCGCCGCGCCTCCAGCGCCTCGGCCGTGAGACGAAACCCGTCCTTCCAGTCGAGCGGTACGACGACCGGTCGCGCTCGGGCGAGGTGGACGATGGCCGTGTAGCTCGGCCAGTAGGGTGCGGGAATCAGCACCTCGTCGCCCTCGCCGAACAGGCAGTACGCGAGGTTGAACAACCCCTGCTTCACCCCCGCGCCGACCAGTATGGACCCCGGGTCGACCTCACCGGCGCCCGTCGTCTCCGACGTGTAGCGGGCGATCGCCCGACGCAGCTCGGGCAACCCGGGCGTCGGGGGATAGCCGGTCTTGCCGGCGGCTACGGCGGCCGAGGCACCTCGCGCCGCGATCTCCGGGGTAGGGAACGAAGGCTCGCCGGCCGACAGGTTGACGATGGAGAGCCCGTCGGCCTGGAGGGCCTTCGCACGGGCCGTGATCGCCAGCGTGGCCGAGGGCTCGAGACGGGCGACGTTGTCGGAAAACTCGGCCATGGCACTTTCTCGGCGTGAGGGACGTTTCTGACGCGGCACACGATTGTAGCAGGCCCGAGTGCGCCGTAGCTTGCACCCGGAAGCACCGCGCCAGACCGGACCGGATCGTACCGGATGCGGATCGAGGTCGTCAAGCAGCCCAACAACCACGGAAGCCGAATGATCAGCGAAGTCGTGACGAAGCTGTCGCCCGAGGCGGTCATCGAAGAGGCGCGCCGATTTTTCACGGACGAGGAGGCCTTCCACTCCGCGACGATCGTCGACGAGAGCGACACACACCTCACGCTGGGGATGTTTCGCAGCCGCCTCGCCATCTCGGCCTTTCCCGACGACGAAAGCGGCGGCGAAAGACGGACCCGAGTTCGGGTCAGCACCCTGCGGCGCAACGACGCCGTGGGCCGGTTCCTCGCGCTGGTCGAGACGGCCGATCCCGACGCCTCGTCGGCCGATGGAGTGACGGCGGCGTCGGCGTGATCGCGGAGGCCGGCCTGAAGGTCGAGGTGCAGCTGTTCGGCCGCTACCGCGAGCTCGCCGAGGGAGCGTCGATCGCTCTCGAACTGCCGGCGGGAGCCACGGTGGCCGACCTGGTCGGCGAGCTGCATCGTCGGTCGCCCGGCCGTTTGCCTGCCCGCCCGGTCGTAGTCGTCGAACGCCGGCCCGCCGCCTACGACGTGGCGCTGGAAGCGGGCCACGAAATCGCCCTCATCCCCCCGGTAGCCGGCGGATGACGGCCGACGTGGCTGCAGGGTCCGGCGGCGACGTGGTGGGGTTGAGCGCCGAGCCCATTTCGGTGGCCGCTCTCGCGGAACGGGTGCCTCCGGGATCGGGGGCCGTGGCCACCTTCGAAGGTCGCGTTCGTGACACGAACGAGGGTCGTAAGGTGACGCGCCTGCACTACGACGCCTACCCGGCCATGGCCGACCGCGTGTTCGCGGACATCCTGCGCCGAACGCGCCGAACGCACCCCGTGACGGCCGTTCGGGTACTGCATCGTACGGGCACGCTGGAGGTGGGGGAGACGGCCGTGGCCATCGTCGTCGCCGCCGGACACCGCGACGAGGCGTTCGCGGCGGCGAGCTTCGTCATCGAGGCGGTGAAGGCCGAGTTGCCCGTATGGAAGCGCGAAGAGTACGAGGACGGCTCGAGCCGATGGTTGGGCGGCGAGCCCGTCGAAGACGACGCGAGGGAAGGGGCGGGATGAAAGATCAATTCGGCCGCACGATCAACTACCTCCGGATCTCGGTGACCGACAAGTGCAATCTCCGCTGCGTGTACTGCATGCCGGTCGAGGGTCTGCCGTGGATTCCGAAGGCGGAGATCCTGCGCTACGAAGAGATCGTCGAGATCGTCCGGCAGATGGGAGAACTCGGCCTGCGGCGCGTCCGGCTTACGGGCGGGGAGCCGCTGGTTCGGCAGGACCTTCCCGAGCTCGTGCGTGGGCTTCGCGGCCTGGGGGTGCTCGAAGACATCTCGCTGTCGACCAACGCGATTCTCCTGCCGGCGATGGCGGACGATCTGCGCGCGGCGGGCGTCGACCGGCTGAACATCAGCCTCGACACGCTCCGTCGTGACCGGTTCACGCGGCTGGCCCGACGACCGGAGCGCTTCTACGACGACACGATGGAGGGAATCGCGGCCGCCGAGGCGGCCGGCTTCCGTCCGTTGAAGATCAACTGTGTAGTGATGCGCGGGTTCAACGACGACGAGCTGGACGATTTCGCCGCGGTGACACGCGACAGGCCCTGGCACGTGCGGTTCATCGAGTTGATGCCGACCGAGGAGAACCTGTTTCTGTCGGACCGGTTCATCAGCGCCGAGGAGCTGCTGGGCCGCCTCGAGAGGTCGAGCGAGCTCGTGCCCGTCGAGGGCCCGGTCGGCAACGGACCGGCGCGTTACTTCCAGATTCCGGGGGCGCCCGGGACGGTCGGCGTCATCACACCGCTCTCGCACAACTATTGCGACAGGTGCAATCGGATGCGTCTGACGGCCGACGGCCGGTTGCGCACCTGCCTGTTCGGCACCCACGAGGTCGACCTCAAGGGACCGCTGCGCGAGACCGGAGACGTCGTTCCCGCCGTTCGGGAGGCGCTCGCCGGCAAGCCGGAACGGCACTTCCTCCAGCTCGGAGCGTCGAGCGGAAGTGGGGGTCTGGCGGCGCTCAGCGAAGTCGGTGGGTGAGGCCGGCATGACTACGCGCCGATGAAGACGAGTAAGAATACGATGAGACGGATCATGCATCATGCATCACGAATATTGGATCGAATATGACCTATGAAGAGCGGGCGTTGTACCACGAAGGACGAGAAAAGCTGGCGTCCCTGAGGGCCGAGCTCGAATCCGGCGACGCCACTGGGCAGATCACCAGGGCACAGGCCATCGAGATTCTCGGCCTCCTCGAATTCTTCGCCGAGCGCGTGAGTCCCGAGCGCTGGGATCGGGCGCTGGAAGCGATCGCAGACGAAGCGGCGCGCCGCGCCGACATCCTGGCGGCACGCCGCAACTGACCGCCACGGAGCCGAACGGCTCCGCGAGCTGAACATTGACCCGGGAAGAGGCGAAGTCTTGAACAGGATCACGGTAGTCGGTGCCGGACACGTGGGGTCGACGACGGCGCAGCGCATCGCGGAACGCGAGCTGGCGCGCGAGGTCGTGCTGGTCGACATCGTCGAGGGCATGCCGCAGGGCAAGGCGCTCGACCAGTGGGAGTCCGCGCCCGTCGAGGGCTTCGACACGCGACTGGTCGGTGCGCAGGACTACGGGCCGACGGCCGGTTCGGGAATCTACGTCGTGACGGCGGGGCTGGCCCGCAAGCCGGGCATGAGCCGCGACGACCTCGTACAGAAGAACGCGCAGATCATCGGAGCGGTGAGCGAGCAGATCGCCGAGCACAGCCCCGAGGCGATCATCGTCATGGTCACGAACCCGCTCGACGTGATGGCGTGGGTCGCGAAGGAGACGACGGGATTCCCGCGCGAACGGGTGATCGGGATGGCCGGAGTTCTCGATACGGCGCGGTTCCGCAGCTTCATCGCTCTCGAACTCGACGTCAGCGTCGAGGACGTGCAGGCGCTCGTCCTCGGCGGGCATGGCGACAGCATGGTGCCGCTGGTCAGCACGGTGTCCGTGGGGGGGATTCCGCTGACAGAGTTGCTCGAAGCCGAGCGCATCGAGGCCCTCGTCGAGCGGACGCGCAAGGGCGGCGGCGAGATCGTCGGCCTGCTCGGCAATGGCAGCGCCTATTATGCGCC
This sequence comes from Gemmatimonadota bacterium, assembly GCA_035464655.1. Taxonomy (GTDB): domain Bacteria; phylum Gemmatimonadota; class Gemmatimonadetes; order Palauibacterales; family Palauibacteraceae; genus JARFPW01. The sequence goes on from DATHRZ010000044.1 coordinate 37,104, forward strand.
TTCGGCGGCGGCCGTCCAGATGGTGGAGTCGATCGTCCGGGACAAGCGCCGGGTGCTTCCCGCCGCCGCATGGCTGGAGGGCGAGTTCGGGCTCGACGGCCTGTTCCTGGGCGTACCGTGCAAGCTCGGGCACGACGGACTCGAGGCGATCCTCGAGGTCAGCCTGACCGACGGCGAGCGCGAAGCCCTGCACGCCTCGGCGGCCGACGTGCGCGACACGATGGCGGTACTCGGAGGGTAGGTCCGCCGTTGGCCTACCTTCGATTCCTCGGAGAGTGGTACAACCTCATATGGGTGGGCGCGGTCTGCGCCGGCCTCCTGTCCGTCACGCTCGCGCGCCGGGAGCCGCCGGAAGGGCCGCGGACTTCGCCCGGCATCGTCCTCATCGCGGCCGGTGTCCTGGGACTGACGCTCAACGGAGCGCTGCACGACTTTCGCGTCGAGCCGATCGCGCGGTGGTTCCCGCTCGTCGCGGTGCTCGCCCTGGGGGCGGGCTGGCTGATCGCGCGGAGCGCTTCGAGGCTCCGCCATCGTTGGATTCCCCCGGTGCGCGGCGTCGCCTTCAATGAGCCCGGCCTCGAGGGTGAGGAAGCTGTCGTCCTCAGCGCCGACCTCGAACACGGCCGGATCGGGCGGGCGCGCCACCGCGACGAGACGGGCATCTCGCACATCCTGCGGGTTCACCTGGCCGACGACGGGGCGGGCGCGTTGCGCTTCGGCGGCCGTGTGCGGCTGGGGACGTTCGACCCGGATCGCCGGTCGTATCCGGTCGAGCCCGTGTGACGCCCGGCGTGAACGAGACGCTCAGTTGATCGGTAGCTCGGCCTCGAGCAGCGCCCGGGCGACCGTGACCTCGGGACTTTCGGCGAGGTCGAGGCGACGCGGCGGATCGACGGGCGACCAGTCGGCGTCCCAGCGCACCAGCACTTCGGGGCGCAGGATGTTCTCGGGGTTCGTCCCGATGACCTGCGCGATCGCGCCCGTCGAAAGCTGCACGAAGCTGTCGAGGGGGAAGGCGGAGATCTCGTTGACGAGTGCGGCCACCACTCCGGCCTCGAAGTACTCGCCCTTCATCTCGCTCACCTGCTCGAGGGCCTCGAGAGCCGTGTAGGGCGAGCGATAGGCGCGGGGATGCGACAGCGCTTCGAATACGTCGGCCAGGCCGATGACCTGCGCCAGCGGGTCGATCGCCTTCCCGGCGAGTCCGGCCGGATAGCCCTGACCGTGCATTCTCTCGTGCTCCTGGAGGACGACGTCCTCGAGCCAGGCGTAGCGGGGCTCGACGTCGACCAGCAGCTCCGCGCCGAGCACCGGGTGCTCTCGCAACATCTCGCGCTCGTTCTCGGTCAATCGACCCGACTTGCGCACGATGTCCGTCGGCAGGCGGGCCATGCCGATGTCGTGCACGATACCCGACAGGATGACGCGCACCACGTCCTCGGTACCCATCGCCATGCCGAGGGCGACCTTGCCCGCGATGATCGCGACGTTGGCCGAGTGGCTGGCCATGTCGTACTCGGCATGCGGTTCGAGGGAGCGCAGGACGAGTCCGTTGTCCCTCAAGAGATTCGAGTGGATGCGCTCGGCGAGCAGCCGTATCCGGCCCAACTCGGGCGGCTGCCCCTCGCGGGCCGCCTCGAACGCGGCGTCCGCCGCCGCGACGATCTCGGAGTACAGGGCTCCTGACGATACGCCTCCATCCGGCGACCGCGCGCGAAGGCGGCCGCGCGCCACCGTCGCGTCGAGCGCGAGTCCCCCGACGAGGACTCGCAGGGCGGTGGAGGACACGGGCCAGGTCACGAGGGCCGCTCCATCCTCGAGCTCGAGCGAATCGGCGGATGCGCTCGATGCGGCGACGACGAGGATCGGTACTTCTTCGGCGAGGCCGAGGTCTCGCCGAACTTCACGGACGCCGCCCGCGCCGAGCGACTCGACGACGACGATGAGCAAGGATATACCCGCGTCGTCCGCGGAAACGGCCGCGCCGCTGCGCTCGAACCGCAGGCCGGCCGCCGCAAGCCGGCCACCGACATCGGTCGGTCCGCCCTCCGGCTCGACGAGCAGCAGGGAGGGATCTCCGGAGCCCTTCGCCTGTCCGGACATGCGATCCTTTCGAGTCACGGGTTCTGTCTGGCGACCTCGTCCCAACCTAGCACGCCGCCGCGGAAGCTGACCAGTCGGCCCGGCGGGAAATTCGCCGACCCCGTCGCGCGGCAGACCCGGCACCCACATGTTTCGCGGCATGGCGAACCGGTGGCTGGAGACGGGCGCGGTGCTCGCGGGACTCGGCGTGGCGGCCGGGGCCTTCGGCACGCACGCGCTCTCGGGGAGGCTCAGCCCCGACCTTCTGGACGTGTTCGAGACGGCCACGCGCTATCACCTGTTGCACGCCGTCGCCCTGCTCGTCGTCGGGCTCGCGGCCGCTCGTAACGCGGGAACCCGCCTGTGGAACGCGGCCGGCTGGCTGTTCACGGCCGGAATCCTCGTGTTCGGCGGGTCGCTGTATGCGCTGGCCCTGACCGGTGCACGGTGGCTCGGGGCCGTCACTCCGATCGGCGGTGCGTGCTTTCTCGCCGGCTGGGCCGTCGTCGCCGTGGCTGCCGCCCGGTCCGGCTGAATACGTGCCGACCGCCTGACAGCTCTCGTCCGTCCGGCCGCCCGCCTCACAGACGCGGTGGCGTCACCCCCCGCTGTCCCTGGTACTTGCCCTTCTTGTCGGCGTAGCTCGTCTCGCAGGCTTCGTCGGACTCGAAGAACAGGACCTGGGCGATTCCCTCGTTCGCGTAGACGCGCGCCGGGAGAGGTGTCGTGTTGCTGATCTCCAGCGTCACGTGGCCCTCCCACTCGGGCTCGAACGGAGTGACGTTCGTGATGATCCCGCACCGCGCGTACGTCGACTTTCCGACGCAGATCGTCAGCACCTGCCGGGGGATGCGGAAGTACTCGATGCTGCGGGCGAGCGCGAACGAGTTCGGCGGCACGATGCATACGTCGCCCTGGAACTCGATGAACGACCGCTGGTCGAAGTCCTTCGGATCGACGATCGGCGACAGCGCGTTGTGGAAGATTCGGAACTCGTCGGCGACCCGCATGTCGTAGCCGTAGCTGCTGAGTCCGTAGGAGATGCAGTCGTCGCGCACCTGGCCGTCGACGAACGGTTCGATCATCCCGTGGTCGACGGCCATCCGGCGGATCCAGCGGTCGCTCTTGATGCTCATCGGTCTCTCGGTTCGAGGTTCATGGAGTCGTCTGCTCGACGTGGCGGAGCACGGCTTCGACGCGGGCGGGCTCCTCTTCGGTCACGCCGTGGCCGGCACCGGGCAGCACCGTGCACGACGCGCCGAGCCGCTCCGCCCAGCGGACGGCGTCCGCCGGTACGATCCGCCGGTCGGCCGCACCCGTTACGACCGCCACCCGCAATCCGGCCGGTCGCTCGAGGCGCGCGAGCTCGTCGGGCCGCCAGTCGCGGAACATGCGCAACAGGGCCCGGGCCCGGGACGGATCGGCGTAAGGCTCCGCGTAGCGCTGTACGGCCTGGCCGACGTGCGGGCGATGCTCCCCGTACACCCGCCGGGTGAGGATATAGCGGGTCAGCGGGCGGCGACAGGTCCGCAGGGCGGGTTCGACGGCCCGCCGGACGACCGGGAAGCGCAGCAGGTCGAGGACGCGCGGCCGCTTCGTCCACGGAGTGACCGGACTCGCGAGAACGAGGCCCGCGAGTTCCACGCGCCCCGCCAGCGCGAGGCCCAGCGATGCGCCGTGCGAATGCCCCGCCACCAGCGGACGGCGGGCGCCGGACGCCGCCAGGAGCGCGGCGAGCCGGTCGACCTCGTCGGCCAGCGAGAACCCCGCCGACGCGTCGACGACGGAAGCGCCGCGGCCGAGAAGGTCGGGTACGAGTACCCGGTGGTCGCGAGCGAGGCCGCGCGCCACCGCGTCCCATTCGGTGTGGTCGGCGCTGATCCCGTGCAGGAGCAGTACGGGTGGGCCGGCACCCGCCGTCCACACGGGCAGAGATCCCCCGGCCACGTCGATCCAGACCGGCTCGGAAGGGGGCCAGGGCTCTTGTGTGGCGGACAGGCTCACAGTCTCTTTGTCCCGCGCAACACCGTCGGACGGGGGACCGGTCTCACGAAGGCCGTCTTTCCGCCGGGATTCCTTGACCGGAACGCGCGAGGCGGCATATGTTCGCCGGGACTCGTGAACAATTTCACAAACTGCTCCTGAACTGCTCCTGAATCCATGCAGCAGGCATATCTCGGTATAGCGATGCTGTCCGTCGTCGGCATCCTGAATGCTGTCGTCATGCTCGGCCTGTCTCACCTCGTGAGCGTTCGCCGACCCACGCCGGCGAAGGTCGGCGCCTACGAGTCGGGCATCACGCCGCTCGGCGACACGCGCGAGCGGTTCTCGGTCAAATTTTACATCGTTGCGATGCTGTTCATCGTCTTCGACATCGAGACCATCTTCTTCCTCCCGTGGGCCGTGATCTTCCGCGATCTCGGACTGTTCGGGCTGATCGAGATGTTCGTCTTCGTCGGCGTTCTGGCGGTCGGACTCGCCTACGCCTGGAGGAAGGGTACGCTGGATTGGGACTGACGTCATGAACGAAGCACGAACCCTGCCGCTCGCGCACGGCGAGGACGGTTACGATACGGGGGTGCCGCGTTCCTGGATGACGACGAGGGTCGACTACATCGTCAACTGGGCGCGCCGCAACTCCATCTGGCCGATGCCGTTCGGCACCGCCTGCTGCGCCATCGAGATGATGGCCGCCGCCGCCTCGAAGTACGACATCGCCCGGTTCGGGATGGAGCGCATGTCGTTCAGCCCGCGCCAGGCCGACCTGATGATCGTGGCGGGCCGGGTGTCTTACAAGATCGCGCCGGTCCTCCGCCGGATCTGGGACCAGATGCCGCAGCCGAAGTGGTGCATCTCGATGGGCGCCTGCGCGAGCTCGGGCGGGATGTTCGACAACTACACGATCGTGCAGGGCTGCGACCAGATCATCCCGGTCGACGTCTACGTGCCGGGTTGCCCGCCACGCCCAGAGGGGCTGATCTACGCGCTGATGATGGTACAGGAGAAGATCAAGGGCGAGTCCTTGAGCAACGAGCTGATCCGCTCCGAGAGCCCCGACGCCGTCGGGCGGCCGAACCTCCCACCGGAAGTCATCGAGCTGGTGGCCCAGCCGTTCGGCAACTCGACGCGTCAGAACCGGATCAGCGGCATCGAGCGCACGAACGCCGTCGAGCGGCCGCGCGATCGCATCGAACGCCTGCTCGAGCACCGGGACTGAAGCGCATGGCCGAGACCGTCGTCCAGTCTACGAAGCCGGATCTGATCACCGGCGCGTCGCCCCCCGACCGGCTCGAAGGCCTGCCGACCGTCGAGGCGCTCCGCGCGCGTTACGCGGATTCGATCCGGGCGGCCGAGCTCGACGCGGCGCACGTGCCGGTCGTGACGATGGATCCGGACGTGGTCCACGATGCCCTCGACTGGCTGCGCCACGAGCCCGACCTCGCCTTCGACTTCCTGGTCGACGTGATGGGGGTGGACCGCGGCGGAGACCGGCCGATCGAGGTGTGGTACCAGCTCTGGTCGAACGCGCACGGTCGCCAGCTCCGGCTGGTCGCGCCCCTGCCGCTCGACGATCTCTCGATCCGCAGCGCGACCGACCTGTGGCGCGGGGCCAACTGGCTCGAGCGCGAGGTGTACGACATGTACGGCGTGACGTTCGAGGGCCATCCGGATCTGCGCCGCATCCTGATGCCCGAGAACTACGACGAAGGCTTTCCACTTCGGAAGGACTTTCCGCTGCGCGGCCGGTTCGGTCGGGCCGAGCAGGTGCGCCGCGCGCTCTCGCGCTCGATGGACGACACGTACGCCCGCGAAGAGCTTGCCCTGGCCGGGTTGCTGGACGACGAAGGCGAGATCACGGCCGAGCTGGAGGGCGCCGCCGTGGTCGACGTTCCGCACGACGTGGAGCCCGCTGACCTCGTCGACGGGCTCGAGGGCGAGCGCATGTTGATCAACATGGGCCCGCAACACCCCGCGACGCACGGCGTACTGCGGCTCGTGCTGCAGCTCGAGGGCGAGACAGTCGAGCGCTGCATCCCGCATCTGGGCTATCTGCACACCGGGTTCGAGAAGACCTGCGAGTATCGCGAGTGGAACCAGGTCGTGCCGTACACGGACCGCATGGACTACCTGGCGCCGATGCTCTACAACGTCGGCTACGCGATGGCCGTCGAGAGCCTGCTCGACGTCGAGATCACACCGCGCTGCCGGGTGCTGCGGGTGATCCTGAGCGAGCTCAACCGTATCCTCGGCCACCTGCTGTGGCTCGGGACGACGGCCATAGACCTCGGCGCGTTCACCGTGTTCCTGTACACCTTCCAGGAGCGCGAGAAGATCTACAACCTGCACGAGGCGTACTGCGGGGCCCGACTCACGACGTCGGTCACCCGGATCGGCGGCATGCTGGCCGACCTGCCGGCCGGCTGGCTCGCGGCGTGCACGGCCTTCGCCGAGGGAATCGACGCCGTCCTCGACGAGTGCGAGCGCCTGCTCACGAACAATAGCATCTGGCTCGGCCGCACGATCGACGTGGGCGTGATCGACGCCGACACGGCGGTGAGCTTCGGGCTGACGGGGGCCAACCTGCGCGCCAGCGGCGTGGCGTACGACGTGCGCAAGGCACGGCCCTACCTCGGCTACGAGGACTATGATTTCGACGTCCCCGTCGGGCAGCACGGCGACACGTACGATCGCTACATCGTGCGCGTCGAAGAGATGCGGCAGGCGGCCCGCATCATTCGGCAGGCGGTCGAACGCCTACCCGACGGCCCGATCAACGTCGACGACCCTGCCGTCATCCTGCCACCCAAGAGCAAGTCGATGGCGAGCATCGATTCGATGATCGCCCACTTCAAGCTCGTCATGGAGGGTCTGCAGGTGCCGGCCGGCGACGTGTGGTTCTCGATCGAGGGTTCCAAGGGCGAACTCGGCTTCGGGATCGTCTCCGACGGCGGCTCGAAGCCGGTGCGTTGCCGGTTCAGGGCGCCGTCGTTCGTGAATCTCGGCGCGCTGCCCTACCTGGTCGAAGGTTCGCTGGTGGCCGACGTGATCGCCGTCAACGCGTCCCTCGACATCGTCCTCGGCGAGATCGACCGATGAGCGACGAGAAGCGACCCGACATCCATCCCGCCGTCGTGAGCGCCCAGCCGTTTCAGCTGGCGAGCCGCCGTCCGGTCGACCGCCTGTTCGACGACGACGAGGGTCGCGATCGGCTCGAGAAGGCGATCAGCCGTTATCCCGAGAAGAAGGCCGCGCTGCTGCCCATGCTGGCTTACGCCCAGGAGCGCAACGGCTGGATCTCGCCCGAGGCGATGGAGGAAATCGGCGGGGCGCTGGAACTCACGCCGGCCTACGTCCGGTCGGTAGCGACCTTCTACACGATGTACAACAAGCATCCGACGGGCCGGCACATCATCCAGGTCTGCACCTGCACGGCGTGCCACCTGTGCGGAGCCGACGACGTGTTCGAGGCGTTTCTCGAAGCGACGGGGACGCGTCCGGGAGAGATGTCCGACGACGAGCGCTTCATGGTCATGGAGGCGGAGTGCCTCGGGGCGTGCGGCTTCGCGACGGCCGTGCAGGTCAACAACCGCTACTTCGAGAACGTCACGCCGGAGTCGGTGGCCGACGTCCTCGCCGCCCTCGACGACGACGAGGAGGCCTGATGGGCTTCCCCCACTCGCACGATCTCGAGGTGGGCACCATCCTGTCCCGCCACTTCGGCGACGCGTCGGCGCGTCGGCTCGAGACCTGGGTCGGGATGGGCGGCTACGAGGGCCTGAAGAAGGCCGTCGGAATGGAAGCCCCCGAGATCACCGCCGTGGTCAAGGACTCCGGGCTGCGCGGGCGTGGAGGGGCAGGTTTCCCGACCGGGCTCAAGTGGAGCTTCATGCCCCAGGAGCCGAACGGCCCGCACTACCTGTGCTGCAACGCCGACGAGAGCGAGCCCGGCGCGTTCAAGGACCGCGAGATCCTGCGCTGGGTGCCGCACCTGCTGATCGAGGGCTGCTTGATCGCGGCGCGGGCGATTCGGGCGCAGCACGTCTACGTCTACGTGCGCGGCGAATACTTTCCGTACACGAAGATCCTGAATGACGCGGTGGTCGAGGCGTACGAAGCCGGTTACATCGGCAGCGACATCCTCGGCAGCGGCTGGGACTGTGAGCTGACCGTGCACATCGGGGCGGGCGCCTACATCGCCGGCGAGGAAACCGGGCTGATGAGCTCGCTGGTCGGCGGGCGGGCCGAGCCCCGGGTGAAGCCGCCGTTTCCGGCCCAGTCCGGCGTGTTCGGCCGGCCGACGACGGTGAACAACGTCGAGACGCTGGCCGCCGTCCCGATGATCCTCACGGAAGGCGCCGACTGGTACCGGCAGTGGGGCACCGAGAAGAGCCCCGGTACGAAGCTATGGTGCTGCTCGGGCCACCTCGAGCGCCCGGGCACCTACGAGCTGCCGCTCGGCGTACCGCTCAAGGACATCATCTACGACGTGTGCGGGGGCGTCCGGGCGGGACGAAAGCTCAAGGCCGTGATCCCGGGCGGCTCGTCCACGGCGCTGCTCACCGCCGACGAACTCGACTGCCCCTCGACCTACGAGGGCCTCCAGGAGGCGGGAAGCTCTCTCGGCACCGCCTCCCCGATCGTCATGGACGAGAACACGAACATGGTTGCGGTCATCCGCCGCACGGCCGAGTTCTACGCCCACGAGTCGTGCGGGCAGTGCGTGCAGTGCCGCGAGGGTACGGCCTGGGTCGCGAAGATCCTGCACCGGATCGAGACGGGCGGGGGGCGCCTGAAGGACATCGACATCCTGTACGATCTGTGCGAGCAGCTCACGGGACGGACGATCTGCGTGCTGGCCGACAGCGTGGTGTTTCCCCTGCGTTCGTCGCTCGACAAGTTCCGGGCCGACTACGAGGCCCTGATCAACGGGGGAGCGCGATGAGCGACGGCAATGCCAAGATGGTCAGCCTGACGGTGGACGGCGTGTCCGTCACCGTTCCGGCGGGCACGCCGGTCATCCAGGCGGCCGAGCGCGCCGGCGTGGTCGTTCCGCACTACTGCTATCACCCCGGTATTCCGAGCCGCCCCGCCCAGTGCCGCATGTGCCTCGTGGAGATCGAGGGGCAGCCGAAGTTGCAGCCTTCCTGCGTGATGGCCGTCCAGGACGAGATGGTCGTCCACACGCAGATGGAATCGGAGGAAGTGCGCGACGCCCAACAGGCGGTGATCGAGTTCCTGCTGCTCAACCATCCGCTCGACTGTCCGATCTGCGACGCGGCGGGCCAGTGCATGCTGCAGGACTACGCCTATGAGACCGGCCAGCTCGAGACGCGTCTCGTCGACGCGAAGCTCGTGATGGGGCGCGACCGGATCGCCGACGACATCCTCTATTTCGCGGACCGCTGTATCATCTGCACGCGCTGCGTGCGCTTCATGGACGACATCGCCGGCGAGAACTCGTTGATCGTCGCCCAGCGTGGCCACAAGGCCTACATCGACACCTTCCCGGGCAAGGACCTCGACCACCCGTTCCGCGGCAACATCGTCGACGTCTGCCCGGTGGGCGCCCTGGTGCACGAGGATTTCGTGTTCAAGGCGCGCGCCTGGGACATGGACACGGCGCCCGGCGTGTGCGGCGGTTGCAGCCAGGGTTGCAACATCGACGTGAACGTGAAGGAGAACCAGGTCGTCCGCGTGAAGCCGCGTTACAACGCCGACGTGAACGGCTACTGGATGTGCGACGAGGGGCGTCGGCACCTGGTGATGGCGAACCGCGGGTTGCGTGCCGACGTGCCGATGATCCGGCGCGACGGCGAGCTCGAACCGGTCACGTGGGCGGAGGCGCTCGAGTGGGTAGCGGAGCGCCTGCCGGCGGGGCAGGGCGGGGTGGCGCGGGTCACGGCCTCGGAGAGCAACGAGAGCCTGCACACGTTCACCGAACTGCTGGGCGTGCTCGGCATCGACGGCGGCACGTTCGCCGTGCGCCGCGGCGAATCGGCGAAGTTACCCGGCTTCCCGCAGCTCGAGCTGCGCGAGGAACGGGTGCCGAACGGAGCCGGGGCCCGGCTGCTCGGATTCACGGAACAGGACGCGCTGCCGTCGCCCGGCGGGGGGACCCTCGTCGTGCTCGCCGATCCGTTGCTCGACGCCGATCCCTCCTACGGGGCCGACGCCGACTTCTTCCTCTACCTCGGGTCGCAGATCAGCGCGGCGGCGCGTAACGCGACGGCGATCCTCCCGATCGCCGGAGCGGGCGAGGCCGACGGCACCTACGTCAACGTCGAGAACCGTGTCCAGCGCTTCCACCAGGCGATGCAGCCGCCCGGCGTCGCCCGCCCGGCCTGGATGGTCGTCAACCGGCTGCTCCGCCAGCTCGACGGCGAGCGTCTGCCGGTACGTGACGTACGCGCGGCGTTCGCCGCCGTGAGCGCCGCCGTACCCGAGTTCGCGAGCCTTTCGTGGCAGAGCCTGGGGCTCAAAGGCGCGACGCTCGGTTCGGGCGCGCCGGCCGAAAGCGGGGCGCGATGACGCCGATCGCGGGCACGGCCTTCGTCGTCGCCACGGCCATCAAGGTCGTCGGCCTGTTCACGCTGCTCCTCGTGTTCACCGCGCTGTGCACGTACCTCGAGCGCAAGGTCGCCGGGTTCATCCAGGATCGCAGCGGTCCAAACCGTGTCGGTCCGCTCGGGTTGCTGCAGGTGCTGGCTGACGGCCTGAAGTTCATCCTCAAAGAGGAAGTAGCGCCGCAGGGCGCGAACCGCGTGTTCTTCTACCTGGCCCCGGCGATCGCGCTCGTGCCGGCTACCATCCTGTTCGCCGTGATCCCGTTCGCCGCCCCGTTGCCCACCGAGTGGGGACTCGTCGAGTTGATCGTGGCCGACGTGCCGATCGGCTTTCTGTACGTGCTCGCGATCGCGTCGCTCGGCGTATACGGCATCGTTATGGCCGGCTGGGCGTCGAACTCGAAGTACTCGTTCCTCGGCGGGCTCCGCGGCTCCGCGCAGATGATCAGCTACGAGATCGCCCTCGCGATGAGCCTCGTGCCGCTCCTGCTGCTGGCGGGCAACGTCTCGATGCCGGAAATCGTGTCGATGCAGCAGGGCTTCGGCGAGACGATGGAGACATGGGGCGTGTGGTTCGTCCTACCGCTGCTCGCCGCGTTTTTCCTGTTCTTCGTGTCGAGCCTCGCGGAGACGAACCGGTTGCCCTTCGACCTTCCCGAGGCGGAGGGCGAACTGGTGGGCGGGTACCATACGGAGTATTCGTCGATGAAGTTCGGTCTGTTCTTCCTCGGGGAGTACGCGCACCTCGTCACTACGGCCTGTCTCGTCGCCGTGTTCTTCCTCGGCGGTTGGGACATCCCGTTCTGGTCGGGGGACAACATCGCGGTGCTGGCCGACGGCACGGTGGTCGGCGACCCGACATGGTGGAAGACCCTGCTCACGGCGCTGGCGTTCGGGATCAAGACGTTCGCGGTGGTGCTGGTGTTCATGTGGATTCGCTGGACGCTGCCGAGATTCCGTTACGACCAGCTCATGAACCTCGGGTGGAAGGTGTTCCTTCCCCTCCTGATGGTGTACATCATGGGCATGGCCGTACTGATTTACGCACTCGACGCGGCCGAAGTGGCCACGGGACCGACGTACGCGCTCATCCTGGCGGGGGCGAACCTGCTCGCCGTGATCGTGCTGGTGCTGTTCGTCGACCGTGGACTCACGGTGCGCGGCGCCGCGTATCGCCAGGTTGCCGTGGCGCCCGGTACGGAGGAGAGCTGACATGCCCGGAGATGTGAAGCTCATGGAACGCCCCGGGCACGGTGCCTCCTATGTTCGTGCGGTATCGAAGGGTATGGGCGTTACATTGAAGCATTTTCTCGATACCGGGAAGGTCACCCAGCAGTACCCGGACGAGAAATGGGAGCTGTCGTCGCGCTACCGTGGAACGCACCGCATGGCGACGCACGAGGACGGGCGCGCCAAGTGTGTGGGCTGCGGCCTGTGTCCGACGGTCTGCCCGGTGAACTGCATCAAGCTGATCCCGGCCGAGGACGAGAACGGCGAGCGTTATGCGGCGGTGTACGAGATCGACGAGTTCCGGTGCATTTTCTGCGGTTTCTGCCAGGAAGTCTGCCCGGTCGAAGCGATCCATCTGGGGGCGCACTACGAGAATGCCGAATACAGTCGCGAGCGCTGGGTGTACGACCTCGAGCGGCTGACCGAGATGGAGCATCCCGTGACGTCCCTGTGGGACCCCTCCGACCCGGCCTCCGAATGATCGCCGAGTTCTTCTTCCTGCTGTTCGTGGTGATGGCCGCGGCAGGCGGCGTGATGATGGTCGCCAGCCGGAATCCGGTGGCCAGCTTGATGTTTCTCGTGGTCACGCTGTTCGCCCTCGCGGGGCTGTTCGTGCTGCTCGACGCGCACTTCCTGGCAGCTGTCCAGGTGATCGTCTACGCCGGCGCGATCATGGTGCTCTTTCTGTTCGTCATCATGCTGCTCAACCTGGGCCACGATACGGACACGGACATGCGCGGCCTGGCCGGGCGAGCCATTGCGCTGGTGCTCGGGGCGGGGCTGTTCGCGGCGGCCGGAACGGCACTGCGGGCCGGCGAGTGGATCGGCGCGGGCACACCCGCCGTCGAGGCGGCGACAGCCGGGGCGGACTCGCGTGGTGCCGTGCAGGTGATCGCCGATCCGCTGTTCCGCGATTACATGGTGCCGTTCGAGGTGACCTCCTTGCTGCTGCTCGTCGCGGTCGTCGGTGCGATCGTGCTCGCGCGGCGAAGGGCGCCCTGACATGGAGAGCGGCATCGATTTCGAGACCGGGGCCCTGCTGCTCGGCGCCTTCCTGTTCGCGGTCGGCGCGGCGGGCGTACTCGTGCGCCGCAACGCGATTCTGATGTTTCTGTGCATCGAGCTCATGCTGAACGCCGTGAACCTCACGCTGATCGCATTCTCGCGCTCGGCCGGCATCGAGGGACAGGTGCTCGTGTTTTTCGTGATGGCCGTGGCGGCCGCCGAGGCGGCGGTAGGGCTCGCGATCATCATCGCCGTGTTCCGCCACTATGAGCTGGTCGACGTCGACCGGGTGAACTTGCTGAAATGGTAGCCCCGATCCAGGCCGAACCGGGCTTCGCGCCGATCCTGCCCGCGCTGATTCTCCTGCTCCCCCTGCTCGGGGCGCTGGTGAACGGGGTGGCGGCGTTCATCGCACCGGATCGCAAAGCGATCCCGAGCGTCGTCGGACCCGCCGCGATCATCGGTGCGTTCGGGGTCGTGCTGCTGAACTTCATCGCAATGCTCGCCGCGCCGCCCGAGACGGCCGCGATCGTTTCGTTGTGGCAGTGGATGCCTTCCGGCGACCTCGCGGTCGGGATCGATCTCGGGTTCGACCAGCTTTCGATGCTGATGATGCTCGTCGTCACCGGCGTGAGCTCGCTGATTCACGTCTACAGCATCGGCTACATGCGCGAGGATGCGGGTTACGCGAAGTATTTCGCCTACCTGAACCTGTTTGTTTTCTTCATGCTCGTCCTCGTCATGGCGGCGAACTTCCCGCTGATGTTCGTCGGCTGGGAAGGGGTCGGGCTGTGCTCCTATCTGCTGATCGGGTTCTGGTATCAGAACCAGGAGTATTCGAGCGCCGGGAAGAAGGCGTTCATCGTGAACCGGATCGGTGATTTCGGCTTCCTGGTCGCGATGTTTCTCGTGTTCGTGCACTTCGGGACGCTCGACTTCGCCGCGGTGTTCGAGGCGGCGCCGACCACGCTGACGGTCGGGGGCGGAGTCGTGACGGCGATCACGCTGTTCCTGTTCCTCGGCTGTACCGGAAAGTCGGCGCAGATTCCCCTGCACGTCTGGCTGCCCGACGCCATGGCCGGTCCGACCCCCGTATCCGCCCTGATCCACGCCGCCACGATGGTGACGGCCGGCGTCTACCTGGTCGCGCGCTCGGGCGTTCTGTTCGCGATGGCGCCGGTGTCTCAGGCGATCGTCGCCTCGGTCGGGGCGGCGACGGCCCTGCTGGCGGCGTCGATCGCGGTGCAGCAGTACGACATCAAGAAGGTGCTCGCTTACAGCACCGTGTCGCAGCTCGGCTACATGTTCGTGGCCGTGGGGATCGGGGCGTTCACGGCCGGCATATTCCACCTGATGACCCACGCCTTCTTCAAGGCGCTGCTGTTTCTCGGCGCCGGCGCCGTCATCCACGCGATGCATCACGCGCTTCACGAGACGGGCCGTCACGACGATCCCAACGACATGCGTAACCACGGCGGCCTCAAGGCGAAGATGCCGATCACGTGGATCACGATGTGGATCGCGACCCTGGCGATCTCGGGCGTCGTTCCGTTCGCGGGCTTCTTCTCGAAGGACGAGATCATCTGGTACGCCGGTGCTTACGGCTACACGGTTCTGTGGGGCGTGGCCCTCGTCGTGGCCCTGCTGACGGCGGGCTATATGACGCGCCTGATGGTGCTCACCTTCCATGGCGAAAACCGCTCGGGCGAGGATGCCGAACCGCACCTGCACGAGGTTCCAAAGGTCATGTGGATTCCGCTCACCGTGCTCGCGGTGCTCAGCGTCGTCGGGGGGTGGGTACAGATCCCCGAGGCCCTGCCCGTGCTGCCGAACGTGCACGCGCTGCACGACTGGCTCGAGCCCGTGTTCCACCCCGCCGTCGCCGTCATGGAGACCCGCGGCGTACACGCCGCGCACGCCTCTCCCGTGGGTGGCGGTGAAGCCGTATGGGCGGGCATCTCGACGCTGCTCGCGATCGTGGTCATCGTCCTCACCTTTCGCGCCCTCGTCCGCCGCCGCGTGCCCGCCGCCGACGCGCCTGCGCCCGAGGGGCTGGCGGGCATTCTGTACAACAAGTGGTACATCGACGAGCTCTACGACCGCCTGGTCATCCGACCGTCGCTCGTCCTGTGGCGCGCCTGCTGGCGCATCGTCGACGTGGGCCTGATCGACGGCAGCGTGAACGGCCTGGCCGGCAGCACCCGCCTCGCCGGCTGGTTCGGCAGCCTGACGCAGACCGGTCGCGTGGCGTCGTACCTGTTCTTTTTCGTGACCGGCGCGCTCGTCATCCTGGGGACGATCCTGTGGTAGGCGACGGGTTCTTCGCCTCGCACTGGCTGCTCGCCCTGCTGCTCGCCGCGCCGCTGCTCGGCGCGCTCGCCTGTTTCGCCGCTCCCGAGGAGCGCGCCAAGCACGTGGCCCTGGTGGCGTCGGTGGCCGTGTTCGGGCTGTCGCTGCCTCTGTTCTGGACGTTCGAACAGGGCACGCCGGCGCTCCAGAACTATGTCTCGATTCCGTGGATCGAGGCGTGGGGCATCGGCTACACGGTCGGCATCGACGGCATCTCGCTGCTCATGGTGATGCTGACCACGTTCATCCTGCCCCTGGCGGTGCTCGGCTCGTTCAACTACGTGAAACAGCGTCAGCGGGCGTTCTACGCCATGCTCCTCGTCCTCGAGACGGCGATGCTCGGGGTGTTCGTCGCCCTCGACCTGTTCCTGTTCTTCCTGTTCTGGGAGATCATGCTCGTCCCGATGTACTTCCTGATCGGGATCTGGGGCGGGACACGTCGGGTGTACGCGGCCATCAAGTTCTTCCTGTTCACGGCCGTGGGCTCGCTGCTGATGCTCGCCGCGATCGTGGCGCTCGTCTACCTGTACTACCGCCAGTTCGGCGTCCTGACCTTCGCGTACAACGACCTCGTGCAGCTTCCGATCGGCCGGCAGATCCAGATCCCGCTGTTCGCGGCCTTCGCGCTCGCCTTCGCGATCAAGGTGCCGATGTTCCCGCTGCACACCTGGCTGCCCGACGCGCACGTCGAAGCGCCGACGGCCGGCTCCGTGATCCTCGCCGGCGTGATGCTCAAGATGGGAACCTACGGCTTCCTGCGGTTCGCGATGCCGATGTTCGCGAACGCCGCGACGAGCCCGACCGTGGTGACCACGGTCATGGTCCTGAGCCTGGTGGGCATCCTGTACGGAGCCTGGGTGGCCGCCGTCCAACCCGACGTGAAGAAGCTCGTCGCCTATACGTCGATCGCGCACCTCGGGTTCGTGATGATGGGCCTGTTCGCCCTCACGCAGCAGTCCGTCGAGGGGGCGATCCTCCAGATGGTGAATCACGGGATCTCGACCGGCGCTTTGTTCCTGCTGATCGGGATGCTGTACGAGCGGCGCCACACCCGGATGATTGCCGACTTCGGAGGGATCGCGCGCACGATGCCCCTGTTCGCCGTCGCGTTCGTGGTCGTGGCCCTCAGCTCGATCGGCCTGCCCGGCACCAACGGCTTCGTGGGCGAGTTCCTGATCCTTCTCGGGACGTTCCGCACGCAGCCGCTGTTCGCCGTGCTCGCGGCCAGCGGGGTGATCTTCGCCGCCGCCTACATGCTGCCGATGCTCCAGCGCGTGTTCTATGGTCCGGTGACCCGTGCCGAGAACGAAAGTCTTCGCGACCTCTGTCCCCGGGAGCGTACGATCATGGCGCCGCTGCTCGCGATGATCCTGCTGATCGGCGTGTACCCGGCCCCGTTCCTCGCCCGGACGTCGGCGTCGGTGGAGGCGCTGATCTCGCAGATCGACGAACGCGCCGGCCGCGCCCCGCTGACTATGTCGCCCGACGTTCGGCCGTACGACCGCCTGCCGATTCTCGGCGTCGATGAACAGCCCGGAGGCGAGCCGTGATCCTCGATTTCAGCTCGCAGCTCGACTACGTGTGGGCCCTGCTGCCCGAGGTGATCCTCGCCATCACCGGTCTCGTCGTGCTCACGGGCGACGTGTTCGCCCGCGGGTCCTCGGAGGTCCAGAGCGGCCGCTGGGTGCCCGCCCTGGCGATCGCCGGACTCGTGGCAGCCGGCGCCGCGGCCGTCTTCCTCGCGGCCGTCGAGGGGCCGGGTCGGATGTCGATGGTCGCCGTCGACGGGATGCGGGTCGCGCTGACCCTGGTGATTGTCGGCGCGACGATCGTCGCACTGCTGTTCTCGCTCGAGGAGCTCGAGCGCAGGGGCCTCGCCGTGGGCGAGTTCTACTTTCTCGTTCTCATGGCCACGGTCGGGATGACGCTGTTGACGGCGGCTCGCGACCTCATCCTCGTGTTCGTGGCGATCGAGTTGATGTCGATCTCCGTCTACGTGCTCACCGGGTTCGACCGGCGGTCGCGGCGCTCGGCCGAGGCGGGGCTCAAGTATTTCCTCGTGGGAGCGTTTGCCAGCGGCTTCCTGCTGTACGGCATCGCGCTCGTGTTCGGCGCCGTCGGTGGCACGAACCTGGGCCTGGTCGACAGCGCCGTCGCCGCCGGCGCGGCGGACGGCAGCCTGCTCCTGCAGGCCGGCATCGCCCTGCTGCTGATCGGACTGGGCTTCAAGGTGTCGGCCGTCCCGTTCCACATGTGGACGCCCGACGCCTACGAAGGCGCGCCGACGCCGGTCACGGCGTTCATGGCCGCCGGCGTGAAGGCGGCCGGCTTCGCCGCCGGACTCCGCGTCGTGGCCATCGGCCTGGCGCCCGCGGCCGTCATGTGGCACGACATCGTGTGGTGGCTCGCCCTGCTCACGATGATCGTCCCGAACCTGATCGCGCTGCAGGAAGAGGACGTCAAGCGCATGCTCGCCTACTCCTCCATAGCCCACGCCGGCTACCTGCTCGTCGGCCTGGTGGCGGGCGGGGCGCTGGGGATTTCCGCCACGATCTTCTACCTGGGCGTGTACGCGCTGATGACCGTCGGCTCGTTCGCCGTGGTCGCGGTCGTGGCGGGGGGCAGCGAGGACGCGGCGCTCGGCAAGTTTCGCGGCCTCGGGTGGAGCCGACCTCTGCTGTCGCTGTTGATGGTCGTCTGCCTGCTGTCGCTGGCCGGCTTTCCGCCCACCGGCGGGTTCGTCGGGAAGCTCTACCTGCTGCAGGCGGCGATGAGCGCCGGAGAGGTCGCGCTCGCCGTCGTGCTGGTTCTGACGAGCGTCCTCTCCTACTACTACTATCTGCGTGTGATCTGGAAGATGTACTTCGACGAGGCGCCGGAGGGGGAGGCCCCCGCGGTACCGAGTCGTGCCTTCCAGTTCGCGGGCGGCGTGGCGGTTCTCGGGCTCCTGGCCTCGGGGCTGTTTCCCGGGCCCGCCGTCGACGTGACCGAAGCGGCGGGCCTCGAGGCGGCGGCCGTGGTCGATGCGGATCCGGGCACGCCGCCCGAGGCGCCCACCCGCGCTGCGCCAGCCGCGCCGATTCCCGCCGCGGAGTGAGCCGGCCGCCGCGGCCCCGCGTTTCGACGAACCCCAGGTGGCGCACAGACCCGGACATGAGATGAACGTATCCTCAACCATTTTTCGCGAGTACGACATTCGTGGCATCGTCGGCGACGACCTGACGGCCGACGTCGTCGAGGCCGTCGGCCGCGCCTACGCCACCCGCTGGCGCCGCCAGACCGGTCGTGACGGCGGCCGTATCGCCGTGGGCCACGACAATCGACCGAGCTCGCCCGGGCTCGCCGAGGGTATGTGTCGTGGGCTGAACGCCGCCGGCCTCGACGCCGTCCTGCTCGACACGGTCCCCACGCCCGCGCTCTACTACGCGACCGTAGCGCTCGAGACCGATGGTGGCATCCAGATCACCGGATCGCACAATCCGCCCGAGTACAACGGCATCAAGATGGTCGTTTCCGACGGATCGGTTTACGGCGAGGCGATCCAGGAGATACGCGAGCTCGTCGAGGCCGACGACTACCTGAGCGGAGAAGGGACGACCACGCGCCACGAGATCCTCGACGCCTATGTGCGCGAGATCGGCGAGCGGGCGGCGGTCGAGGGCCCGGTGCACGTGGTGCTCGACTGCGGCAACGGTACCGGAAGCGTCGCGGCCCCCCAGGCGCTGCGGGCCGCCGGCATCCAGGTGACCTGCCTGTACTGCGAATCCGACGGCACCTTTCCGAACCACCACCCGGACCCGACGGTGGACGAGAACCTGGTCGACCTGATCGCCAGGGTTCGGGAAACGGGCGCCGATCTCGGCATCGGACTCGACGGCGACGCCGACCGGATTGGCGCGATCGACGGCGAGGGCCGAATCGTGCGGGGCGACCACCTGCTTCTCCTGTACGCCCTCGACGTACTGACCGAGTGGCCCGGGGCGGAGATCGTGTTCGACGTGAAGTGCTCGCAGGCACTGCCCGAGATGATCGAGGCGGCGGGCGGGGTTCCGGTGATGTGGAAGACGGGGCACTCGCTGATCAAGGAGCGGATGAAGCAGGGTGGGGCGCCGGTGGCCGGCGAGATGAGCGGTCACATCTGCTTCGCCGATCGGTTCTACGGCTTCGACGACGCGATCTACGCCGCGGCGCGGCTCGCGCAGCTCGTGCAGCAGAGCGGCCGCAGCCTGGCCGAGCTCGCCGCCCGCATCCCCAATTATCCGTCCACGCCCGAAGTGCGGCTCGACTGCCCGGAGGCGCGGAAGTTCGCGATCGTCGAGCGCATGGTCGAGCGGTACCGGCAGACGCACGACGTGATCGACATCGACGGCGCGCGCGTCCTGTTCGACGACGGGTGGGCGTTGATCCGGGCGAGCAACACGCAGCCCGTCATCGTCGTGCGCTTCGAGGCACAGAGCCGGGAGGGGCTTCAGCGGATTCGCGACGAGGTGGCGGGAGCGCTGGCCGGAGAGGGGGTCGAGGTTCCCCCCCTGGCCATCTGAGCATGCCGCCCGCGGCCCCGACCGTCGTGGTCGCGATCGGAGGCAACGCGCTGTCGCCGTCGGGCGAGTCGGCTTCGGTCCACAACCAGTTCCGACACACGCGTCAGAGCCTCGAGGTGATCGTCCCGCTGGCCCTCGAGGGGCGGGGAATCGCGATCGTGCACGGCAACGGACCGCAGGTGGGCGACGCACTCGTGCGAAACGAAGCGGCGCGGGAGCTCGTCGATCCGCTTCCACTGGGCGTACTGGTGGCGGGCACGGCGGGCTGGATCGGGTACATGATCCAGCAGTCGCTCGAGAATGCGCTGGCGCGCCAGGGGTGTGAGCGCCGGGTCGTCACGCTGATCAGCCAGGTTCGCGTCGAGGCCGACGACCCGGCCCTGCGGAACCCGACGAAGTTCGTCGGGCGAGCCCTGGACGAGACCACGGCCGAGGTGCTGCGAGCGGCGGGGGTCCGTGTCGAAGCGGACGGAAACGGAAACCTGCGGCGCCTGGTCCCCAGCCCGCGCCCGGTGGAGATCGTCGAGTCGCGGATGGCGGCGGATCTCGTGGCGCGCGGCGACATCGTCATCGCGGCGGGCGGGGGAGGGATCCCGGTGTATCGAGATGAGGACCTCGGCCTCGAAGGCGTCGACGCGGTGGTCGACAAGGATCGCGCCGCCGCCATATTGGCCGTGAGCATCGGCGCCGCCGAGCTGCTGATCCTCACCGACGTGGACGGCGTCTACACGGGATGGGGAACCGCCGACGCGAAGCGCATCGATCGGCTCCCGGTATCCGCCGTACGCCGGCTGCTCGCCGGGCCCGAACTCGAGGGTGCGGGCGGTAGCATGCGTCCCAAGGTCGAGGCGGCGATGGATTTCGTGGTATCGGGCGGTCGGCGGGCCGTGATCGCGGCGCTGGAGGATGGTCCCGAGGCCGTGGCCGGCCGGGCGGGAACCGAGATCGTGAACGATTGAACTCAGCAGAAGGGCGTCATGGATATTCATGAGTACCAGGCGAGGGGGATCCTCCGGGAGCACGGTGTACCCGTACCCCCCGACGAAGTCGCGAGCACGGCCGCCGAGGCCGAGGCCATCGCGCGCAAGTTCGGCGGAGGCGTGGTCGTCAAGGCGCAGGTGCACGCGGGCGGACGCGGAAAGGCGGGCGGCGTGAAGCTCGCGTCCGACGCCGCTGCGGCGCGCGAGGCGGCCGAAGCGATTCTCGGGATGGAGATCAAGGGACTGACGGTGCGGAAGGTGCTGGTCACACCCGTGGCCGACATCGCTTCCGAAGCCTACGTGGGAATCGTGCTCGACCGGGGCTCGCAGCGGCCGGTTTTCATGGTCTCCTCCGAGGGAGGAATCGACATCGAGGAGGTCGCGGCGACGAATCCGGACGCCATCACCCGGCTGCCCATCGACCCGCGCTACGGCCTGCTTCCGCACCAGGCGATGGGGCTCGCGTTCGCGCTGTATGATGATTTCAAGACGGTTCGGCAGGCGGCGAAGGTGATCGCCAGCCTGTACGAGGCCTACGAGGCGGCGGGTGCGACCCTGGCGGAGATCAACCCGCTGATCGTCGACGACGAGGGCACCGTGCTCGCTATCGACGCGAAGATGAACATCGACGACAACGCGCTGTTCCGGCTTCCGGACATCGAGGCGATGCGCGACATCGAGGCCGCGGATCCCGCAGAGACGAAGGCGCGGGACGCGGGCCTCTCCTACATCCCGCTCGACGGCGACGTGGGCTGCTGTGTGAACGGCGCCGGGCTCGCGATGGCCACCATGGACCTGGTGAAGTACTACGGCGGCGAGCCCGCCAACTTCCTCGACATCGGGGGCTCGTCGAACCCCGACAAGGTGGTGGCGGCGCTCGAGATCATCACCGCCGATCCGAGCGTGAAGTCGATCCTGTTCAACATTTTCGGCGGCATCACCCGCTGCGACGACGTGGCCAACGGCATCGTCGAGGCGACGAGCCGGATCGACATCGACATCCCGATCGCGATCCGGCTCACCGGCACGAACGAGGACGAGGCGGTGAAGATCCTGGAAGACAACGGCTTCAGCGCCATGACAGATATGGATGCGGTCGTCAAGCGGGCCGTCGCGCTGGCCGGTCGGGAGGTGGTCCAGTGAGTATTCTGATCGGACAGGACACCCGACTGGTCGTGCAGGGCATCACGGGCCGCGACGGCTCGTTTCACGCCCGCCAGATGATCGAGTACGGGACGCAGGTCGTGGCCGGAGTCACGCCGGGCAAGGGCGGCCGCACGTTCGACGACGCCGTCCCGGTGTTCGACACCGTCGAGCGCGCCGTCGACGAGACGGGCGCCAACACCAGCGTGATCTACGTACCGGCGGCATTCGCGGCCGACGCGATTTTCGAGGCGGCCGATGCGGGCATCGAGCTCATCGTCTGCATCACCGAGGGAGTGCCGGTGGGCGACATGACCCGTGTGCTCCCCTACGTGCGTGACCGCGGGGCGCGGCTGCTCGGCCCGAACTGCCCCGGGCTCATCACACCGGGCGTCTGCAAGGTGGGGATCCTCCCGGGACAGATCGTCGCCCCGGGCGACATCGGGGTCGTGAGCCGCTCGGGAACACTGACCTACGAAGTGGTCTATCAGCTCACCCGAGCGGGCCTCGGTCAGTCGACCTGCGTGGGGATCGGGGGCGATCCGCTGATCGGCACCGACTTCGTCGACTGCTTGCGGATGTTCGAGGAGGACGAGGGGACGATCGCGGTCGCGATGATGGGCGAGATCGGCGGCACGGACGAGCAGGTGGCGGCCGAGTTCGTCCGCGACCACATGAGGAAGCCGGTCGTCGGATTCATCGCCGGCCAGACCGCACCGCCGGGTCGGCGGATGGGGCATGCCGGGGCGATCATCTCCGGCTCCGAGGGAACCGCGAAGGAGAAGATGAAGGCGTTCGAAGACTGCGGGATCAGCGTGGCCGAGCGGCCGGCCGACTTCGTCGGGCTGATCCAGGAACGGATATGAGCGAGAAAAGGACGAGCATGGCTGCCACACATACACTCACGATCATCAAGCCCGACGCGTTCGAAAGCGGCAAGGCCGGTCCCATCCTCGCCCACCTCGAGGACGCGGGCTTCGAGCTCGTGGCGGCGCGCGTGCTCCGCCTGGCCAAGGCCGAGGCGGAGGAGTTCTATGCGGTGCACCGCGAGCGGCCGTTCTTCGGCTCGCTCGTAGAGTTCATGACGTCGGGGCGCTGCATGCCCATGGTGCTGCGACGTGACGACGCGGTGGCGGAACTGCGCCGCGTGATCGGCGCGACCGACCCCGCCGAAGCCGAGGCGGGCACCGTGAGGGCCCTGTATGCCGAGAGCAAGGAGCGCAATGCGATTCACGCCTCGGATTCGGACGCCAACGCGGCCGTCGAGGCAGGGTTCTTCTTCGCCCGTCGCGACTGGCTGGCCACTGATTGACAGAACTACTGAATACCGCTATGCATAAGGGCTTGCCGACGCTTCCTTTGTCGCGCGATCGGCTGCGCGAGGGCCCGGTCGGCTTCGAGAGCGACCTGGGCCTCGAGAGCGAGTTCGGCCCGATCGGCTTCGAGCTCGACGGTCCGCCCGAGGTCGCGATCACGGCCGAGGAGATGCAGGACGGCCGGGTGCGGATCAGGGGCTCGCTGACGGCGCGCCTCTCCGAAACCTGCTCGAGGTGCCTGAATGTGGTCGAGCGAGAGCGCAGCATTCCGCTCGACTTCCGGTTCGAGCCGGGTCTCGATGCGTGGGACGAGGGTCCGGGGGTGTACGCCCTGGACGCCAATCAGGATGAGCTGGACGCTGGGCCGGCGTTGCGCGAGGAACTGTTGCTCGCACTGCCGGATTATCCGCTGTGCCGGCCCGAGTGCCGGGGGCTCTGTCCCCAGTGCGGAGCCGACCTCAACGAGGGCGACTGCGATTGCGCGGAGCCCACGGGCGATTCGCGCTGGGACGCGCTCCGCACGCAGCTCGCGTCGGATGGACTCGCAGCGAACGACGATGAACGACAGGATGGTTGACGATGGCGGTACCGAAGAGACGGACATCGAAGCAGCGCAAGCGGAAGCGTCGCGGCGGTCAGCGGGCGAACACGTCGCCTGCGACACAATCGTGCGAGCGCTGCGGCGATCCGCGGCGCCCGCATCGCGTGTGCCCCACCTGCGGTTACTACGGTGACCGCGAGGTGGTGCGCGTCGAGGAGTTTTAGAAGCCCGCTTCCGAGGGCACCATGAGCACGCGCATCGCGGCGATGTTTCCGGGCCAGGGCTCGCAGCATGTCGGCATGGGAGCGAAGCTGGCGGAGGCGGAGCCGGCGGTCCGGCAATTGTACGAACAGGCCGACGAGATCCTCGGCATCCGGCTGAGTCGGATCTGCCACGAGGGCCCCGAGGCGGACCTCGTGCGTACCGAAAACGCGCAGCCGGCCATCCTCCTGCACGGCTTCGCCGCGTGGAGCGTCCTCCCGACCGAGATCCGCGACGCCGTGGTCGTCGGCGCCGGACACTCCCTGGGTGAATTCACCGCATGGTTGGCGGCCGGCGGCCTGTCCTTCGCCGACGCGCTCCGAACCGTGAGGCGGCGCGGCGAGCTCATGGCGGCCGCCGGCGACGAGCGGCGGGGCACGATGGCCGCCATACTCGGACTCGACCCGCAGACGGTCGTGCGGGTGTGCGACACGATCTCGAACGAGACGAACCGGACGGTCGTACCCGCGAACTACAACGCGCCGGGCCAGATCGTGATCAGCGGCGACGTCGAGGCCGTCGAGGCCACCTGCGCCGCCGCCCTCGATGCCGGGGCCCGTCGCGCGGTTCCGCTCAACGTGAGCGGCGCTTTCCATTCGCCGCTGATGCGCGGCGCCCGCGAAGGCCTTCGCGAAACTCTTCAGGGCCTCGAGATGGCGGACCCGTCGTTCCCCGTCGTGGCGAACGCGTCCGCCGCGGCCGTCGAGTCGGGCGAGGAAGGGCGGGAACGGCTGGTAGAGCAGTTGACCAGCCCGGTTCGGTGGGTGGAATCCGTGGCGGCGATGGAGGAGTACGAACCGGGGCTGTGGATCGAACCCGGCCCCGGCAGCGTGCTCACCGGCCTGCTGCGGCGCATCGAACGCCGCCGACCCATGGCATCGGCCGGCACACCGGAGGAAATCGAAGCTCTCGTGGAGGCATTCCATGCAGCGTGAACTCGAAGATCAGGTCGCGATCGTCACGGGCGCGTCGCGGGGCATCGGCCTCGCGATCGCGAGGAGTCTCTCCGGCGCGGGCGCGCAGGTTGCCTGCGTATCGCGCGGCCTCGAAGGCGCCGAAGCGGCCGCATCCACCCTCGACGGCCCGGCGCGTGGCTACGCCTGCGACGTGGCCGATCCGGAAGCGTGCGGCGAGCTGGCCGAAGCCGTCGAACGGGATCTCGGTCCGCCCGACATCCTGGTCAACAATGCGGGCATCACGCGTGACAACGTTTTCGTCCGGCTGAAGTACGAGGACTGGACGACAGTGATCGACACGAACCTCACGGGCGCGTTCAACATGACGCGGGCCCTGGCCCGCGGGATGATGAAGCGTCGGGCCGGACGTATCATCAATATCTCCAGCGTCGTAGGCTTGACGGGGAACCGCGGTCAGGCCAACTATGCCGCATCGAAGGCCGGACTCGTCGGCTTCTCGAAATCAGTGGCGCTCGAGCTGTCTTCGCGAAACGTGCTGGTCAACGTGGTGGCGCCCGGGTTCATCGAGACGGACATGACCGCCGAGCTGGGCGACGATACGCGCGCCGAACTCGCGGAGCGGATCCCGCTCGGCCGGATGGGAAGCACCGGGGACGTCGCCGGAGTCGTCCGGTTTCTGGCGGGACCGGCGTCGAGCTATATGACGGGACAGGTGCTCGTCGTCGACGGCGGCATGGTGATGCAAGGCTGAGCGCACGGCCGAAAGAGGGCCGCACGAGACTCGTGTGGCTCACAGGGCACCCTTCACAGGAGATACCGAGATATGTCGGACACCGGGGACAAGGTACGGGAAATCATCGCCGACGAACTCGGCGTCGAGATGGGCAAGGTCACGGACGAGGCCGCGTTCGTCGAAGACCTCGGCGCCGATTCGCTCGACACCGTAGAGCTCGTGATGCGGTTCGAGGAGGAGTTCGAAGTCGAGATTCCCGACGAAGATGCCGAGAAGATGCTGACCGTGGGTGACGCGATCAAGTATCTCGGCGAGCGGCAGGAGGGCTGAGCCCGCCGCCGCGGCGGGAGCGTCGATCATGACCGAACGACATCGGGTCGTCGTCACGGGGATGGGCCTGGTCACCGCCGTCGGGCTCGACGTCGAGACGTCGTGGGCGGCGTTGCTCGAAGGACGGAGCGGGGTGGGAGCCATCACCCTGTTCGACGCGTCCGACCAGACGGTGCGGTTCGCGGCCGAGGTCGACGGTTTCGACCCTGAGCTGTACATGGATCGCAAAGAGGTCAAGCGCGCCGATCGATTTCTGCAGTTCGCGATGGCCACGGCCGACCAGGCGATGCGCCAGGCGGGCCTGGACGGGCACACGGCGGAGACTCCGACGGACCGCATGGGGGTCATCGTGGGCAGCGGCATCGGCGGCCTGGCGACGCTCGAAGCACAGCACTCGAAAATGCTCGAGCGTGGGCCCGGCCGCGTGTCTCCGTTCTTCATCCCCATGTTCATCGCCGACATGGCGGCGGGGATGATCTCGATGCGCTATGGAGCGAGGGGCCCGAATTACGCCACGGTGTCGGCCTGCGCCTCGAGCGCCCACGCCCTCGGCCTCGCGCTGCGGTCCCTTCGAAACGGGGAGGCCGACGTGATGATCGCGGGGGGAACCGAGAGCACGATCACCCCGCTGTGCATGGCCGGTTTCGCGTCGATGAAGGCCCTGTCGGAGCGGAACGATTCGCCGGAGACGGCGTCGCGTCCGTTCGACGCCCATCGCGACGGCTTCGTTCTCGGCGAGGGCTCCGGCATGCTGGTGCTCGAGACGCTGGAGCACGCCCGTGAACGCGGCGCCCTGATTCTTGGCGAGTTGGCGGGCTTCGGACAGAGCGCCGACGCCTACCACATGACGGCGCCCGCACCCGGCGGTGTCGGCGCGCAGCTCGCGATGCGCGGTGCGCTGGCCGATGCCGGGGTTACCACGGCCGACGTCGACTACGTGAACGCGCACGGGACCTCGACGCCGGCCAACGACGCGACCGAGACGTCCGCCATTCGTCAGCTGTTCGGCGAGGACGCCGACCGACTGCTCGTCAGTTCGACGAAGTCGATGATCGGCCACACGCTGGGAGCAGCCGGGGCCATCGAGACCGTGATCTGCCTGCTCGCCGCCCGCGACGGTATCGTGCCGCCGACCATCAACTACGAGACGCCCGATCCGGAGTGCGACTTGAGCTACGCACCGAATACGTCCGTCGAACGCAGCATCGACGTCGCGTTGTCGAACTCGTTCGGGTTCGGCGGACACAATGTGGCGCTCGTGGTCCGGCGCTGGGAGGAGGACGAATGAGCCGGGTACTGGTACTGATGGGCTCGGAGAGCGATCGCCCGACGATGCAGAAGGGCGTCGACGTGCTCGCGGAGTACGGCGTCGACGTGGAGGTGGTCGTGAGCAGCGCGCATCGTGATCCGGTGCGAACGGCCGAACTCGCCTCCGGTGCGGCGGCGGCCGGGTTCGGGACCGTGATCTGCGGCGCGGGCCTGTCGGCGGCCCTGCCGGGCGTCGTCGCCGCCCATACCGAGCTGCCGGTCATCGGCGTGCCGATCTCGGCGGGCACGCTCGGCGGGCTCGACGCGTTGCTGTCGATCGCGCAGATGCCGCCCGGCGTTCCCGTCGCGACGGTCGGAATCGACAACGCGCGCAATGCAGCCCACCTCGCGTTGCGCATCCTCGGAAAGAGCGCGCCGGCCGCATAGGCCGCCGCGATCCGCAAGCCGGCGTGCGCGCAGGTACGGGCTACGACTCGCACCGCTTCACTGGCACCCGCCCGCTCGTGCTCGGCGGCGTGACGATCCCCGACGCGCCCGGGTTGGCCGGACACTCCGACGGCGACGCCGTCTTGCACGCGCTGATCGACGCGCTGCTCGGTGCCACGGCCCTCGGCAGCATCGGCCTCATGTTTCCCGATACCGACGCGAACCTCGCCGGAATCGATTCGACCGTGCTGCTTTCCCGGGTCGTCGAGCGGCTTGCCGAGGACGACTGGCGCGTCGTCAACGCCGACATCACCGTGATCGCCGAGCGGCCGCGTATCCAGCCGCATGCGGAGGCGATGCGCGAGCGGATCTCCGGGTTGCTCGGCGTGCCGGGCACGTCGGTATCGGTGAAGGGAAAGACGAACGAAGGGATGGGATGGGTCGGTCGTGGCGAAGGCCTCGCCGTCATGGCCGTCGCCCTGGTCGACCGCGCCGCGGACTAGAAGCATGCTGGACGAGCTCGAGAAGCTCCTCGGACTGATCTCGCGGATTCCGGTCGAGACGATCTACCTGCTGATCGCGGCGGGCGCCGCAGTCGAGAACGTCTTCCCACCCATCCCGTCCGACGTCGTCGTGCTGGCCGGCGCGATCCTCGCAGACCGGGGCGTCCTGCGTCCCGACATCGTCTTCCTCGTCGCTTGGACCGGGAATCTCGCGCTCAGTCTCGCGGTGTACGCCGCCGCCCGTTCGTATGGCGCAGGCCTGTTCGCCACACGCTGGGGTCGCTGGCTGCTGCGTCCGCGGCAACTCGAGCGCATGGCCGTGTTCTACGATCAGTACGGAACGCTCACCGTCCTCGTGAGTCGCTTTTTCCCAGTGTTTCGGGTGCTCGTACCCGCGTTCGCGGGCGTCAGCCGCCTCGGCTTCTGGCGCACGGCCATCCCGCTGGCCACCGCTTCGGCCGTCTGGTACGGGGTGCTCGTGGGCGCGGGGATCCTGCTGTCTCGCAATCTCCCGCGGTTGGTGGAGGCCGTGCAAACGGTGAACGCGACGGCCGCCGGCATCGCACTGCTCGTGGCCGGGCTGATCGGCTTCGTGTGGTGGCGGACGCGCCATCATGACGACGAAGAGTCGGGCGACGGCGCAGATGGCTCCGAGGGCGAACTCGACGACATGCCGGGCGGTGAGTCGTGACGTCGTCGCCGGCGACGCCCGACGAGCCGGTAGCCTTCCGCCTGGAGGAGTTCGCCGACTACTTGCGGTTCGAGCGCCGGTCGTCGCCGCGCACCGTCAAGGCCTATCTGCGCGACTGCCGGGGAATGATCGGAACGGCCATCGAACTTCACCGCCGCGGGCCGGCCGAACTGGAGCTGTCCGACCTGCGCGAACACCTGTCGCGCCTGTCGGATCGCGGCCTGGCACCGTCGACGCTCGCCCGCTGCCGATCGGCGCTGCGCACGTACTTCCGCTTTCTGCTCGGCGAGGGGCACGTGGAATCCGACCCCACCGAGGGCCTGGAGGCACCGTCGCGAGGGCGACCGCTGCCACATGTGTTGACCTACGAGGGGGTCCTCGCGATCCTCGAGGCGATCGACATCGAGCACGCACTGGCGAACCGCGATCGGGCGATGCTGGAAGTGCTGTACGGAAGCGGAGTAAGGATCTCGGAGCTCACCGCGCTTCGAGTTCGAGACCTGCGGATGGACGAGGACCTCGCCGTGGTGCGGGGGAAGGGCGATCGGCAGCGCCTCGTTCCGCTGGGTGGGAGTGCGGCGCGGGCGCTGCAGAGGTATCTTCGCGACACACGTCCCGGCCTCGATGCGCGGGGGGAATCGGACGGCGTCGTGTTCCTCAACCATCACGGGCGTCCACTCAGTCGGACCGGAGCCTGGAAGATCGTCCGGCGACACGTCGATGCGGCGAAGGCGGGAGGGGCCCGGCTTGGCCCCGTCACCCCGCACACGTTCCGGCACACCTTCGCCACCCATCTGCTCGAGAACGGCGCCGATCTGGCCGCGGTGCAGGAGATGCTGGGCCATGCCGACATATCAACGACCCAGATCTACACGCACGTCGACCGCACGTACCTGCGCGAGGAGCACCGCCGGTACCATCCCCGGGCCTGAGAGTCGGACGTGAGCCACCTGTCGCGCGTGTTTCAGCTGCTGCGCAACCGGCAGACCGTTGACGGGTACGCCGAGCGACCTGTCCCGTCGGCTTCGCTCGCCCGCATCCTCGAGGCGGGCCGTTACGCCCCGTCGACCCGCGAGTCACAGCCCTGGCGCTTCGTCGTCGTCCAGGACGTCATGGTCCGGTATAAGCTCGCGGCGGCGGCGTTCAACAATCCGCTCCTGCGCTCGGCGCCCGTGGTGATCGTGGCGTGTGCCAGGGTTCATTCCCTGGTCAGCGGAAGCGGCCGGCCGAGCCACCCGGTCGACGTCGCGGCGGCCGTCCAGTGCATGACGATGACCGCCGCGGACCTGGGGCTCGCGGCCGCATGGATCACCGGATACCGTGAGCCGGGCGTTCGAGAACCCCTCGACATTCCCTCGGACGTGCCGGTCGTGGCCCTGCTCACGATCGGATACGCCGATGGCTTCGCGCCACTCACGGCGCGTCGGGCCGAGGACGAAGTGGTCGCATGGGAGAATTGGGGAAAGGACGGCGATTGGTGAGGACACGAATCCGAACCGACATGAACGCGTTGCGGCCGGCGGCCGTGGCGGTTCTGGCGCTCGGCCTGGTCCTACCGACCTCCCTGGCGGCCCAGGACATCCGCTTCGATCCCCGTCCCGATCGCCCGGAAGAGCGCCGGCTCGAGACGTTTCTCGAGGGCGACTTCGTGCTCATCCAGACGGACACGGTCCTCGGTCCGGAGACGCGCATCGAGGGCAACCTGCTCGTCCTCGAAGCCGACGTGCGGATCTCGGGCACGATCACCGGCGACGTGGCGGCGGTCGGCGCCGACCTGTTTCTGCGGCCGGGGGCCTCGATCGAGGGCGGTATTCTGTCGCTGGGCGGGGGGCTGTACGCGTCGAGCCGGGCCGAGGTCGAGGGCGATGTGACGTGGCGGCCCAACGAGGTCTATCTGCTTCGGCGAGATGCGGAGACGATACGCATCCTGCCGGTGCGCGACGTGCCCGAAACCGTCACGCTGCACGGTCTCTCGGGCATCCTGTTTCCGGGCTATCAGCGAGTGGACGAGTGGACGCTCGGCCTGGGGGCCACGGTACGGCACGTCGAGTGGGACTGGCAGCCGTCGCTCGAGGCCCGCGTGCGCCTAAAGACGGAGCGGGGTGACCTCGAGGGTACTCTTCGCCACGCCTGGGTTCCGACAAGCGCCCTGCAGTTCGGCGTCGAGGCGGAGCGGACGACCCGGACGAACGAGGGATGGGTGCGGGGCGAGGTCGCCAACAGTCTGTCGTACTTCTTCGCGGGCGACGACTTTCGAAATTACTACGAGGCCGATCGCGTCGCCCTGTTCCTGCGCGGGACGGAGACGGCCCGCCTTTCACCGATCGTCGAGCTCGAATGGGAGAAGGCTCGAAGCCTCGAGGCCGAGGACCAGTTCGTGTTGTTCGCCTCCGACGATGCGGTACCGAATCCGGCCATCGACGCCGGAGAGATCGTCTCGGCCCGTCTCGGGCTGGAATATCGCCGCCGAACGGTGGAGACGAAGTTGCGCACGATGGCGATCGTCGAGGCCGCCGACTCCAGTGCCGCCGGAGATTTCAGCTACGTGTTCGGGGAAGTGAACGCGTCATGGGCCGGCCCGGCGCTCATCGGGCACGGCGTGGAGGGGTTCTTCATGCTGCGGGGCGACCTGTCGGGCGAACTCCCACGCCAGCGCTGGACGTCGGTCGGTGGCCTGGCGACCCTCCCTCGCCTGCCGCTGCTGTCGGAACGAGGAGCCCGCTTCGCGTACGGACAGGTCACTTATCTGATTCCCGTCGACCGCCTGCGGGTCGGGCTGCTCGGTCCGCCCCGGCTCTTCCTGCGTGCCGCCACGGGAGCGGCCTGGAATTCCGGCGAGTCGGCTGGGTTCGAAACCAACCTCAGCGCCGGGGTACGCCTGTTCGTGTTCGAGCTCGCCGTGGCGGCCGATCCCGGGGCCTCCGACCTCGATCCGGCCGTCTATGCCACTCTCAGGTTCCCGGGCGACCTGTAGCACGGCCTTGAACGACACGCACGCAGGGGTGGCTCGGCGCTTTGACACCGCCTTCCGGCGGGTACTACATTACGGAGCGTGAACGGATCGAGCCGGCCTTCCCGATTGCGCTTCAAATGACCGTCCTCTGCGTCCTTCCCGCGAGGCTCGGCAGCGAGCGTATCCCCCGAAAGCCCCTGCAGATGATCGCCGGACGGCCCCTCGTCGAATGGTCGTGGACCGCCGCGTGCGCCGTGCCGGGGATCGACGAGGTGGTGGTAGCGACCGACAACGAGGAGGTCGCCGCCACGGTCGAGGAGTTCGGAGGAACCGCGCGCCTCACGCGCGCTGATCATGCGTCGGGTACGGATCGGGTAGCGGAGGCGGCGGCGGCGAGCCGGGCCGACATCGTGGTGAACTTCCAGGCCGATGAACCGTTCCTCGAACCCGATTCCGTCGCCCGGGCCATCGAGGTGGTGAGCGACGGAGCGCGAGAGATCGCGACGCTCGCCGTGCCCATCACCAGCGAGGCGGAGTGGCGGTCCGAGTCCGTGGTCAAGGTGGTGCGGGCGGCGGACGGACGGGCGCTGTACTTCAGCCGAGCGTCGATCCCGCATCCGCGCGGCAGAGGGCCCGACTGGTCGGCGGCCGACGACGAGCCGCCGGCGGGCCCCTGGCTGCGGCATGTCGGGCTGTACGTGTATACGCGCCCGGCCCTGGCGCGCTGGGTGGCGCTGCCGCCCTCTGAGCTCGAGGGCATCGAACGGCTCGAGCAGCTTCGGGCGCTCGAGGACGGACTCGACATCGAAGTATGCGTCGTCCCGGCGAGTCATGCGGGCGTCGACGTACCGGACGACATCGCGCGAGCCGACCGACTGCTCCGCGGACACGACAACGCGAAGCGGAAACGGGAGTCTCATGTCTGAAAGCAAGGGCGCGCGCGATACGCGCTTCATCTTCGTCACCGGAGGGGTGGTTTCGTCGCTCGGAAAGGGGATCGCGGCCGCTTCGATCGGCCGTTTGCTCGTCGAGCGCGGACTGTCGGTGACGATCCAGAAATTCGACCCGTACATCAACGTCGATCCGGGCACGATGTCGCCGTTCCAGCACGGCGAGGTCTACGTGACCGACGACGGAGCGGAGACCGATCTCGACCTCGGGCACTACGAGCGGTTCATCGACGAATCACTTTCGCAGGCGAACAACGTCACGACGGGCCGGATCTACCAGGACATCATCTCGAAGGAACGGCGCGGCGACTTTCTCGGTGCGACGGTCCAGGTCATCCCGCACGTGACCGACGAGATCAAGTCGCACATCCGCCGGCTGGCCGAGGCGCACGACGTGGTGATCACCGAGGTGGGGGGAACGGTGGGCGACATCGAATCGCTGCCCTTCCTCGAGGCGATCCGGCAGTTCCGGCAGGACATCGGGCGCGGACGCTCGATGATCGTCCACCTGACCCTCGTCCCCTACATCGCGGCGGCGGGCGAGCTGAAGACCAAGCCGACCCAGCACTCCGTGCGTGAGCTCATGCAGATCGGGATCCAGCCCGACATGCTGATCTGCCGCACCGAGTGGCCGCTGGCCGAGGACGTGCGTCGCAAGGTGGCCCGGTTCTGCAACGTCGACATGCGGCACGTGATCGAGTCACGGGATCTCGACTCCATCTACGAGGTGCCGCTGCGATATCACGAGCAGGGCCTCGATGGTTCGATCGTCGAGCTGCTGGGCCTCGAAACGCCCGAGCCCGACCTTTCGGCCTGGGAGTCGATCGTCGACCGGATCAAGCATCCGGCCGGCGGCTCGGTCCGCATCGCGGTGGTCGGCAAATACACCTCGCTGGTCGACTCCTACAAGTCGATCCAGGAGGCGCTGATCCACGGGGGAATCGCCCACGATGCGGGGGTCGAAATCGACTGGCTGTCGTCCGAAGCGATCAACGGTAAGTCCGAGCCGCTCACGCGCTACGACGGCGTGCTGATTCCCGGGGGCTTCGGCGGCCGCGGGATCGCCGGCATGGTCGATGCCGTGCGGCCGCTGCGGGAGAAAGGGGTTCCGTTCTTCGGCATCTGTCTCGGCCTGCAATGCGCGATCATCGAGTTCGCGCGCAACGTGTGCGGCCTCGCGGGCGCCGATTCGAGCGAGTTCGCGCCGGACTCGCCGCACAAGGTGATCTCGCTCCTCGACTCGCAGCTCCAGGTGACCGACAAGGGCGGCACGATGCGGCTCGGCGCCTATCCCTGTCGGCTGCTCGAGGGAAGCCGGGTGCGCGACATCTACGGACAGGACGAGATTTCCGAGCGACACCGGCATCGCTACGAAGTCAACAACGCCTACCGCGACCGACTCGGCGAAGCCGGGTTGGTGTTCAGCGGCACGTCCCCCGACGGCGGCCTGGTCGAGATCATCGAGCTGGCCGAGCACCCGTTCTTCGTGGCGACGCAGTTCCATCCCGAGTTGAAGTCGCGTCCGACGCGCCCGCACCCCCTGTTCGCGGCATTCGTCGGGGCGGCCCTCGAGCGGCACAACGTACGGGACGGGGCGAAGGACGCTCCCGCGGCGGGGGAGCGCCCGGAGCGGCAGACCGCCGGCAGCCGATGAGCGGGCAGGCGCCGCTGTTCGGCGGCGACCGGTTCCTTCTCGTGGCCGGGCCCTGTGTACTCGAAGATCGGACGCTCAACCTGCGGGTCGCACGCCACGTCGCCGACGTGGCGGCGGCGACCGGCGTGCGGGCCGTGTTCAAGGCCTCGTTCGACAAGGCGAACCGGACGAGCCTCGATTCCGAGCGAGGACCGGGGCTGGCGGCCGGCGCCGCCGAGCTCGCCCGGATCGGCGATGCCGTCGACCTTCCGGTGCTGACCGACGTGCACGAATCCCACCAGGTCGAACACCTGGTCGACCACGTGGACGCGTTGCAGATCCCCGCCTTCCTGTGTCGCCAGACCGACCTGCTCCTCGCGGCCGGGGCGTCGGGGCTGGCCGTGAACGTGAAGAAGGGCCAATGGATGGCCCCCGAGGAGATGCGCCACCCCGTCGACAAGCTGCGCGCGGCCGGGGCGACGGACCTCGCGGTCACCGAGCGAGGGACCGCGTTCGGCTACGGGCGCTGGGTGGTCGACATGCGCGGCTTCGCCCTGATGCACGAGGCGACGGGCGGCGTCCGCGTGGTGTTCGACGCCACGCATTCCGTGCAGCTTCCGTCGGCCGCGGCGGGCGGAGGCTCGAGCGGCGGCGAGCCCCGGCACATCACGGCCCTCGCGAGAGCGGCGGTGGCGGCCGGGGCCGACGGCCTGTTCGTGGAGGTGCATCCGGAGCCTGCGGCGGCCCCCTCCGACGGTCAGAACATGCTGCAGGTCGACCGGCTCGAAGCCCTGGTGACGAGCGTGCTCGCGATGCGTCGGGCTCGCCTCGAGGCGGAGGGATCGTGACGGAGGCCACGCGGCTGGATCCGGAGCTCGCTCGACGCATACGGGTAGTGATCCTCGACGCGGACGGCGTGCTGACCGACGGCGGCATCTACGTGGCCGACGGCGAGCACGAGGCGTTCGGGCTGCGAAGATTCCACGTGCACGACGGCGTGGGAATCATCATGCTGCGCCAGGCGGGGATCACGGTAGCCATCGTATCCGGAAAGCTGTCGCGAGCCGTGCGCGCCAGGGCAGCCGAGCTCGGGATCGAGGAGGTGCACCAGGTGGAC
This sequence comes from Gemmatimonadota bacterium, assembly GCA_035464655.1. Lineage (GTDB taxonomy): Bacteria > Gemmatimonadota > Gemmatimonadetes > Palauibacterales > Palauibacteraceae > JARFPW01. The sequence goes on from DATHRZ010000044.1 coordinate 72,638, forward strand.
CCGTACGACAAGCTGCCGACCGTCGAGGCGATTCTCGACGGGGCGAACGTGGGCTGGGACGAGGCCGCATTCATGGGCGACGACATCGCCGACCTGGCCGTGCTTCGCGAAGTGGCGCTTCCGGTCGCGGTACCGGGGGCGGCGACCGAGGTTCACGCGGCCGCCGCGTGGACGAGCCGCACGGCCGGCGGTTCCGGCGCCGTGCGCGAGTTCGCGGAGGCGCTGCTGCGGGCGCGGGGCGAGTGGACGCCGCGGGTCGAGGCCTACGTCGAGGAGTGCCGGGCGCGCTGGCAGGCGGGCCGGGATGGCCGGGATGGCTGAAGCGCCGGCGCCGTCGACGACGACGGACGAGCGCCTCATCGAGCGGGCGCGCGAAGTGCTCAGAATCGAGAGCGCGAGCGTCGCGGCTCTGGAAGGGCGCATCGGCCCCGAGTTCCTCGCGGCCGTGCGGCTGATCCATGGGCTCGAGGGCCGTCTCGTCGTCAGCGGGATGGGGAAGTCGGGGGGCGTGGCCCGTAAGCTCGCGTCGACCTTCTCCTCGACCGGGACCCCGGCCCTGTTTCTTCACCCGGCCGAAGGCATGCATGGCGACATCGGCGTGCTCGTGCGGGGTGACGCTCTGCTCGCGATCTCCAAGAGCGGGGAATCCCCGGAGCTGGCGCAGCTCCTTCCGACCGTCAACCGGCTCGGCCTGCCGATCGTCGCGATGACCGCAGGCGGAACGTCGCACCTGGCGCGCGAGGCCGACATCGTGCTCGACGTAGGGGTCGACGTCGAAGCCTGTCCGCACGACCTGGCGCCGACGGCGAGCAGCACGGCGGCCCTCGCGATGGGCGACGCCCTGGCCATGGCGCTCGTTGAGCTGCGGCAGTTCGGCCCCGAAGATTTCGCGCGCCTGCATCCGGGCGGCGAGCTCGGACGGCGCCTGACCTGGCGCGTGCGCGATGTCATGCTGACCGATCCCGACGTCGTCCCGCGCCTCGGGCCCGACGACGCACTCGACCGGGCGACGCACGAGATCGCGCACAAGCGGGGCACGGTCCCGGTCATCGACGAGGACGGCCGGCTGATCGGCGTGATCACGGCGGGCGACCTCACCCGGTTCGCGGCCGATCATCCCGACTTCATGCGGCGCCCGGTCCGGGACGCGATGAACCCGGACCCGTACCGCGTCGATGAGGAGACGATGGCCACCGAGGCGCTGGCGAGTCTGCGGCGTCACGGCATCATGGCCCTGCCGGTGGTCGACGCCGACGGCAGGCTGCGCGGCATCGTCCATCTGCACGACATGCTGCGGGCGGGCTTCGCGTGACCCGCGCCGTGGGGCGCGTCCGGCGCTTCGGTTTCCTGAGTATGTTCGCGGCTCTGGCGGCAGCCTGTGGGGGCTCCGACGAGCCGTCGGGCGCCGACGGCGAGCCGTCGGTGTTCGCGTCGGGCGCCGACCAGGTCATGTTCGGCGTCGAGCAATACATCACGCAGGCCGGGATCCGGCGCGGCGTTCTGCGCGCCGATACCGCCTATATCTATGACGACGCCTCGCGGATCGAGATGCGCCGGCTCGAGATCCGTTTTTTCGACGAGGCGGGCACCGATCTGGGACGGCTTACGGGACGCCGCGGCGAGTATCTGCTTCCCGCCGGGGACATGACCGTGCACGGCGCCGTGGAGTTGAACGGCCGGCTCCAGTCGGCGGCGCCTTCGGTGCTCGAGACGGATTCGCTCGCGTACGACGCGGCGGCCGACGAGCTGGCGACAGACGCGGCCTGGACGCTCACCCATCCCGACGGCACGGTGGAGCAGGGAACCGGACTGGTCACCGACCCGGCGATGGAGAACATCCGGAGACGTGACTGGTCGGTGACGACCCCTGACGTCGCAGTGCCGCAGTGAGGGCCGCGGGGCGCGCCTTCCTGCTCGCCGCCTTCATGGCGGTCGTCGGTCCGCAGGGCGCCGCGGGGCAGGAGCGGTGCGGGCTGCGCATCACGGCTCCGTCGGCCAACTCCGTCGGTACGGCCGGCGGCGAAAGTACCATGCACCTCGGCGGCGGCACCGTCACGCTGCGCTGCGGGGCTGCCGTCATGACGGGCGACAGCGCGGTGCACTACGAAACCGAACAGCGGGCCGAGATGATCGGTAGCGTGGATTATCGCGACACCACGCGAACGCTGACCGCCGATCGACTCACCTACTATGAACCCAACGGCCAGGTCGTGGCGCAGGGGAACGTCGAGCTCGTGCGGCTCGCGACCCGGGCCACACTGAGTGGCCCCCGGGTCAGCTTCTTCCGGGCCGGGGCCGGCGGCGGCGTCGGACGCACGCTGGCCACGGGGCGTCCGCACATGGTCATGCCGCCCGAGAGCGGGACGGGGCCACCGATCGAGGTCGACGCCGACGAGGCGGAGTTTCTGGGCGACACCGTGGCGCACGCCCGGGGCGACGTTACGATCCGTCGGCCCGATTTCGACGCTACGGCCGACAGCGCCCGGTTCGCCGATGAGACCGGCCGGCTGTTCGGCCGGCCGGTCGTCACGGCCCGTGGGATGCGTCTCGAGGGCGACAGCATCCACGCGGGGCTGGCGTCGGCCGGTGTCGACCGCCTTCATGCGTTCGGTGCGGCGCGGGGAGAAGGCGAGACGGTCCAGCTGGAGGCCGAGGAGATCCTCATTCTGACCAGCTCCGCCGACGACGAAGTGGAACGGATCGAGGCGTTCGGCGACCGCGCCCTCGCGGCCGCGGAAGCTTTCCTGGTCGCCGGCGACTCCCTGGACATCCGCTTCACCGCCGGAAGGATCGATTCCGTGACGGCAACGGGTTCCGCGCGGTCCTTTCAGCTCGAAGGGGCCGAAGGGGGCGGGGACGCGGGCGCGCCGCAGGAGGGCGCGCAACAGGCGGAGCAGGAACACGCCGACGAGCCGCTGGTCGAGCCCGAGGCCGGTCTGTCCGACGAAACCGGCTGGATCGAGGGCGACACGATCCGGGCATGGTTCGAGGCACCCCCTGGCGGTCGGGGCGGGGTGGGAGGGGCGGCAGAGGGCGAGGACTCCGCCCGAATCCGCCGGCTGCTGGCCCGTGGCGCGGCACGGTCCTACTTCGCGGCTGTGAGGGACACGGCGCGGAGCGAGCGCGCGTCGCGCAACTACATCATCGGGGAACGCATCGACATCCGGTTCGCCGACGGCGAGCCCGCCGAGGTGACCGCCGACCAGGCCATCGGCGTGTTCCTCGAGCCCTCCGACGGCACCGCACGCGGGGGCGCCCCCCTCGGCGTTCGGCCGACCGGGAGCGGAGGGCCGCCATGAGCGTGCTGCGAGCCGAGGGCCTCGTGCGGAGCTTCGGCCGTCGGCGCGTGGTCGACGGCGTCGACCTCGAAGTCCGCCAGGGCGAGATCGTCGGCCTGCTCGGGCCGAACGGCGCGGGCAAGACGACGACGTTCTACATGATCGTCGGGCTGCTCGAGGCCGACGAGGGGGCCGTCTACCTCGACGACAGGGACCTGACGCGGGTGCCGATGTACCGGCGCGCCCGCGCCGGCATCGGCTACCTGTCCCAGGAGCCGTCGATCTTCCGAAAGTTGACGGTCGAGCAGAACGTCATGGCGATTCTCGAGACGCTCGATCTCGACCGGAAGGCCCGCAAGGCGCGTCTCGAGGAACTGCTCGACGAGCTATCGATCGGACACCTGCGTAAGAACATGGCATACTCGCTGTCGGGGGGAGAACGGCGGCGGCTCGAGATCACGCGGGCGCTCGCCACGAGACCGAAGTTCATGCTGCTCGACGAGCCGTTCGCCGGCGTCGACCCGATCGCCGTAGACGACATCCAGCGCATCGTGGCGGAGCTGCGGGAACGCGGTCTGGGCGTGCTGATCACCGACCACAACGTGCGAGAGACGCTGCAGATTACCGACCGCGCCTACCTGATGTTCAACGGCGGCATCCACATAGAGGGACCCGCCGACCGCCTCGTGGAGGATCCGGAAGCCCGTAAGCTATATCTAGGCTTGGACTTCCGGCTCTGACCCGCCGACCGCGGCATACTTCTAGCAATTGATGTGCCAGTACCCTCGCACACCAGCGCCCGGCGAGGTTATATTTGACCGTAGCCGCTGGAGTCATCGAGAACCCGAGACATGACGATACTGGCCACGTATGAGTGATTACAAGCGAGGCCTCGGGCAGAGCCTGGGGATGCGCCAGGAGACCAAGATCAACCCGCGCCTGTACCAGGCGATGGATCTCCTGTACATGCCCCTCATGGATCTGCAGCAGCATCTCAAGCAGGAGCTCCTGGTCAACCCGTTCCTCGAGTTCTCCGAGCTGTCCGACGAGATCGAAGAGAATCCGATCGAAGAGCCGGAGGAGGACGAAGACGAGATGGACTGGGAGGACATCCTCCTGAATGGCTTCGACGCGGGCGGCCGGCGTCAGCAGTACGACGGCGACCGCGAGACCTTCATGCCGACCCCGGCCGCGCCCCCCGATCTGTGGGATCACCTGCGCGAGCAGCTCAACCTGCTCACCCTGTCGCCACGCGATCTGTTGATGGGCGAGGAGATCGTCGGCAACGTCGATCGCGAGGGCTTCCTGACCTGTACGCTCGAGGAAGTGGTCAAGGCCCTCAACCAGCACCTTTCCGATGAAGAGCCCGAGTTGTGGGAGGAGATGGAGCCGTACACGATCGAGGATGCCGAGCGGATGCTCGAGGTCGTGCAGGGCTTCGCGCCGAGCGGGATCGCCGCTCGTGACCTGCAGGAGACGCTGCTGATCCAGCTCCGGCAGCGCGGCGAGGACGAGGGCCTTCCGTACCGGCTCGTTCGCGACCACTTCGAACAGCTCGTGAACCATCGCTGGAGCGAGCTGTCGAAGGAGAACGGCATCTCGGCGAAGGAGGTCCAGGACGCGGCGGACCACATCGCCAGGCTCGATCCGAAGCCGGGCCTCAAGCACGCCGACATGGGCGACAACTACGTGACGCCCGACCTGATCGTCGAGAAGATCGACGGCGAGTATCACGTGTTCCACAACGACTCGTCGCTGCCGCGGCTGAAGCTGTCGCGCTCGTATCGAGAGGTCGCGCGCGACAAGAACCAGTTCAAGGGCGACAACAAGGCATTCATCACCAAGAAGCTCAACAGCGCCCAGTGGATGATCCAGGCGATCGAGCAGCGGCGCCAGACGATGCTCAAGGTGATGGGCTTCATCGTCGACCGGCAGCGCGAATTTTTCGAGAAGGGCGTCGAGCACCTGCGACCGCTCACGCTGCGCGAGGTGGCCGAGCACATCGACATGCACGAATCGACCGTGTCGCGCGTGACGAACGACAAGTACGCCCAGACACCGCGCGGCGTCCTTCCGCTCAAGTACTTCTTCTCGAGCGGACTGTCGACGGACTACGGCGAGGACGTGTCGGCCCGCGGGATCCGCGCGCGCATCGAGAAGCTCGTCGCCGACGAGAACCCGAAGAAGCCGCTGACCGACCAGGCGATCGTCGACCGACTCAAGGCCGAGGGCGTTCAGATCGCGCGGCGCACCGTCGCCAAGTATCGCGATCAGCTCGGCATTCTGTCGGCCCGGATGCGCAAGCGCGTATGACGCGGCCGGACGGCGCCCGGACCTCCCGGGCTCCGGTCGCCATCCCTGATACCGCCCTCCGGCCCCCGGACGGCGGGCCCGCCTTCGCCGTCATCGTCCCGGCCTACGACGAGGCCGAGAACATGCCCGACCTGTTCGGCGAACTCGCCGACACGTTCCGGCGCCACGAACTCAACGGGGAAGTGGTGCTGGTCGACGACGGATCGACCGACGGTACGACCACCGCCGCCGAGCGCGCGGCCGCGGACGCCGGGCTCACCCGCGTGCGCTTCCTGCGCCACCGCAGGAACCGGGGGAAGACGGCGGCAATCGTCACGGCCGCCCGGTCGACCTCCGCCCCCGTGTTCGTCCTGTTCGACGCCGACCTGCAGCACTCCACCGACGAGATCCCGCGCTTTCTGGACGCGATCGCGTCGGGTCACGACGTCGTCACGGGTCGCAAGATCGGCCGGTATTCCAAGCGATTCGTTTCCTCGATCTACAATGGGCTGTCGCGGCTCGTCTTTCGCGTTCCGGTGCACGACCTCAACTCGATGAAGGCGTTCCGCCGCGAGGTGCTCGACGACCTTCGCCTGCGCGAGGACTGGCACCGGTACCTGGTCGTGATGGCCCACGCGCACGGCCATTCGATCGGAGAGATCGACATCGAGCTGCTCGAACGGCGCCACGGAGAGTCGAAGTACCGGGGCAGCGGCCGAATCCTGGTCGGGACGCTCGACTTGCTCAGTGTCTGGTTCCAGGTCGTATTCAGCCGGAAGCCCATGCTGTTTTTCGGACTCACGGGCCTCGGACTGTTCGCGCTCGGCGGCCTGACCGGCCTGATCGCTCTGTACCTGCGGTTCGTGCATGGCGTCGGCTTCCGGCCCCTGCTCACCCTCGTTCTGCTGCTAGTCCTGCTTGGCGGGCTGCTGTTCGTCGCCGGGCTGATCGCCGAGCTCGTCGCCGGCCTGCGCGCGGAACTGGAGGGCCTGCGCAGCGAGTTGCGGGAGGCGAGGTCGGAAGGGGAGTCGGAAGCGGGTTCGGCCGGGCGCCGCGAGCGTCTCTCGCCCCCGGAGTCCTGAGCCGCTCGTGCGGGTGATCCACGTCGTGACCGCCTTCCCGCGGCACGCGGAGGACCCGATCACGCCCTGGCTTGTCGAGCTGGTACGGCGCCAGCGGGCGGAGGGGCTCGACGCGTCGCTGCTCGCACCCGCCTATCGCGGGGGCCCGGCATCCGAGGCGACCGGCCTTCCCGTGCGCCGCTTTCGGTATGCCCCCGCTCCGATCGAGATGCTCACCCACGACGAGACGGTGCCCGATCGGTTGCGCGGGGCGCCCCTCCATGCTCTGCTCCTCCCTCCGTACCTGCTCGGCGGCATGCTGGCGGCGTGGCGGATCGGACGGCGGAACCCGCCGGACGTCGTCCACGTGCACTGGCCGATGCCACATGCCCTGTTCGGGGCGGCCCTCCGGCGCGCCTCCGGCGGCCGCAGCGCTGTCGTGTGCTCCTACTACAGCGTAGAGGTCCACTGGGTGCGCTCCCGTCTCCCGTTTCTCCTGCCGTTCCTTCGCTGGACGACCAGGACGGCCGATGAGGTGACGGCGATTTCGACCTCGACGGCGGCCGCGGTCCGCTCGTTGGTCGAGCGCCCCGTCGCCGTGATCCCGTACGGCGCCGCCCTGGCGGACGACGGCGACCGCCCCCCGAGGGAGGCGTTCGCGGGACCGGACGACGAGCCCGTTCGCGTGCTGTTCGTGGGCCGGCTGGTCGAGCGGAAGGGCGTCGAGGTGCTCGTGCGCGCCATCGCGGAAGGTCGAGAGAAGTTCGCCCGCCCCGTGGAGCTGCGAATCGTCGGGACCGGAGAGTGGGCGCCGAAAATCGAGGCCGCCATCGCGGGGGCCGGGCTCGATACCACGGCCGTCGAGCGGAGCGCCGGGGGTAGCTCTCGGGGACCCTGTGAAAATGAATTTTCACAGGGTGCCGCCGCCTCGTCGATACAGCCCCGGAAGCCACGTCGACCGGGCGTGCGCGCCCGGCTTCTCGGCCGCCTGTCCGACGCGGAGCTGCGGCGCGAGTACGTGGCGGCCGACGTCCTCGTGTTGCCGGCCGTTCGCGACGCCAAGGGCGACACCGAGGGCCTGGGGGTCGTGCTCCTCGAGGCGCTGCGTTTCGAACGGCCGGTGATCGGAAGCGACATCGGGGGAATTCCCGACATCATCCGACACGGCGAGACCGGCCTCCTCTGTCCTCCGGGGGACCCCGGGGCCCTGGCCGACGCGCTGGCACGGCTGATCCGGAATCCCGGCGAAGCGCGTGAGCTCGCGCGCCGCGGTCGCGCCCATGCGGCGGCGACGTTCGGCTGGGACGGGGTCGTCGGCGCGACGTCGGCGGCCTACGAGCGGGCCATAGAGGTACGCGGAACGAGCGCATGAAGCTTCCCGCTCCGCCGCCGGTTGGCTACCTTCGGGGCCGATCGGACGAAGTGCCGCATTCCCGCCGTATCGGAGCAGACCCCGCATGACCAGGAAGCTTCCCACATCGCCGCTCGCGTGGTTCGCGCTCGCGAGCGCGCTGGTGACCGCCTGGCTGTACCGCGCGTTCATTTTCGATCCCGACGTGATGCTGTTCGGCCAGGAGATGATCGACCAGTCGTGGCAGCTCCGCGAGTTCGCCGTCGAGGAAGTGAAAGCGGGACGCGGCGTGCCGCTGTGGAATCCCTACCTGTTCGGCGGACTGCCGTACGTGGCAATCCTGCCGGGCCCCGTGTTCTATCCGACCACGGCCCTCTACTTCGTCATGCCCCTGTTTCGAGCGATCGGCTGGACCTTCGTCCTCCATACCTGGCTGGCCGGCCTGTTCGCGTATTTCGCGGCCCGCTCGCTGAAGCTGAGCCGGTCGGCCGCCGTCGTGACCGGCTTCGCGTTCATGCTCTCCGGTTTCGTCGTTTCGATGAACGAGGCCGGGCACGACGGCCGCATGTTCGCCATGGTGCTGATTCCCCTGGCGTTCGGCCTGCTGGAGCGGGGCCTTCAGGCGCGCAGGCTTCACTGGTTTCTCGGCATGGGCCTCGTCGTGGCTTGCCAGATCTTCACACCGCACCTCCAGAGCATGTACTTCTCGTCGCTCGCTCTGTCGCTCTATGCCCTGGTACGGGTGATCTGGATCGCACGGGACGAGGGCGACTGGCGGCCCGCGAGCCGGACCTTCGGCTATTTCGCGCTCGGGTTCGCGGCGGCGGCGGCGATCGGGATGGGGCAACTCCTGCCCAATCTGGAACTGAGACCGATCGCCGTACGGGGCGGCGGAGAGACCGGGTACGCCTTCGCCTCGTCCTGGGCGATGCCCCCGCAGGAGCTAGCGGGCTTCGTCCTCCCCGACCTGATCGGGTCGCTCGGCACTTACTGGGGGAGTAACCCGTTCAAGCAGCACACCGAGTACCTCGGGATCGTTCCGGCCGCGCTCGCGGTCATCGGGCTCACCGGCTTTCGAAGGGACCGGCGCGTGGGGCTGATCGGCGGGATCGCCCTCCTGTGCATCCTTTACGCGCTCGGCGCCGCGACCCCCGTTCACCGGATCGCCTATGCCGTCGTGCCGGTGATCCGGGAGCTCCGGGCTGCGTCGCTGATGCTCGGGCCCGCCTGCTTTTTCGCCGCGCTTCTCGCGGGCTTCGGCTGGCAGCGCGTGCTGGACGCGCGGGCGGGAACGGAGAGTACGTCCGGCGGCGCGATCGGCTGGGGATGGGTCGTGGGGCTGTCGGCCCCCGTTCTGCTTCTCGGGCTCGGGGCGGCCCTGGCCCCGGAGGGGCTCGTGCGATGGGTCCACACGAGCTGGTTCCCGGCGGGCTGGCCGCAGTATCCCGACGCCGGGGCTATCGGGATCCTGAGGGCGAGCGGCTGGCTGCTGCTCGGTGTCTGGAGTTCGGTGCTCGTGCTGGCATATGGCGTGGCCGAGCGGCGCCTGCCGAAGCAGGTCGTCGTGGCCGTCCTTCTCCTGCTCGTCCTCGACCTCGCCCGGGTTGACGATCGCTACATCCGCACGATACCGCCGGCCGCCGCGTTCGCCCCCGACGAGCTTCAGCAGGAGCTCGGCGACGCGCTCGACCCCGTCGCCCGGGTGTTTCCGCTGCGCGAGCAGGGGGGCTACGCGCCGAACGACATGATGCTGCACGACATCCGTTCGGTGACCGGGATGCAGAACTTCCGGCTCGAGTGGACGGACCGGCTGATCGGAGGGCCGGGCTACGAGAACCTGATGGCGGCGCCCGCGCTGTGGCCCGTGCTTGACGTCGACTACGTGATCACCCGACAGCAGGTGGAGACGCCGCTGCTCGAGGCCGGGCCCTCGGGGCCGCGGGGCACGGCATGGCGCGTGCTGGCCGACGGTCCGCACGCCTGGTTTCCGGCCCGTGTGGAAGCTGAAACCGATCCCACGGCCGCCTTGCAGCGCCTGGCGGCACGGCCCGATCCCGCCACCTTCGCCCTCGTCGCGGGCACGGTCGACGGTGTCGATGACGGTGGCTCGCTGCCGGCGGCGGGGCAGGGGAGAGCGCGCGTGACGTCATTCACGCCCAACGAAGTCGTGCTCGACGTCGAGGCAGAGCAGGGCGGGCTGCTCGTGGTCAGCGAGATCTACCATCCGAACTGGCGGGCGAGCGTGGACGACGCCGAGGTCCCGGTTCATCGGGTCGATATCGCCCTGCGCGGCGTCGAGGTCCCGGCAGGCAGCCACCAGCTTCGGTTCACGTACACGGCCGGGGCGGTCCGCTGGGGTCTGCTCGTGGGCCTGCTCGCCCTGTTGGCCTGCCTGGTCGTGATCGGCACCTCCGTGCGGCGGCATGGCGCCGTGCCTCGATGATGCCTGGTTCATCGCACCGCTCGTCTGTCTCCGTGGCCATGAAGGTCGCGGGCCTCGTCTTCACGGTAGCCGCCCTCGCGTTCGCCGCCGTCCTCGTGGTCCGCCACGGCGGCGACCTCGCCGGTCAGTGGGCGGATCTTCGGGCCGCGGGCTGGCGGCCACGACCGGGCTGGCTGGTCGCGGCGCTCGTGGTGGCGACCGCGAACCTGTTTCTCCTCGGCGGCGCATGGATTCGGCTGCTCAGAGAGTTCGGCGGGACGATCGGCTACACCGAGGGAATGCGGGTCTGGACCTGGACGAATCTCGGCCGCTATCTACCGGGGAGGATATGGCAGCTCTCGGCGCTGACCTTTTACCTGCGGGAGAAGCGGCAGATCGGCGGCATCGGCCTCGGATCCAACCTCACCCTGCAGGTCCTGCTGCTCGCGATCGGGGCGGCCGTCGCGTTCGCGGTGCTCGGCCTCCGGCTGGCGGAGGGGAGGGTGGCCCTGGCGGGCGCGGCGCTCGTCGTCACGGGCCTCGCGCTCGTCGTGGCGCTCCGCCCTTCGATGGTGGCGCGGCTGTCCGCCTGGATGGGGGGACTGATGGGCGAACCCGACCTGACGGTGCATCCGCGCCGTGCCGCCCTGTGGGAAGCTGCCGGTATCGTCCTGCTTTCGTGGTTCGTGAACGGCCTGGGCCTGTGGCTGCTGTGGCGGGGCGTCGGCGCATCGGCCGGCCCCGATCCATGGTTCTGGACCGGAGCGTTCGCGGCGGCGTATCTGACGGGATACGTGGCCCTGTTCGCGCCCGCCGGGCTCGTCGTGCGGGAGGCGTCGCTCGCGCTGGTGCTCGTCAGCTTCGGGGGCATCGGGGCCGCCGGCGCCGCCGGCATCTCGATCGTGGCGCGTTTGCTGGCCATCGGCTCCGAACTTGCGGCTGCCGGCCTGGCTCAGCTGCTGCCCGTCGGGCCGACAGGGGACGTGGTGCCGGTGACGCACGACACGGGAACGGAAGGGGAGAGATCATCGCAGTGACCGAGAGCCGAACCACCGCGAGACGGGCGCTGGTCGTCATGCCCACCTACAACGAGGCCGAGTCGCTGGGCGAACTCGTGCCACGGGTCCTCGTCCAGGATCCGCGCATCGACGTCCTCGTCATCGACGACGCCTCGCCCGACGGGACCGGCGCCATCGCCGATGACCTGGCAGCCCACGACGAGCGCGTGCAGGTCGTCCACCGCGAGGGAAAGCTGGGACTCGGCACCGCCTACCTGCGGGGGTTCCGCTACGGGCTCGAGCGAGGGTACGACTATCTGCTCGAGATGGACTCCGACCTGTCGCACGACCCGAAGTACCTGCCCGACCTGCTCGCCGCCGTCGACGACGGGGCAGACCTGGCGATCGGTTCGCGCTACGTGCGCGGCGTGAACGTGATCAACTGGCCGATGTCGCGTCTGCTGCTGTCGTACTATGCGAACAAGTACGCGCGCTGGGTAACGGGTCTTCCGCTCACCGACGCCACGAGCGGCTTCAAATGCTTCCGGCGCCGCGCGCTCGAGGCGATCGACTTCGAACGCGTGGGGTCGACGGGGTACGCGTTTCAGATCGAGATGGACTTCCGGGCCTGGAAGGCCGGCATGAAGCTGGTCGAGGTGCCGATCGTGTTCACCGACCGCGACCGGGGCGAGAGCAAGATGTCGGGGGCGATCGTTCGCGAAGCGATCTGGCGCGTGTGGGCGCTCAGGTTGAAGTCGCTGTTCCGCCGTCTGTAAGCCACCCGCCATCTGCCGTTGCCGCCGGCACCCGGCGTCCGTCACACCCAGCCATACAACAGCCAGCCGAGCACGGCGCCGCCGGCCACCAGCCAGGCGGCGTTCACCCGGTAGACGAGCGCGAGCACGGTGGCCAGGGCGGCGATGACCCAGGCCGGCCATGCGACGAGCGTTCCGACACCGAGCTCGATCGTCACGGCCACCATCAGCGCGACGGCCGCGACGTTCACGGCATCGAGGAAGGCCGACAACCACACCGATTCCCGCAGCCTGGGAATCAGTGGATTGAGGATCAACACGAAGAAGAACGAGGGCAGGAAGATCCCCAGCGTCGCGACGGCTGCGCCCGGGACGCCCTCGACCACGTACCCGATGAACGTCGCGGTCGAAAGCACGGGGCCGGGGGTTAACTGTCCGATCGCGATCGCGTCGAGCAGTTGTGGCTGCGTGAGCCAGCCGTAGTCCTGTACGAGGCCTCCCTCGAGGAAGGCGACGAGCACGTAGCCCGATCCATACAGGATCGCGCCGATCTTGAGGAAAAAGAAAAACAGTTTCCACAGCGAGACCGCCGTGACCGCGCCGGCGCCCCCCACGACCACGCCAGCAACGCCCGTGGCACGGGTCGCGCCCGCCCCGATGCCCGCCGACGGCCGCAGGAACAGGATGGGCACGAGGGCGCCCGCGGTGCGCGAGCTGTCGTAGCCGCCGGCGCGCAACCACAGCGTGCCGAGCAGCCCACCCGCCAGCAGGGCCCACACCTCGTCGAGTCCGCCCAGGACGGCAGCCGCGACGCCGAGGCCGAGGACGCCGAAGCGCCAGCCCTTTACGGCGGTCCGGCCGAGTTTCCACACGGCGCCGAGAATCACGGCGATGACGGCCGGCTTGATACCGTAGAGGAAGGGTTCGACTTCGGGCAGACTGCCATAGCCGACGTACAGCCAGGCGAAACCTCCGGTGACGAGAACTGCCGGCAGGATGAAGCAGGCGCCTGCCGTGAACAGGCCCTTCCACCCGGCGCGCTCGAAGCCGATGTGCATCGTCATCTCGGTCGAGTTCGGGCCCGGGATGAGGTTCGTCGCGCCCACGAGGTCGAGAAAGTGCTGGCGCGACAGCCAGCCGCGCCGCGTCACGACCTCGTCTTCGAGCATCGCGATGTGTGCCGCCGGTCCACCGAAGGCGATGATGCCGAGCTTCAGGAAGAGACGGGCGAGCTCACCGAGGGGCCCGCGAGGCGTGCCGGGTGCGGGATCGGCGCTGTCGGGATTCTTCGCGTCGTCGCTCACGCGGGGGAGTGCCGGGGACCGGGAGGAGAATGGGAGGATTTCGCGCTAGTTAACATAAGATATATTATGCGCCATACTGCGCCCAACGCCCACAAAAGCTCCAGAACCCGGCGTCCCGCCAAGCCCCCGGGACGCTCGGCCCCCGGCGCCCCCCGGGTCCGGCGTCACTCCGCCGGCGGCGTCGACTCCTCGGGTGCCTGTTCGCCGACCGCCGGTTCGGCCGAAGGCTCCGTGCTTGTCCCGGTGGCGGCCGGCAACGACGGCGGCGGCAACTCGGCCGCCGCGCGCGCCCGAACTTCGCCGAGCTTCACGCCGTAGAGCTCTGCCTGTTCACCCGCCCCGGCGTCCTCGGCCGCGGCCAGCGCCGCGTAGATCGCTTCGGCCTCCTCGTACTCGCCGGCGTACGTGTGAATCCGGGCACGAGCCGCCCGGGCCCGGCGACGCTGAAACTCGTGCGGCGCGGCCGCGGCCAGGCGCTCGTACCAGCGGGCGGCCGCCGCGAGGTCGCCGCGCTGCTCTTCGGCGACGGCAACCATCCAGGCCGCGTTGTAGCCGAGCGGATGATCGTCGGGATCGACGACGGGTTCGGCCACCCGGATCGCTGCGTCGGCGTCGCCCCTCTGCAATTCCATCTCCGCCAGCAGGAGCCGGGCCTCGTCGCCCTGCGGCGTGGAGCCGAACTGCTCGATGTAGGCCGAGAGCTCCGAACGAAGTTCGTCGGGTGCCGCCCTCTGGCTCACGATGCGGATTTCGTCGAGGCGAACGGCCGCCCGTTCCGCGAGATCGGCCCGATAGTTCAGGTAGATGACCGCGCCCGCCCCGATCGCGAAAATCGCCAGGCCGGCCAGGATCGCGAGCTGACGGTTCTTCTCCGCCCACGCCGTCACCGCCGCGATCCGCCCCATGATGCGGTCTTCGGTATCTACCTGACTTCTGTCTCCGCCCTTTGCCATAATATACCAGTTTAAATAAGTGTCTATAAATGATTACGGTGCATGTAGTTAGCACGACATGCACCGAATGCGAGCCGGGCTCGCGTGGCGTCCTGCCTCTCCGCGAGGCGCCCGCCGACCCGCAAACTGCCCGGGTGCCCCCCGTTCGTCAACGAAACGAGCGTCGGGGTTCAGTGGCCCGGCATGAAGAAGCCGACGACCACGAAGCCGCCGATCAACAGAATGACGAACAGGATCGACAGCAGGTTGAAGTACTTTTCGACGAACTCCCGAATTCGCTCGCCGAATACGGTGAGCAGGCCGGCCACGATGAAGAATCGGGCCCCCCGGCTGACGGTCGAAACGACCACGAACGGGAGGAACGCTACCGCGAAGGCCCCCGCCGCGATCGTGAACACCTTGAACGGGATCGGCGTGAACCCGGCGGTACCGAGCGTGAGCCACAGATTCTCGTTGAACATCTGCCCGAGCGACACGTAGTGACCGGTCGCTCCATAGAATTCGAGAATCGCCTGGCCGATCGAGGCGAACAGAAAGCTGCCGATCATGTAGCCCGCGACCGCCCCGAGCACCGAACCCGCCGTGCAGACCGTCGCGAACCACAGTCCTCGCGTCGGACGCCCGATGACGAGAGGTATCAGGAGGGCGTCCGGCGGAATCGGAAAGAACGACGACTCGGCGAAGGCGATGCCGAACAGGGCCCATGCTCCGCCGGGCCGATCCGCCCAGCCGAGCACCCAGTCGTACATACGCCGCAGCAAGCCGCGGCGCTCTGGTGGAGGCAGAGGACCGTCGTGCATCGATCCGCTCTCGGCGGTCCGCGCGTCGCTCACCATCCTTCCTCACCGACCAGCGGTACGAACCGGGCCTCGTCAATCGCCGTCATCTCGATTCCCTTCTCTTCGGACTCGGGGGTCGGCTTGGTGATCAGTGTGAGTTTCTGCGTGCTTCCGTCACCGACCGGAACGAGCAGCCGTCCTCCGGGGGCGAGTTGCTCGATCAGACTTTCGGGCGGCTGCGGCGCGGCGGCGCCGACGAGGATCCGGTCGAACGGGGCGTGCTCGCTCCAGCCTTTGCTGCCGTCTCCGACGCGAAGCGTGACGTTCTCAGTCCCGAATTCTTCGAGCGCGGCACGGCCAAGCGCCGCGATCTCGGGAACGACCTCGATCGTGTATACGTGCTCGACGAGGTGGGCGAGCAGAGCCGTCTGGAACCCCGAGCCCGTACCGATCTCGAGCACCCGCTCGGTGCCTTCGATCTCCATCAGCTGCAAGTGGAGCGCATGGACGCCGGGCCGTGAGATCGTCTGCCGGTGCCCCAGGGGGAGCGCGACGTTTTCGTAAGCCCGATGGCGCACGGCTTCGGGAACGAACAGGTGCCGCGGCACCTCGTCGAACGCGTACAGCACGGCGAGATCGGTGATGCCGCCGCCTCGCAGCATCTCGATCAGCCGGCGGCGCGATCGGCGGTAGGCGCCCTCGTGGGCTACAGCGACCAGGACGTGACCTCGTCGAGAAGGCGGTGGTTGGTCAGGTCGAGATGCAGGGGCGTGACCGACACGAAGCCCGCTTCGACGGCCCGGAAGTCGGAATTCTCCCCGCCCGACCAGCTCGAGACGCCGCCACCGATCCAAAAGTACTCCCGGCCGCCGGGATCTTCGCGCCGGATGAGCGAATCGGAATAGACGCGCCGCCCCAGCGTCGTGACACGGATGCCCTCGATCTCCTCCACCGGCCTCATCGGAAGATTGATATTGAAGAACGTCTCCGCGGGAAAGTCGTCACGCACGATCAGACCGCGCAGCAACTCCGTGAGCAGCGTCGCGTAGGCGCCGAGGTCCTCGCGTCCTCCCCCCGCCCACGACACCGCAATCGAAGGAATGCCGAGGATCGTGCCTTCCATGGCAGCAGCCACCGTTCCCGAGTACAGCACGTCTTCGCCCATGTTCGGCCCGTGGTTCACCCCCGAGAGGATGAAATCGGGACGCCACGGAAGCAGCTCCTTCACGGCGATGAGCACGCAATCGGTCGGAGTTCCGTCGATCACGTGGCGTCCCGGGCCGACCTCGGTGACCCGCAGCGGGCGATGCAGCGTGAGCGAATGGCTGGTCGCGCTCTGCTCGCGATCGGGGGCGACGACGCGGGGCTCGCCGAGGACCGACGCCACGGACTCGAGGAGCTCGAGCCCCGGGGCGTGGATACCGTCGTCGTTCGTGCACAGGATGCGCCGTACCGGGGGCGTGTCGCCGTTGTGTGACACAGTCTCAGACGTCGAGGAGATCGACCAGCTCGTCGGCTTCCTGCCGCAGGTCACGCACGGTCTCGTTGCTCCAGGCGATGCGCGACGCGCGGGTGATCTTTCCCTCTTTGCGGAGTTCCTCGAGCTTTTGGCGCGCGCCCTCGATCGTGTAGCGCTCGGTGTGCAGGAGATGGCGGATCAGGTGGATCAGCTTGATCTCCTTGCGTCGGTAGACCCGGTTGCCTCCGCTGTTCTTCGACGGACGGAGCGCCGAGAACTGGGTCTCCCAATACCGCAGGACGTGCGGTTTCAGGTCGACGAGTTCGCAGACCTCGCCGATCGAGTAGTACTCCTTGGGGGCGATACGGTCGGCCAAGCGCTCAGCTCCAGCGTTCGGGTTTGGGCTCGCGCGCCATCAGTCGGGCGAGCGCCGCCATCGGATCGACACTCTCGTACAGCACGGAGTATACGGCTTCGACGATGGGCATTTCCACCCCGTGGGCCGAGGCGAGCTCGCGGGCCGCTCGCGTGGTGCGCACGCCCTCGGCCACGGCATCCATTTCCTCCAGTACGGTTTCGAGATTGCGGCCCGACCCGAGGGCGAGACCAACCCGCCGATTGCGGCTCAGATCGCCCGTGCAGGTGAGCACCAGGTCGCCCATGCCTGCCAGTCCGGCCAGCGTCACGGCCTGCCCGCCCCCGGTCTCGACCAGGCGGCCCATCTCGGCCAGGCCGCGGGTCAGGAGCGCCGCCCGGGCATTGTTGCCGAGGCCCAGGCCGTCGCTGATACCGGCGGCGATGGCCATCACGTTCTTGAGCGACCCCCCCACCTCCGTGCCGACTACGTCCGACTGCGTGTACAGCCTGAAGCGCTCGCTCTGGAACATCTCCTGGACGGCCTTCGCATGACCCGTGTCGGACGATGCCAGGGTGACCGCGGTGGGCAACCCGCGAGCCAGTTCGGCGGCGAAGCTCGGACCGGAGAGTACGACGACGCCCTCGGCGAGGGCTCCGGGCAGGACTTCGGCCAGGACCTGCGACATCCGCAGATTCGACTCGAGCTCGAGTCCCTTCGAGGCGCTGATCAACAGGGCATCCGGTGCGACGTGCGGGGCGGCCGCCGACATCACCGAGCGGACGTAGTGCGACGGGCTCACCGAGAGCACGGCGTCGGCCTCGTCCAGGACGGCGGAGATGTCGCGATCGACGTCGAGGTCGGGCGCCAGGTCGACGCCCGGCAGGTACCGTTCGTTGCGGCCCGTCGCCTTCAGGTCCGCCTCGAGCTCCTCGGACCACGCCCACAGCCGGACCTCGTGTCCGTTGCGCGCCAGCGCGTCCGCCAGGGCGGTGCCCCAGCTTCCCGCGCCCAGCACGGCGACGCGGCGACTCATTCCGCGGCTCCGGAGCGGCGGCCCGACCCGAACCGGTGCTCCGTACCGGCCGCGAGCCGCCGGATGTTCTCACGGTGTGTCCACCAGACGAACAGGGCTACGACCGCGCAGAACCAGACGGTCGCGGTAGGCGCGTCGAAAACGAGGGCGAGCAGTGGAACGAGCGTGGCCGTCGCGATCGACCCGACCGACACGTAGCGGGTCAGCGACACGATGCCGATCCATACCAGCAGGGCGACGAGCGTGGCGAGCGGCGCCAGTGCGAGAAGGACGCCCGCACCCGTTGCGACCCCCTTCCCTCCACGAAATCGTAGCGTGAACGGCCAGACGTGTCCGGCGATCGCCGCAAGTCCGTAGGCCACGGCCAGGCTGGCCCCCGCCGTTCCGTCCCAACCCGGAAAAAACCACGCCGGGACGAAACCCTTGGCGACGTCGACGACGACCACCGGCGCCGCCGCGCCGGCGCCGAGCACCCGGTAGACGTTCGTGGCACCCAGATTTCCGCTGCCGTGCTCCCGAAGATCGATGCCGCGCATCCGCCCGACCAGGAAGCCGGACGGCAGGCTTCCAAGCACATAGGCCAGCAGCACGAAGACCAGAACCTCGGCACTCATCTCCGTTCCTCGTCGCGGTCACGGGCGCGGGTGCGGATACGCAGGGGCGCGCCCTCGAATCCCCACGCCTCGCGGAATCCATTGTGAAGATAACGGATGTAGGAGTCGAGCAAGTCGCGGGGGCGGTTGACCCAGACGACGAAGGTCGGTGGATCGACCGCCACCTGGCTGGCGTAAAGAATCTTCACGTCGCCCCGCGACCCCTGCGGGGGCTGCTGGCGCTCGACGAGGCGGCGCAGGACACGGTTCACCTCTGCGGTCGGCACCCGTTTCTCGCGTGCCGCCTGCACGTTGCGCGCGATCTCCAGCACGCGCCGCACCCGCTTTCCGCTCAGGGCCGACGTCGTGACGATCGGAACCCAGCGCAGGTACGGGGCGCGGTCGCGGAGCTCCTTCTCGAACAAAGCCACGACGTCGGGACCCCGGTCCTCGATGAGATCCCACTTGTTGGCGACCAGGATGAGGCCGCACCCGGCGTCCCACGCCTGCTCGCCGATCCGGAAGTCCTGATTGGTGACGCCGGCCAAACAGTCGACGACCAGGGCGCACACGTCGGCTCGCTCGATCGCCCGGGCCGCCCTCAGCCGGCTGTAGAACTCGACGTCGTCGTCGACCCGTGCCCGGCGCCGCAGCCCGGCCGTGTCGATGAGGCAGATCCGGTCGCCCTCGAACTCGAGATAGGTGTCGATGGCGTCGCGGGTGGTTCCCGCCTCGTGGTGCACGAGTACGCGCTCCTCGCCCAGCAGACGGTTCACGAAGCTCGACTTGCCGACGTTCGGCTTGCCGATCACGGCAAGGCGCAAGGTGACGTCTTCGGCCAGGGCGGGCGGCGGATCGGGCAGCGCCCGAACGACGTGATCGAGCAGGTCTCCCGTACCCCGTCCGCTCAACGCGGAAACGGGTGTCGGGTTCGCCAGCCCGAGTTCGTGGAACTCGTGATGTTCGAGGGCAGCGGCGGGATCGTCGAGCTTGTTGACGGCCAGCACGATCGGCCGACCCGACTTCCGCATCAGCTCCGCGACGTGCTGATCGACGGGATGAACGCCTGTTCGTCCGTCGACGACGAACAGGATTACGTCGGCGTGCTCGACCGCCGTCATGACCTGCCGGCGCACGTCGCCGTCGAGCGGACCGGGGTCGTCGTCGAGGATGCCGCCGGTGTCCACCAGCCGGAAATCCCTGCCGCTCCAGTCGGCCACGGCGAATTGCCGGTCGCGGGTCACGCCGGGACGCTCGGCGACGATCGCGACCCGCCGGCCGAGGATCCGGTTGAACAGAGTGGACTTCCCGACGTTCGGACGCCCCACGATGGCTACGGTCGGCAGGCCTAAACCTTCGCCAGCGTCTCCGTTATGTGCGTGGACGGGCATATCTCGAGCTCCGGTAGTTCTGCCTGCAGTTCTTCAAGCCGCATGTCGTCGAGAAACAGTTCATCATCGTTCAGCGCCGACCGGCTGAACAGGGCGAGGTCGAAGTTCCGGTATGGGCGCAACGCCCGAAGATGATCATCGCCGCCGAGCAATCCCGCCGTCGTGACCATCGGACCGTACAACCCGTTGACGACCGACACGGTCTCCACCTGCGCCCCCGTCGCCGCGGCGATGTCGTCACCGAGCTCGCGCAGGTGTCGCGCCATCGACGTACCCGTGACGAGCGCGATGCGGCGGCCGTCGAGCCGCGGCAACCGGTCGAGGTCGCCCTTCACCTGGTCCCGCAGAATGGAAATTGCGCCTACCCCGTTCGCCATCAGTTCCTGGTCGTCGAAATAGTCGGCCCCCGGGACGGCGACGTCGGCCTGCAGGAACAGCTCGTCGGCCGCGTAGCACCAGGCGGTCCCCCGCTCCGAGCGCGCCCGGTCGCGCGCCCCGTCGATCATCGTCAGCGCGGCGCGGCATTCGTCCCGCGTCAGCCCCCGGATACCACGATCGGCGTTGAACTCCGTCAGCCCGACAGGGACGATCGACAGCGAGATCACGTCGGAACCCCGTGCATAAAGATCGTCGATCGTCCGGCGCAGGATCTCGCCGTCGTTCACGTCCGGGCACAGGACGACCTGCGCGTGCACTCGGATGTCCCCTGCCGCCAGTCGGTCGAGATCCTGGTTGATATTCGCCGACCTCGGGTTGACCAGCATCCGCCGCCGCGCCTCGGGGTCGGTCGCGTGGACGCTGACGTACAGGGGCGTGAGCCGCTGCTCGAAGATCCGCTCCCAGTCGTCGTCCCGCAGGTTCGTGAGGGTGACGTAGTGCCCGAACATGAACGACAGCCGGTAGTCGTCGTCCTTGATGTAGAGGTTCGCGCGTAGCTTGTCGACCTTCGGGTTCCCCTTCACGAAGCAGAACGGGCAGGCGTTCGTGCACCGTCGAACCTTGTCGGGCTCGGGAACGATCCCTAGGACGAGGTTCGGATCCTTCTCGATGTCGTAGACGACCGGCGCGCCGTCGGCCTCCGCGCCCTCGACGATCAGCTTCGCGTCGGCCTCGTAGAACATGAGGTCGAGCGCGTCACGCAACTCGTGATCGTTGATCGTGAACAGGCACGAACCGGGTCCGATTCCCACCTCTTCCGCGATCGAATCCGGACGGACGGACTGAACGCGGATCATCCGTCCGCCCGGAGTTGATCGTTCAGGACGCAGGCGCCTCGTAGCGGAAGCCCGCGATGGGCGCGTCCGTCTCGACCTGCAGCGAAAACGCCGCCACTTCGCCCTCGGCGGGAACGGTGATATCGAGAGTTTCCGTCATCACGTCGGCGCCGTCCTCGTCGACGAGCGTGACCGGAATCGACAGGGTCGTCCCGGCCTCGGCCGCGCGAGCCATGACTTCGCCGTCGATCGAATACACGTTGCCGTTCATCGGGGTGATCTGACTACGCAACACCTCGACCGGCAGCGCATCGCGCCGCTCGAGCAACTCGAGGGCCCGGTCGGAGTCACCGAGCTCGCGGTGCGAGTTCGCGACCAGGTTGTAGGGAACGCGCTCTAGCGGATAGCGCTCGACGAGCTGCTCGGCCAGCGGCAGGAGCTGCTCGTAGCGCTCGGCCTGGTAGTGGGAGTTCGCGAGGTTCTCGAGCGTTTCCTTGTTGTGCGGATTCAGTTCGTAGGCACGCTCGAACGCTTCGGCGGCCCGGGCGAAATTCTGGGCGCGGTACAATCCGATTCCCACCTGCGACCACTGGTTGAACGTGAGGTCGTCGCGGTTCATCAACTCGGAGAAGATCTCCTGCGCCTCGTCCTCGCGCTCGGCGTTCATCAGCGCGATGGCGAAGTTCAGCCGTCCGAGCACGTCGTCGGGGTTGGCGGAGCTGTAGTCCTCGTAGATCTCGAGCGCGCCCTCGACGTCGCCGGCCTGCTGCTTGAGCGTCGCGAGGTTGATGCTGGCCGTGCGGACGATCTGATCCTCGCCGCCCGCATCGAGCGCCATCTGGTAGAGCTCGATAGCCTTCGCCTGGTCACCGCCCTGCTGATAGAGTTGTCCGGCGTAAGCCAGCGACCGCGCGTCGCGGTTGATGACGTTAGCCGTCTCGAACCTCTCGAGCGCCGCAGGCGTATCGCCCTGTCGGAGGGCTTCGATACCCGCGTTGAAATGGTCGACCCACGAGTTGAAGCGCATGCGCTGCGCCTGGTCCTCGCACTGGGGTGCGATTTCTACGAGTGTCGTCAGCATCGAGTCGGCCCCGACCAGGTCTCGCAACTCGAGGTAGGCGTTCGCGGCGAGCAGATACGAGCGCGCCGGCACCTCTTCCATGCTCCAGTTCTCCTCGAGCTTTTCGAGGGCCCGCTTATACCGTTCTTCCTGGGGCCGAGTGTCGGTCCGGCTGGCGGCGAGGGAGAACTCGACTTCGGCGCTTCGCGTGTTGCGGTTGCCTTCGTCGACGCAGTCGCCGTCCTGAGCGTATGCGCCGGTCGGAAGCATCAGCAGCGCCATGAGTCCTGCCGTGGCGTAGTTCCAGCTATCTTTCTTCATGATTCCGTCTGGTCCTGTCATGAGTTCGGTTTCGATGCAGCGTTCGGTACAGGGTTCCGTGATCCTGCCGGTTTCGCTTTTCGACGCGCCGGAGCTTTCGCCCACGATCCTCGCTCACGTCAGAACTCCGCGCAACCGGGTCTTCATGTCGTATACCATCCGTAGTTCGAGAGGTTTCCGGTATTGAACAGCACGACGGTGTCTCCCGGCTTCAGATCGCCCCGCGCGAGCAGGCGGCGCATGCCCGCCAGTACGGCGCCTCCCTCGATGCCGGGCGCCACGCCGTCGACGGCTGCGAGCTGCTCTCCCGAGGCCCGCATCTCGTCGTCGGAGACCCGTACGCCCCCACCTCCCGAGTCCCGCAGAGCCCGCAGCATGAGCGCGTCTCCGCGCGCCGACGGCACGCGAAGCCCCCAGGCGGCGGTGCGGGCGTCGGTCCACGCCTCGATCCGGCCCTCCCCCGATTCCCACGCCCGCACGACCGGCGCGCATCCCTCGGCCTGCACGGCGTACATCCGGGTGTCGATGCCGTCGATCCAGCCGAGTCCGGCTGCCTCCTCGAGCGCCTTCCACGTCCCGATCAGGCCCGTGCCGCCGCCGGTCGGGTACACGACGGCGTCCGGCGGCCGCCAGTCGAGGGCTTCGAGAATCTCCAGCCCCATCGTCTTCTTCCCTTCGATGCGGAACGGCTCGCGCAGCGTGGACAGGTCGAAAGCGTCCGTCTCGCGCGCGAACTCGGCGGCGCGCGCGCCGCAGTCCGAAATCAGGCCGGGCACGAGCCGGACGTCGGCTCCGAAGACCCGACAGCGGGCCGTCACGGCGGGCGGCGTGTCTTCGGGGATGAAGATCGTCGCAGTGCGACCGGCGCGTGCCGCGTAAGCGGCCAGCGCGACGCCGGCGTTCCCCGCGCTCGGCAGGACGAACGACTCGGCCCCGTCGAGTGTCGCGCGCGTGACGGCCGCCGACATCCCCCGGTCCTTGAAGCTCCCCGTCGGGTTTCCACCCTCCTCCTTCAACCAGAGCCGAAGGCCGGTATCGAGGCTCGTCCGCGGCAGCTCGAGCAGCGGAGTTCCTCCTTCCCCGAGGCTGACCGGCGTCTCCTCCGGGCCGAGCGGCAACAGCTCGCGGTAGCGCCACATCCCGGGTGCGCGCGTCCTCCACCGTTCCCGGAGGCCGGCGGCGTCGTGCGGCCGGTCGTACCGCACGAGCTGCGGCTCTCCACACGTGGGGCACAGCGCCGCGAGCGGCCGGGGCCCGGACGCATGGTCGCAGGCGCTACAGGCGAGCCGCCAGGTGCTCATGAGCCGGCCTCCGCGGCGCTGAGCTCCGACAGGATCCGTTCTGCCGTGGTGCGGCCGATTCCCGGAACTTCGGTCAGCTCGTCGACCGAGCTTCGCCGGATCGCCGCCACGCTCCCGAACCGCCGGAGCAGATCGGCCTCGCGCCGAGGCCCGACGCCCGGAACCTCGGACAGGCGCGAATGCAGGGTGCGGCGGCGGCGCAGGCGGCGGTTGTAGCCCACGGCGAAGCGATGCGCCTCGTTGCGCGCACGCTGCAGCCAGTGGAGAGCGGGATCCGACGCCCCGAGGCGGATCGGCGCGTCCCGGCCCGGCCGGAAGACTTCCTCGAGCCGTTTGGCGAGCGCGGCGACGGGAACGTCGGAGGCACCCGCCGACTCCATCCCCTGGAGCGCAGCCCCGAGCTGACCCTTCCCGCCGTCGATCAGCACGAGATCCGGGAGCGCCCCTTCCTCGGCGATCCGTCGGTGGAAGTACCGCCCTACGATCTCCTGCATCATCGCGTAGTCATCGGTCTCTCCGTCGGGGGTCTCGCGAATCCGAAAGCGCCGATAGCCGCTGCGGTCGGGCTTTCCGTCGCGCAGCCACACGGCCGCACCGACCGAGTCGGTTCCGCCGAGGGTCGAGATGTCGAAGCAGACGATGGAGCGCGGCGGCCCCGGAAGATGGAGGACGCGCTGAAGCGCCCGGGCCGGCGGTGGAATCTCCCCCGCTGCGCTCGCGGGTTCCCGCTCGAGCGAGCGCTCCTCGACCATGTGCCGGGCGTTCTCCTCGGCCAGCTCGACCAGGCGCCGCTTCTGCCCGCGTTGCGGCCGCGCGATCTCGACCCGGGATCCATGGCGATCGCTGAGCACCTCCGTGAGGGCCTCCCGGTCTTTCGGAAGCGCACTGACCAGGATCTCGTCGGGCACGTCGGCGGCGGGCAGGTAGAAGTCGCGGATGGCGGCCGCCACCAGTTCCCTCATCGGCGCGTCGGTCGCCTCGCGCAAGAAGCGGGCATCCCGCCCCAGCAGGTGGCCGTCCCGCACTCGCAGCAGGACCGCGCAGGTTCCGCCCTCGGTTCCGGCGATGCCGAGCACGTCCCGGTCTCCCCCTCGAAAGTCGACCGTGGTCTGCCGCCGCCGCAGTACGTCGAGGCCCTTGATCACGTCGCGGAGCTCTGCGGCGCGTTCGAATTCGAGCGCCTCCGACGCCTCCTCCATCTCGCGGACGACTCGTGCCCGCAGCTTCGTCGTTCGACCCGCGAGAATCTCGAGGATCCGATCGATCATCTCGCGGTAATCCTCCTCCGATTGCCAGCCTACACACGGAGCCTTGCACTGATCGATGTGGTAATCGAGACACGGCCGGTCGGGCCCGCGCTCCGGAAGGGGCCAGTCACAGGACCGCACGGTGAACGTGCTCTTGATCACCCGAAGCGCCCGGCGCATCGCTTTCACGTCGGTGAACGGGCCGAAATAGCGCGACCCGTCACGCTCGAGCTTCCGGGTCACGAGCACGCGTGGGAACGGCTCCTGCACGGTGACCTTCACGTAGGGGTAGGACTTGTCGTCGCGAAGCTGGAGGTTGTAGCGCGGCGTGTGCTCACGAATCAGGGTCGACTCGAGCAGCAGCGCCTCCGCTTCGCTGCCCGCCAGAATCGTCTCGACCGCGGCGATGTCGGCTACCAGCCGGCGGAGACGAGGGTCTTGCCGGGCCTCGGCGCGGAAGTAGCTCCGCACACGCTCACGCAGCGACTTGGCCTTGCCGACGTAGATCAGTTCGCCGTCCGCGTCACGAAACAGGTAGACCCCGGGGCGCCGCGGAAGCTCGGCCACCGTCGACACCAGCGCGTCATCCGGCATCGTTGCTGCCGGCTGTCGCGCCGGCACCCGGTCGGGGCGGACGGCGCGCGATGAGGAAATAGGGGACGGCGCCGGCCAGCGTCACGGCCAGCAGGATTCCCAGTGCCCCTGCGAAGTGGTCCGCGCCGAGTCGACCCTCGAGCCAGCCGCGCACGAGCACGCCGGCCCCCGCCGCGGCCAGGGTGGCGACCCCGAGGCGGAGCACGGCGACCAGGGCGCCTCGCCCGAACAGCCGACCGACACGCCGCGAGAGCAGCCACCAGTGGAGGATCAGGTTGAGCCACGACCCGCATACTCCTCCCAGGACGATGCCTACGGCGCTGTACGTGCCGTATCCCGCCGAGCGCAGCCACAGGGTGAGCGCGACGCTGATCCCGATTCCGAGCGTCACCGACGCCGCGGCGATCTTCATCGGGGTCGCCGTGTCCTGCATGGCGTGGAAGCCGCTGGCGAACAGCTTCAAGCCGCTCATCGCCACGAGACCGAGGCCGTAGGCCGCGAGAATCGTCGACACGAGTGCCGTGCTGTCCGCGTCGAAGGCACGCCGCTGGAACACCACGGTCACGGCGAGATCGCCGAACAGCACCAGCACGGCGGCGGCCGGCAGCACGAAGAAGATGATCTGAAAGAACCCGTCGACCAGCCGCCGCCTGAGCGCCTCCGCGCCCACCTCGCGCGACATGGTCGGCAGCGAGGCGGCGGCGACGCTGATTCCGAACAGGCTGATCGGAAGATAGACGAGCCGCTGCGAATAGCTCAGCGCGGCGAGCGCGCCGGTGCCGGCCAGGCCCGCCAGCGACAGATCGACGAGCGACGAGATCTGAAAGATGCCCTGGCTCGAGATGACGGGCAGCGTGTTCTTCGCCACCCGGCGCAGCGGCTCCCAGTCGAACGCGAAGCTCGGTCGCCGTATGCCCGCGAGGCGAAGGGCGGACGGAACCTGGACACCCACCTGCAGTGCGGCCCCGACCAGTGCCGACCAGGCAAGGGCGTGGGCGAGCGATTCGGAGCCCATCCAGGCGGCGAGCAGCAGACCCGCGACCTGGGCGACGTTCCACAGGGTCGGCGCCACGAAGGGCAGAAAGAAGCGGTCGTGACTGTTGAGCACGCCGAGACACCACGCTCCGACGATCATGACGCCCGACATCGGGAACAGGATGCGCACGAGGCTGGTCGTCAGGACCCGCGTCGGCTCGTCGGCGGCGCCGAGCACGGCCATCGTGATCCACGGGGCGAACAGCACGCCGAGGCCGCTGAACAGGGTCGCCACCAGCAGCACGAGCGCCAGCACGGTGCCCGCGAGTCGCGGCGGATCACTCTCCGGCGTCTCGACCTTCTCCAGCTGCTCGCTGTACACCGGGACGAAGGCGGCCGACAGGGTTCCCTCGCCGAGCAGGTTCCGGATAATGTTGGGGATCTTGAGGGCCGCCCAGTAGGCGTCCGCGACGAACCCCGTGCCGAAGAACGCGGCGACAGCGGCGTCGCGAGCCAGGCCGGTGATCCGGCTCAACATGATTCCGGCGCCCACCGAGGCGGCCTGGCCGCCGGTCGACTTCGGCTCGGGCAGTTCCTCGTGGAGCGGGGGCGCGGGCTCAGTCACCCGGCGGCAGGCTCCGGGGTTCCGACTTGTCCTCGAGCAGAGAGCGCACGAAGGTCGTCTCTTCGCGCAGGGCCTCGAGGGTCTCCCCCAGGTAGCGCACCTCGCCCTCGAGTCGCTCGACCCGAGCGACCATCTCCTCGTCGCCCGCCTGCGAATCGTGCGAGATGCGGCGGGCGAACGCCCGGCCGAAATCGGAGTCGATCACGATGGCGAGCAACGGAATCATCAGCATCACGAGGATGACCAGCGCCCAGATGACCATGCGGGACGAAGCTAGTCCTGCTCCTCCGGCCCAGCAACGCGCCCCGCCTCGAACAGGTCGTGAACCAGGGCCCGGCCGTGCCGCGACAGAAACTGCGCCGCCGCCACCGTCCGCTCCTGCGGTCGGCCATCGGGTACCAGGTGCGCACGGATACGCGCGGCCTGCGCGAGGGCGATCGACTCGCGCTCGCGCACCCGCGCATCCACGGTTCGGCCCAGCTCCTCGAGGGCCCGGGTGGCTCGATGCGCGGCTTTTCCGGCCGCCGACTTCAGGCCCGGCAACTCGCGATCGACGACGGACGCGAGTCGCTCGAAACCCGCCGCCAGGTTCCGCTCGAGGGCCGCCAGGCCGTCGCGGACGCCGGGTGGCCGGGACCGCGCGATCCATCGGTCGTCGATCCCCTTCCCCTCCCGCTCGACCGTGGTGACGTCTAGATCGAGCTTCTCGAGGAGGCGATCGACCCGTGGCTCGACCAGAACCCACGCGTCGCGCGGCAATATGGCCGGCATCGGGACCTCGAGGGCGGCGAACACCGGGGGAAGCTGGGCCCAGTAAGCGATCTCCCCCGGTCCGAGGACGGTGGCCGCCACGGGCAGCAGCCGACTCTCGAGCACCGGACGGAGCGCGGCCGCCGGCGTGAACTCGTCGGGTGCCCGGTCAAGGCGGCGGAGCAGCGCAGCGCGGTCCGGCCTCCAGTCGCCCGCCGCGAGCTCGTCCTCGTCGGTCCGCAGCACGTGACGGCGCGCCTCGCCGTCGTCGTGAAACATCTGCAGGCCCTCGGGGGGAGGCGTGAGCGCGGGCTCGTAGCCGGCCTCGCGCACCGAATGCAGCCCGTCGCGCATCGCCTGCGCCAGCGCCTCCGGCGCCTCGACGACCCGGCGGTAGAGGCCGGCCGCCTGCGTGCGGACGGCGGGATGCGCCGAATCGAGAATCGCGAGGTCGAGTCCCTCGACGGCGGCGCCCAGGGCCCTGACGAAGGCATCGCCGAAGCTGCGCCCGGGTTCGTAGGCTTCGCGCAGCGCCCCCATCCAGCGTGGCGTCGATCCCGCGACGGCGCCGCCCGCCTCATCGCCGAAGCGCCGCAGGAGGTCCATCACCGACGACGGCACGGGAGCCTGGCCGACACTGCGCAGCGCCCACCCGGGTGGCGGGTCGACCCGCATCGCGACGAGCTCTTCTTCGCTGTCGACGATGCGACACGTGGCCACTTCGTCCCAGTCGTGATCGTCGGAGGCGACCCAGAACACGGCCAGCGCGGGACGCCCGGTGCGGCGCTCGATCTCGCCGGCCAGGCGCACGGCCGTCAGGGCCTTGTAGAGCGTGTAGAGCGGACCGAGAAACAGGCCGGGCTGCTGGCCCGTCGTGACAACGACCCCCTCGCCGGCCAGGATGCGACTGAGCCGCTCGGCCGCGCCGGTGGACGTGGTTGTGAACGCTTCGGCCGGCAGCGCGGACCCGCCGCCCGCTCGCGCCTCGACGGCCGCGGCGTCGGGCAGGCGGCCCGGCGGCGCCTCGAACAGGCGGGTGGCCGCCGGAACGCCGGCCAGGGCGTCGCCGGCCAGGTTACCGGATGAGGCCAGTTGCCGCGGCACGATGCGCGGGAATGGACGTTCGGCCACGCTTTCCGTCTTCCGCACGACGCTCATGCCGCCGCCCCTACCAGAATGAGTCGCTCCGCGGCGGCGTCGAACTGTCCGCCCGCGTAGTCGCCGTATCGTCCATCGACGCGCAATCCCTCCGCTTCGAGCATCTCGCCGAGCTCCGTGGCTCCGTAAAGGCGAACCCGTTCCTCGAACTGCCGCTCCCCCCCGGCGGTTCCCTCGTCGCGGACACGGATGCGTTTGACGACCGTGTCGTCGACGATCTCCCGCGTCTGAATCACCCGACGGTCGCCGATGCACCGTTCATCGCGCGGCACCAGGGTCTCGCGCACCCTGTCGGCATTGAAGAAGTCGAGCATGAAGGTGCCGCCCCGGCGAAGAACGCGGCGAATCCCCTGGATCACGTGCCGATCCTCGGCCACCGAGGGAAAGTAGCCGAACGAGGTGAAGAAGCTCGTAAGGCCGCCGAACGCCTCGTCCCGAAAGGGCAACCATCGCATGTCGGCGCGCACCAGCGGCACCCCCGGAACCGCGCGGCGAGCCTCCGCCAGGAGTACGCGGGACAGGTCGAGTCCGATCGCCTCGACGCCGGCCTCGGCGAGTTCGCACAGGTGCCGTCCCCCTCCGCAGGCGAGGTCGAGTACGGGCGCCTTCGGCGGGACTGTCTCCAGGTACAGGCGAACGGCCCGCGCCGCCTCCGCCTCGTCGCGGTGCGGATAGAGCTCGAGATACTCCTCGCCGAACCAGTCACGAAACCACTCACGTGACGGCTCCGTCCCGGGGGTCGGTTCGGTCACGTCAACCGCCCTTGTGGTAAGGTTCGCCACGAAGGATCGTCCCGACCCGGTACAACTGCTCGGCGAGGACGAGGCGTGCCAGCTCGTGAGGAAGGGTCAGGTCCGACAGCGAGACACGCCGATCGGCCGCAGCGAGTGCCGACGCCGCCAGTCCGAACGCCCCCCCGATGAGCCAGCTCGCACCCCTCGGCCCGTACGCGGCGATGTCGCTCAGCTCGTCGACCAGGCCGCGCGTGTCGATCCGCTCCCCCTCACGGGTCAGGGCGAAGATGCGGCCGCGCTCGGGAAGCTGTGCGAGCAGGGACTCGGCCTCGGCGGCGCGGACGCGTTCGGCATCGCCCCGGCCCGCCTTCACTTCGAACACCTGCAGGTCGAAGTACCGCCCGGCGCGCGTCTCGTACTCGGCGATGGACGGTGAGAGCAGTCGCCCGGGCTTCCCGACGCAGACGATCCGCAGCTTGAGCGACTTCATCCGTCGACCAGCCCGGCCACGCGGCGCAGGCCGGCAAGCAGCCGCCGGGCGCCGGTCCCCCACACGAGCTCTTCCTCCAACCACCAGACGGGGATCTCGTCGGGGACGAGGCGGGCCAGTCGGACGGCGTCCTTTCGCGTGCAGACGAGCCCCCGATCTCCCGCCGCGGCAGCGATGTCCCGTACGGTCCGATCGTCGTAGCGAGCGTGATCCGGCAGGGGGAAGCGGTGGTCCGGCCGAACGTCGATGACGCCGAGCCACCGGAAGAACGACTCCGGCCACATGACGCCGGCCACCGCCGCGGCCGGATCCGGGCGCTCGATACGGGCCGCCGCCGGGTTCCCGGCCCAGAGCGCTCCGGGCCGCAGGCGTACCTCGACCGTCCGAATGCGCGACGCCACGCCAGCCACTTCTTCGGCCAGCTCGAGCGCTTGCGCACGGGTCGCGGCCCGCCGCACGAGGATCACGGCGTCCGCGCGGCGCAGCGCGGCGAAGCGCTCGCGATACGGTCCGGCCGGCAGCCGCTGGCGATTCCCCGCCTGGTCGACGTTGCACGCCACGATCTCGAGGTCGCGGTGCAGGCGTCGGTGCTGGAACCCGGAGTCGAGCAACAGGACACCGGCTCCGCCCATCACGGCTTCCGCCGCCAGTGGAATACGCCAGCGCCCGCCGAACACGGGAACATCCGGGTTCAGTGCCGCGTGAAGCTGCAGCTCGTCTTCCTGGCCCGCGGTGAGGACGGCGACCCGCGCCCCGGCGTCGGCGAGGTGGCGGGCCAGGGCGGCGGCGATCGGTGTCTTGCCGCTGCCGCCCGTCGACAGGCCGCCGACCGACACCACGGGCACGGAAACCCGATGCGGACGGAAGACGCCGGCATCCCAGAGCAGGTTTCGCAGATCGACGGCGGTTCCGTACAGAGCGGCCAAACCGCGGAGCGTGGAGCCGGGGTCGCCCCACGCCCCACGCACCCGGCGCTCGAGAACGCCGCGTCCCGGTCGCCTCCTCATGCGACCTCCTCACCCGACGCCCGGGCCCTGCAGCGTTCCGAAGCCGCATGCAGGGCGGCATCCACCCGATCGAGCCAGCCGCCGAGATCGGTCTCGGGGGCGTCCTCGGGCACGTGAATCGGGCGGACGAACTCGACGTGAATCGGCGTGAACGGCCGTGGGACGATGAACCGGTCCCACGAGTTCAAACGCCAGCCGGCCTCCGGCCGGGCAGCCACGGGTACGATCGGCAGGCCCGACTCGGCCGCCAGGCGCACGACGCCGGGTTTGCAGCGACCCGCGGGGCCGCGCGGTCCGTCGGGGGTGATGGCGAGTGGCCAGCCTTCCCGCCCGAGCCGTACCATCTCGGCGAGCGCCGCACCGCCACCCGAGCTGCTCGAGCCGCGAACGACGCGGGAACCGAGGGCGCGGACCACGGCGGACGCGATTTCGCCGTCCGAATGATGGCTGATCATCGTGGCCATGCCGGCAGGGGCATAGCGCATCATCAGGGGGAGCAGCTCGGCGTGCCACAGTGCGTGGATCGCGGGTTCGAGGCGCGCGCGCGGTGGCCCGACGACTCCCTGATCGTTCACCTCCCGGATCCGCCACGTGGCGGACAGGCCGCGCAGCAACGGCGGCGCGACGACACGCGCCACGTGGACTCGGTCAATCATGCGGCGTCGGTCCGCCCGAGCCAGTCGAGGCACACGTCGCATACCCGATCGGCCGCGCCCGGCTCGCCGAGGCGTCCGCGAACCCGGGCCAGTCCGTCGAGCACACTTCGACGCGCCGGGCCGTCGTCGAGCAGCGGTCGTAGCTCGGCGGCCAGTCGCTCCGGCGTCATGTCGTCCTGCAGACACTCGGCCACGACTCTCTCGTCGGCGACGAGGTTCACGAGGGCCACGCTGTCGAGCGTCACCAGGCGCCGGAGAATTCCGTACGTGAGCGGATGGACCCGGTAGGCTACGACCATGGGCACGTCG
This sequence comes from Gemmatimonadota bacterium, assembly GCA_035464655.1. Taxonomy (GTDB): domain Bacteria; phylum Gemmatimonadota; class Gemmatimonadetes; order Palauibacterales; family Palauibacteraceae; genus JARFPW01. The sequence continues at coordinate 105,106 of DATHRZ010000044.1, forward strand.
GCAAGCGCGAGCTGAAGCGTGATCGTTCCCGACTTCGTGATGGCAGCGCGGCTGCGGGCCATCACATCGTCCGGCGCGGCGAGCAGCTCGGGCGGACAGGCCGCATAGGCGGCCGTGGGCAGATCGGACGACCGGGCCACCAGCACGTCGAACGCGCCGAGAGACGGGTCCGCCCGGAGGTGCGCGGTCGCCTCGAGAAACACCGGCAGCATGCGCTCGACTTCCTGGCGTCGCGACCCTGGAAACAGCCCCACGGCTCGTCGGTCTCCGTAGGCGGACGGTAGCGGCCGATCGAGCAGGGGGTGCCCCACGAAGGTGGCACGGGCCCCGTAGTCCCGTAGCAGGTCGGCTTCGAACGGCAGGACCACGCAGACCTCGTCGCACCATTCGGCGAGCTTCGCGGCGCGTCGCTCCTTCCACGCCCAGACCTGGGGCGCGATGTAGTAGACGACGGCGATGCCCCTGGCGTGCGCCCGGCCGGCCAGGGGAAGATTGAAGCCGGGATAATCGATCGGAACGACGAGATCCACGCCTTCGCGCTCGAGCAATCGGTACACCTCGCGGCGCAGCCGCAATAGATCGGGCAGGTGTCGGACGACCTCGGCCAGCCCGAGCACGGCCAGGCGGTCGAGATCGGCGACGAGTTCCACGCCCTCGGCCGCCATGCGGCTTCCCCCCAATCCGATCAGGCGGATGCCGGGCAGCCGTTCGCGCAACCGCCGGGCGAGCTCCGCCCCGTGCAGATCTCCCGAGCTTTCGCCGGCCGACAGGAATACGGTCCTGCTAGCCGACACGGCCGAGCCAGAAGATCAGCAGCAGGACGACGGCGAGCAGGATCACGAGGGTGACGGTGCGGGGTCCTTTGCGCTCTCCCACACCGAGGCGCTTCCGCTCTTCACGAATCTTTCGCAGAGGCATGATCGGCAGACTCGATTGCAGTTTGAATCCGTAGGGCGATGTCCAGCGCCTCGCGTGCTCCGGCACCCTGGACGATGTCGCTCGGTTCGCCCCGCAGGGCCGCGACGAAGGCCAGGATCTCGGCCTTGAGCGGCTCGGTTTCGTCACCGACGATCTCATGCCGCTCCACGACATCGGCCAGGCCGAGCTCGGCCGGGTCGACGGCGTCGGGGGCCGTCGGTTTGCGGCGCAGGAACTCGCCCCTGCCCGCCGCGAGGTCGAGGCTGAAGTACCCCGAATCCTGAAACACGCGCAGCTCGCGGGCGGGTCGCGTCGAAGCCCGACTCGCGCTGACATCGGCCACCGCTCCGTTGGCGAACCGGAGTCGTGCGTTCGCCATATCCACGGTGTCCGTCATCAACGATACCCCGATCGCCTCCACGTGGGCCACCGCGCTGTCCACCAGGCCCAGCACCAGATCGATGTCGTGAATCATCAGATCGAGCGCCACCGACACGTCCGTCCCCCGGGGCTGGAAGCGCGCCAGGCGGAGGCAGGTGATGAACCGGGGATCGTCGAGAAGCGGTCGGGCGGCCCGAATGACCGGGTTGAAGCGCTCCACGTGGCCGACGGCGAGCACGCGCCCCGCGTCGGCGGCCCGGGCCAGCAAATCGTCGGCCTCGGCCAGCGTCGTCGTGATCGGCTTCTCGACGAGTACGTGGCAACCGGCGTCGAGGGCCGCGGCCGCCGTCGCGTGGTGGTGCGACGTGGTCACGGCGACGACGGCCGCGTCGACCTCGGACCACAGGTCGGCGGCGCGCTCGAAAGCGCGGCAGCCGCGCTCCGACGCCACGGCTCGCGCTCGTCCGGCGTCGGCGTCGTGCACCCCGACGAGCTCGGCCTCGTCCAGCTCGCCGAGGATCCGGGCATGGATGGCGCCGAGCCGGCCCACGCCGGCGACTCCGAGGCGCAGGCGACTCACCGGCGACTCACGAAACGATGCCGCGCTCCGACGTCCGCACGAACTCGAGAAGCGTCCGGATTTCGGGCCCCGCATCGGTCCAGCCCTCGATCTCGTCGATGGCGTCGCCGAGATTGTTGCTCGACTTGTACATCGTGCGATACGCGCGCCGCAGGCTCCGCAGGGCCTCGGTGCTGAAGCCGCGCCGCCGCAGGCCGACGAGGTTGATGCCGTGCGCGACGCACGGGTGCCCGTCGACCAAAAAGTACGGCGGAACGTCCTGCGTGGCCTTCGAGCAGGCTCCGATGAACGCGTAGTCGCCGATCCGGACGAACTGGTGGATGCCGGTTACGCCGCCGATCGTCGCGTAGGCGCCGATTCTGACGTGGCCGCCCAGGTGCGTGCTGTTCGCGAGGATCGCGTGGTCGCCCACCTGGCAGTCGTGTGCGACGTGGACGTACGCCATGAGGAGGCAGTCGGATCCCACGCGAGTCAGCCCGCCCTCCCCCGTTCCCCGGTTCAGCGTGCAATACTCACGCACGGTGGTTCGTGCCCCAACCTCGAGGCGCGACGGCTCGCCGTCGTACTTCAGGTCTTGCGGATCGCTGCCGAGGACGGCGCCGTGATGGATCACGCAGTCCTCTCCTACGGTGGTGTCGCGTTCGATCAGGGCGTGCGACCCGACGCGTACCCGCTCCCCCAACTCGACGCCGGGGCCGACGAGCGCATAGGCCCCCACGGTCGCCGTGCCGGCGACCCGTGCGTCCGGATCGACGAGCGCGGTCGGGTGAATCCGTGCCGCGTCGCTCACGGCCCTCATCGGTCCACCAGCTGAGCCATCATCGAGCCTTCGGCGACGACGTTCCCGTCGACCCGACTCACGCCGCGCATGCGAAACACGTTCTTGCGGAACTGCACGAGCTCGACTTCGAGCTCGAGGGTGTCGCCCGGTCGCACCGGCCGGCGGAAGCGGACATCGTCGAGCGCCATGAAATAGACGACCTTCGAGGACGGCTTCTCGAGCCGGTTCATCAGCAGGAGCCCTCCCGCCTGGGCCATCCCCTCGACGATGAGAACGCCGGGCATGATCGCGTGACCCGGAAAGTGTCCCTCGAAGAACGGTTCGTTGATCGTGACGTTCTTGAGGGCGACGATGCGCCGTTCCGCCTCGAACTCCATGACCCGATCGACGAGGAGGAACGGGTAGCGATGCGGGAGGTACTCCATGATCCGGTCGATCTCGAGTACCGGGCCGCCCCCGGGCGCCTGGCCACGCAAGCGCTGCAGGCGGCGCGCGACGGCCACGTTGCCACGGTGACTCGGACGCTCGGAGAACACGTGGCCCTTGAGCCGCACACCCATGAGGGCGAGATCGCCCACGATGTCGACCATCTTGTGCCGGACGAACTCGTCGGGGAACCGTAGATCGAGGTCGGCGGCCACCGTTTCGTCGCCCAGTATGATCGTATTGTCGGGACCCGATCCCCGCGCCAGGCCGCGAGCCCGCAAGGGTTCTGTCCAACTCTCGAGCCCGAACGTTCGAGCCGGGGCGAGTCGCTCGCAGAACCGGCGGCTCGTGATCTCCTCGGTCGCGTACTGCTCACCGATCGCCGGATGATCGAACTCGATCCGGGCGCTGACTCGAAAGCCGTCGTGCGGCATCACCACGTAGCGTGAGTCTCCCTCTGTCACGGTGATCGGTTCGCCGACCGTGACGCTCGTGGCGAGGGCATCCTGGGATTCGATGCCGGCCGCCTGGATCGCTTCACACCAGCCGGAGGCGCTACCGTCGAGGGCGGGCGGTTCGCTGCCGTCGAGCCGTATCTCGAGGTTGTCGAGTCGGTGGGCGGCAAGCGCCGCCAGAAGGTGCTCGACGGTGCGCACCGCTCGCTCCCCCTCGCCGATGACGGTTTCCCATTCGACACCCGACACGAGCGAGGCGTCGGCCCCGATCGTGGGTGCGCCGGCGAGGTCGACGCGTCGGAAGACGATTCCCGTATCGACGGGCGCCGGAAGCACCTCGGCCGAGGCGGGCGCGCCGCTGTGAAGGCCACGACCCTCGACGGAGAAACTCGACCTCAGCGTCTGCTGGCAGTCGGAAGCTGGTGTGGCGCCGTCTGTGGTCAAGTCGCGTCTCCGTCGGAGTTCTCGGCCGCCCGCTCCAGCGCGCCGAGGCGTCGGAGGAGTTCGGGAAGCTTGTAGAACGCCGACGAAGCACGCAACCACTCGCGGTGAGGACGCGCTGGGCTGCCGCTCCAGGTCTCGCCCTCCGGGATGTTGGACATGACCCCGGACTGCGCCCCGAGCGAGGCGCCGTCACCGATCTCCAGGTGTCCGGCGATGCCGACCTGTCCGCCGAGGCGCGCTCCGTCGCCGACCACGGTGCTGCCCGCGATGCCGACCTGCGCGACCACGAAGCAGTTGCTTCCGATACGGCAGTTGTGACCGATATGCACCAGGTTGTCGATCTTCGTCCCTCGACCGATCACCGTGTCGCCCAGGGATCCGCGGTCGATCGTGCTGTTACAACCCACCTCGACGTCGTCTTCCAGGAGGCAACGACCCACCTGCCGGATCTTCACGGGTCCCTCGGGGCCTGTCGTATAGCCGAATCCATCGGACGAGATCCGGGCCCCCGCATGGAGGCGCACCCGATCACCCAGCACGGCGCCCTCGAACACCGAGGAACCCGGATCGGCGCGCACCCCCGCCCCGAGCGTCACGCCTCGTCCGACGAACACGTGCGCCCCGAGCGAGCTTCCGGGCCCGATCGTGGCCTCGTCTTCGATCACCGCGTAGGGCCCGACGCTCGTGCCTTCGCCCAGGCGCACGCCGCGACCGACGACCGCGGTCGGGTGGACGCCGGGTGCCGGCGTGCCGACAGGATGGAACACCTCGAGCAGTCGCGAGAAGGCGAGCTCGGGACTGGCCACGCGGATCAGGGTGGCGGCTTTCGGCTCCACCTCGAGGTCGGGCGGAACGAGGATCGCGCCGGCCCGGCTCTCGGCCACGAAGCGCGTGTACCGTGACCCGACCACGTAGGTGAGGTCCTCGGGACCGGCGGACTTCACGGAAGCGAGCCCCGCGACGCGGCGAAGCGGGTCGCCTTCGATCCGCCCGTCCACCCGCTCGGCGAGCTCCTGGACGCTGAATTCCATGGGGGCTCCGGCTTCGAACCCGAGTTCGCCGCCGCTGCGGCGAGCCCGGAGGCTTTCTACGGCTCCGAGGACGCGGTGTCGGCCGCACCGCCGCCGACGCGCGCTCTCACGAGTTCGGTGATGTCCAGCGCGGGATCGGCGGCAACCACTCCCTCCGTGGAGATGTCGAACACCATCGAGTAGTTCCGCTCGGCGCGCACCGCCTCGATCGCGTTTCCGACTTCCTCGAGAATCGGGCGCAGCAACTCCTGCTGACGCTCGTTCAGCTCGTTCTCCATTTCGAGCTGGCGATTCCGAAGGGCCTGCTGTCGAGTGCGGATCTCCCGCTGCTTCTCTTCGCGCATCTGGGGGCTGAACACGCTCTCCTGCTCCTGATACTCCTGGAGCAGCGAGTCGACGGCAGCCGCTTGCTCCTGCAACTCCAGCCGACGGTCTTCGATCTCCTGATCGAACGTCCGCGTCATCTCGGCGAACTCGGGTCGCGACTGAATGATGTTCGCCGAGTTCAGGTAGACGAAGTTCGTGCCCTCGGGTGGAGCTTCCTGGGCAGCCGCCGGAACGACGGCCAACAAAGACAGGGCTGTGACGGCCACGCTGATGAATCGAGACTGCGACATCTTATGAAACTCCTGTGTCATGTTCCGAAAGCACGCTGCTCAGAATACCCGACCAAAGCGGAAGTGCAACTGCCAACCCGGATCCGGCCGCCCGAGAACGTCGCGGCGGTCGAACCCGTACGCGTAGTCGACCCCGATCGGCCCGAAAGGCGTCACGAGGCTGACTCCTAACCCGGCTCCCACCAGAAGATCCGTGGGATTGAACTGGCCGGCGGTGCGCCAGACGTTGCCGCCGTCGATGAACGAGCTGGCGAAAATGTTGTCGGTCAGCTTGACGCCGAACTGAGCCGTCGTCGTGAAGAACGACTCCCCGACCCGCTGCAGCGAGCCGACCCCCTGAACGTTCCGCGGAATGTGGCCGTCAGGCGTCACGGTGGCCTCCTCGTAGCCACGGATCTGCTGCCCCACCTGGGTGCCTCCACCGAAGAAGCGCTCGATGAAGAACGGGTTGTCGCCCATGACCATCCCGGCACGGAACGAAAGGCCCATGACGAGCTCGATCGGAACCCTGCCCGGACCGCCTCCGATCTGTCCGACGGGCGCGAACCATTCGCTCGAGAAGTCGTACTTGCCGTAGTCTCCGTCGCCCCCGAGGAACCCGCCGGTGAAGCGGACGGACACGGAATTTCGACTGCCGGACACCGGAAACAGGCCTCCCGAACGCGTGTCGCGCACGAGACGGAAACTCAGGGTGCTGCGCGTTCCCTGCGTGAGGGTGGTCTCCTGGCCAGGGGTGATGCCGAACGACTCGAGATCGCTGATCTCGTCGTTGAACAGCGAGTACCCGACGAAGAACCGCGTCGAGCGCAGGTCGAAGATCGGAAAGCCGACCTCCGTGAAACCGCCGGTCTGCCGGCGGTCCCCCAGATTGAACGTCTGAAACCGATCGCGCGAGCTCTGAAGGCCGACCGCGAGGCTCGTGCGATTGGCGAAGAACTCGGGGTCGGTGTAGCTGGCCTCGATGTCCTGCGAGTTGCGACCGAACAGCCAGCGGAAGTGACCGACTTTCGCCTGCCCGAACAGGTTCGGCTGATCGTAGCCGATGAAGCCGGCGAGTCCCGTGGCGCCGGCGGCGCTGAGGCCGAAGTTGATGTTGCCGGTCTGCTTCTCCCTCACCCGGAACACGAGGTCGATGTCTCCGTCGTCGCGCGGATTGATCTCGATCGCCTGGTCGGGCGGGAGACTCTCGAAGAAGCCGAGCGACTGGATGTTCCGGATGCTCGAGATCAGGAGCTGCTGGGAATAGATGTCGCCCGGCAGTGTAAGCAGGACCTTGCGGATCACCTTGTCGTGCGTGAAGTCGTTGCCCACGATCTGCACCGTGCGCATGTGCGACGGCTGGCGCTCGATGATCAGCCACAGCAGCTCGACGGTCGGATAGGCGTAGACGCTGTCCGGCGGATGCCGCTCGATCCGGGGCTCGACGAACGCCTGAAGGTATCCGGCGTCGCGGTACAGGTCACTGACGTCACCGGTCGCCGCCTCGAAGGCGGAACGGTCGAAGACCGGCGGTTCGTCGATCGGTTCGCCGAACTCGTCGAAGAGGCCTCCGCGAGCCGGCGGAAAGTAGGCGTTGAGCTGCGACGTCGGAAACCGCCGGTTCTGTTCGATCCGGAAGGAGCGGATCCGGTACTGTTCGCCTTCCTCGACGCGAATCTCGATGCGGCCCTTCCCCGTGGTCGTGTCGATCACCACGGAGTCGCCGAGCACCTCGGAGTCGATGTAGCCCCGGCTGCCGTACGTGGCCGGGATGCGCTCGGCGAGATCGCGTCGGTATTCGTCCTGGTGCAGCTCGCCGGGGCGGAACCAGAAGAACCCCTCTTCCGACGTCCGCATCGCGCCGCGCAACTCGTCATCCGACACGGCTTCGTTGCCGACGAACTCGACCCGTGCGAGCGCGAGCCGCGGTCCCTCGTCGACCTCGAACACGAAGTCGTACTGGTTGATCCCGGACGGGTCGGGCGCCATCGCCGTATCGATCTCGGCGCGCGGGAACCCGACGTCGGCGAGCATTTCGCGAATCAACACGCGGGCGCGCGCGATCTTCGACGGATCGATCGCGGCGCCAGCGACGAGGTCGGCGGAATCGCGCACCGTCGATCCGCTGACATGCTCGAGACCCTCGAACCGGTAGGCTCCGATCAGCGGACGCTCTTCCAGTTCGATGTAGAAGATCGCCGGATCGGCGGGCGTAACGCTGATCCGCACGTCGGAGAACTCTCCGGTCGCGAACAGGCGCTGAATCGCTTCCTGGACGTCGGGTCCGTTGACGAGCTGGCCGACGCGCAGGCGCGCGATGCGCACCACGCTCTCGGGCGAGTAGCGGTCGACGCCCCGGACGACGACGCTGTCGACCTCGACCTGGTAGATCGGCTGTTCCTGGGCAGGTACGTCCTGGGCCTTCAAGGCCGACACCCCCGCCAGAGCGAAGGTGGCGAGGGCGAGGGCGCCGCGCGCGTGGTTCGTAATCGTCACTGGGCGGATGTCGGCGACACGGCCCTGAATGCCAGCGTTTCGGAATCGGGGCCGACTTCCACCAGGATCTCGTCGCCCCTGGCGAACTCGGCCATCAGAATCTTCTCGGACAGAGCGTCCTCGACGTAGCGCTGAATCGTCCGCTTGAGGGGTCGCGCGCCGAACTTGTCGTCGTACCCCTTGTCGACGAGGAACTCCACGGCGGCGTCGTCGAGCCGCAGCGAGAGCTGTTCCTCGGCCAGTCGCTTCTGGACCTCGCGCAGCATGATGTGAACGATTTCGCCAATCTGTTCCTTGGACAGCGGGTGGAACACGATGACCTCGTCCAGCCGGTTCAGGAACTCGGGCGTGAACGTCCGGTCGATCTCGTCGCGGACGCGTTCCGCCATCTTCTCGTAGTCGATCCCGGCCTGCTCGGGCGTGAAGCCGAGGGACTTGGTTCCCGCGATGTCTCGCGCCCCCACGTTGGACGTCATGATCAGCACGGTGTTCTTGAAGTCGATCACCCGACCGTAGTTGTCGGTCAGGCGACCTTCGTCGAGCACCTGGAGCAGAATGTTGAACACGTCGGGATGTGCCTTCTCGATCTCGTCCAGCAGGATCACGCTGTACGGGCGTCTGCGCACGGCCTTCGTGAGCGCACCGCTGTCTTCGTACCCGACGTAACCCGGAGGCGCGCCGATGAGTCGGCTGACGGAGAACTTCTCCATGTACTCCGACATGTCGACCCGGATGAGCGCGCTCTCGTCGGCGAACAGAAAGCGGGCGAGCTGACGGGCGAGCTCGGTCTTTCCCACGCCGGTCGGACCGCAGAATATGAAGCTTCCGATCGGTCGATCGGGGTCCTTGAGACCGGCGCGCGTCCGCCGGATGGCACGGCTGAGCGCCGTGATCGCCTCGTCCTGCCCGACGACCGACTCGTGAAGCTCCTCTTCCATGCGCAGCAGCCGCTCGGTTTCCTCTTCGCGCAGGCGGTTCACGGGGATGCCGGTCCAGCGGGAGACGATGAACGAAATCGCCTCTTCGTCGACGACCGGGCGGTTCTCCACCTGGCCGCGTTCCCACTCCGACCGGGTGCGCTTGATCTCGGCCTGCAGCTCCTTCTCGCGGTCGCGAAGCTGGGCGGCGAGCTCGAAGTCCTGGTCGCGGATCGCCTGGTCCTTCTGCTCGCTGATCTCCTCGAGCGCTTCGCGGAGCTCCTGGACCTCGGGCGGCGGTACCTGGGCTCCGAGCCGCGACCGGGCGCCCGCCTCGTCGATCACGTCGATCGCCTTGTCGGGCAGGAAGCGGTCGGTGATGTATCGGTCGGCCAGCTTCGACGCGGCGACGATCGATTCGTCGGGCACCTCGACGTTGTGGTGATCCTCGTAATGGCGTCGGAGCCCCTTGAGGATCTCGATGGTCTCTTCGACGGAAGGGGGCTCGACGATCACCGTCTGGAAGCGCCGCTCGAGCGCCCCGTCCTTCTCGATGTGCTTACGGTACTCGTTGAGCGTCGAGGCGCCGACGCACTGCAACTCGCCGCGCGCGAGGGCGGGCTTGAGCATGTTGGATGCGTCGATCGCCCCCTCCGCGGCGCCGGCCCCGACCAGGGTGTGCAGCTCGTCGATGAACAGGATGATCCCGTCGGTCTGGGAGATTTCGTTGACGATCGCCTTGAGCCGCTCTTCGAACTGCCCGCGATACTTCGTGCCCGCGATCACGGCGGCCATGTCGAGCGCCAGAACGCGGTGATCCTTCAGGCTGTCGGGCACTTCGCCACGGACGATCTGCTGGGCGAGACCCTCGACGATCGCCGTCTTCCCGACGCCGGGCTCGCCGATCAGCACGGGATTGTTCTTCTTGCGGCGCGACAGCACCTCCATGACGCGCTCGATCTCGGCGGCCCGGCCGATCGTCGGATCGAGGCGGTCGTCCCGCGCGAGCTCCGTGAGGTCGCGGCAGAAGTGATCGAGCGCGGGCGTCTTCGACTTCGAGTCGGCCTTCGAGGCTCCCGGCGGCGAACTGCTGGACGACTCGGCCTGGGAGACCTCGGTGCCGAGCAGCTTGAGCATCTCGGCGCGCGCCTCTTCGATGCCGATCCCCAGGTGACCGAGCACCTTCGCCGCGAGGCCCTTCTCCTCGCGAAGCAGACCGAGCAGCAGGTGCTCGGTGCCTACGTAGCTGTGGTTCAACTCGCGGGCTTCGGCCATCGCGTACTCGAGCACCTTCTTGGCACGCGTCGTATAGGGCAACTCGCCGATCGGCGTGGTGGACTTGCCCGGCCGGATGTTGTCCTCGACCCGCTGCAGCACCTCGTCGAGGTCGGCGGCGAGATTGCGCAGAACCTCGGCGGCGACCCCGTCCCCTTCCCGGATCAGTCCGAGCAGAATGTGCTCGGTCCCGACGTAGTCGTGCTGCAGGCGGACGGCTTCCTCGCGCGCCATCCCCAGCACTTTCCGAACGCGATCCGTGAAGTTGTAATTCATCCAGTCCTCGTGGCGACCCCGGGCCGCCGGGTTACGATTCGTCGGATTGAAGGCGGGTTCTGACGTAGGCTGCGCGGGCGGCGTCCCCCTCGACTTCGCCCAGCGCTCCGCCCGCCGCTTCCTCGAGATGTGCAGTCTGTCCGAAGACCAGAATCTCGTTGAGCGTCTCTACCCTCGGCGATCGGAGAAGTTTCAGCGAAATCCCCAATCGCAGGGCCGACAGCAGGTTCATCATCTCCTCGGCGCCGAGGCTCCGGGCGTGGCGCAGGATGCCGTATGCCCGCCACACCTTGTCCTCGAGGATACCGGGCGCTTCGCGGAGCATCCGGCTGCGCGCGCTGCGTTCGTAGTCGACGACCTTGCCGACCACCCGCGTCAGGTGACCGACCAGCTCTTCCTCCTCCTTGCCGAGCGTCGTCTGGTTCGACACCTGAAACAGGTTGCCCACGACCTCGGAACCTTCGCCGTACAGCCCGCGGTACGTCAGGCCGACCTGTCCGATCCCCTCCAGAACTTTGCGGATCTCCTTGGTCAGCACCAGACCCGGGAGGTGGACGAGCACCGAAGCCCGGAGGCCGGTGCCGACGTTCGTGGGGCACGCGGTCAGGAAACCGTACTCGTGATGGAAGGCGTACGGCAGCAGTTCGCCCAGCCTTTCGTCCAGTCGGTCCACGGTCCGCCATGTCTCCTCGAGCTCGAAGCCTCCCGTCAGGGCTTGCAGCCGAATGTGGTCTTCCTCGTTGATCATCAGACCGGCCGTCTCGTCCACCCACAGCGCCAGACCGGCGTGCGAGGGCGGCTCGTTCTCGCCCACCAGCTCGCGGCTGACCACGTGACGCTCGACCAGGAGATCGCGCTCGCGTACGTCGAGGTCACCCATCTCCCACAACTCGACGTCGGCCGATCCGGCGATCTCGCCCAGTGCCGCTCGCACGCTTTCGAGCACTCGCGCCCGGTCCTCCGCCGACGCCCGGCCGGGAAACGGGTAGCCCTGGAGGTTCCGGGCCAGGCGCACGCGACTCGAGACGACGATGTCGCCGGCCTCGCCCCCGACGGCCGCCCAGTTCAGGCCGCGCGACTCGATGTCGCCACCCGGGCGAATCACTCGGCGCCCTCCATTTCGTGGATCCGGTCGCGCAGCTCGGCGGCGAGCTCGAAGTCTTCCGTGTTGACGGCTCGCTGAAGTCGGCGCCGCATGGCGGACAGGCGCGCGATGCGATCGCCTGCCTCGGATCCGGCGCTCATGTAGAGCTTGCCGACGTGCTGTGGCGATCCGTGCAGGCGGCGGAGCAGGCTGCGGAGCTGAGGTTCGAAGTGCGCGTAGCACTGCGGGCAGCCGAGCCGGCCGGTGCGGCGGAAGTCCTGCTCGGTGATCCCGCAGTAGGGACACGGTTCGCTCGAGTCTTCACCGCCGGCCGTCGCCTCGGGCCCGAGTTGCGCCAGGAAGTCGGCGAGCGGCGCCGGCGCCGACGAGCCGGCCGACAGCCCCCGCGCGGAGGCGCAGGCCGAGCACAGGTCGAGCGTCCGCATCGCGCCATCGATGATGGCGGTCAACTGAAGCTCGGCTTCCCTTTCCCGGCAGTCCTCGCACAGCATGTCTTTGTGGTCCGATCAATCCCGAAGGTCGCGCAGCCCGGCCCGATCCACGGGGCGCAGGATCCCACCTTCGAGGCTGAGGATCCGGTCGGTCCGCCGGGCGAGCGACGGATTATGCGTTACGACTACGAGCGCCGTTCCGTGGCTCTTGACGAGCTCGAACAGCGCCTCGTGAAGCCGCTCGCTCGTATCGATGTCAAGGTTACCCGAGGGCTCGTCGGCCAGCAAGACGGGGGGCTCGGCCGCCAGGGCCCGCGCGACCGCCACTCGCTGCTGCTCGCCGCCCGATAGTTTCGACGGACGATGATGCAGCCGCTCGGCGAGGCCGACCTGCTCGAGCAGGGCGCGGGCGCGCGCGACCGCGGACGACTCGGCCACCCCTGCGATCCAGAGGGGCATCATCACGTTCTCGAGCGCCGTGAAGTCGCGCAGCAGGTGGTGGAACTGGAATACGAAACCGACGAAACGATTCCGCAGTTCCGCCAGTTCGGCGTCGGGCAACGCTCCGAGGTCGCGGCCCCCGAGGGCGACGCGTCCGGCCGACGGAAGATCGAGCCCGCCCAGGATATGAAGCAGGGTCGACTTCCCCGACCCGCTCGGTCCGACCACGGCGATCGTCTCGCCCCTGGCCACCGTGAGATCCAGTCCGCGCAGCACGTGGATGTCATTGCCCGTGGCCCCGCGGAACGTGCGCTTGACGCCCTCCGCGACGATCGGCGGCGCCTGCGTCGGCACTCCGGCCGTCTCAGTCATGGCGGATCGCCTCCACCGGCGTGTAGCGGGCAGCCTGACGCGAGGGATAGATCGTGGCCAGCAGCGAGATCGCGAGGGAGGCCAGCGCGATGATGCCGACGTCGATCGGATCGATGTCGACCGGAAGGCGGTCGATGAAGTATACGTCGCCCGGCAACGTGATGAACTCATAGGTGTCGAGCAGCCAGGCCAGCCCGATCCCCGTCAGCAGTCCGAGCGCCGTGCCGATCAGGCCGATCGCCACCCCCTGCAAGACGAAAATCGCCGTCACGTCGTCGGCCCGCATCCCCATCGTGCGCAGAATCCCGATTTCACGAATCTTGTCGCGCACGACCATGATCAGGGTCGAGACGATGTTGAATGACGCCACGAGCACGATCAGCAGAAGAATGATCCCCATGGCGTACTTTTCGAGCTTCAGGGCCGAAAACAGGCTCGCGTTCTGGCGCTGCCAGTCTTCGACCCTGTAGTTGAAACCGAGCTGCTCTCCAAGCCGCTCGGCCACCTCGGGTGAGCGCCACGGATCTTCGACGTTGAGCTCGACCCCGGTCACGAAGTCCTCCATGCGCAGGAGGTCGGCCGCCACCTCGAGGTCCGCGTACGTGAACTTCGTATCGTACTGATACAGGCCCGTCTCGAAGATTCCCGTCACTTCGAACGAGCGCATCTGTGGCTGGAAGCCGGTCGGCGTTACCTCTGCACCGTGCAAGGCGACCACCGTGACCGGGTCGCCGGGTCGCAGCCCGAGGCGCTGGGCGAGAGTCACGCCGAGCACGATGCCGGGCCTGCCCGATTCCGTCGGGTCGAACGGCATCCGGCCCGCGATGAGGTGTTCGTCGATCTCCGTCACCCCGAGAGACTCCTCGTCCCCCGCCAGACCGCGGAACACGGCACCCTCGCCGTAGTTGGTTTCCGGAGGACTCAGGCCCGCCTCCGTGTAGATGAACGGCGCGGCCGCGACCACCGCCTCGTCCTCGCGCACGATCGACAGCACCGATCGCCACGCCTCCATCCGGCCCCCCTGGCCGCGCTCGAGCACGGTGATGTGGGCGCTCGCCCCGAGAATCTTTTCGCGCAGATCGGTCTGGAGCCCCGACATGACCGAGATCACGACGATGAGCGCCATCACCCCGACCGCCACGCCACCGATCGCGATCAGCGTGATCAGCGACAGGAAGCCGCGGCCCCTTCGGCTGGCGAGGTAACGACGAGCGATCTTCCACTGGAGCCGCCGGCGGGACGCTGCCCGGGGCGGCCCCGCATCAGGCGCGCTCATCGCGCAGCACCGGATAGAGCAGCACGTCGCGGATGGCGGACTGCCCGGTGAGAAGCATGACGAGGCGATCGACGCCGAGCCCGAGGCCGCCGGTCGGCGGCAGCCCGTACTCGAGCGCCCTCACATAGTCGGCGTCGATCTCCGGGGCCTCGAGGTCGCCGGCCGCCCGCGCCCGGGCCTGGGCGCTGAACCGTTCCCACTGATCGACCGGGTCGTTCAGCTCGCTGAACGCGTTGACGAGCTCGGTACCACCGACGATCACCTCGAAACGTTCGGCCAGCCCCGGGTCGCCCCGCTTCGGCTTGGCGAGCGGACTCATCTCGATCGGGTAGTCGTAGACGATCGTCGGATCGCTCAGGGTCGGCTCGACGAACCCGCCGAACATCTCGTCGAGCAGCCTCGGGCGCGACAGGTCGCCGGCGTCCTCGACCCGGCCCGACAGCGCCGCGCGCAGTTCGTCGTCGGACGCGGCGCGGGCGTCGAACCCCGCGCCCCGTTCGATGGCCTCGAAGAAGGTGATGCGCTCCCAGGGAGCCGACAGGTCGATCGAGGTCCCGTTCCACTCCACCCGGGGCGCTTCGAGCACCTCGCCGGCCGCCGCGAGCACCAGGCGCTCGGCCAGGCCCATCATGCCCTCGTAGTCGGTGAACGCCGCATAGGCCTCGAGCATCGTGAACTCGGGATTGTGCGTGCGGTCGAGCCCCTCGTTGCGAAAGTCCTTGCCGATCTCGTAGACGCGATCGAGCATCCCCACCAGCAGGCGCTTGAGGTACAGCTCGTCGGCGATTCTGAGGTACATCGTCCGATCGAGCGAATGGTGGTGCGTGGTGAACGGACGGGCCAGCGCGCCCCCGTACTGCGGCTGCAGAATCGGTGTCTCCACCTCGAGGTAGTCTTCCTCGTCGAGCAGGCGACGCAGCGCGCGAACGATGCGGGTGCGGGCGACGAACACCTCACGCACCGACGGGTTCACGGCGAGGTCGGCATAGCGCTGTCGGTAGCGCATCTCGACGTCGGAAAATCCGCTGTGCACGACCTCGGTTCCGTCGTCGAGCACCTCGGTCTTTCCGAGCGGCAGTGGCCGCAGCGCTTTCGACAGCAGGAGCAGGCGTTCGACCTTCACCGTGACTTCCCCGGTCCGCGTCCGGAAGAGCTCGCCCTCGACACCCACCCAGTCTCCGAGGTCGAGCAGATCGAGCACTTCGCTGTCGCGCTCGTCGAGCTCGTTGCGCTTGAAGTAGACCTGGAGGCGGCCGGTGCGGTCGCCGAGGTGGGCGAACGCGCTGCGTCCCATGTCGCGCATCGACATCAGCCGTCCCGCGACCGCGACCCGTCCGGGCTCGGAGTCATCGTCGAAGGCGGCGAGCGCGGCGTCGAGTTCGTGCGACGGCTCGAAGGAATAGGCGTAGGGTTCGACGCCCAGCTCGCGCAGCCGCAGGAGCTTCGCGTAACGGTCGCGCATCGGCTTCGGGCGGTCCTCCGATGCGTACCACTCCCTGATCGGCAGCCCGTCGCGCAGCCCCGGGTCGGCGTCGTTCACGCGGTGACTCCCCCGCCCTTGCGCCGCAGGTATCCCTCGATGAACGGATCGAGATCGCCGTCGAGCACGCCGGACGCGTTGCCGACCTCGACCTCGGTGCGGTGATCCTTCACCATCGTATAGGGCTGGAGCACGTAGGAGCGGATCTGGTTCCCCCAGGCAATGTCGGATTTCGAGTCTTCGAGCTTCTGCCGCTCGGCGTTCTTTTCCTCTTCGGCTCTCTTGTACAGCGCCGCCTTCAACATCTTCATCGCCTTCGCCTTGTTCTTGTGCTGGCTGCGCTCCTGCTGGCAAGCGACGACGATGCCCGTCGGCTCGTGGGTGATGCGGACGGCCGAATCGGTCTTGTTGACGTGCTGGCCGCCGGCTCCCGAAGCGCGATACGTGTCGATGCGGAGGTCGGACTCGTTGATGTCGATCTCGATGTCGTCGTCGACCACGGGATAGACGAACACGGAGGCGAACGACGTGTGCCGCCGGCCCTGCGAATCGAATGGCGAGATCCTGACGAGGCGGTGCACACCGTTCTCCGCCGCGAGGTAACCGTAGGCATGGTCGCCCGAGATCTCGAGGGTGGCCGATTTCAGGCCCGCCTCCTCGCCCGCCTGCGCTTCGAGCACGTCCACGTTCCACCCGCGCTGCTCGGCGTAACGCGTGTACATGCGGACGAGCATCTCGGCCCAGTCCTGCGATTCGGTGCCGCCGGCGCCCGGGTGGATCACGAGGAGGGCGTTCCGGTGACTGTCGTCGCCCTGGAGCATGTTCCTGAGCTCGAGGGCGTCGAGCTGCCGGCCGACCTCGCGCGTGCCCCGCTCGAACTCAGCTTCGAGCTCGGCATCGTCGGCGTCGGACAGGAGATCGGCGATCTCCTCGAGCTCGGCGATGCGCCCGGCGATCGCCGAGAACGGCTCGGTCCACGCCTTAAGCTCCTGCGAGCGCTCTATGACCCTCCGAGCCTCTTCCTGCTGATCCCAGAATCCCGGCCTGGCCATGCTTTCTTCCAGCCCGAGGATCTCTTCCTGCCTGGCATCGATGTCAAAGAAACCCCCGAAGCTCATCGAGACGCTGGGCGTGTTCGCGGAGTTGTTCGCGAACGGCTTCGGATACCGGCATGGTCGTCTCCCTGGAGTGTCCCGGAACGAAAACGCGGGCCCCCCGCGCGGCGCGAAGGACCCGTCGAACACGGGGGCGAGTCTAGTCCCGCGACCGACCCGGGTCAAGCGGACCCTTCAGGAGCTCGAGATCGATTTCCCGCGACTCGGGATCGACGCGCGCGACCTGCACCTCGACGCGGTCGCCGAGCTGGAAGCGACGCTTCGAACGCCGGCCCGTGAGCGACCAGCTCTCCTCGTCGTAGTGGTAATAGTCGTCGACCAGGGAGCTCAGCCGGACTAGCCCCTCGACGAGAACCTCGTCGAGCAGGATGAACATCCCGAAGCCGGTCACGCCGGCGATGGTGCCCTCGAAGGTGTCGCCGAGGTGGCGTGTCATGTACTGGATCTTCTTCAGTTCGACGGAATCGCGCTCGGCCGCTTCGGCCCGCCGCTCCCGCTCCGACGTGTGCCGCGCGGTTCGCTCCAGCGCCTCGAGATCGACCTCGGCGTCCTTTCCGGCCAGCCAGCGGACGAGCGCCCGGTGGACGACGAGGTCGGGATAGCGGCGGATCGGGGACGTGAAGTGCAGATAGGCGTCGGATCCGAGGCCGAAGTGCCCGACGTTGCGCGTGGAGTAGCGCGCCTGCTTCATGCTGCGCAGGGCCACCATCGAGACCAGGTACTCCTGCGGGCGACCGGCCATCTTCTCGACCAGACGGGCCACGTCGGGCGGGCGGACCGGGTCTGCCGTGAGGGGCGCGTCGAACACCCCCGCCACGCGCCGCAGGCTTTCGAGCCGGTCTTCCGAGGGCGGCTCGTGGATGCGGTACAGGACCGGCAGCTCGTGCTGCTCGCCGATGCGGGCCACCGTCTCGTTGGTGAGGATCATCAGGTCCTCGACGATGCGGTTCGTCTCGAGCCGGGGACGCGGTCGTATGGCCGTCGGCATTCCGTCGTCGTCGAGCTCGACGTAGGTCTCCGGCAGGGCGAAGTCGATCGATCCGCGTTCGGCGCGCCGTGCCCGGATGCCGCGGCACACCTTGCGAAGGGTATGCATGGCGGCCGACGTCTCGTCTGCGGCGGGGGCCTCGAGCATAGCGTTCGCATCCTCGTACGACAGGCGGGCCCGGCTGCGAATCACGCTCCGCATCGCCCGGGCCTCCTTCACGTTGCCGGCCATGTCCATCCGGTACAGCACGGTCATGGTCAGCCTGTCTTCGTCGGGCACGAGCGAGCACAGGCCGGCGGACAGCTCTTCGGGCAGCATCGGGACGACGCGGTCGACGAGGTAGACGCTGGTCGCCCGCTCCTCGGCTTCCTGGTCGATCGCGCTGCCGGGCTTCACATACCACGAGACGTCGGCGATGTGGACGCCGATCTCGACCTCGCCGTCGTCGAGCTCGTACACCGAGATCGCATCGTCGTGGTCGCGTGCATCCGCCGGGTCGATCGTGAACGTAAGGCGGTCGCGCAGGTCTTCGCGGTCGTGCAGGCTCTCTGGCCGGATTCCCTGGCGTGAGATCTTCTCCGCTTCGTCCTGCACGCGGGACGGGAAGTCGAGCGCGAGCTGATGGCCGATGAGTATGGCGAGTACGTCGACCCCGGCTCCACCCTGCGGGCCGAGGACTTGCTCGACGCGCCCGACCGGAGACGGACGCCCTTCGCCCCAGTTCTCGATCGTGATGACCACGACGTCGCCGTCCGTGGCGTCGCCCGAGCTCCCGGCGGGGATGAAGACATCGGTGCCGATATCGGGCTCCTGCGGGACGACGAAGCCGTATCCCTCCTTCGGATGGTAGATGCCGGCGATCTGCGTCCACGCGCGCTCCACGACCCGGACGATGCGACCCGCCGGGTTGCGCCCCGGTGGCCGCTGCTCGATCCGGGCGAGGACGCGGTCGCCGTCCACGGCCGTCTCGAGGTTCCGCGCCGGAACGAACACGTCGTCCTCGCCCGGTTCGTCGGGGATGACGAACCCGTCGCCCTTGCGCGTCACCTGCAGGCGCCCGGGTACGAGATCGAACTGCTCGGGTACGGCGTAGCGCCCCTTACGCTGGCGAACGATCGCACCGTCGGCCTCGAGCGTATCGAGCAACCGGCGGAACGCGCGGTAGTCCTCCTGGCTGACTTCGAGCCCCCGGGCCAGCTCCTTCGCCCGCATCGGGCGATTCGCCGTCGCGCGCAGGAACTCGAGAACTTTGTCCCGTTCGACGGGAGGGCGATCAGGGCTCATAGGACACCGAAAGCTGGAAGGGAAAACCCGACTCGAAGTCGGAAAAGTCGTCGAACCGGCGTCCCACATCGAGACCGAAACCGCGGTGCCGCACGCCCACACTCAGCGACGCACCGCTGCGTCCCGTGCCCGTGGCCGCGTAGCCCATCCGTACGAAGGCGATCGATCGGTAGCCCACCTCGGCGCCCGCGAACAGATCGACGTCGTCGAACTCGGTGAAGGTCTGTTGCACGTCCGCACGCGCCCGGAGTTCCACCTCGCGGTCGACGGACGGCCCCAGGATGTCGATCTCACCGCCCAACCGCACGCGAGCCGGAAGCGGATCGCTCGGCCCATCGGAGCGCAGCGACATGCCGCCCCCGAGGTTCGACAGGATCAAGCCGACGCGGAGCCGCTCGAACACGTCCGGCCGGGCCGACACGGCGACGTCGAATGCGTGCCCCGTCGCGTCGGGTTCGAGTCCCGTGCAGCCCTGGCACGACCCCCCGAGGCGCACGAACTTGTAGCTTGCTCCGATGTCGAACTGGGATGATATGGACCTTGCTAGCGTCAATATCGCCAGCGTGTTGGCCATATCGATGGTGCCGATCGGATTGTTCGCGGCATCTCGACCATCGATCGTGCCCAGGTCGACGGCCAGCAGCGACAGGCCAACCTTCGTGGCGCCCCACGAGGTAACCCCACCCACGGCATGCGTCGAGGTGCCGAAATCGTCGGCACCATGATAATAGACCGCCCACTCGTCGATGCCGGCGAGCGCCGCCGGATTCCATACGGCGCCTTCGACGTCGCCCATGGCACCCGCGGTCGCGCCTCCGAATCCGACGTTGCGCGCCCCGAGCGGGATGAGCAGGAAGGTCGCGGCCTCGGTGGCCGAAGCCGCATCGGACGCCTCCGGACCGGACTGCGCCGAGACCCCGGTCGGACGAAGGAGTGAGAGGGCAGCCAGGGTCACCAGGACGCCGGCCGCGCGGATCCCGCTAACGGCGCTAATACGGAACGGCTTCATCGATCAGCAGGATCGGGATATCGCCATCGATCCTGTACACGAGCCGGCATTCCGGGCAACGCAGTTCGGACTTCTCCTCGTCGTACGCGAGTTCGCCACGGCACCTGGGGCAGACGATGATCTCGAGAAGTCGAGTGTCGAGCGCCATATGGTCCTTCTCGGCGGAGAGATGCGGGTTTCGGAGCCATCAGCCAGATGCCACGGGGTATCCAAGAAGCTTAAGCTTGCCCGGATTCTTGCGCCAGTTCGCCAGCACCTTCACGCGGAGGTCGAGATACACGCGCTCGCCGACGAAAGGTTCGATCGACCTTCGCGCCCCGATCCCGATCCGGCGGATCGTCCGTCCGCCCTTCCCGATCACGATGCCCTTTTGCGACTCCCGCTCCACGAAGATCGTGGCCGCGATGTAGAGGGGCTCGGATCCCTCTCGATACTCCTCGATTCCCACCGCCAGGCTGTAGGGGAGCTCCTGCCCGAGTTCCTCGAAGCAGACTTGCCGGATCTTCTCGGCCACGAAGAAGCGTACTGGCGCCGTGGCGACCTCGTCGGCCGGGTAGTAGGGCGGGCCCGGCGGCAGACGCCGAAGGACCGCGTCACGCAGGGCGTCCACTCCCTCGCCCGTCGTAGCCGTCGTCGGAATCACGGCCTCCCAGTCGCCGGAAGCCTCGAACGCGGCTCTCACGGAAGCCGACGTCGCCTCGTCCACCCGATCGCGCTTGTTCAGGCACAGGATGGTTCGCGGCGACGCGGGCGGCGCGTAGTCCGCCGCGTGTTCGAGGCTGCGCTCGTACCCCAGATCGGCCACGTACACGAGCACATCGGCGTCGAGGGCCCCTCCGCGCGCTTCATCCTGCATCGACTCGTGCAGGAGGTAGCGCGGCTCGAGGAGCCCGGGGGTGTCGACGAACACGGCCTGGTGGCCCGGAAGAGTCAGAATGGCCGTCACCCGCTGACGGGTGGTCTGTGGCCGCGCCGTAACGATGCTCAAGGCTTCGCCGGTAAGAAGATTGGCGAGGGTCGATTTACCGGCGTTGGGCAGGCCGACCAGGGCCACGAAACCGGACCTGTGCGCTTCAGTCGGGGCGTTCACCCCTCGCCTCAGAGCGGCCAGTCCCGGAGGATCCGCTCGGTCTCCTCGGCGTGCCCCGACTCGTCCGCGACGATGTCTTCGAGCTGAACCGCCAGGCCCTTGTCACCATACTCCTCGGCCTCTCTGGCGCGCAGCGTATAGTCCTTGACGGCCCGGCGCTCGGCCTCGAGGACCTGCTGCATCATTTCCTTGTTGCCGTCGGCCGCCGGTACCGGACGCGGCTCCGTCGTCGGCTCGCCACCGAGCGCGACGATCTTGTTGGCCAGGAAGGTCGCATGCCCCTGCTCGTCGGGCACCTCGGCCATGAAGAAGTCGACGAGCTGCGGACGGTACGGTCCGGTCGACTTGGCGGCGTACGTCAGGTATTGAATGATCGCGCCGAGCTCGCCGGCGAGGTCTTCGTTGAGTCGGTCGATGAGCTGCTGCTTCTCCACGGTGGTCTCCCTCGTTTCTATGAGCTGGTCCGTCTCCGGGCGGCTGCTGGCCGCGCAGGACCGGATTTGGGGGGCTAGTTTCTACCTGTTCAACATACTGTGTGGGGGAAGAGTTTCGCAGTGGCTGCCCCTTCGGGAAACGCGAACAGCCCCCGGGAGCGAGGGCTCCGGGGGGCTGTTGGGTGTGAGGGGTTGGCGGCGACCTACTCTCCCACGGCGAAGCCGCAGTACCATCGGCGCTGAGGGGCTTAACTGCCGGGTTCGGGATGGGACC